>QENC01000001.1:362500-797173 GCA_003331005.1 Candidatus Tokpelaia sp. JSC085
TGGCGCAGCCGGCTTAGAAACATTGTTGGCTGCAGCACTACGTCTCTACCATGAGAACCTTGTTCCTTTAAAAACACTTGTGCAAGCACTCTCTACTAAACCAGCAAAGCTTTTCAGGCTTGATGCTGGGACCTTAAAACCCGGTGCAAACGCTGATCTGGTGATTGTTAATCTTGAAAATCCATGGGTCGTTGAACTGGATATGTTGCACTCGCATTCTAAAAACAGCACATTTGAAAAAACGTCTTTTCAGGGGCGTGTAATAACAACGATGGTTGCAGGAAAGACAGTCTATTCCTGTGGGTTGAAAGAGATTGGAAACGTTTCCAAAAGATAAGTCTATTAAAAAGTGAGGTCTCGTTGTATCTGGATATGATCATAAATCTTCTTTGGACAATAGCTATTTTACTGCCCGGCTATCTGCTTGGTTCTATCCCATGTGGTCTTATTTTTACACGCTTTGCTGGTTTGAATGATATACGTACAATTGGTTCAGGGAATACTGGCGCGACTAATGTATTGCGGACAGGAAGCCGAACGCTTGCTCTGCTCACTTTATTATGTGATATCCTTAAAGGACTGTTGTCAGTACTAATTTTCTCCTATTTCACAAGAACTCTTGGCATTCTGGCGGGTTTTTTTGCTGTTCTAGGACATATTTTCCCTATCTGGATCCGATTTAAAGGAGGAAAAGGCGTTGCAACATATCTTGGTGTGCTGATCGCCCTGTCTTGTCCTTGTGCTTTTATCTTTGTATTGATCTGGCTAATGATAGCTTTGATTAGCCGCTATTCCTCGCTTGCATCCCTGACAGCAGTGATAGTGACGCCGTTTTTGTCATTTTTTTATCTACCTGAAGGGACATTTTTTTTTGTTATCTTGATAAGTATGACCATCATACTGCAACACCACAGTAATCTCAAACGACTTTACAGAGGTTCAGAGAGAAGAATTGGGAGGGAAAACTGAAAAGCGCGTTTATTTTCATAAAATATCCATTTTCAGTTCTTGACCAATTTCGTGACTTATGTGAAGAATTGATTGAACATACTGGTTTACAAAACCAGTAGAAGTTAGTACATCGTTCTGAAAAAAATGCATATAGTCGTTGTTGAATCTCCAGCTAAAGCTAAAACAATCAATAAATACCTTGGTGTGCACTATAAAGTGTTTGCATCTTTTGGTCACGTCCGCGATCTGTCAGCCAAAAACGGCTCAGTGCTACCGGATGAAGATTTTTCTATGAAATGGAATATCTGCCAAGATGCAGCAGAACGCTTATCAGAAATTGCCAAGTTTGTAAAAAAAAGTAATAGTTTGATTTTGGCAACTGATCCAGATCGCGAAGGAGAAGCGATTTCTTGGCATGTACTAAGCATTCTGCGTGAAAAAAATGTTCTGCAAGGGAAAATAATTAAACGAGTTGTTTTTAATGCTATTACCCGCAAGGCTGTCCTTGATTCCATATCAAACCCACGTGATATTGATGCCAATCTTGTTGGTGCTTACCTTGCAAGACGAGCGCTTGACTATCTCTTTGGCTTTACATTATCACAGATTTTATGGAAAAAATTACCGGGCGCGCGTTCTGCAGGACGGGTTCAGTCTGTGGCTTTGCGCCTGATCTGTACCCGTGAAGTGGAAATTGAACGTTTTGTCTGTGAAAATTACTGGTCTATTACAGCTCATTTTCGAACAGTACGGGGCGATGTATTTACCGCCAGACTGTTCAGCATTGAAAACAGAAAATGTAGCAAACTTGATATAAAAACAGTAGAGGATGCAGAAAAGATCCGCTGTATGCTTGAAAGCGCATCTTTTTTCAAGGTACAGTGTGTTGAAGAAAAACCTATAAAATATCATCCTTTTCCGCCTTTTACCACTTCCACTTTACAACAGACAGCCTCTTTACGGCTTGGTTTTTCCGCGTTGCGCACCATGCAGTTAGCCCAACGCCTTTATGAGGGGATTGACCTTGATGGAGAAACTACTGGACTGATCACCTATATGCGCACTGATGGTGTACAAATGGTATCAGAAGCGATTGATGATGCACGGATGATAATAAAAAAAAACTTTGGCAATGCCTATCTACCTGATAAGCCGCATTTTTACTCAAAAAAGGCAAAAAACGCTCAGGAAGCCCATGAGGCTATTCGCCCAACCAATTTCAGCCGTACTCCCGATAGTGTCTGCCGCTTTCTTGATACCGATCAAGCATCTCTTTACCAGATGATTTGGCAACGCGCTGTTTCCAGTCAAATGCGATCTGCAGATATTAAACGCATAACGATTGACATTGATGCTGTGAACAGAGGCCTAATTGCCACACTACGTGCAACAGGTTCTGTTACTCATTTTGACGGTTTTCTTGCCGCTTTCAATAATCCCCGTGAGAAAGATGATATTGCTAATGAGGATGAAGAAAATATACTTCTGCCGGTAATGCATATAAATGAACATCTCAGATGTAATAAAATTATTGTTTCTCAACATCGCACTAAACCACCACCGCACTACTCGGAAGCCGCACTCATAAAAAAATTGGAAGAACTGAGTATTGGACGTCCTTCAACTTATGCATCCATTCTTTCTATTCTGCAAGATCGTGGTTATGTTGTAATTGAGAAACGTAAACTTGTACCGCAGGCTAAGGGTCGGATTGTTACAGCTTTTCTGGAAGTTTTTTTCAACTGTTATGTTGAATATGATTTTACGGCTGATCTTGAAGGGAAACTCGATCTTATTTCTGACGGAAAACTCGACTGGAAAAATGTACTGCGTGATTTTTGGCAACACTTTTCGGCGACGGTAACAGATATCAAGACATTACGCATTGCAAACGTGTTGGAAATTCTGAATAATATTCTGTCTTCAGTTCTCTTTCCGCCAAAGAAAGACGGTCTTAACCCGCGCTCATGTCCACTGTGCCATACCGGTCAATTATCGCTTAAGCTTGGTCGTCATGGTGCATTTGTTGGTTGTTCGGATTATCCTGCATGCAAATATACAAGGCAATTAGGAGAAAATTCCGTGATTTTCTTAGGACAGGATTCTGCAACAGGGCAAGATATAACATTACGGGCAAGTCGGTTTGGTCACTATGTACAACAAGGCGATGGTAAAAGTGCCAAATGTGTCAGCTTACCGAAAAGTTGGAAACGATCAGACATGAATTTACAAAAAGCATTATTACTTTTTTCTCTACCTAAGGCCATCGGATTGCATCCTGAAAATGGAAAAAGTATCACTGCGAATATCGGGCGTTATGGTCCTTACATTAGATGGAATAACATCAATGTAACATTACCCGCAGACAAAGATCCTATCTCCGTTACATTGCAAGAAGCCTTAATAATGATTGAAACAAAAATTAGAAAAAAAAGCTATCGAAAAAAGACTGTGAAAACACCCCAACAGTCAGTTAGTTAGTATCTGTCATAACAGATCTGCGAAGATCATTTTTTACAAGACATTGAATATCAACAGCCATGATACAATGATTGGCATAAGCGCAAGACTCCAGAGTAAAAGATTCCCTACCCATTGATAGACGCTTGGCTGATAATAGGACAGTATACGGATACCAAGGTAAAAACTCCATAGGCTTGCTACGAATACAAAAAAGACACGAATATCATTCAGCTGCCATAATATACCCATATCATACTGTAACAATTTCACTGTTGTCATTGTTAACCCAAGAAAAAGCCCCATTGCTGCTATAGGCAATAAAGCTTGAGCAAGGTGCTGTTTAAGTACTAGCTTCTGACGCATGAGGGTAGCGATGAGACTGAGAACAACACTTAGAAAAACGCCGAATAACAGACCAGCGCCTAGAATGTAAACAATAATGCAAAAACCATCAATCCAGTTTAGACTGTCATTGTTAGCCGGATAATTTGTCAGAATCCACCATGGAGCTGTATTACTGAGAGGCCAGAAGATATCATGCTCAATAAGCCACTTAGCTAGAATCAATTTAAAGTGTACAAACCATGGGTTTATTGTCCAGGTAAAGGCACCAATAGCAACGCCAATCATGCCGTATAGCAAAAGACGTATTTCCCAGATATTATTTTTTTGCGCACCATATTCTACAATCTCTTCATTGCAGGAACGAGCCTTGAGCACTACTGCATTACGATATCCAGCACAGCGTCCACACATATGACAGGCTGAAACACCATTGAGGCGCTGGATGCTTATCATTGGTGGACAAGATGGATAGGATTGCTGTGGGCCGTCATATTGACGCCACTCGACTGTATCAGTTTTAAAACTAATTGGTGCAAGCCGTGACAGGAGATTGAAAAGACCGCTTACTGGACAGAGATAACGGCACCATACACGTGTACCACGGCCAAAAAAAAACCGACAAGAACGGATCCAATCGTTGATCCACCAAGAACTAGAGTGGCAGCTTGTGCATAGTCATAAACACTGATAAGCTGACTATAAAGAGTCGTGAATATAAATGCAACAGTAGTCCATCCACGCCACTTGAGCCAGCGTGGAATGATTTTATTTATACCCACCTTGCTGCTTGTCCACTCGGATAAGACGCCCTCTGGACAAAAAATACCGCACCATAACCGTCCGAAAAACAGCATTGACAAAATAACAAAAGGCCACCATATCCCCCAAAAGATAAATTGGGTCAAAAGAACAAGGTTGCTGAAAATGTGGGCTTCACGAGATGGCAGTTTCATAAACGGGGGGATGCAAAGAAGTACAAGATAAAAGATGATCATTATCCATTGCATCGTCTGAATAAGACCATGGTGTTTTTTTCTAAAAAGTCCTACAGAATGCAGAAAAGATGCAAAAAATTTTTTCCTTTTGTAAGACAATCTAAAAATGATGCTACTCATATTTTTCTGCCATGATATGAACACAAAGTCACAGCTGTTATCCAGTAAAGGAAAAAAACACCAATTTGCATAAGTGATGGGTCGGAACGATAACCAAACAGAGATGCAAGTGTATTGTTGTTCGTAATCAACCATTGTGTACTCCATAGTGGGTCATCCATAAAGGAATACATCCATGCAGGTAGATTATAAACTGAAAGCTGGCTGGCTCCTTTTTCAAAAGCCTGCACCATCATCGTATTACCAATGAGTAGTAGAACAAATGTGCTGCTACTGAAAAACCATCTCCAAGGAACAATATGCGAAAATCTTTGCAAAAATAAGAAAGTAAGAATAGCAAGTCCAAAACCAAGCATGCCACCAAGAATGAAAAGTCCTAGTGATGTTCCCTGTCGCTGCATACCGATTCCAGTTAAAAATATAACTGTCTCTACACCTTCACGTGCAACGGCAAGCATGGAAAGTATCATAATACCGGAATGAGATGAACGTTTTATGCAGTGAGCTGTTTTCAGCTCAAGCTGTTTTTTCATATTCTTACCATGCCGATGCATCCAGACAACCGTTTGTAGTATCAGAATACTGGCAAAAATCATCATAAAAGTAAAAAATAACTCTCCTATCAAACCGGAAAACAATTGACCTGCAATCCAGAAAATAAGAGCTAAAATACTGGCAAGAAGAATGCCAAAACCAGTCCCAATCCATAACCGGGTTACCTGCGATTCTAGACTGTTGTGTTGCAGCCACGCGTGAAGGATTCCAAGAACAAGAAGCGCTTCAACGCTTTCACGCCAGACGATAAAAAGGGACTCTTGCATGTTATCGTCCTTTATTCCTTCGCAATAATCTTAAAACCTGTCATGTGTGGGTGAAACTCATCAATAAAATGATAAATCCCTGATTTCAATGGATGAATAACAACAAATGATTGAACATTTTTTCCTAGTACTTTTTCAACACGTAGAGACAGATTTTCAAATTCCACAGGATCAGATCCTGTATTCTGGATCGTGATTTTGAATCTCTGCTCTGCAGGAACTTCAATTTTTTCCGGGTCAAATTGTCCATCTTTGACCATAATACTATAATTTGGCAGAGGAACAGCATAGCCAAACGAGACAGAAAACAAAAACAGAATCATGAAAATCAAACGCATTTACAATGCCTTTTCATCAATTAATAACTAATAACCACCTTTTTTTCCTGTTCCTGCATAAATAAAATCATATTCGCTGATACAGCTTTTAAACCATACTGCAACACCTGTTTCTTTATCAACATGCCGGCCAAACATAGATTCTTTTGATGGCGGATAAACTGTAAATTTTAGGTGATATTTTCCAAAACCGAATATTTTTATATTGTCACCATAATGTGGACCATCATTAGCAACCATTGGATGCAATCGCCCTTTCAGTGATGATGGTACTGTGGTACCGTCTTCTTTTGTCAATTCGTAGAATACCTGTAAATAGGGCATCCAGCTTCCTTCTTGAAAACCATTGATATTATTCTCAGTGGCATGAATATCAGCTTCAAGATGAATATCTGATTCAGACGCAGGCCGCATCATACCGGATGGTTCCATTTCAATTGGCTGCAGATAGACTGCTGCAATTTCCATCCCTCCACAGGATTGCGGACTACCAATCGGGTATTCAATGGCCGATGCTGATTGGACAGACAGGGCAAGCGAAAACATAATAAGACAGCGGTTTAATCGCATAGAAAATATCCTGAACATAAAAGAATCTTTAAAACATGAGTTTTTTATTCATGTTTTAATAAATTGTCAATTACCTAATAACTGGGCAAAGAAAAAGTCTTGTTCTTTTTACGATGGTAGATCTATACAGATCAGGCTTTTTTTAACAGAATAACAATGGATTGCTGTCAATTCTCGTGCAGAAAAAACGTCTAACTGGCAAAGTAATCCTGTAAAGGATGAACTTGTAAGGATCCTGCGTTTAATGCCTGAATAGCGTGTGTTACAGCCTCTGCTCCAGCTAAGGTCGTATAATAAGGGATTTTCTGTAATAAAGCAGCAAGACGAATTGATTTTGAATCAGACACAGTACTTGCGCTGTCTGTCGTATTAAAAATGATGTGAATCTGACGGTTATGGATAGCATCTTCCACATGTGGATGCCCTTCAAACACCTTGTTGATCCTCGCAGATTTTATACCATGTGTAGCTAAAAAAAACTGTGTTCCGTTTGTTGCTACGATGTGAAACCCAAGACTAGAGAGCTGCCTAACCGGGGAAAGAACACGTTTTTTATCTGCATCACGAACAGAAACAAAAAGCGTACCACAACGTGGCAGCTCTACACCTGTGCCGAGCTGTGCTTTAGCAAAGGCAAGGGCATAGTCATAATCAAGGCCCATGACTTCGCCGGTTGAACGCATTTCCGGTCCAAGTAATGTATCCACGCCAGGAAAACGCGCAAATGGAAAAACTGCTTCCTTGATGGCAACATGCATCCGTTTTGGCAGAATCTGACAACCACCATAGCAATCAGTTACCTCTGCAAGACTCTGACCTAACATAAGACGGGTCGCAATTTTAGCAACAGGCCATCCGATTGTCTTAGCAACAAAGGGAACTGTCCGTGATGCACGTGGATTGACCTCAAGAACATAAACCATATCATTCTTGATGGCATACTGAACATTCATGAGACCGATGACCTTCAACGCCATAGCAAGAGCAACAGTTTGTTTTTCCAGATTTTCAATTATGGATTCAGGAAGTGTATGTACAGGCAGAGAACAAGCAGAGTCACCCGAATGAATCCCTGCTTCCTCAATATGTTCACTAATACCGACAATAATTGTCTCCTTGCCATCACATAAACAGTCTACATCAACCTCAACAGCCTCACTTAGGTAAATATCAAATAGGAGAGGATTTTTGCCTAGAAAAGTATTCACTTGGCCTATCTTATTATTAGGATAGCGGGCCTTGATATATTCCGGTACCAGTTCTGGCACAATCTCTAGGAGATATGTCTGCAATGTTCGCTCATCCTTAATAATCTGCATGGCACGACCACCGAGCACATACGACGGCCGCACAAGAAGCGGAAAGCCGAGTTCACTCGCCAGAAGGCTTGCTTGTTCTACTGAATAGGCAACGCCATTTTTGGGTTGCTTCAAACCTAGTTTAGTAAGGAATTTCTGGAAACGGTCACGATCTTCTGCAAGATTAATCGTATCTGGTGAGGTACCTAAAACGGGAATATCCGCTTTTGCAAGCGCATCCGCTAATTTCAGTGGTGTTTGTCCGCCAAATTGTACAATCACCCCTATCAGTTTACCATTTTCTTTTTCGGCGTCCAGAACAGCTAATACATCTTCCGTTGTTAATGATTCAAAATACAATCGATCTGAAGTATCATAATCAGTTGAGACCGTTTCAGGATTACAATTAATCATAATAGCTTCAAATCCAGCATCGCGTAAAGCGAATGCAGCATGACAACAGCAATAATCAAATTCTATCCCTTGTCCTATACGATTTGGTCCACCACCAAGGATGATCACCTTCTGTCTGCTGGAAACCTGTGCTTCAGAACAGATAGAGTCATCAAAAGGCATTTCATAGGTTGAATACATATAAGCGGTTGGCGATATAAATTCCGCTGCACAGGTATCAATCCGCTTAAAAACAGGCCTGACATCAAGACGCATACGCAGGGCAGTCAGATCTAGATCTTTCTGACCTGAAAGGGTAGAAAGTCGTTTGTCGGAAAAACCCATCGACTTCAGCATGCGCATATTCCCTGCATCTTTCGGAAGACCATTAATACGAATGCGTTCTTCCATGCGGATGATATCTTCAATCTGTTTCAGAAACCAGAGATCAATTCTGCTGACTTGCTGAATCTCAGAAACATCGAGCCCCATACGCATAGCCTGTGCTATATAACGTAAGCGATCAGGTGTGGGAGTAGCAATGGCTGCGCATATAGCATTTTTCTCATCACCCTCTTCATGTTCGGGAATAGCAATTTCATCAAAACCGGTTAGGCCAGTTTCCAGACCACGCAGAGCTTTCTGTAGTGATTCCTGAAATGTGCGGCCAATTGCCATGACTTCACCGACTGATTTCATTGCGGTTGTCAGAATTGGTGAAGCCCCTGGAAATTTTTCGAAAGCAAAGCGTGGAATTTTTGTCACAACGTAATCGATTGACGGTTCAAACGCAGCAGGGGTAACCCCACCGGTAATAGTATTTTCTAACTCGTCTAGTGTATAACCAACTGCGAGTTTAGCGGCAATTCTAGCAATTGGAAAACCTGTTGCCTTGGAAGCAAGAGCAGATGAGCGAGAAACCCGTGGATTCATTTCAATAACCATAAGACGTCCATTGTTGGGATTGACGGCAAACTGTACATTCGAGCCTCCAGTTTCAACACCTATTTCGCGCAATACTGCAATCGAAGCATTACGCATGATTTGATACTCCTTATCAGTTAAGGTTAGAGCAGGAGCAACTGTAATGGAATCACCGGTATGTATGCCCATCGGGTCAATATTTTCAATGGAGCATATGATCATACAGTTGTCGTGCTTGTCGCGAACGACTTCCATTTCATATTCTTTCCATCCGAGGACACTTTCCTCAATCAACACCTCCGTGGTAGGGGAAGCATCCAATCCACTTTCAACGACTTTATAAAACTGAGAACGGTTATAGGCGATGCCACCACCTGTGCCACCTAGAGTAAAAGAAGGACGAATAATTGCAGGAAGGCCAACATGCTCTAGGGCCTGGCTTGCCTTTCCAATAGCGTGTGCCATATAATGCTGTTTGCGATCACCATCACTAAGCTGCCATTCAGTTTCCAGCTGATCTAAGGCTTTTCTAAGAGCTTGCCCTCTTAATTTTTTTTTCAGTTCGTGTTGTGCATTTTCATGATGTCGGCGATCGACCTCCTTGATCTCTGTTGCATTAGCAAGCATGGAACGTGGTGTTTCAAGACCGATTCTCTGCATTGCTTCACGGAAAAGGGAACGATCTTCAGCATTCTCTATAGCCTCTGCATTGGCGCCAATCATTTCTACATTATAACGGTCAAGAACACCCATGTGTTTAAGCGATAGTGCGGTATTGAGCGCTGTTTGTCCCCCCATAGTTGGCAGCAAGGTATCTGGACGTTCACGTGCAATGATTTTTGCCACAACTTCAGGGGTAATTGGCTCAACATAGGTGGCATCTGCTAGATCAGGATCTGTCATAATTGTCGCAGGATTTGAGTTGACTAGAATAATTCGGTAACCTTCCTCTTTTAGTGCTTTACATGCTTGGGTACCGGCATAGTCGAACTCACAAGCCTGTCCAATCACAATAGGTCCTGCTCCGATGATAAGAATAGACTGTATATCTGTGCGTTTTGGCATATCATCCCTTCCTGTGAAAAAACCTGTAGTAGATCAAGTCATTCACTGGATTCATTATTTATATGCAAAATGGATATTAAATATAATCATTTATATGCAAAATGGATATTAAATATAATCCAGAAAACTTCACTTTATATATGATATATGCATGCGGATGCACGTTGTGTCGCGACATCAGTTTTAGAAGGTAGTGATGGTGCATTATCATAATCATACGTTTTAAGAAAAGGATCTTAATTTTTGACAAAGCGGATTCTTTCAAAGATTAAGCTTTCTTTTTGCACCTATCCCACATCTAATACTATATGGAATCTGCAGCAATTTTTGGGTAAGTCGGAACAGTTTCCTTACAGCATAATTGAGACAGAAATATAAACTATAATCGTCTTAAAGCATGATTATAGCAGGACATCAGATCAGGTAGAAAAATGACAGAGATGGTATCTCAAGATCGCCACTTTATCCGGCGTGGTCTTATCCTCGTTTTTATTGCGCTGTTGCTTGATATTATCGGCATTGCTCTTATTGCTCCAGTTATGCCAATATTTTTAAGCGAGTTAACTGGTGATTCTATAAGCAAGGCATCAGTTGATGGTGGTTATCTACTGATGGTTTACTCCACCATGCAGTTTATTTTTGCTCCGCTGGTCGGTAGTTTATCTGACCGTTTCGGACGGCGTCCAATCCTTCTTATTTCCATCCTCACTTTGGCTCTTGATAATTTGATTTGTGCACTGGCAGCAGGCTATTGGATGTTATTTACCGGACGGATTTTAGCAGGGATAAGCGGTGCCAGTTTTGCTACATGCTCAGCTTTTATCGCTGATATTTCAGATCACCGAACGCGTACTCGCAACTTTGGGTTGATCGGTATTGCTTTCGGTGTAGGATTTATCCTTGGACCAGCAGTTGGTGGACTTCTTGGTCAGTTTGGACCGAGAGTGCCTTTTTACACAGCTGCAACCCTTTCTCTTTCTAATTTTATTTTTTCCTGGTTTATGCTCCCTGAAACTTTGCCAGTACAACATCGTCGCCACTTTGATATCAAGCGAGCGAATCCACTAGGTGCATTGCAACAGATGCGTACTTATCCTGCGGTTTTGTGGGTTGCTCTCGCTTTCTTCTGTTATTGGTTAGCTGAAGCAGCGTGGCCTTCCGTTTGGCCTTTCTTGACAACTTATCGTTATGGCTGGAATGAAAGTCAGATCGGGTTGTCTTTGGCTATGTTTGGTGTCGGACAGATTGTTATTATGAGTGTCGTTTTGCCATACCTCGTTGCACGCCGCTGGAGTGATTGGCATATATCGGTTACAGGATTGACTTTCTCGGTCATAGCCCTTTGCAGTTATACTCTTGCTTCTGAAGGATGGATAGTTTTTGTTATTTTTGCGCTAACCTGTCCAGAATATCTTGCCCATGCACCAATGCGGGCTATTGCTGCCAGCGAAGTTCCTCCATCTGTGCAAGGAGAGTTACAGGGTGCACTAACAAGTGTAACCAGCATTACTTCTATGATTGGACCACTCATTTATACCTGGATTTTTTCTTGTGCAACAACTGAAAATGCTTCTTTCCATTTTTCTGGAGCACCTTATCTGCTGGCTACTTTATTTGTGTTCACTGCCTGGCTCGTGATGATTTTCCTTGTCCATCCTTCTCCTTCTCATAAGAAAACAAGCAATATGGAAGAATCACTCAGTTAGCTGTACCTGATCATCATATCTCTCAAGCAAAGCCCATCTATTAATTTTCTTAGCGAAAAGACTTCATAATTATAAGAGAGTGCTGTAGAGTACTGTCAGAAGAGCTGCATATTTAGAGCTTTTGTACAAAAATTGAGGTTATAGACTGATGGTATCCGGCTTTTCTACTGATATTGATTCCGGATTATTTACAAGAGCAGGCAGTGCAAGAGCTTGGCCTTTTGAGGAAGCACGGAAGATCATAAGACGCTATGAACAATCAGAGTATCCTGAGATTGTTCTGTTTCAAACTGGGTATGGCCCATCTGGACTTCCGCATATTGGCACATTCGGAGAAGTAGTCCGCACGAGCATGGTTCGTCACGCATTTCGTGTACTGACAGAGGATAGATTCAAAACACGACTTATCTGTTTTTCTGATGATATGGATGGACTGCGCAAAATTCCAGAAAATATTCCAAATTGGGAAATGATGAAAGACCATATTGGTAAGCCTCTTACTCGTGTACCTGACCCTTTCCTGAAGATGCATTCTTCTTTTGGTGCAGCTAATAATGCACGTTTGTGTGCCTTTCTTGACAGATTTGGGTTCGAATATGACTTTATAAGTGCAACGGATTATTACACAACTGGGCAATTTGATGAAATACTTCTTAAAATGCTTGCAGCATATGACAAGGTCATGAAGATTGTCCTTCCTACCTTAGGTCAAGAGCGTCGTGCTACTTATTCACCATTTTTACCGATCAGTCCTGTCAGTAGTAAGATCCTTCAGGTTCCGATCATTGCGCGTGATGAAAAAAAGGGTACAATTATCTACATTGAACCAGAAACCGGTGAAAAAATTGAAACAGAAGTAACTGGTGGCCAGGTAAAATGCCAATGGAAAGCTGATTGGGCCATGCGCTGGACAGCACTTGGTATTAATTATGAAATGGCTGGTAAAGATCTTACTGAGTCTTTTATGTTATCATCTAAAATATGCCGTCTTTTGGATGGAATACCACCGGAAAATTTTAGTTATGAACTTTTTTTGGATGAAGATGGACGGAAGATTTCTAAATCCAAAGGGAATGGTTTAACCATAAGTGAATGGTTAACCTATGCGCCGTCTGCAAGTCTTTCATTTTACATGTATCAGAAACCAAAGACTGCCAAGCGACTTTATTTTGATGTAATTCCGAGAGCCGTTGATGGCTATTATGTGAGTCTTGCCAGCTATGGGGGAGAGGGTTGGCAGGAGCGAATCAATAATCCAGTCTGGCATATCCATCACGGTAAACCACCGAGTATCAAGCTTCCTATTTCCTTCACCATGCTGCTGAATCTAGTGAGTGCATCAAATGCAGAAAATAAGAAAGTACTGTGGGGTTTTATCTCACGCTATGCGCAAGATGTGACACCAGAAACGTATCCTGATCTTGATAACCTTGTTACTTACGCAATCCGTTATTTTAATAATTTTGTTAAGCCGTATAAAAAGTTCCGCATACCTGATGTGGTTGAGCGTGAGACATTAGCTGCAGTATATAAGAAACTGGCAGAGCTAGAGTGCAACGTTGACGGGAATACAATCCAGAATGCCCTTCTTGATATTGCCCGCCGTGTTGCACGTTATCAGGATCATAACAGGCTTAGCCCGAAAGGCGGGCCTGGTGTCTCTATTTTATTTTTCCAGATGATGTATGAAGTGCTTATTGGACAGTCTCGCGGTCCCCGTTTTGGCTCCTTTGTAGCACTGTATGGCCTTGATGAAACAAAGCAATTGATCACTGATGCATTGAACAGAACACTTGTTGCTTGATGATTATAACTGTGCCCGATAACGGAAAAAAATTATGAATACTGAAGTGCAGCGGCGACGTACATTTGCTATTATTGCCCATCCCGATGCTGGTAAAACAACCCTGACAGAAAAATTATTGCTTTTTGGTGGCGCGATCCAGCTTGCTGGAGCAGTGAAAGCAAAAAAAGATCGTGTTCAGACTCGCTCGGACTGGATGCAAATTGAACGTGAACGTGGTATATCGGTTGTAACATCGGTGATGACCTTTGAATATAGTAACTGCGTTTGTAATCTACTGGATACACCCGGCCACGCAGATTTTGCTGATGATACCTACCGGACTTTAACAGCTGTTGACAGTGTTGTGATGGTGCTTGACGCTGCCAAGGGTATTGAACCTCGTACACTTAAATTGTTTGAAGTGTGCCGTATGCGCGAGATTCCAATTATTACTTTTGTTAATAAAATGGATCGAGAAGCGCGTGATCCTTTTGCAATTCTTGATGAGATTGAGGAAAAATTAGCACTTGATACAGCACCTGTAACGTGGCCGATTGGGCTAGGTAGAATTTTTTCTGGTACATTTAAATTGCATGGGTTGCAGCGAAAAGATAACAAAGATGAAAGCAGACTGTTTTCTAGTCTTGAAAAAGTAGCTAAGCTATTACCACATTATGAGTATAAAGCGTTCATGGAAAGTGTCGAACTGGCCCAAAATGCTTGCAAATGCTTTTCCATCGAGGCCTTTCAAAAGGGATATATGACACCTGTTTTTTTCGGGTCTGCCTTGTATAATTATGGCGTACAGGATCTAATTAATACCTTAGTTGAATTCGGTCCTTGCCCACATTATCGTACAGCTGATACGCGTATTGTCTATGCTGATGAGCAAAAGATGACTGGATTTGTTTTCAGGATTCAAGCAAATATGGATCCTAATCACCGTGATCGGATTGCATTTTTACGTATCTGTTCTGGTAAACTGATGCGTGGGATGAAAACAAGGATCGTTCGTACCGGCAAGATATTAACCCTTTCAACACCACAGTTTTTCTTTGCTCGTTCACGCCAGATTGCGGATGAAGCGTTTGCGGGTGATATTGTGGGTATTACAAATCATGGTGCCTTGCGCATTGGTGACACAGTAACGGAGGGTGAAGAACTCTTTTTTAAAGATATACCAAACTTCTCTCCAGACATTTTACGTCGTGTTCAACTGCGTGATGCCATGCAAGCTAAGAAGCTGAAGGAGGCACTACGGCAGATGGCAGAGGAAGGGGTTGTACAACTTTTTATGCCAGATGATGGGTCTCAGGCCATTATAGGCGTTGTAGGCGCGCTACAGATTGATGTTCTACGTGAACGTCTTAAGACGGAATATTCACTAGCTGTTCTATTTGAGACGGCACACTTTACTGTTTGCCGTTGGATCTCAACTGATATCCCGGCAGAGCTTGAGCATTTCATTGCTACGCATCACGCTGACATTGCCCGTGATCTTGACAATGATCCTGTTTTTCTAACACAAAGCAAATTCTCTCTATATTATGAGGCGGAACGCTGGCCACTAATCCACTTTGCTACTTCCAAAGACTGTCAGATGCGCAGATGATAAAAAAAGCGTACGCACCGGATCTGATGTTCTACCTTCAAAATTGCACTATGTGAATCTGATATAGGGTAGAACTAATTCTCATCCAGTGTTTGGGTTTCATCTGCTGATTTTTGTGACTTATCTTCAACTTTCATGCCGCCTTTTGTGACACCAACCATAGCAGGACGCAGAACCCGTTCACCAATCATATAACCCGGCTGTATAACCTGTTTGATTGTATTGACAGGTGTCTCTCTGTCGTCAATCTCAAAAATGGCCTGGTGAAAATTAGGATCAAACTTCTGGCCATAAGGCTCGATCTTTTGCACACCATGTTGTTGTAGGACCGCATGCATGGATCGCTCTGTCATTTCAAGGCCTTCCGCAAATGCTTTTAGCCTCAGATCATTCTCTCTATTGTCTTTAGGAAGCGCAGCAATAGCACGGGCGAAATTATCTGAGACAGAAAGCATGTCACGGGCAAAATTAGCTATTGAATAACTTTTAGAATCAGCCACATCGCGGATAGTGCGGCGGCGAAGATTTTCCATATCCGCAGCAATTCGCATGATCTTATCATTCAATTCAGCATTTTCCACTTCAAGCTTTTCTAAAGCGGCAGCTGATACCTTATCAGAGACATTCAAATTATCCTCTTTTGTAATTTCCATATTCCCTTGACAACTATCTTCCAGAGGATCCTTCTCAGAAGATTGCAGTGCCTCATCGTCTTTCATCTCTTTTAGAGATAGTTGGCTGAGCGCATTTTCATCAACGTTTTTTTCACCAGACATGAGATTTCCACATTTGACAGCAGTACAATTACATGTGTCTTGTAAAGTAAAAAAATAACTAAAAGGACATTTTAAATGACTTGGGTATAATAAACGAACAGGAGTTCTTTTGCAAGAACTAAACAGAAATTATTTATCTAGAGAGAGAGAATACTGCCCTATCATAACAATTGTGAAATAATTGTGAAATAAGTGTGTAATCAACCATAGGTACAACGCGTGCATAATCAAGGCGTGTCGGTCCTATCACCCCAAGTGCCCCGATTACATGCTGTTCTGCATCACGATAGGGCGCGACGACCAGAGATGAGCCTGACAGGGAAAAATCTTATTTTCTGAACAAATAAAAATTCTTACGCCTTGTCTGGTTTCTGCAAGATCAAGCAGTTGTATCATGCTATCTCTTGTTTCTAGATCATCAAAAAGATTCCGAAGACGCTTTAGATCATCGCCGACATGAATATCCTCAAGAAGGTTAGACCGTCCATGTACAGCCGAGCTGGCTGATCAAAGGTACTTTGACTCAAAACAGCTAATCCAGCTTCGACCAGTTTCTGGGATAAATCATCTAGTTCAGCCCGAATTTGACCACGCATCCGGGCCAATTCCTGGCGTGCATCGCTGAGATTGTATCCATGAATATATCTAATTTGATACTTCAGTAAGCTGTTTTTGAGTCACACCTTTTGGTAACTCTATAATACGATTTTCGACATCGCTGCTCTGTGTAACAGTCGGTGATAATGTGCTGTAGCAAGCCTTCGCCTCTTGTCGCCAGGACAAGACCTGGACCAAGGGACAGTCCAGCCAATATCTGGCTTTCTTCTGTCAGAAATTGCTCAAGCGTCCGGCTGCAGCCGGCAGAGTTAATTTGCATTTCAATGGATTTGCGCTTCTGTTGTGGTAAATGACTTGTTTCCATAAAAACATCAACAAAAAATCTCAGACCTGATTCTGTCGGCATCCGTCCTGCGGAAACATGTGGCGCGTAGATAAGTCCCAATTTTTCAAGATCACTCATCACATGACGGATGGTTGCAGGTGAAAGAGATTGCGACAGATTTCGTGATCCCACAGGTTCACCATCATCTAAATAGCTTTCAACAATACGCTTAAATATTTCACGTGAGCGCTCGTTCTAGGGTCTTGTTTAGAACAAATGGCTTCATCATGGCAGCCCAGTACAGTATATTGATACTCTTAAAATTTTTCTGAAAATCAGCGCGATGACTTTGTCATAGCTCTAGAATTTCAAAAAATAAAAGTTTATAGGCATTTTCAATGCTTGGAAAAGCGTAATCCCGTGTGAAAACGGTATTGATTAGTTCTTCGTAGCGGGAATATTTTGATGTTTGTATATTATAATAAATAATGAAAGGTTTATCCATGCGTCCATCCAAACGGGCTGTGAATGAAATGCGGATGGTGTCTTTTGAACGCAATATTACGAGATATGCTGAAGGATCCTGTCTTGTAAAATTTGGAAGTACACATGTCTTATGTACTGCAAGTTTTGCAGAGCGGGTGCCAATATGGATGCGAAAAAATGGCAAAGGTTGGATAACAGCAGAATATGGCATGTTACCACGCTCAACTGGGGAGCGTATGCGCCGTGAGGCAACACTAGGCAGGCAGGGAGGTCGCACCCTTGAAATTCAGCGCCTTATTAGCAGATCATTACGGGCAGTCGTTGATCTTCAGCTTCTTGGTGAACGGCAGATTATTCTGGATTGTGATGTGCTGCAAGCCGATGGTGGGACACGAACAGCTTCAATCACCGGAGCTTGGGTTGCTCTGTATGACTGTTTATCTTGGATGCAGCAGCGGCAGATTATTACACGTGATACGGTATTAAAAGACTATATCGCTGCTGTCTCCTGCGGTATTGTGGATGGTACGCCGGTACTTGATCTTGATTATGAAGAAGATTCGTTAGCGCAAACTGATGCGAATTTTGTTATGACCGGTAAGGGCCATATTGTTGAAGTACAGGGAACAGCTGAAGCAGACCCTTTCTCTGAGGAACAATTTCTGTCCCTCATGCTGTTAGCCCGAAAAGGAATTGGTTCTCTGATTGATTTGCAAAAAAAAGCGATAGATTGATTAAATCATGCATCTCCTTCATTCCAAAAAAATTGTTATTGCAACCCATAATATAGGAAAATTACGAGAAATTAATGATCTGATTGCTCCTTATGGATTTGAAAACCAATCAGCAATAGAGCTTGGACTGCCTGTTCCAAAGGAAATTGGTAAAAGTTTTGAGGAAAATGCTTATATTAAAGCCTTATCTGCAGCTGAAATAACAGGGGGACCAGCGCTATCCGATGATTCTGGTCTTGAGGTTGATGCTCTTGCTGGTGCGCCTGGTATTCATACAGCTGCTTGGGCTGAGCAACCTGATGGTACACGCAATTTTCTCGCAGCAATGAAGAAAGTGGAAAGCCGCCTACAGAAAGCAGGTGCTAAAGACGAGACTAGGAGGACTGGCCGTTTTATTTGTATCCTCTGTATTGCTTGGCCAGATGGGTACGCCGAATATTTTAAAGGAACAGTTGAGGGCAGGCTTGTCTGGCCACCTCGTGGCCTTCATGGGTTCGGATTTGATTCTATGTTTCAGCCTGTAGGATATAAACGCACTTTTGGCGAAATGCATTCTGATGAAGAGCCAATCTGGAAAGACGGGAATAAAAAAGGCCTTTCCCATCGGGTACGCGCCTTCGAACATTTTGCAAAAAGCAGACTAATACTAGCACAGGGATGAGAAAGCTATAAATAGAAGTTGCCATGGACGGGCACGCTAGCGCATCAAATAATAGTCTTTGGTAAGTCAGCAGTCTTTTAATTAAAAGAACATAATGTGTTTCTGTATCTTTAATATCTCTTGAAGGGAGAGCTTTTAGAAAAATTCTACAGAGCACTGGACTGCAATCTCACATACCAGAACGATCCTCTAAAAAACGTTGCCCATGTTCTCTCCTTGCAACAAACAAGGTTTCTAATAATGGGTGACATGTAAAATAAAAGATAAAAATGCACCACGCACCGACAAATGATACACCAAAAATCAGTGCAAAAGCCGTGAGCATTGCTCCATAAGCAAGACGGAATAAGACACATTTCCCTTTTTTATTTTTACCTAACCAAGCCTTCTTTAAACGGGCAAATATTGCAGGACGGATTCGTTCTGATTCTGTTCCTATATTGGGAAACGTATCTCGCACAATACCGAGAGCTACTGTTTCATTACTTGTCAGGTCAATAAGTATAAATGCGCCGAGCGTGCGGTTTTCCCTGTATGATGTTGTCACGAGCGGTTGTTCAAGATTCAGTAAAACATGTCCTATCTCATTTGGTCCTAAGGTTTGGGCCTTTTCAGTGTAATAGGAATGAATATCAATTTTTTCTTCCAGTTGATTGATTGTTACCGGTATAAGGGATGTCGCTAGTTTAAGAAGATATCGTTTTTCTGCTACCATGGGATGCGTTGACATCCATAGAATCTGGCTCCGAATTGCCCTTGATATGGTGATAGCATCATCTTCTGATACTAAAACGTTTCCGCGAGATATATCAATTTCATCTTCAAGTGTCAGTACGACAACTTCACCTGCTGAGACTCTATCTGTTTCCCCTGCAGGATTATAGATTTTTCTGACACGGCTTGTTGCACCGCTCGGTAAGGATCGGATAACATCACCAATAGAAAGACTACCACTGGCGATCACGCCACAAAATCCTCTGAAATCGGAATTGGGACGATTAATCCATTGGACGGGCATACGAAATAACTCTCCTGTATGCTCAGAATCTATTGGTCTTGCTGTTTCCAGATATTCAAAGAGGGTCGGTCCATTGTACCATGGCATACGATTACTGCGGTTGACAACATTTATGCCAAGCTGAGCGCTGAGCGGAATAAATATGGTCTCACGGAAATCAAGTTGTGGCAACAAGGACTTATATTCTCGGATGATACGATCAAAAACCGACTGATCAAAATGGATGAGATCCATTTTATTAACAGCAACTACAACAGAACGGATACCAACCATTGAGGTAATAAAGGAGTGTCGTCTTGTTTGTGGGAGAACCCCTTTACGCGCGTCAATGAGAATAATGGCCAAATCTGCCTGTGATGCACCAGTCGCCATGTTTCTAGTATATTGCTCATGTCCAGGTGTATCGGCAATGATAAAAAAACGGCGTTTGCTTGAGAAGTAACGATAAGCAACATCAATTGTTATGCCTTGTTCCCGCTCTGCAGATAACCCATCGACAAGCAGAGCAAAATTAAGAGCATTATCCGCAGCATTAAATTTTTTGGACTCATGCTGAAAAGTCTCCATTTGATCTTCAAATATTGAACCAGTATCATGCAAAAGTCGCCCAATAAGTGTGGATTTTCCATCATCTACTGATCCACAGGTAATAAACCGAAGCAATGATCCATCGTGATGCTCTGCTTGCGATACAGAGTTGATCTGGGATAATAAGTCTGGAACAGCAGACATCAAAAATAACCTTCCTGTTTTTTTTCTTCCATCGAAGTATTCCCATCTTTATCAATAAGACGGCCCTTGCGTTCTGAAGTACGGGATTTTTGCATTTCTTTGCGTATAGCAGAAAGGTTAGATGCATTAGAAAGCACAGCACCAGTAAAAGGATAACAGCCAAGTGTCCGGAAACGGACTTCGAGTTCTTCGACTTCTTCGCCGGCTTTTAACTTCATACGTGCATCATCTCGCATGATCAGCATACCGTCGCGTCGTACCACAGGACGTTTTTTCGCAAAATAAAGTGGCACAACAGAAAGTTGTTCAAACGCAATATAATCCCATATGTCGTTCTCAGTCCAATTTGATAATGGAAACACGCGGAAACTTTCCCCTGGCTTTTTACGTGTATTAAAAAGATTCCAAGGTTCAGGACGCTGATTTTTTGGTTCCCACCGATGTTCTGCTGATCGCAAGGAAAGGATGCGTTCCTTAGACCTGCTTTTTTCTTCATCCCTACGGGCCCCACCGAATGCTGCATCAAAGCCGAATTTGTCAAGTGCCTGTCTAAGTGCGGCAGTCTTCATAAGATCAGTATATAGCCTTGAACCTGATATAAAGGGATCGATCCCTGTCTTAATACCCTCCTGATTAATATGAACAATGAGATCTAATCCAAATTTCTTCACTATTTTATCCCGAAACTCAATCATTTCTCTGAATTTCCAGGTTGTATCAATATGCAGTAGCGGGAATGGCAACGGTCCAGGAGAAAACGCTTTCATTCCGAGATGCAATAGTACGGTTGAATCCTTTCCAATTGAATACAGCATGACAGTTTTGTCCATAGTTGCTACAACTTCACGGATGATAAAAAGAGCCTCTGCTTCTAAACGGTGTAGGCGGTTTTGTAGTTTCATTATCGGGACCCTCTGATGTACTTCAGACTGGGAATGTGCGATATTGTTTGTGAGCTGGAGCAGAGATACTATCGGTTCTGACATGCAGACCACATTCTCTTGCACTGTCTTTTTCCCACCACCACCGGCCTGCACGTTCGTCTTCACCAGGTTGCACGGCACGTGTACAGGGGGCACAGCCAATGGACAAAAAACCTGCTTTATGTAAAATATTAACAGGAATCTCATGTTTTTCTACGTAGGCCTTGATCTCATTTCTGCTGATATTATAGAGTGGATTGATTTTTAAAAGTTCTCTTTCTTGATCATACAGCACAAAATCAAGGTCATGACGCGTTTGTGATTGATCACGGCGTAACCCCGTTATCCATGCCACTGCATCCTTGAGAACTCTGTTGAGAGGTGCAACCTTACGAATAGCACAACAAGCCTCGCGCATCTGCCGAGAATAATAAAAACCATTGATACCCTGATCTGCAATCAGTGTACTGAGCGCTTCGCTATTTGGATAATAAGCTTTTATGCGCAAACCGTATTTCTCTTCTGTATATTGCCATAGATCATAGGTTTCAGGAAAAAAACGGCCAGTATCAAGTGTAACGATTTTAAAAGGCAGTTTTTCTGTTGCGATGATATGAGCGATCATCTGATCTTCAATTCCAAAACTTGTGGTAAAAATGACTCCTGAGGGAAAATGTTCTGCAACACGTACAAGCCGATGGACAGGATCAAGCTTATCGGATGCATTTTTAAGAGCCAGTGCTGCCTTTTCAAGTCTAACAAACATAGGATCCATCCTGGGAAGGTGATCAACACAAGCTGATCAGCACAGATTAAAAACATGCCTTACGTTTTAACGTGTTTTTTCGCCATGCGCGGGGTTAACTTTTCCAAAAAAAACAGATCAGCAGGAAGGAATTTTCTTATCACTGTCAACAATAAGGAATTCAGGCTGGGAAAATACTGGTGAAGTACTCTTATAAGAGTCTGATCTTACCCTGCCAATGAATTATTCTTGATGTAAAATCGGTGGATAGGCAATACGTTGCCGCATCGCGTCGAGAAGGATGTTATCATCACCTACCCTCATCCATAATAGCCTCTATATTCAAGAAAAATACAATAAAATATATTTATTCTTTATCATCACAAGTATGGTCCGAAAAGTTACTTTCCGAATAGAAAGTTGAGTAATATGGAAAAATTCATACAACTGAAAAGTATAGCAGCTCCTTTGCCAATCGTAAATATTGATACTGATATGATAATCCCTAAAGTCTATCTCAAGACAGTCAAACGAACAGGTCTTGGAATAGGGCTTTTTGCAGAAATACGTTATCATCAGGATGGGTCCGAAAACGCTGATTTTATCCTGAATAAATCAGCCTATCGCCATGCAAAAATCCTGGTGGCAGGAGATAATTTTGGCTGTGGTTCTTCGCGAGAACATGCAGCATGGTCGCTAATTGACTTCGGCATTCGTTGTATTATTTCCACATCTTTTGCCGATATTTTTTATAATAACTGCTTCAAAAATGGTATCCTCCCTGTCCGAGTGACGTCTGAAGAGCTGGAGCAGCTCCTGAAAGGAGCGTCGTGCGGCATGATCCTGACAATTAACCTTCAGACAATGAAGATATACAGAGAGGTTGGCGGTCCCATTATAAAGTTCGATCTTGACGAATTCCACCGTCATTGCTTATTGAACGGCCTTGATGATATAGATTTGACAATGCGCAAAGTATCAAAAATAAACGCATTTGAAAAGCATCACAAGAGAATATATCCTTGGTATTAGAATAATTTGGATTAATGGGATCATGTGGAACGCAAGCAAGACTCTACTTCTTTTACTTCCGCTTATTACATAATTTCCCCTTTCTTCAAGCTGAAATCATCAGCACGGCCATTATAAGATCTAGAAAAAATTCTTTTTCTATCGTGTTGTATCTTTTCTAATGATCTCATAGCTCCAGCTAGATCCAGTGTACTCCTTCCTATCTCCCATATATCAGTTGGCGCAATATGTTCTACATTCATGAACTGATCAAACTGTTCTGTTGGTTCTGATACTTTTTTATCTACAAGGAAACGTATCGCCTTGTCTGCATACAAAGCAAGTTTCCTGCGTCCTGATGATGTAAAATTTATACCATCATTCGTGCGTAGTTGGACAATATTGCCGTTTATATCATATCCTGATAGGATAAAATTATCATTTTCATCTACAAAACCTCTTCGTATATCTACAAAATATCCTCCAGTATTTTCTACCAAGTGTCTAAAGTAAGCATTTAATTGTATAGAATTCTGATCCAAGTTTTTCTTTTTGAAAGATGGTAGGCCTAGCCATATCCATGGACGGCCGCTTTTCTTGAGCACTGTTGCAAATGAAAGTATACGGCTATTATAATGCTGAATCCAGTCAGATGATAAAATATCAAGGGTTCTTCTACCAGATTTTATGACCTGTCTGTCGTTGGAACCTAACAGAACCAGAATGATATCAGGGTCTTTCTGTATAATGATATTATATATCCTAGCAGGCCAATCATAATAATCATTGCGTACAAAACCGGAAGATCCCTCTATCTTTGCAAGAACAGTCATCTCCGACTTTTCATCATATACGCGCATTAATCCTTCTGCCACATCACGCGCGATGAAATCACCAACAATCAAAATGCGTTTAGTCTTTTTACGGCTGACTGTAACAAACTGTGTTCCAGTTTCTGCTCTTTTATCATAGGAAGGAATTTGCACATTAACAGTTTTTTTTGACGGCATATTCTTTTTCGGTTGTGGTACAACCTGGTCTTCTAAAGTCGTAAGACCCTCCCGTGCTTCTATTTTATTGATGCTACCTATCAATAAAAACGAGAAAACCCCGATTAATAGTGTTAAGATATTCTTATTTCTTATCTGCTGTTCTGTCTTCTGGTGGTTAGAATAATAGCCTCGATCCAATACAGCGTTTCCTGTTGCCAATATTTCATTCAACTAACTTTTATGTTATGCTGTCCTTCTTCTCTATAGAAGAGAGTATCATTACTTGCTCTTTTAAAGACATTATACTGATATCGCTTGCTGACAGACTAGACCCTCTCATTCTAAAAATACCTCTACCTAGATCCCAACATGAAAATGCTTTCTGGCTGGGGGACTTGGATTCGAACCAAGATCAATGGAGTCAGAGTCCACTATTCTACCCTTAAACTATCCCCCAAAGGCCTCCATTATAATTCTATCATTGTAATTATGCATATAATAATCAAGTCATGATCCTACAAGGACATGGTATCGTATCACATCCTCATAGGTGACTTTAAGATAAAAATACTTTCCGTCCTTTCCAGGAAAAGTGCATTAAACGGCCATGATCTTTTAAGATAGAAGCTGTGACCTTAAATTTTGGTGGCAGATTTCTCATAGAACATGATTTTTTTCCATCAATTGTGTATGTAAATAAATACATGGATCAATGATTACAGTACTAAAGTGTCAGGAAGATGAAGAAAAAAAGCATTCTGTGTAGAAACAAGAAGATAGGCTTGCGTATCCTCCATACCAGGATAAAAAAAAGAAGAACAGCTATAAAGGCTTCTTCTCGGCATTGGTTGGAGCGTCATCTGAATGATCCTTATGTACGTCAATCCTGGGCTAATGGCTATCGCTCACGGGCCGCTTATAAGTTGATCGAAATTAATAACAGATATAAGCTATTGCAAAAAGGACAAAGAGTCTTTGACCTTGGTGCTGCTCCTGGTAGCTGGAGCCAAGTTGCCGCCCATCTTGTTAATTCAAATGCTGCACAACCGTCAGTGGTCGGTATTGATTATCTACACGTTAATGCTTTGCCTGGTGTGCGCTTTCTAGAAATGGATTTTCTTGATGAAACAGCGCCAAAAAAATTATTGGACATGCTGGGTAAAAAACCACATGTGATCATGTCCGATATGTCTGCACCAACGACCGGACACAAATATACAGATCACCTGCGTACAGTGCATTTATGTGAGTCAGCAGCCAACTTTGCCGTCTCAGCTCTTGCACCAGGTGGATTTTTTCTGGCAAAGACCTTTCAAGGAGGAGCAGAAGACAGATTACTTGCCATGTTGAATAAACAATTCAAAGCGGTGTATCATGTTAAGCCGCCATCTAGCCGTATCAAATCTGCTGAACTTTACCTACTGGCCTGCGCTTTTCAGAGATAGTTAGTTAGTATGTGAGTTCATATGGACACAATATAATCGTTCAGTTAAAATTGAGATAGTTATTGTCGTATCATCTCACTTGTTGGTGCACGCAATGTATAGCCACAACCCCATACGGTTTTAATGTAATTTTTACCATATGAAACTGCATCAAGCATTGTTCTCAGCTTAGAGAGACATCATCTTCAGTTCCAGTTCATACCACTGCCACTGCAGAGATGATTGAAAAACACCTCTTCTTCCTCAGAAACCTTGTTCTTGGTTATAGTCATACCAGAAAGAATAAGGATCGGTGTCTTTACCTTTGAAAGACGGAATATGCGCAGTACTTTTCAGAACCAGACATATCCGGAAGATTCAAATGAAGCAGGATGCTACTATCCTCGTCATATCGCTTTCCGAGAGCAATACCTTTGTCACCGGTAGTGTATATTCACTCAACAACATGCGCCATATGCCCCTTCTAACATCAGGCACTACCAAAAAGAGTGTAGTAACATAGTCTCCTAAGTAGACACTATAAAACTGGGATATACCTCACTTATTTGACAATCACATAAACAATCTTTATCTGCTTTCAAAGCTTATTAATAAACAATGATTTCCTTGAGAAAATCCATAACACTTTTGATTTTAGAAAAAGCAATTAGCCTAACCACCAGAAAAGCAAGCAAATCAATCTCGTCTATCCTATTTCGGCCCTTCGCACCGGGGTAGAAAACCTTTTGCCAATGACAATGAGTGTTTAGAAAATGAGCATAAGAATCTAAAAGAGTAAACTTTATAATAAAATGACACTTTTTTATCACTATATTATGATGCTCAATGAAGATTTTTATCCCTAACTGTGGACTTTTTACAGAAGGCAGGGATTCTATTTCATCTTCAAAGCAGCTGTGCTTTACAGCATAGTTGTTCATGTGAATACCTGAAGGATCACGCTCATGTCTTTGAATAGTCTTGATCGTCCCGGATTTCCGGAAAAAACGCGTGTAGTTGTTGCTATGTCAGGAGGGGTAGATTCCTCTGTTGTCGCAGGTGTTCTCAAGCGAGAAGGATATGATGTTCTCGGGATTACACTACAGCTATATGACTATGGAGAAGCCACCAAACGTGTGGGTTCATGCTGTGCAGGAAAAGACATTGAAGATGCTCGACAGGTTTGTGAAACTTTAGGAATTCCACATTATGTGCTCGATTATGAAACTCGATTCCGTGAGAGAGTTATTGACCCTTTCGCCGCAAGCTATATTCGAGGAGAAACACCAGTGCCTTGTATCGCTTGTAATCAAAGTATTAAGTTCACAGATCTTCTAGAAAGCTCTCGTGAGCTTGGAGCAGATGTATTGGCAACAGGTCATTACATCCGTAGTGTTGCCAATGGCGCTCATCGCGCACTTTACCGACCTGTTGATGTGGAGCGTGATCAAAGCTATTTCTTGTTTGCGACAACTCAGGAACAGGTTGATTATCTGCGCTTTCCAATCGGTAATCTTCGGAAAAGTGAGGTACGTAAGCTTGCTAAAGAAATGGGGCTAACTGTTGCTCAAAAACATGACAGTCAGGATATATGTTTCATTCCAGAAGAGCATTACGCAAATGTTGTTGCACGTCTGAAGCCAGAGGCAAGCCATCCTGGTGATATTGTCCATATTGATGATGGTCGGGTGCTTGGCTGTCACAAGGGTATTGTAAATTTTACAGTTGGACAACGACGGGGTATTGGAGTTGCAATAGGTGAAGCATTATATGTTGTGTATCTTGATGTTAAGAACGCTAGGGTTATTGTTGGTCCAAGAGAAGCATTGAAAACACGTAAAATTTATTTGCGTGATACCAATTGGCTCGGGGATGAGGATCTCATAGCTTATCCTCCCAGTAGTGGGATAGAGGTTTCTGCAAAAGTCCGCTCGACACAGGAACCGATTCCAGCAATTTTGTATTGTGATAAACGTAGATTCCACGTAGAGTTTTTGAATGAGGAAAGTGGTGTTGCGCTAGGGCAAGCGTGTGTTTTTTATTCTGATCAAAGCCATGCTGCTCGGATATTAGGTGGCGGTTTTATCAGCCATTCTGAGCACACACCAGACGTTGAAATGCTTTTGAACCGTTTGTTGATGTGATCGGCTGGAACGTACTGTACAGTCAGTATTGGTCCATTCATGCAATTCCATTGCTGGAATACGCAATACAATATCAATAAAAACGCTATAGATAATCACTTATTATCACAGTAAACTTTTGTAATACAGACGCTTGAGATTCTGTCCTCAAACAATAAATTCTCCTAGCGATTTAAACGGCTTTTAACATTCACATGAGGTTTTGACTATTTTCTTGCAGGAAAAATATTTTCCAATGTCATTAAAATAGGTGTAATCATTGGAGATGTAACAGAATAATAAATTGTCTGTGCATCCCTTCTCGTTGAAACCAGTTTCAAGGCACGTAACTTTGCCAAATGCTGTGAAAGCGCAGATTGGCTAAGAGCAACTCTCACAGCAAGGATACCAACCGATAACTCTTTTTCACATAACTCACACAAGATATGTAAGCGCTTCTCATTGGACATCGCTGTCAACAGGTTGCTTGCTTTTTCCGCGTTCAAGACCAAATTTTTAAACATCGGTTTATCTGTCATTCAATTATCCATCATGCTGAAAACCATATTCACACACGTCCATTGTATCTGCGTTAACCCAAATAGCCCGTGAAATTGCGTGCATAGGCTTTACTTTACACGACGTGCACCACTATCAGCGGCTTTTTTAGCTTCTGATAATTTCTAGAAGTTTGCTTCATCTAACTGAATAGGTTTTCCCGCTCCCCTCACAATATATACTTATCAGCCTTGATAATTATTCAAATCATCAATTCTTGTCAAATCAAGAATGTCATATGTGGATCAATATCCAACGTTCAGATATCAACATGCAAAACAAAGCTGATTAAGTCAGCTAATGGTCTATCTCTTATTCGAAAATCAACTTTTTGCACGTGTAGCAAGATGGGTCATAATATCTTCCATAGCTATAATGCCAACAAGCATCCCTTTGTCAATAATTCCAATATTGCCTGGCATACGGTTTATTGCTTGTATGAGATCAGAAAGAACTGTCTTAGTTTGTGCCATTGCTGAGAAGCAATTTTTCGCAGCATCATGACGACTATAAGGTTGCATGATATCTTCAGCAGTCAAAAACGTCAGAGGATTTACATGGCGTACAAATTCAGCAACATAAGAATCAAGTGGTGATAAGAAGATCTCTTGAGGAGTCCCATATTGGATAACACGGCCATCTTTTATCACGGCGATGCAGTCGCCCATCCGAGTAGCTTCAGTAGGATCATGGCTAACAAAAATGACTGTTTTCCTTAATTGACGTTGCAACACTAGCAATTCATCTTGCAGGTGCCTGCGTGTCAACGGATCAAGTGCTGAAAATGGCTCATCCATCAGAAGAACAGGTGCCCCTGTGGCAAGCGCACGTGCTAAACCAACCCGTTGCTGCATTCCGCCGGACAGTTCAGTCACTGGCTGATCTGCCCATTGTGCTAAACCAACAAGTTCAAGTTGTTCTAGGATCGCAGTTCTTAAGCGCGTTTTGCAGATGCCTATAATTTCTAGACCGAGACCGACATTGTCTGCTACTGTACGCCATGGCAATAGGGCAGACTGTTGGAATACCATAGAAACAAGATTGGTACGTAAATATTGCAGCATTTGAGAGCGTAACGCATTGACAAGAAAAGTCTGTCCTTCATGATCAACAGTAACGCTACCCCGTGATGGAGTTACCAAACCATTCACTGTTCTGAGCAATGTAGATTTTCCGGAACCAGATAGACCCATTAAAACAAGTATCGTGCCCTCTTTGACACTTAGAGTGCAATTGTGCACGGCCAGCATTGTCCCAGTCTTCATTTTAATTTCAGCACGGGAGAGACCGCTATCAGCCGCCATGAGTGCAGCACGGTATTCCAAGCCAAATGTGACAGAAACATTCTTGATTGTTACAGATGCCATCCTAGTGCCCTTTTCCTGGGCGAAATAAACGGTCCAGTACAATAGCAACGACAACAATGACACACCCCGCTTCAAAACCAAGTGCCACATTGCCTGTCTGCAAAGCGCGGTAAACTTTTACACCAAGTCCATTACCGCCAACAGTTGCTGTAATCACAACCATGGACAGAGAAAGCATAATGGTTTGTGTCATACTGAGACAGATTCCTGGTAGAGCATGTGGTAATTCTACCTTCCACAGCAATTTCCAACTGTTTGCACCAAAGGCCTGTGCTGATTCCAGCAGTATGCTTGGTGTTGAGGATATACTCGCCTGCGTCAGGCGGATAGGCGTTGGTAAAGTAAAGATAAGTGTCGCAATTAATCCAGGAGTCATCCCAATCCTGAAGAAAAACAACGCTGGTATAAGGTAAACAAAGGCTGGCAAAGTCTGCATTAAATCCAGTATAGGTTGCAGAAAATGATAAAACCGTGACCGATGGGCTGAGAAAATTCCCAGTGGAATACCGATACCCATGCAAAGGACACAGGCCCATAGCAAAATGCTTAGAGTTTCCATCGTGTCATGCCAATATCCCTGATTGATGACAAAAGTAAAGCCGGAAATTGTCAGAAGAACAACTGACCAGCGTTCTTGTATAAACCATGCAAGCGTGGCTAGAATAGAGATCAGCACAAAGTATGGGGATACTAGGCCTTCGAGCCAAAAACGACCTATTATCCCTAAAAGGGGAATGGTGACAATCATGATAAACCGGGTTCGTGACAATTGCCACAAATTCCATTTGAACAAGACGTAAACTGTTATCATTACTATTGCCGTGACAGCAAGTGGGCGTGTTCCATCCAGCCATCGATAGTCAATGTAAACAAGAAGACACAAGACAAAAAAGAGAATCACGCGCAAAATAAAAGTGCGTGTTAGAGTGCCTATAAAAACAAGCAAAACTGGGATAATGAAAGGTGGATGCATCAAAAAATAAAGTGTGTTGTCCAGGCAATATCCAATAAAGAAACGGATAGCTGCAAACAGCCAAGCTGCATGAACTTTCAACCATAACAAAACAATACCCAATAACCAGCCAACCGGTATTTTATAGGTTGTAAGAATCTCCACATCTTTCTCCTGAGAACTGCCGACTGCATAAAAAATTTTATTTAGAAAATAAAACTTTTACGGCTGAGAAGGCATCGTCACCATGCCATGTTTTCACGCCGTTAAGCCAGAGTTCAAGAACTGCTGTATTTTCCCTAAGCCATGTATCCGCGGCTTTTGCAGGTTCTTCCCCATGATCAAGAATTTTACTCATAAGTTCATTTTCCATGTCGATACTGAATACAAGATTTTGCAAAAGCCTCCCTACATTATAGCATTCCTGCACATAGCCTTTCCGCGTATTGGTTCCTACCATAGCTCTACCGTAGTCGGATCCAAAGAATTCATCACCACCTGCAAGATAAGCCATTTTAAAGCGTGAATTCATCGGGTGTGGTTCCCATCCAAGAAAAACAATTGGCTGGAAAGAAGCGATACGTGCTTCTACTTCTGATAACATCGCCTGTTCAGCAGATTCAATCAATCGGAATTTTCCAAGATTGTAATTATCATTGGCAATCATTGATAGAATAACGCGATTCCCGTCATTTCCTGGCTCAACACCATAGATGGTGGAATCAAGACGGTCAGCAAACCTAGCAATATCCCCAATACTCTTAAGCCCTGCGTCATAGGTGAATTGCGGGACAGCCAAAGTATATCGCGCCTCTATCAAATTAAAACGCACTGTTTCAACAGTGCCATTGTCCTCGTAAGGTCGCAGATCTGGTGTCATAGAAGGTTTCCAATAGCCAAGAAAAACATCTGCATCTCCAAGCGATAAGGCAGCATAAGTGACCGGAACAGATAAAAGATAATTTCTTGTTTCATAACCCAACGCATGCAGTAGTTGTGATGTTACTGCAGTGGTTGCTACAATATCTGTCCAGCCTGTCTCAGCGAAACGAACTGTCCGACATGATCCAGGTTCCTGGGCTAATGCAGAGCATCCCCACAAAAGCCCTATTGCAAAAGCTATTTTTTTATAAAAAATCATGCCATGATCCGATCTTATAATTAATAATTAGTTTCTACTAAGATTCTTACTGCTACTTCGGCAAAGCAGTGTGCTGATTATAATACCTTCATCTTAAAAGCTGACTTGATATGATATCATGGAACGGTTTTTCTGTCTTTCCAGAAAGAAATGAATTAAAACCACTTTACCTTAGCTCTGAGTTATCCAAAGATGTTCTTTTTTATCCATAAAACATGCAGAAATATCTATTTGCATTGGATAAAGGAATATGGGACTAGCTGCAATACAGGGTAAAAAAGCAGTTGCCCTCTATGGTCAAGATAGGAGATAGATTATTGTTTCTTACTATTTTTTGCAAAAACCAGGCTTGGTGGCAGGGTCGCTGATGCGGCCTGTGCAGCTGTGTTTTTTTATTTAATCAGCAAGGCCGCAACGGGATATTCCGGGCGGCTTTTTTATTTCCGTTTGGTATCCGTGGAAAAACAAAAGCGATTTTGTAAACGCAGGTAGCAATTTTGCGATAAACAAGGATTAAACGGAGACTATGAAATGACAATAGCGAATATTGCATCAAAAGAACAAAGCACAACGTATAAAACCTATAGTGGCATTCTTATTGTCAGAAAACGTGAAAAAGTAATCTATGAAAGCGCTATCGACCATATGATCAGCATGCTGGATAGCCGACGCGGTGCAATATTTTCTTCGAATTATGAATACCCTGGCCGCTATACTCGGTGGGACACAGGGATCTTGGATCCTCCACTTGTTATTAGCAGCCGTCAGCGGTGCGTTATAATTGAAGCGTTGAATGATCGCGGTGCCATCCTTCTGGAAGCAATTGCACATCGCATGGCAAACCTTGAGAAGGTTACGGTTATTTCCCATGCCACAGACAAGATCATGCTTGATGTTGAAATATCCCACAAGATTTTTTCTGAAGAAGAACGTTCCCGCATGCCTTCTGTTTTTACTGTATTGCGAGCAATTGTGGGGTTATTTTTTTCCACTGAAGACAGTAATCTTGGCCTGTTTGGAGCTTTTGGCTATGATCTTGCATTTCAATTTGATCCTATTGAATTTAAAATCTTTAGGCCCGAGGATCAGCGAGATCTTGTCCTTTATTTGCCCGATTCGATTCTTGTTGTTGATCATTATTCGGCAAAGGCATGGATTGACCGTTACGATTTCACCATCAATGGAAGAACAACTAAAGGCTTGCCGCGCGAAACTGTGTCCATTCCTTATCAGGGCACAGACACTATTCCTCCACATAGTGATCATCAGCCTGGTGCATATGCTGCACTTGTTCGAAAGGCAAAAGAAAGTTTCAAACGTGGTGATTTATTTGAAGTAGTTCCAGGACAAACATTTTACAGACGTTGCACAACTAGCCCAGCAACTGTTTCGTGCAAATTAAAGAAAACAAATCCTGCGCCTTATTCTTTTTTTATCAACTTAGGGGATCAGGAATATCTGGTTGGTGCCTCTCCAGAAATGTTCGTGCGTGTTTCAGGGAGAAGGGTCGAGACCTGTCCTATCTCTGGAACAATTAAGCGCGGAGAAGATGCAATGGCCGATTCAGAACAAATCCTAAAACTTTTGAACTCAAAAAAGGATGAATCCGAATTGACCATGTGTTCAGATGTTGACCGTAATGACAAAAATCGGGTTTGTGAACCAGGTTCTGTACGCATCATCGGCCGTCGTCAAATTGAAATGTATTCGCGTCTTATCCACACGGTTGACCATATTGAAGGACGTTTGCGGGAGGGCATGGATGCCTTTGATGCGTTTCTTTCTCATGCTTGGGCTGTGACTGTTACCGGCGCCCCAAAATTATGGGCAATGCGCTTTATTGAAAATCATGAAAAAAGTCCACGGACCTGGTATGGGGGGGCTGTCGGCATAGTTGCTTTCAACGGTGATATGAATACCGGTCTAACCTTACGCACCATCCGTATCAAAGATGGTGTTGCATCTATCCGGGCTGGGGCAACTCTTCTTTTTGATTCAATCCCAGAAGAGGAAGAGGCAGAAACTGAGCTGAAAGCTTCAGCCCTTGTTGCTGCCATTGTTACAAATAAGGAAGAAAAGAAAAAAAGCGTCTATGATAATCAGAACCTCCAGCAACACGGGAAAAAGCTCCGGATTCTGATTGTTGACCATGAAGATTCCTTTGTCCACACGCTTGCAAATTATTTTCGCCAGACCGGTGCAAAGGTTACAACAGTACGCACGCCGGTTCCTGACAAAATATTCACAGAAATGAATCCGGATCTTGTCGTTCTTTCCCCTGGGCCAGGTAGACCCCAAGATTTTGATTGCGCTTCTACAATTGCCAAAGCACGTCAATGTGGTTCTCATCTCTTTGGTGTCTGTCTTGGTATGCAAGCGATCATTGAAGCATATGGCGGCAAGCTGCAACAACTACGATTGCCTATGCACGGTAAACCTTCACGGATTCGCGTAGTAACACCAGGGACAGTTTTTACTGGTCTGCCAGAAGAGATCACAGTTGGTCGTTATCATTCCATCTTTGCTGATCGCTACCATCTGCCCCAGGATATTATAATAACAGCAGAGACCGAAGACCGTGTGATTATGGGCATTGAGCACAAACAGGAACCAGTGCTCGCTGTCCAGTTCCATCCTGAATCTATCATGACACTCAGTGGAAATACAGGAATGCGAATGATCGAGAATATTACAGAAAGCATAGCAGCTAAGAGTACGGAAAAGTAGTTTGATTTCATCACTTTCTGGACAAAAAAAATCAAAAAATTCCTACCCAATTTTTTATGAGGAGCAATCCAGGCATCTAAATGATTATGCAATCCTGCTCCCGGATATGCTTTCTTATTTACAGAAGTTTCCCTCCCTTTTATTTTTCGCAGAAAAAAAGACACGCAATTCATTGAGTGATACTCTTTTAAAGAATCTGCAATGCAGGTCTGACAGGTATGATAGAAACAGATTCTGTTTTGTCCCCATGTCAACAGTGTTAAAGCGCAAGGCGCACAGCAGTTCATCTTATCTTATTTATTCAAAACAGTTATCAGTGCAAAATGGTGATTCCAGCCTATTCCATATGATCATGGCTTCTGACTGAAATCAGCCATTCTAGTATAATTTTGCAACCCTTTCAGGCATAGCTAACATCACGAAAACTATCAAGTTTCGCTAAACATAACCATATGTGTCTTTCTTAAAAGAAGAATCAGGTATTGTAAATAATAGTATAGCGAATCTGACAATGTCTCCTCGTAGAAAAAACGTGCAGTTTAAGTAGGATTCTGTAGCCTGGACCCAGCTCATAACTCATTGAAACACTCAGTAACCGTATTATAGATCTATGCCAAAACGTGAAGGAAGAATCCATGAGCACTATACAGAATTTAATTGCTGTCTTGCCGCTTGGTGCATATGAATACCATGGTCCACATCTGTCGCCTGAAACTGACACATTGATTGCGCGTGCAGTTATTGAAGGATTACCAGCTTTCATTCCAAATATGCTTGATATTTGCTTCCTTGACGTGGAACCCGTCGGTTATTCTGTAGAGCATATGCGTGCAAAGGACACGAAAACACTTTCTTGGCATCAGGCAATTGAACGATGGATGAGCATTGGAGTAAAACAATACAGAAAAGGGATCCGAAAATTCGTCATGCTAAATGCTCATGGTGGCAATTCTCCACTTATGACGGTTGTTGCTACGGAATTACGTGCACACTATAATATGCTGGCGGTTGCTAGTAGTTGGACACGGTTTGGATTGCCAGAAGGATTGCTCTCTTCACAGGAACAAATGCTTGATATCCACGCCGGGTTTATAGAAACATCCGTGATGCTAGCTATTGCGCCTGATGCAGTAGATATGTCCAAAGCAGCGGATTTTGAAAATAGACAGAGACAGTTTAAGACACAATTTTCTTATCTACATGCCTACGGAAAACATGCTTTTGGTTGGATGATGCATGATCTAAACCCTAAAGGGGCTGCAGGGAATGCACGACGTGCCAATGCAAGAGACGGTGAAAAAATACTTACTCATGCGATCCAGGGTTTTGCCCACCTGCTTATTGATATTCATCATTTCAATCTTGAATATTTTAGATAACGTATCTTCTATCTGTCATGATATGTGATAATTTGATGAAAAGTAAAAGGGGCAGGATAACTATATGGTCTGTTTTGTGAACAGCTAGGCATTATAAATGCTACATGTGCGCTGATCTGCGAACTTTGTGCTCAGCACAGAAGAATGACAAATGCGTATGTATGCGTAGGATCAGAGACAGTAAAATTTACCAGATTTTGGGAATCCTCTCGGAACGACCTTGCCAACTGACGCACGGTTGCCTCTCCACTCTTCCAGTGCATCTGGTAATCGTCTAAATACTCGCCCGGACATATCTTTCCAGAAAATTCCCTCCTCCCACGTAAAGGTTATGATATCGCTGATCCCACTCGCACGACAGTGTTGCAATCGGACCCCCCTTCCCCTGGACATTTCTGGGATCTGTGATAATGGAAAAGCCAGCATTTTACGGTCTCCATCAACAATAGCAACATAATTACCTAAAACCTTTATACAAAAACGGGCTTTATCAGGTGTTTTTATATTTAGAATCTGTTTCCCCCTGCGTGTATTGGCCACAGCATCTCTTTCCTTGATGATAAAACCGTACCCACAATGTGATACCACAAGCAGTTTTTCGGCTGGATCATGAACAAAGGCTGTCAGAATATCTTGATTATTATCCATATCAACGAGGATACGAATTGCTTCACCATGTCCGCGCCCACCAGGTAGAACATTCGCGTTTATTGTGTAAAATCTGCCACTTGTGCTGACAATCAGCAGCTTATCTGTATGCATAGCATGAAAAGCCTGCTTAAGCTTATCACCTTTTTTGAAGGACAGGGCTGTATAATCTAGTAAATGGCCTTGCAAAGCGCGTAACCAACCTTTTTCAGAAATAATGATTGTTACAGGTTCTTTTGCGATCATTGCCTGCTGGATATTTCCTTGAGAACGACGGGCAAACACAGTTCTGCGGCGACCGAGAACGCTGTCAGGGCAGAATTTGTTTCTAACGACTGTAATCTCAGCAGCTATAGCCTGCCATTGTTTTTGCTCTGAAGAAAGTAGCGTTTCAATCTTCTTCTGCTCAACCCCTAAGAAGTCAAACTTCTTTTTAAGATTCAATTCTTCTAATTTATAAAGAGCACGCAACCGCATATTCAGTATAGCATCTGCCTGTAATTCGCTGAAGTTGAATCGTTGTATAAGCGCAATTTTTGGCTTATCTTCTTCACGAAGAATACGGATAATTATATCAAGATTCAGATAAGCAGTTAGATAACCACTAAGAACTTTCAACCGACGGACAATGTCTTTCAAGCGATATTCCAGACGGCGCTGGAGCACTTCCCTGCGGTGGGTGAGCCATTGCTGCAAAACTTCTCGTAGGGAAAGAACATGGGGGACACGCCCGATAGCAAGAACATTCATATTCAATGGGACCCGCACCTCAAAATCTGTGAGTCTGAACAGTGATTCCATCAGCAGAACGGGATCTACTGTACGATTCCTCGGCTCCAGTACAATGCGTATGTCTTCTGCCGACTCGTCACGAATGTCACCCAGGAGCGGTAATTTACGCGCAAGCAATATCTCTGCAGTCTTTTCTAGAAGACGTGCTTTCTGCACCTGATAGGGAATTTCAGTGACAATTATCGCATAAACACCGCGGCTACCTTCTTCTTTATACCACCGTGCCTGTAAACGAAAGGTGCCACGCCCTGTCTTATAAGCGTCTCGGATGCAGTCTGTTGATTCAACAAGCACACCTCCAGTTGGAAAATCCGGACCAGGAACAAAATGAACAAGATCAGCACATGAGGCATCCGGATGAGCAATCAGATACAACGCAGCTTCACAAAGTTCGGCAATATTGTGGGGCGGAATAGATGTGGCCATGCCAACAGCTATACCAGACGCACCATTTGCTAAGAGATTTGGAAAAGCTGCAGGGAGAACAATCGGTTCTTCATCTTCTTGATTATAAGTCGGATGGAATGCAACCGCATTTTCTGAGATACCCTCAAGAAGGAGCATAGAGCTATCAGTTAAACGCGCTTCAGTATAGCGCATAGCAGCAGCGCTATCTCCATCAATATTGCCAAAATTTCCTTGCCCGTCAATGAGTGGATAGCGCGTAGTAAAATCCTGTGCAAGCCGCACCAGAGCTTCATAAATCGATACGTCACCATGCGGATGAAACTTCCCCATCACATCACCAATAATCCGGGCGCATTTCACATAAGCTTGATCAGGATTGAGCTGTAAAAGCCACATGGCATGAAAAATGCGCCGATGTACTGGCTTCAAGCCATCCCGGACGTCAGGTAATGCACGCTGCATGATGGTTGAAAGAGCATATGCTAGATAGCGTTCTTCTAAGGCTACTTTCAACCGAATTTTTTCAATATGTTCACATCTGGAATATGGAATCACTGCATCTGACATAAAATGAAGATTATCAATTGATTAATTTGCATGCAACAAACTCAGGACGCAAAAATTGTATTTTCTTTGCCACAGCACTGAATCTTGTCGCATCCCAAGCAGGGGCTGCGCACTAGCAATGAATATCCTTGTTGACCAGTAAGGAATAAGGGCTTTTCTAAAAATACCTTTTTACCTCATTCTTCATATGCTCAATGAGATATAATGAGTTGATACTTCAATTCTGCTATTATAGATTCTATTCTATTCACAATTATTGCAATAAAATTTGTATATCCTCGATCTTGAGGAAGGTCAGAGACTTTCTGCAAATCGTCTTTTTCTCGAGGCTATCCAATGACGGACAAACATTGTAAAAACAACAGACATGATTTTCTAGTTTATCAGGTATATCTCTATGTCGCAATTTAGAAAGCTAGCCTGTTATCAATTATTGCTGATCGTGTTTGATGCCTGGATTAATACTGGGATCTATCGTATCGGTGTTGCATGCTCGAATTTCTGGGAACAGTGTATCATGGTCTCCTCTTTTTTCCGCGTGAGAGGTGCGATTCGATTTGTTATTGAAATTCTTAACGAGATACTGACCCTTGGATTCATCGGATTAACTGTGTTCACAGCTGTTGGACTATCTGTTTTCGAAGTGACCAAAGAGGGTTTGGGCACACAGGACGATCTTAGTGTGACTTTTCTCGATCGGAATGGCAATGTTATAGGCCAACGCGGCAGCATCTCCTATAATAAAAATAATGTGCCAGTTATAGAAATTCCAGATTATTTAATCAAAGCGGTCCTGTCTACTGAAGACCGTCGTTTTTTTCAACATAAAGGTATTGATTTACATGGGTTATCACGGGCTCTTAGTCAAAACATAAGAGCAAGTAGTGTGATTCAGGGTGGCTCTACCCTGACACAACAATTGGCTAAAAATCTTTTTTTAAACAATGAACGTGTACTTAAACGCAAGATCAAAGAAGCATATCTTGCTATATGGCTTGAGGCAAACTTAAGCAAACAAGAGATTTTACAACTGTATCTTGATCGAGCTTATATGGGCGGTGGAAATTTCGGCATTACATCTGCGGCTGAATTCTATTTTGATAAGAACATACGCAATATTTCTCTAGCAGAAGCGGCCATGCTTGTAGGCCTTTTCAAAGCACCTGGGAAATATGCTCCTCATGTTCATCTGCCAGCAGCCCGCGCACGTGCGAATATAGTTCTTTCCAATCTTGTTGAGAATGGACTAATGACTGAGGGACAAATCGCAGATGCACGTCATTATCCAGCAAAAATAGTTACCAGTTTGAAATATAAAAAACATCCCAATTATTTTCTAGATTGGGTGTTCGAAGAAATTCGTAAAATACGCCATCAACTGCATGAAAACACCCTGATTGTGCGCACCACACTTGATCTGAACCTGCAGAAAATAGCAGAAGAATCGATTGAATTTTACCTGACCAAGTATGGGAAACAATTCAATGTCTCACAGGCTGCAACAGTGATTCTTGCTAACGATGGTTCGGTACGTGCTATTGTTGGAGGACGTGATTACAGTGCAAGCCAGTTTAACCGTGCAACACAGGCAAGACGCCAGACTGGTTCTTCCTTTAAACCTTATGTCTATGCTATCGCTATGGAAAATGGCTTGAGTCCGCAATCCATTGTCATGGATGCACCGATCAATTGGGGAGGATGGGAACCGCGCAACTATGATAGGCGCTACACAGGACGTATTGATCTTACCACGGCGTTTGTAAAATCTCTGAATACAGTCCCAGTTCGTATAGCCTATCAACATCTGCACCGTTCAACAAAACAAATTGTTAGCCTTATAAAAGGCATGGGCATTGAATCACCGGTTTCTAGCCATAAAACTATGGTACTTGGTACTTCAGGCATGACAGTTATGGATCAGGCTACAGGCTTTAATGTTTTTGCCAACGGTGGTATTGCGGGGAATCGTCATGGGTTTACACAGATTTTTTCAGCTGACGGCAGAATGCTATGGAATTGGACCGACAATGGTCTAAAACTGCGACGGGTTTTAAGTGAGAAGGCCGCGCATGATCTAAATTCCATGCTGATCCAGGTACCTATACGTGGAACAGGACAGCGTGCTGCATTACCGATGACACGTGTTGCTGGGAAAACCGGCACAACACAAGCTTATCGTGATGCTTGGTTTGTCGGATTTACCGGTGATTATACCGCTGCGGTTTGGATGGGCAATGATGATTGTTCATCTATGAACCGATTAACAGGAGGAGTTGTTCCAGCAATGATTTGGCAGCGTATGATGTTTTATATGCATCAAAACTCTAGGCTTAAACCCATACAGGGAATCGAAAACAGTCTCCTGATTGCATCAGATGCCGTCCGTACAAATGAGAATAGTCGCACATCTCCTCTACAAGATCGGCCAATGACCCTTTCTACAGAATCACTCCAAATCATCCGCGAGATCGCGACAGCCCTGCAACATGAGCTATATACTCTTGCCCGTAATCCTGCTCATCAACCTGAAAAATGGTCACCTCATGTGCCAGTATCCGATAAGTTGACTTTTGAGCTTAGGAGCGAAATTCGAGAATAGAAGAGTCTCATCTGGGCTTTAACACCATGTTACGTACCGTCTCGCTAACAGCAACTGTTCTATTGATTGCCATTACTAGTGGACTCTGGAGTATCCATCATGTCCTGACAACTTTTTGTGGATTTGATAAAATGCGAATTGGGCAGTGGGAAGCATTTCCCAATGCCGGGACAGAGAATGCTGATCCTTATTTTTTGGCCTATACAGTTTGGCAGGGGCATGTCGCTCTTGGGAGAGCGGAAGGTCTCAGTTTGTATCTCTGGAAAGATGATGAAGATAAACCGTTAACCGGTCAGTGCCGCTATCGCTTCAAAGGTTTGGTCCCGGAAACACGATTCTTCACACTGTATGCAGTGGATAAACATTTTATACCTGTAAATATGAATCGTTTGCTTCCATCAGCACTATATTCTCATGAAATCATCCGGTATGAAAATACGGAAATGACTATTCTTATTTCGTCCACTGCTGAACCAGGGAATTGGTTGGCTGTGAAAACAAGAAAAGAATATGGTTTAGTTCTAACACTGTATGATACACAAATTGTGACCACAAGCGGTCTGACACAGCGTATCATGCCATCGGTTGAGCGGATAAAAGAGGGTCATTGTGTTTAGAGTTCTTTATGCTATTGTGCTGGGCTTACTTGGAGGAGTGATCATTCACATTTGTGTGCTTCTGCTCATTTCCCATTATACTAGAAAAAGCATATGGTTCCAGATATTACAGAGTAGTCCGCCTTACAGATTACAAACTCTTGATCTAGAAAATCCAATTATGAAAACCTCTGATTCTCTTTTCAGACTAGCAACATGTTATTTTCATTTAACAGATGAACCTGTACATATCACTGCTAGAGGTCATGTTCCCTTTTGGTCACTGTCACTTTATAATGCCATGGGTATTAATGTATACAGTATTAACAATTACACAGCGCCAAATGGTGTTCTTGACATGGTGGTTAGTGCTCCGATTCAGGCTACTGTTTTCAAGAAAAGCATCCATATGGATACTGTTTTAACAGTTCAAAATACGGAAAACGCTTTTTTAATCTTACGCGTTTTCAGACCATCATCTGATTGGGATAAACGGGTTGCAGCCTTTTTCGCTAGTGTAAACTGCAAACGGATTAATGACTAACACACATGGGCTAGAAAAAGCCACTTTTACCATCTGTATAATTATCCTAATATTCCTATTTCACGCATTTTTTCCATAAGTACACGATCTATCTGACCTGTCTCTGGTAAAGCAAACATATCCTGAAAAGAAAAAACGGCTTGCTCCGTTGCCTTATCAACCATACCGTTAATGACTATGTCACTATTGCCAAATAACCGCAAGGCATTCTGAACACTCATAATAGCTTCCTTCGTCAGGTGTAACTGCTCCGCTTCTCTATCTTTCTTGATACTTGACAAAACATCTACACCGATCTGACCGCGAATAATAGCGCCAATTTTATCTGTTCTTGCAACAGAAAGAGCTTGATTATTCACAATACCTTTTTGCAGTTGTTGCCATCTCTGGATTGCCTCTCTTGTCTGAGGACCACTTAAACCATCAATCTCACCGCTATATAGTCCAAGAGCAGTCAGTTTTTTTTGCATGATCTCAAGATCACTATTGCGTCCGATGACAGTTAATGATTGCCTGTGCTGCACATCCGTGCTAACATGCTCTCTTGAGACCACATGATCTTTTTCTACAAGACTTCCCAAACAGGGATGCCCAAAACGTGTTGAGAAAAAAATACTACGACAAAAGCCAGGCTGCCTAAAGAAAGCATTATACCAAACAAAACTGAAATGGATCATAAAAAGAACCAATCCAAATACCACCAAAGGATTTTCGAACAGGCGGCGCAGCATTGTGCTAATTAACCAATACAGAACCTTACCCATGATATAAAAAAACCTTATAATGAGACTAGGTTGACTAGTAGATTTCTTTCTTATCATCATCTGTCTTCATTAGCTCATATTTTTTATACTGGGCTAGCTAGATAGGAGGAGGACAACATGTTTTACAGGTTGTTGTCCCAGATTAATGTCTGTATCTATAAAAGCCAGGTGAAACATTAGCGCTCTTGTCTTTTTGGCTGTCAATCCTTTCAGCAGCTATCTTAATAGATAGTATTGCTCTTGCAATAGACTCTTGAGAACCTCTCCTTGTCTTCATGTGGTCTTCATTGTAACTATACTTTAGCAAACCATCTGAGGCTGATATCAGTACATGTCTGTGCATTGCAAACGCTCATGGCATTGCCATTATATCAAGTGCAGTTTCTATTTCAGAGAAATGAGTACGTACGCATTTTTATATTTAAAAGGCAATAATCTTAAGATATTCTTCCAGTAATAGAACTGGAAAATTATTATCATTGTTTCAATCTGGCTTTTCAAGAGCATTCAGGAGAAAAACGCTCTCCATAATAGGCTTAGAGCAGTATTCCAAGCTATCTCAACACCACTAGGATTCCCAAGATGTACTTTGACCCAATTCTTTGTAAATCTATACCCGATACGGGATAATGATGGTATGATAGTGATATAATTGGGGTGGTGAATCTTGAAGAGACTCTTAATAGAAGATGCAATGACGGATGATACAGACCATAACAGATATTGGGAACGCTTTTTCCTTTCTTGATGACTGGGAAGACCGATACCGTTACATTATAGAACTTGGCTATCAGTTAAAACCCTATCCTCAATCAGCCAGAGACGATGCACACAGGATTTCAGGCTGTGTTAGTCAGGTATGGCTGGTCAGTCATCATGAGAGTGAGGAAGAGGAAGAAGATCCTGTTCTAACTTTCAAAGGAGACGCAGATGCCCACCTGGTCAAGGGGTTGCTTTATATTATTCTTGTTTTGTATTCGGGCAAACGTGCTTCTGAAATACTAGCAATAGATGCAGCATCTCTTCTGAAATCTTTAGGATTGGATCAATACCTGACATCACAGCGTTTAACCGGATTAACATCTCTGATTACACAAATCCGAAGACAGGCAGCTAAGAGCTACCTAAGGTCATAATTTCACGGCTCTTTTCGCGTACGTTGATGTCCTAATCCCATTTCCTTAGCAAGCATTGAGCGTGCTTTCGCATAATGCGGGGCAACCATAGGATAGTCAGCACCCAAGTCCCATTTCTCACGGTACTGTTCCGGTGTCATATTGTAGTGCGTCATCAGGTGACGTTTCAGAGATTTGAACTTCTTCCCATCTTCCAGACAAATGATGTATTCATCTGTAATAGAACGTTTTGGATGAACTGCTGGTTTTTGTTTCTCGGAAGTCATCTCTACTATTCTTATGGATTCAGCATGGGCCAGGGCAGCATGCACTTCAGTAATAAGCGCTGGCAGATTGTCCGTACGGCACACATTATTGCTCACATAAGCAGATACAATACCAGCAGTCAATGCAATAAGTTTTTCATTATTTTCTTCAACTTTTTCTTGAACATTCATCTGACGATCCTTCTGAAGTGAGACTCAAATATTTTCCTACTTTTCGATTGAATACTTGCTACACACTAAAAATTGTCCTCTTTATTATCTTTATTAAAAGATTACATAATAGAAAATTATGTCAGCTAATATCACTGATATTTATTTTGTCAATTATTGTATTTAAAATTCAATTAATATATGGATATATATTTCGAGAATGTATAGCCTATATAACAAAATAGGATCTTAATATTTATATTAGTGAGAAATAAAGAATACAGTCTATCTGATAATCTTTTTAAACAGGAAATGATTCCCTGCAATCTATCCAACCAGTCCAGTCACTGAGCACGCCTACTAAATAAAACGGAAAGCAGTCCACCTATTACTTTCTAGAGTAACTACCTGAACTTGCAGGAAATACTATTACTCTATTGCCGTTTATAAAGGTCCGATGCTGAATATGTGCAAGAACAGCTCTTGCAAGAACCTGTGCCTCAATATCTCTCCCAATTGAAACAAAATCACTGGAATTTTGTGCGTGGGTAATGCGTGCCACATCCTGTTCAATAATAGGACCTTCGTCTAGATCCATTGTTACATAATGTGCTGTAGCACCAATCAGTTTAACCCCACGCTGATATGCTTGCCGGTAAGGATCTGCTCCCTTGAAGCTTGGCAGAAATGAATGATGAATATTGATAACTCGTCCTGCCATCTCATGACACAAGTTTTCTGAAAGAATCTGCATATAACGGGCGAGAACAACAAGCTCTGCTCCATTTTTTCTAATAACATCTCTTAATTGTAGTTCTGCATGTGTTTTAAGCTTTGTTGCCTTTATATGATAATATGGAATGCCGTAACTGAGTACCTTCTTCTGATGCTCAGAATAGTTGGATATAACCGCAACTATATCAATGGGAAGAGATCCAATTTGCCAACGGTACAGTAGGTCATTGAGACAGTGGCCGAAACGCGAGACCATCAGTATCACTTTCATCCGTTGCAGTTCTGCATAAAAATTTGCTTTCATCGAAAATTTATTGCAGATACCAGCAAAGCCTTCTGACAACTTTTGAAGTGTCTTGCCTTCCTCGCTGACAAAGACAACTCGCATAAAAAAACTTCCACTGTCCAAGTCATCAAACTGGGAAGAGTCAACAATATTGCAACCATTTTCTGCAAGATACGAAGACACAGCTGCCACTATTCCTCTTGTTGAATCGCAGGATATTGTCAGGATAACCCAATTCATTTTTTACATAAATCCAACAAAATTCTAAATTTTCCTCTGTTACTAGCTATGCGCTATTATTCATTCAATAACATTTAAATTATTTATATCTGATATATGATCAATAGAACTATGCGAATCTTATATGATATATTCAATATCATGGTTATTTTTTTTACTTTGAATCTCTAACCTTCAAAGGGACGATTCTCAATGACATCACCTTGTTAAATAGGAACGCTCATTTGTTACATAATTTTTCCGTCATGTCCCCTGTCTACAAAAGGACTTGCTTGTGTTTATTTCTTATAAAATAGAGATCTACGAGGCTATTGTCATCAGGCAGGCAGCCAGGATAGACAGGATAGATAAGATAGATCGATGACTGTCTAGTTAGATACACCCCCGTTTTTTTATGAACATATCACCTGTATTCGTTAGCAAGCTAAGAACAAAAAAATATTACTAACTACTACATCAGCGCAGCGTATGCAGGAATGTATGAAACACAAAACACTCCTGTTTTATCCAAAGAGGCCTGCTTGCCTAAATTCTCTCCTATAACGAGCTTTCAATCCAGTGAACTTTGCAGAATTTAATTTTACTCGCATCTTTCAATTGCATTACGGAGAGAAAGCCATAAAAGAAGCAAATCTACCCTTTTAGGAGCGACAACCCTACCTGAAATAAGATACGGCATGAAAGAAAGAAATTTTGGCATATTTTTAACAATATCCCAGCAAAAAATGCTTGCTAAAGTACAGATAATCAAGCAGAATACCAAACGTTCGGGCGTTTTACGAACATCGGAAGACTGAATTTGGCGTTATTGAATCGCTATAAATTCCGGATTATTTTTCCGGTCAAGGGGGTTGCTTTCTGAATTCAAAAATTGCCTGCGTAACACGCCGTAGGGTGCATGATGCGTCTGGCGGTTTTATCATCCGGTTTTTTTTGATAAAAGGCCGTTTCAAGAAGGAAGAAATATATGGCTCAAACGGGTGCAGTGAAGTTTTTTAATTATGAAAAAGGCTATGGTTTTATTGAGCCTGATGATGGTAGTCCGGATATTTTTGTGCATGTATCGGCGTTACAAGCAGCTCGTATCCCGGAGCTTAAAGACAAGCAAAAGGTTTCTTTTGATACTGAGCCTGATCGTCATGGAAAAGGGCCGAAGGCAATTAACATCACTACAATTGATTGACTACAATTGATTGATTGTGCATGTAATATGATATAAATATGGGGGCATTTTTATGCCTCTTTATTTTCTTACTTTTACATACATCATCTATATCTCTATGAGTTTTTTTTGTTGATTAGTTTTTCAGCTATGATGAGATAGATGAGATATATGTAAGGTTGCGTTTTTCCAATAAAAAAAATTATCTGCTTTCTCTAGAAAAATATGATATAATATCCTTTTCTTCTTTCACGAAGATGGCATACCGGAGTCATGTGGTTTCTTTATAAAAAATGATCATTACAGCACAGAGAACTTCTAGCAATAGCATCTCTGAAAAGGTAATTGTTGCGGATGTCATGCACCAGAAAGGGCACGCTTGTCTTCCTATTACTTGGTGCAAGTGTGGTATTCTTTATAACCACAATCGCTATCGTTCCATTCCTGATTTCAACAGATGCAATACGATTACGCCTGGCTCGTGAGTTAAGTGTATGGACTGGTTATGATGTGCAATTGCGCAAGCCACCTCGTATTTCAATTTTTCCCTTCTTTCAGGTCTCTTTACCAGAAGTTCTGTTAACACATACAAACAACAGTAGTCGCATACCACTGATGGATGCCCAGCGCATTGAAGTAGATATTTCCCTCTATAGTGCATTGACAGGACAGGTACGTTTTTCAGAAACACGTATCATCAATCCACGTTTTACCATTGATGAACCGATTAAAACCATATCCGATTTTTTTACATCACTCTCGCATTCTGAAAGTATGCTTGGTATTGCTATCCGTAAAGCACAAAATGGGTTTCCCCCTTTTTCTCCTAAAGCATCGGACTCATCTCAATTACCATTTCATCCTTTTGGTCGCATATTAATCAAAGGAGGTATGCTCTCTTATCCTGTATCTGTATCAGATAATAGGCAAAAGGATGAAATTTCCAATATAAATGCTGTCATTGATTGGCCAGAATCAATTTATTCAGCATCGCTGAAGGCTTCAGGGTCTTGGCATGGAGCGCTCACCAATCTAACTGTTAATCTTGATCAAACACTGTCACTGATGGGAGGAGGTAGCAGCCCATTACGTATCAGCGTTAACTCCAATCATGGTGGGATCACCTTCACCGGATCTATTAGCCTTTCACAGAATTTTCTTCTAAACGGTAGAATTTCTTCACGTTTGCCGAGCTGGAATCAGAGTATGAGCTGGATTGGTGCAGATGCATCAAAGACCTTTGGTGCAAATATAGCAGTCCCAGTCGTGTGGGAATCATCAATGAGCATTAGACCAGGACATATAGAACTTAATGGAATTGTCTTTACCTTTGGTAAGGACACTGCCCGCGGGGCATTAGAAATAGCGTTTCAAGATGATATCCTAATAACAACCGGTTCTCTTGCCTTTAAAACGCTCGATCTCAATCAGCTGATTCCTATACTATTTCCGAAGAATAGAGAAACCGGCGATCTTTCTTTTCTGGAGAATGTTGGTCTTGACGTGCGTCTTTCCATTGCCAAAGCAGTTATTAAGAGCATTAGCATGAACAATATTGCCACCTCAATTCAGATACGCAATGGCCGCTTGGTTTTTGATATCGGGAATGTGCAAATATTTGGCGGCGTGGCACAAACCAATATTCATCTTCAGCGCAACAATCGATTGACCACTGAGTTACAAGGCCGCCTATCAGTAAACGATCTGAACCTTGGTTTATTGTCATTGGGCAATAAATCCAGTTTTATGGCAAAGACCAACCTGACTCTCAGTCTGAAATCCACATTCTTACAATGGGAAAATTTTCTATACAATGCTCATAGCAATCTGGCTTTTGATCTTACAGCAGGTGCCATCACAGGTTTAGACATAACAGATTTCATACAGAAAATTAGAGCAGCCAAAACATTTCCATTTGCAATGACAGAGAATAAAGTCTTCAATTTTGATAAAGCAGATGGCAAGATAACAATTGAAAGTGGACAAATAAAACTTGAAGCTGTGACTATCTATTTCGGTGACCAATATATTGATATTCGCGGCAGAATCAACTATCCTGAAAGGTGGATAAGACTTGTTGGCGCTCTTAACCAACCACATCTCATCAATGAGATGTGTATTGACACACAGTGTATCATGAGTAGTCTTTTATGTACTTCTCAATTTTCTATTCATGGTGTATTAAACCAACCAATAGTATCACCTGTTGTGCAGTAAAATAATTCCTTTTTTCTTAATTTTGTCTATCCTACTCAGCGATGATACGATCATGATTATGAGAGAGACTAGTATTATGCTTATAATAAGCATCATTTTCATCAAAATGGAACGCATCAGCGATTTTCAAATATATCATAAACGCTTCTAGAACTATCGTAGCAGCCCTCTCCTCGTTGTACGTCTGAAAATCCCGTGCAGAATAGAATACAATTCTGAAAAGATATGCTGCCATTTATAGATATAGTATAGTAATATAGGGCAAATGCATTGCTCATCTTGTCGATAAAAGGGATATAGCGTTTTTTGTCAACTCTTCTCCTATATGCAGAAAATAGGAAATATACGTAAAAAATGAGAACATGCGGCGTTTCTTCATAAGACAACCATTATTCACTGGCGCACAGCCATCCTTATCAAATGATCAAATCCATTACCTCCTCCACGTTTTACGTATAAGACAGGGGAATACGGTGTTGCTTTTTAACGGTCAGCATGGCGAATGGCATGCTGAATGTAGAGAAAAGAGCAGAAAAGGCATCAGCCTCCATGTGACCCATCAAGAGCGGCCACAGCCTACAAGACCGACTTTACTCTATTGCTTTGCTCCAGTCAAACATACTCGTCTTGACTATATGATACAAAAAGCTGTAGAAATGGGTGTCGGTATTTTGCAGCCAGTGATGACACACTATACACAGGCAATGCAGCTTAACCCTAAGCGTATGTATGCCAATGCTATAAAAGCCGCAGAACAGTGTGGCATCCTTTCTGTTCCGGACTGTCGCAGGATTATATCGTTCGATACGCTGCTTGCCACATGGGATCCTATACGTCATTTAATTTTCTGTGATGAAACTGCAGAAAGCTATGAACCCTTCCCTCCACTTCGTAAGCTGGTAAAAGGCCCTATCGGTATTATTATAGGGCCAGAGGGTGGTTTTGATAATAAAGAACGAGAATCACTTCAAGCCCTTGATTATGTGATTACTATATCATTAGGACCACGAATATTACGTGCAGATACGGCAGCTGTTGCTGCATTAGCCATCATCAATACAATACTAAAATACTAAGAAACTAATCTAGAAAAACACTCTTACATATCAAAATAAAGAGGCCCTCCACCACCTGATGGGGGATTCCATTCAATATTTTGATTAGGGTCCTTGATATCACAGGTTTTGCAATGGATACAATTTTGCGCATTGATCATATACTGACTGTTCTCATCCTCACCAATCCATTCATAAACGGAAGCTGGACAATAGCGTGTCGAAGGACCATTATAAGAATTGAGTTCCGATGTTTTTTGAAGTTGCGTATCCTTCAATCGTAAATGGCATGGTTCATTTCCTTTATGAGAGGTATTGGAAATATAAACTGAAGAGAGGCGATCAAAGGTCAACACGTTATCCGGAGCAGGATAATCGACAGGTTGATGCATGAATGCTGGTTCTAAAGCAGCAGCATCCGTTTTTGGATGTCGCATCGTTCCAAATAAAGAAAAACTAAACAACTGCTGTAACCACATATCAAACCCACTGAGTATGCACCCAAATATCGTGCCATATTTTGCCATAAGAGGCTTGACATTGCGTGCAGGGAACAGATCTCGTCCGATAGCACTCGCTCGCCAACTTTTTTCTATTTCCTTAATTTCATCATTTGATCGACCAGCTGCAACAGCCATTGCTATGTGTTCCGCGACTATGATACCGGATAACACCGCATTATGGAAACCTTTTATCCGAGGAACATTAACAAATCCTGCGGAACAGCCGATCAGTGCTCCTCCAGGAAAAGCAAGTCTTGGCACGGACTGAAAGCCCCCTTCAGTAATAGCGCGTGCACCATAGGAGATCCGCCTTGCCCCTGCGAAAATATCCCGGATGGAGGGATGCGTTTTAAAACGCTGAAACTCTTCAAACGGTGAAAGATAAGGATTCTTATAATCCAGATGAACAACAAAGCCAACAGAAACCTGATTCTCTTCTAGATGATAAAGAAAAGAGCCACCTCCAGTGCAATTATCAAGCGGCCAACCAAAAGAATGCTGCACCAAGCCAGGACGATGATGACCTGAATCAACTTCCCAGAGTTCCTTAAAGCCAATACCATATTTCTGAGGTGAGCACTCTGTGTCAAGAGCATAGCGAGCAATGAGTTTCTTTGCTAATGACCCACGTGCTCCCTCTCCTATCAACACATATTTACTCATGAGTGCCATGTCCACAGTGGCCACACCAGTGACGGCACCTACATCATTATACAGCAGTTCAACACCAGAAAAACCGGGATAGATATCCACACCGAGTGCTTCAGCCTTACGGGCTAGCCAACGGCAAACACGACCGAGGGAAACAATAAAACTGCCATGGTTTGACATTATTTTTGGCAGCAATATCTTCGATATCATCCATGAATCCCTCGCTGTCAAAAACATCAATCGCTCCTCTTTTACCATTGTTCTGAAGGGATGCTGATCTTCTTTGTGCCATTCTGGCAAAAGAGTAGCAATACCTACAGGATCCACAACAGCACCCGAAAGAATATGAGCCCCCACTTCAGCACCTTTTTCTAGTATCACGATACTGAGAGTAGGATTACTCTGCTTGAGCCGAATTGCGGCTGCAAGACCTGCTGGGCCTGCCCCGACAATTACTACATCACATTCCATGATTTCACGGGCTTCAATTCTGTGCATTCTTTAGAGTGCCCTAGTTAATTCCGGCACGATCTCGAAAAGATCCCCGACCAGACCGTAATCTGCTATCTGGAAAATCGGAGCCTCTGGATCCTTATTAATGGCAACGATCACACGAGAATCCATCATGCCTGCTAGATGTTGGATAGCACCTGAAATACCAATGGCCATATAAAGTTCAGGTGAAACAGCCTTACCAGTTTGCCCTATTTGCCGATCATTGGTTGTATAACCCGAATCAACAGCAGCACGGCTGGCACCAATGGCAGCACCTAACCGTAAAGCCAGTGGCTCAAGCAATGTCTTGAAGTGTTCAGCCGAACCAAATCCACGACCACCAGACACAATAACTTCTGCTAAATCAAGGTTAAGATGTGCATTATTTGGCTTCTTTTGCGAAACAAAACGCGATAATCCAGGATCCTGTGGAACAGTAATCTGCTCTATGGCAGCATCACTATCACCCTCAGCGGCATTTGGAAATGACGCACTACGTACTGTTATGACGCTTTTCACATCAAGACACTGCACAGTTTCAATGGCATTGCCAGCATAAGTCGGCCGTCTGAATGTGTTAGGCGATAGAATTTCCGTAATCTCTGAAAATTGCACAATACCAAGTAACCCAGCTAGGCGCGGCATTACATCTTTACCCGTAGAGTTCGCAGGAGCCATAAAGACATTATAGCTTTCAGAGAGAGAAAGCATTAGAGTAGCAAGCGGCTCAGCCAGTTGATACTTCAACCAATCTGCTTCCGCAACAAGGACCTTGCGTACTCCAGCCATCTTTGCTGCTGCATATCCAACCTTATCTACTTTCTCACCCGCTACCAGAATATCAATCTCAGCACTGATTGCTTGGGCCGCTGTTAATACCTTTGCTGTTTCAACAGCCAATTGCCGGGTATCATGTGCAGCAAGAAGAAGAATAGCCATGACTGTCTCCGTTTCATTGTATTGTATAAAGGGCATTGTCAGATCTCGTCAAGAAAGTGCTCCCATAACATGGCGGATTTTCTCAACAAGTTCAGCGACATCTTTGACACGAATCCCGGTCTGGCGTGCAGCCGGTTCTTCAACTTTAACCACCTTGAAGCGCATTTGGACATTAATGCCTAAATCAGGAAGTGTTCGCCATTCAATAGGCTTTTTACGTGCCTTCATGATATTGGGAAGCGTTGCATAGCGTGGCTCATTTAGCTGCAGATCTGTGGTAATGACAGCCGGAAGTCGAACAGCTATTATCTTTTTTCCGGTATCCACTTCCCGTGATACAATGACCTCATCATTTTTAATCTGCACCTCAGAGGCAAAAGTTGCCTGTCCCCAGCCAAGCAACCCTGCAAGCATTTGTCCTGTTTGATTACTGTCATCATCAATAGCCTGTTTCCCCAGTATAACAAGGTCAACTTTTTCAGTCTTGGCGACTTCTCTGAACACTCTAGCAACATCAAGTGGCTCAAGTTTCTCTTTACACTCAATAAGAATAGCACGGTCTGCCCCCATGGCAAGGGCTGTACGCAATGTTTGCTGTATCGTGTCCATACCAATAGAAACAGCGATAATTTCTGTTGCAAGGCCTTTTTCCCGAAGACGGATTGCCTCCTCAAGAGCAATTTCATCGAACGGATTCATGGACATCCTGACATTAGCAAGTTCAACCCCACTGCCATCTACCTTAACCCGAACCTTCACATTATAATCAACTACCCTTTTGACGCCGACGACTATTTTCATATCATCCTGCCTTTATTGATTTTATCCATGTGGTGTTTTGACCTTTTAGCTCTGATATCCCTTTGCATTCTAGCAAGGGAACAAGCTATTCTGCAATGCATCATCAATGATATTTTGACCGAGCATTATCACCATAGTGAATGAAGAGAAGAGGCATGAGCGAATAGTCACTCAGACTGTTATTCTTTTTTGCAAGATTTGTTTTCCACTATTTATGATCTTGGAATAGAAGCAACATTTGTTGGAAGATTATTGGGCATGTCTGTACAGTACAAATAAAATGGCGAAGGATAGGTTGTAATAGGAAAAAAAGACTGTACAAAATATATACTGTATAAAGCACGCCATATCTGTCAATACGCTTATTACACATATTACACAAAATCCATAGATCTCGTCCAAACATGCCACATATCATATCACCACCAACTAAGTAGGAAAACCTTAAGAGAGATTAAAGCTTGTGGACCACTTTCACAAGAGACAGCAGGTTTACATGGCCTTTTATCATGGTCACACCAAAAAGTTTTTCCACTTGGCACGGCTGGGGGATTGGCTGATTCGTACAGTAACTAGCGGGTTCTACTCGCATTGTGAGATTGCTGTCGTTCAGAAACATGGACTATTTGATTGCTATTCTTCATCAAAGCGGGACGGGGGCGTGCGCCATAAAATCATGCTACTGCCCGCTGACAAGTGGCATTTGATTCCACTCACTGCTACACCTGGACAGGTTTTGGCTTTTTACAGGAAGCATCAGGGAAAAAAATACGATTGGTGGGGTGTTATAGGCTTTATCCTTTATCATAAAAGTGATGATCGGCAGCTCTTTTGCAGTGAGTTTTGTGCTGAATTCTTGGGTTTATCCGAAAGCTGGCGCTATTCGCCAAATCTTCTGCATGCACTGTTGTCAAGTACATGCAGTTTTAAGAAATCTTGAGAAAAAAGAAACACAAAAGAAAACCTAATAAATATAATTTAAAATAGCAGGTGATGACGCATTTATTTTCTTTAGCCACGAAAATTTTATGACTTGTTCCTGTTCTTTGTCCTGTTCTTTCATCGCTTCCGCGATACAGAATCACTAACCAATGTTGCTGCCAATAATATCCGATTATATGATATATTTTATTTATACACTGGGATCAAAAAGGTGGAAACAACTGTAAAAAATATCATGACAGGACAATTAGTACAAAAGGTTGATCTTGTTATAGCTGGTGGTGCACATGTAGGATTATCGTTAGCCGTTTCTGTAAAGAAAGCTGCACCAAAACTTCATGTCGTTGTCGTTGATGCTGCAAAATGTGGTATTTGGAAAACTGACTCTCGTACCTCTGCTATTGCAGCAGCAACAGTGCGGATGCTTGACATGCTTCAATGCTGGCAATCTGTTTTACCGAATGCTGAGCCGATCCGTGAGATGATAGTGACGGATTCACGCATTCTTGATCCTATACGTCCTATTTTTTTGACATTCTCTGGCAATGTCAAACCAGATGAGCCGTTTGCCTATATGGTCGAGAACCGTCATCTTTATACAAGCCTGTATCATCTCGCAGATGAGTTGGATGTGAAGATTGTTGAGGGTGTGCAAGTTGAAAAATTTGATATGGAAGGGCAGAATATTCGTGTATATCTTGAGAATGGTGTCGTTTATAAAAGTAGCTTGTTGGTGGGAGCAGATGGTGTTCATTCAAACATGCGCAACATAGCGGGAATAAAAACGTTTTATAAACCATATGAGCAAACAGGTATTGTCTGTGTTGTTGCACATGATAGACCACATAACGGTCGAGCAGAGGAGCATTTTCTATCCACTGGACCATTTGCTATTTTGCCACTCAAAGGCAATCGCTCTTCGCTCGTATGGATTGAGCATAATGAGCAGGCTAAACAGTTGCTTGCTGCTGATAATATGCTTTTTCAGACTCAACTTGAAATCCGCTTTGGTCATCATCTTGGTCGGTTGAGGGTTGAAAGCAGCCCTCTTGCCTATCCGCTTGGGTTAACATTAGCTCGCGAATTTATCCGTCCATGTTTTGCCCTTGCTGGAGATGCAGCACATGGCATTCATCCAATTGCTGGACAAGGACTCAACCTTGGGTTCCGTGATGCAGCCGCTCTGGCAGAAATTATTGTCGAGACTACTCGTTTGGGGCTTCATATCGGTTCGCTAGTAGCACTAGAGCGTTACCAGATCTGGCGCCGTTTTGAAACGGTCAGGATGGGAGTTACTACAGATGTTTTGAATCGCCTGTTCTCCAATGATTGTATGCCTCTACGTGTAATCCGTGATATCGGTCTTGGATTAGTTGACGGTATGCCGTGGCTTAAAAATTATTTAATTCAGCAGGCGGCAGGACTGATTAAAGGTTCTCCACGACTTTTATTGGGTGAGCCAATCTGATTGCTCTTGCTCTGGTCGTGCAGCATCTCTCACAATGAGAACCGTTATAGAGATCAAATGAAAAAGAAAACTGTTAATTACAGGCTATAAATATTCTCCATGCTAAACGGTTCTGTAATGTGACTTACCGTAAGTAAAAAGCTCTCTTGTACTAAAAATTCTACTATAATACTCACTTAGAAAGCGTTATTGTAATATATCTAATATAGAATTAAATATAATTTAAGAATTAAGAGGTATATAGATGCAGTCATCTATGCGAGATTGCCTTATCGTCGGTCTGGATGTGCCGAATGTTAGTGCAGCAGAAGCGGTCGTTGATAAATTAGGTGATATAATCACTTTCTATAAAATAGGTTATCAGTTGTTTTCTGCCAGTGGTCTTTCTTTTGCAAAAGAGCTTGTCTCCTCTGGGAAAAAAGTTTTTCTTGACATGAAACTTCTTGATATCGACAATACAGTCGCACGGAGCATCGACAGTATCCTATGTACTGGGGTCTCAATGGTAACCGTCCATGCCTATCCTAAAACCATGCGGGCAGCAGTGAAAGCGGCGCAAGGAACAGATCTCTGCCTTCTTGGTATTACTGTTCTGACTTCTATGGATCAAAATGACCTAAAAGAGGCTGGCTATTGTGACACGGTTGAAAATTTGGTGCGAAAGCGTGCAAGACAGATCTGTGAAGTTGGTATGGGAGGTATTGTAGCATCAGCAGCAGAAGCTTCGGCATTGCGTTCGGTGATTGGCACGAATATGGCTTTGGTAACACCAGGGATTCGGCCACGAGGTAGCGAGCATGGAGACCAAAAGCGTGTTATGTCACCTGGTGACGCAATCAAGGCTGGCGCAAGCCACCTAGTGATTGCTCGACCAATTATTCATGCTAGAAATCCTGCTGATGCAGCATTAGGAATTCTGCATGAGATGGAAGTAAATAGTGCAATGAGTGTTGTACAAGAGAATATGCAAGATCATTAGAGAAATCATTAATGATGGTCTCTTTCTCGACAGGGAACTGCTTGTTCCTAGCGTTGAATAAGTCAGTGGAGGAGATGATGTATCAAGATCGTATTCGCAATGCTTTGCTGATGTCAAAAATCGTCACAGCAGAGGAAGCCGCTAGTCTCATCAAGGATGGTATGGTTGTCGGTATGAGTGGCTTTACGCGTGCAGGTGATGCTAAGGCAGTACCTATGGCGATGGTCAAGCATGCCAAATCAAAGCCTTTCAAAATTTTCCTGATTACCGGAGCATCATTAGGACATGACCTTGATAGGTTATTGTGTGAGGCCGGCATTACAGACCGTCGTATGCCATTTCAGGTAGATAAAACACTGCGCAAGGCTATCAATCAAGGCACCGTAAAGTTTATTGATCAACACTTATCCCATACAGTTGAACAACTACGTTCCCGTCAGTTACCAGACATTGATTATGCTATTATCGAAGCGATTGCTCTGACCGAAGATGGCTTCATTATTCCTACAACATCTGTTGGGAACTCTGCTTCACTTGCTATGCTGGCTGATAAAGTGATTGTCGAGATCAACTTATCTGTTCGCCTGACCCTTGAAGGGCTTCACGATATCTATATTCCGGGTAAGCGCCCGAATCGCAATCCGATTCCTATCATGTCTCCTGACAGCAGAATCGGCTCTTCTTTCATACCGGTTTTGCCTGAAAAGATTGTTGCGATCGTCATTAATGATCTACCGGATCATCCATCTGCTGTGTCACAGCCAGATACTGAAACCAGTGCTATTACTGAGCATCTTATAGCGTTTTTCCAAGAGGAGGTAAAAGCCAGACGGCTGCCGATATCGCTGAATCCGATACAGGTTGGCATAGGTGCAGTTGCGAATGCTGTCGTGTCCGGGTTGCAAAAAAGCCCGTTTAAAGAGCTGACGATGTACAGCGAAGTATTACAGGATTCTACATTTGATCTTATTGATGTGGGAAAGATGGATTTTGCATCTGGCTGTTCAATCATTCTTAGCAAAGAATACGGTAAACGCATCTGGAGTAATTTTGAATCTTATAAGGATAAACTGATCCTGCGACCGCAGGAAATCAGCAATCATCCTGAAGTGATTCGCCGTCTAGGGGTTATCGCTATTAATACTGCCTTGGAATTTGACATTTATGGAAATGTCAATTCAACTCATGTTAATGGGACCCATATGATGAATGGTATTGGTGGATCCGGTGATTTTACCAGAAATGCCTATTTGTCAATTTTTATCAGCAAAGCAGTTGTCAAAAACGGTGCAATCTCCTCTATTGTCCCAATGGTTTCTCATGTTGATCATACTGAACATGATGTTAGCATTTTGGTTACTGATATCGGTCTTGCTGATCTTCGTGGCCTGGCTCCACGTGAGCGTGCACCAATTATTATCAAAAATTGTGTTCATCCATCCTGCCGTGAGAAATTGCTGGATTATTTTGAGCGTGCCTGTCACAAGGTAGGTGGTCAAACACCGCATCTTCTTGAAGAGGCTTATGCTTGGCATATCAAAGCTATGAATGAAGGCAGCATGCATTAGAGATGAGACCTTCTTGCCCCTCTGGGTATACTGCTCGTATCCCTACCGTAAAGCCAAAACCAGCGCTTTATTTGGTCGCAACTCCTATTGGAAATCTTGCGGATATAACACTCCGTGCTCTTGAGATTTTAGCGGGAGCCGATATCCTGGCCAGTGAAGATACGCGTGTCACCAGAGTATTGCTTGAGCGTTATGCTATTCGGAGAAATCCTGTGATTTATCATGAGCACAATGCCCAAGAAGCAGGAATGCGCCTTCTTAATGCGTTGCAATCTGGGAAAAGTGTTGCTCTTGTTTCAGATGCAGGAACACCGTTGATTTCTGATCCTGGCTTTAAACTTGTTAAGAAGGCACGCAAGGCAGACATCCCGATCGTACCGATTCCAGGTCCATCAGCAGTTATTACTGCATTGATTCCCACAGGATTACCAACAGACAGCTTCTTTTTTTGTGGATTTCTTGCTGTTCGACAGGTTGCGCGCAGAAAACGCCTTGAAATCTTGAAAACCATAGATTCAACATTGATTTTCTATGAGTCTCCTCACCGTGTTTCTAGAACACTCGTTGATATGGCAGAGATTTTTGGAGCGAATCGTCCTGCAGCCCTCTGCCGTGAACTGACAAAAACATTTGAATCAGTATATACATCAACCCTTTCTGCCTTATCTGCCGCATACAATAAAGAAAGCCATCCGCGAGGTGAAATCGTTCTTGTCGTTGGCCCAGCGGAAGATAATATTCCGACATGTAATATAGAGGCAACAGATCGAATGCTGCTTGATCTTATACAAAACATGTCTACTGCTGAAGCAGTGAGAAAGGTGGCACAAATGACAGGACAGAAAAAGAAGGTGCTGTATACCCGTGTAATAGAACTAAAAGCACAACAGCATAATGAAATATAAAAAGGCATACAAGGCATACAATGAATATTCATATTGCACAACTGTGATTTATCAGTAGATACATCTTTAAGATCGATCTTTTAATACGCACTCACCTTGATCTATTCAGTAACTACCAAGATTTTCTACTTCTACATCTCAATCTAGAAGAGCGCTAGGAAAGTACAGTCAATATCATGAATATGATCGATGAGGCCACTTTTTATGCGGATATAATCAATCTTCAAATTTCAGGGGTCGCGTCACAAATGTCCTGACCGCAGCATTAATACTAACATGTCCAGCAAGAATCGCTGCTACTGTGGAGATGATAGGAGCATCAATGTTGTGCTTTTTACATAAATTAGCAGCAACCGGTGCAGTGGCTACACCCTCTGCAAGAAGAGAGCTATCTATTTGTTTTCCAGTCCCCAATGCTATACCATAGGCATAGTTGCGCGATAGTGGTGATGAACAGGTCAGAATCAGATCCCCTAGAACGGAAAGACCTGTCATGGTTTCTTCTTGTCCACCGAGTTTTCTACCGATTTTCCGAAGTTCTGCAAAACCTCGAGTGATAATTGCAGCCTGTGCACTTGCGCCCAATTTTTGGCCAGCTACCATACCTGCTGCCAAGGCCATAACATTTTTGAGCGCACCACCAACTTCTACTCCAATCACATCCGTTGATACATAACAGCGAAAGAGGGGACCTGATAACATATAGGCGAGATTGATAGAGAGTCTTTCGTCACTTGCTGCAATCGTGACTGCTGTAGGTAATCCTTTCGCTACATCGGCAGCAAAGCCAGGACCCGAAAGAGTTGCAATAGAGTTTTTCGGAAAGATATCCCGTGCGATTTCAGACATAAAACGTCCTGATGGGGAATCAATCCCTTTACAGCAAAGAATTAGAGGAATCTTTGTGGAAACAAAAGGAGCAAAGGATACAAGGGCTTTTGCAAGGACTTGAGCAGGGACAACCACCATAACAAGATCGGCAATACTCAACGCATCCTGTTGATCTGCCGTTGCCGTGATGGTATCAGGTAACACTATTTCCGGGAAATAGCGGCTATTTCTCCGTTTGGTATTTATTATTTCTGCATTTTTGCAATCGCGGAGATAAAGGCACACATTGTGTTGCAAATTTGCAGCCATTATAGACAGAGCGGTCCCCCATGCTCCGCCTCCAAGCACGGTAATGGTAAGAGACTTGCGCGTTTTCATACCTTCGATCCTTTGCGACCGGCTCCAATCCGAGGAGTAGCGTTTTCATCCAGCGGCCAACGAGCACGCGGCCCTATGTCAAGATGGCTACTTTTGCCATGTGCCCAATGCTCTGCCCCAGCCCAAGCAATCATGGCCGCATTATCGGTGCAGAGATCAGATGGTGGCGCAATGAATAGAAAGCCATATATACTGCAAAGTTTTTCTAGTCTATAGCGAATTGTCTTGTTCGCAGCAACACCACCTGCTACGACAAGTACAGATTCTTCCTGTTTAGGGAAAATTTCACGAAACAGAGCAAAAGACAATAAAACCTTATCAGAAAGGATATCCGTCACTGCTGTCTGAAAAGCAGCACAGATATCGGCAACATCTTGTTTCTTTAAAGGAGAAAGCCTCGCCATTGCATACCGCACGGCGGTTTTGAGGCCAGAGAATGAAAAATCAGGACTGAGTCTATTCTTCAATGGTCTAGGAAGCACAATGCGCTTTGGATCGCCGTTGTATGCAGCCTGTTCAACGGCTGGACCGCCTGGATAGGGCAATCCAAGTAATCTGGCTGTTTTATCAAAGGCTTCTCCGAGTGCATCGTCAATGGTTGTGCCAAGGCGCTTATATTTTCCAAAATCTCGTATCAGAATTATTTGGGTATGACCACCTGAGACAAGTAGAAAAAGATATGGAAAAGCCACCTGATCTGTAAGTCGTGCGGTTAACGCATGGCCTTCCAAATGATTGATAGCGATCAAAGGCTTCTTTGCAGAAAAAGCAATGGCTTTTGCTGTCATCAAGCCAACAAGTAACCCGCCAATTAAGCCTGGACCGGATGTTACTGCGACTGCATCCATATTTTGAAGTAAACTTCCTGCTTCTTCCATGGCCTTTTTTATCAATCGATCAAGTATCTTGATATGAGCACGAGCAGCTATTTCTGGGACAACTCCCCCATAGGGGGCATGTTCATCTGCCTGGCTCCGGACAATATTGGAAAGAATATATCCACATCCTTTACTATCACGTTCGACAACAGCTGTTGCTGTTTCATCACAACTTGTTTCTATTCCTAAAACACGCATACAAGGTTGAACCTTTTTCAAAGTTTTGTAAAAAAGAGTATCATGTGTAACAGAATATGCAAAGACTTACCGTTAAGAATTGGCACACGTAGTAGTGCCCTAGCATTAGCACAGGCGCATGAAGTCCGCACTTTACTCATGCAGGTTCATAACCTTCCAATTGATGCATTTGAAATTGTGCCGATTTCAACAGAAGGTGATCGGATAGCCTCCTCTTCCCTTGCTTTTATGGGTGGAAAAGGCCTTTTTACCAAAGAAATAGAAATGGCTCTACAGGAAGGTCACATCGATATAGCTGTGCATTCTACTAAGGATATGCCAGTCATTTTACCGGACAATTTACATTTATCTGTATATCTCAAACGTGAGGATCCACGCGATGCTTTCATTGGAAAGACAATAGAACACATCCGTGATTTGCCGTATGGTGCAAGCATTGGTTCATCATCAACACGGCGGCAAGCACAAATTCATAGAATCCGGCCTGATTTGAATATTGTGCCTTACCGAGGAAATATACAGACTCGCCTAGCCGGCTTGACTCAAAAAGATATTGCCGGTACACTTCTAGCACTGGCTGGTCTGAAACGCCTTCATCTTCAGGCTGTTGTGACAGAAATAATGGACCCTGAATATTTTTTGCCCACTCCAGGACAGGGTGTCATTGTAGTTGAAAGCCGTACCGATGACAGCAAGACTAATGCCTTTATAAAGCCTTTAGCAGATGTCAACACCCATTATGAGATGACTTGTGAACGCGTTTTCATGGCTACACTTGATGGTTCATGTCGCATGCCGCTCGGCGGTCTTGCAAAGATCCGTGGTGATAAAATTTATTTTTCTGGTATGATTATGACACTGGACGGTAGAATTTCCTATGAAATCAACCTACATGGTTTTTTTTGTGATGCAGCAGAAATCGGGAAAAACGCCGCAGAAAAACTTAAAAAAGATGCCGGTTCTTCTTTTTTTGAAAACTGGGTTTAAATGTCTATACGCCGGTCAGTCCTAATCATGCGGCCATTTCCTGCAGCACGTCGGACAGCTGCACGAATCAAAGCGAAGGGTTTTGAGCCTTTTGTGCTCCCGCTAAGTATAATAAAGCCTGTTAACGCTCTTTTTCCTGATAAAAGCTATGATGCAATCATTGCCACAAGCGCAAACGCTTTTCTGCAATCTTTACCACTAGCATATGAGGCTAGTCTTACAAAGTTACCACTTTATTGTGCTGGTCAACGCACAGCACAGGCTGCACAAAAACATGGATTTACCTCTATTGCCGCCATTGCAAAGACTGCCAAGAGTCTTTGCTCTGAAATTGGAATGGCAACAAGACATAGACGATTTATCTATCTTGCGGGGAGACACAGGCAATCTGATTTGGAAAACCACTGTCGTAGTATGAAAATAGAGGTCGATAGCATTGAGGTTTATGAAATACAGTTCTTGACACCTACAATAATCCAGTATGCAAACATGCCAAGCACAATTGATTTTATTCTCCTTTACTCCTCTGGCAATGTCAGTACACTAGCTTCTTTCTCAGATAGAATAACACCAAAGAGCAGAATTCTGTGTCTATCCTCTCGTATAGCTGAAACCCTACCAAGGTCGCTGAAAGGTGAAATATTATATGCTAAAGAACCAACGGAAAAAGCCTTATTTTCCCTATTATTTCATAATAAAATTAATACCTAATCCTTTGAGAAATGATGGTGCACAACATGCTCATGAGGTCAGAACACACACGGGTATCATTTACCACGCATACTGTCCGCAAATTTCTTAAATTTATAAATTATAAATGGCGTTTGCTTTTCTTAGCTTATGACTGTAGCGTGTCTCAATACCGAGACTGCGAATGCTTGAGACAGAATATGCCTTTCAATTATGCATAGTGGAGGAGTGGTTCAATATCAGGAACTCCACGAGGTTCTAAGAAATTCCACTAGTAGTGTGTATGTTCAGTCAAGGAGTGCGATGAAGTAATTCTTGAAAAGAAATAACGTGTCATTCTTTTATCAACAAGATGATGTCTTGAAAAGCAATTTTAAGAAAAAATTATGAATCAGAACAATCTTTCAAATGAAATGCTTCTCACACGGATTCAGTTACTAGAAAAACAATGTCAGTCACTCCGGTTGAATATCAAATACCAGCGTTATCATTTATTGCAAATGAACAGCAATCCGCATTCGTTCAATAACGAAGTAACAGATCTTTTACTGAAGCTCGTCCCTTATAAATTCCGTTCTGTGGACCATGTGAAGGATCTTGCATACTCAAGTGATTCCTGGAAGAAAATCATGTGGCGTCATCCCTTTAAGGTGCAGTTGTGGATGACAGTCAAACGTTTGCAGCGTAGACAGAAAGCATAGAGGATAAAAGATATAAGCAATGCTGAATTCAATCATTCTCAGTATTCACTGTGAAGGCAGTATCTTACTCCCTACATTACGCTCATTATCAAGAGCAGCGGCTTTTGCTAGTGAGCGGACCTTTGAATTAGTTGCAGTCCTTGATAAGAGCGACGAATTAACACGATCTGTCATTAAAGACTATGATTTCTCTGAGTTCAGATTAGTAAAAATTCTTGAAGCAGATTTCGGTTCTGCAGGACTAACCCGCAATCACGGTGTGGAACATGCAACAGGAGAGTTTATATTTTTCTCTGATGCTGATGATCTGGTTTCCTATAACTACTTTGATAGAACTATCGATGAATATGAGAAAGATACAGATAAGAATAACGTATATTGTCATGAATATCTCGTTGAATTTGGCGATTCAAACTCAATAGTCAAATATCATGCCAGCCCCGTTGTTTCTGCATTGATGTTTTTTAAATGGTTTCCATTTACCTCAAGAATGGCTGCTTACAAGGATACTTTTATTAAAATTCCTTCTAGTAGTATTTCTACTAGTAATTTTTGCGCTTTTGAAGATTATCATCATGCAACAAAATTAATAGCGGCTGGTTATACATTTCGTGTTGTTAGTGATATCGTCCTTTTTTATAGAAGAATTAATGGGAAAGGACTTTTCAACTCTATGGTTAATATGTCACTAAATATAATTCCTACATGTTCATATTTTAATACTGATATATATACAACTCTTTGTGAGAAAGATTATGCCAAATATAAATTTGGTAGTATACCAGTAAATCCAGACATGCATCTAGAAAAAGAGCATATAGGTGCAAATCTAAAACATTTTTATTATGATGCTCATAAAATAGAACCTTTAATAAATAAGGATGGCCCTATCAGAGCTAGGTTATGGGACAACCTTAATAACTTTGATCTAGAAGCATCGTTATCATATTATGAAATATGTGATATTAGTAAAGGTGTATTTTTCGATCATATTTTTCTTACACATCCCATCGCTATGGGAGGCGCTGAAAAATACATTTTGAATATTATGAATGAGCTTTCAAGAAAAAATGCCCTGTGTCGCATACTCGTCCTTACAGGCGAAAATTACAAAGGCCCAACCTGGGAAGAACAATTGCCAGTAAACGCGATTCACATAGATCTGTCAATTCTTTGCAGAAATGAGGATATGAACACCCGTCACCTTCTGACACTGCGTGTTATTGAGGCGACGGCCAAGTCAGATTGCAAAATTCACATATTATCATCCTTTTACGCTTACGGTTTTTTAGATCTTTATAGGCCTATACTCAATCAATGGAACTTTATTTTCTATTATTTTTGTGATGATCATTCTTTCGAGAATGGCAAGGTCAAGTTGAATGATGTATTTTATATGATAGAAAAAAATGCAAATATATGTTCAATGATAATATCAGATAATCTATCAGTTCTTGAGAAGAAAAAGACATTAAAACCTGAAAATGAAAAACTCATTTCTGAAAAAGGGAGATGCTTATACATTCCTGTAGAAGTAAAAAATGATGCATTATTATCATCATTGAATTCTGATCCCTGTATATTCTGGGCTTCAAGGATTGACAGCCAAAAAAGGCCGCATATTATACCATCGATAGGCAAACTCATTGTAAATTCAAGATCAGAGAAAAAGATGCAGATTTATGGGTATTCTGCTTTTGATCAACAATTAATAGATATGATAAAAAACTGCGATGACGTGAAATATTGTGGAAGTTTTAACGGAATATCGTCTATACCGTCTAGAATGTCCGATATCCTGGTTTACACATCTTACGTTGACGGGTTACCAAACGTCATCCTCGAGGCAATAGCCGTTGGTATGCTTATCATCGCACCTGATATCGGTGGTGTATGTGAGATCATTAGAAACAATGAAACAGGCATTCTTTTACCCTCTATTAGCAATGATGCAGAAATGGCGAAAGCCTATGCTGAACAGATCCTAAGACTGTTAGATAATCATGTTGAGAGAGTACGTCTTGTAAAGAATGCTCAAACTTTGCTGAAAGAACAACATTCTAGTAAGTGTTTTTCAAAAAACATTGCTGATCTTTTTCAGATATAATCTCAGTAGGATGCTCGGCTGAAATATAACAAAGAAGGCCTCATTCCTGGAATTAACAGTAAATAGTACAGTGCATGCAGATGAGTATACAACTCAATTGTATTGACTGTTATAGATAACAAAGTAAGGATATCAATATAATCTCTCTGGCAGAGAGGATGGGATTCGAACCCACGAGAACATACTAAGTCCCACTCCCTTAGCAGGGGAGCGCCTTCAACCACTCGGCCACCTCTCCAACAGAGACGAGAATACTTTTTCTGTCATCAGAGTGCAAGTCCTCCTGAGGAAGAAAGCATACAACGTGATCCTGATCGACATATTAATGCAATTACTTGTGAATCTTTCCAGAGATAGCCAGGACACGTCAGTATTTGCAGATATATCTCTCTCTAAAAATCTCTATAAAATAAAGATGTATTTTGTTTTTTCTGAAATACAGGAGATTTTTTTTGCATAAAGTTCGTAAGGCGGTTTTCCCGGTAGGTGGGCTTGGAACACGTTTTCTCCCTGCAACAAAAACAGTACCTAAAGAAATGCTGACAGTCGTGGATAAACCTGTTATCCAGTATGTTGTAGATGAAGCTCGTGCGGCCGGCATTGAGCATCTTATTTTTGTCACTGGACGCAGCAAGGCAGTCATTGAAGACTATTTTGATGCTCAGGTTGAGCTCTATACAACATTAGCTGCAAGAGGTAAAAAAGAGGAGCTTGAGCACCTTAAGGATATACAACCACATCCAGGAACAACATCATTTACCCGTCAGCAACAACCACTTGGACTAGGACATGCGGTGTGGTGTGCTCGTGAATTAGTAGGAGAGGAGCCTTTTGCTCTTCTCCTCCCGGATATGCTGATGCAAGCTAAAAAGGGCTGTTTGTCAGAGATGGTTGAACTTTATGGGAAAACAGGCGGAAACATTGTTTCTGTACAGGAATGTCGTCCTGAAGAGGCTCGTCAATATGGTCTTATTGGAAAGGGTTGTTCTATTGCCCACGGTTTTAGAATTACTACTATGGTAGAAAAACCTCAAAAAGGCAAGATTCCTTCTAACTTGTATATTAACGGGCGTTATATTCTACAGGCAGGGATTTTTAAAATTTTAGAACAACAAGAATGTGATTCCGATAATGAAATTCAGTTGACAGATGCTATGCTGAAATTATCCGCAATAGAGCCTTTCTACGGGTTCCATTTCAGGGGAAAAACATTTGATTGTGGTTCAAAAACAGGCTTTATAAAAGCAAATGTGGCCTTTGCTCTTGCCCGTGATGATTTGCGTGACCAAGTTATTTTAACGCTGAATGATTTACTGAAGGATGCAATTAGAAAACGTGCAAGTTATATGGACACAGAAGGGTAACCTTTGATCATGTCACCACTGAATTTTACTTCTGTTAATGAAGCCAGGGTGTTCCGCTCAGCACTAGATACCATCCAGATTGAAAAAGCTGGTATAACGGTCTTGGAAAATGCACTAAGAAATGATATAATAAAGGCTTTTATGAAAACAGTACATCTGATTGTTAAAAGCAGTGGACGTGTTATTGTGACCGGTCTTGGAAAAAGCGGTCACATTGGCAGCAAGATTGCTGCAACGCTTGCTTCTACTGGGACACCAGCATTTTTTGTGCACGCAGCAGAAGCCAACCATGGTGATCTTGGTATGATCAGCTCCAATGATGTGATTCTAGCACTTTCATGGTCAGGTGAAACTATTGAATTGAAGGGTATAGTTAACCATTCACGACGGTTTCACATCCCACTTATTGCACTGACATCAGGGAAAAACTCATCCCTTGGCCGTCAATCAGATATTCTACTACTCTTACCTAAAGTCAATGAAGCATGTCCGCATGGTTTAGCACCGACAACCTCTACAATCATGCAGCTTGCTCTTGGAGATGCATTAGCTATAGCGCTGCTTGATGCACGACACTTCTCAGCCAGCGATTTTAAGGTATACCATCCCGGAGGTTCACTGGGTGCAAGTTTGCGTTATGTAGGTGACATCATGCATCATGGTGAATCTTTGCCTATTGTAAGAATTGGGACATTGATGCCAGAAGCTATGCAAGTGCTTGCTGCTAAGCACCTAGGTTGTGTTGTGATTGTTGACGAGAAAGGAAAACTAACAGGTATAATTACAGATGGTGACCTAGCACGCAATATTACACGTGATTTATCTACAGTGCATGTAGATGATGTCATGACACGTTCACCTAAAACCGTAAGCTCAAAGATGATTGCGGGCGCAGCGATGGCTCTTATCAATAAGCACAAAATTACTGCATTACTGATAACAGAACAGGAAAAGCCAGTCGGAGTAGTTACTTTCCACGATCTGTTACGTATTGGCGCTGCTTGATTATTCTTTTTTTTTAGGTATACATTATATGTATATTTTCATATTAAAATTTATTGAGAATATTTTGATCAGCGACTAATCTTAAGGTGTTTTCACGTTGAGACAACTGAAAAACGATAGAGATTTATTATCATCTTATAGACATATTTCAGTTATATTTTTATCTACATCATGATGGGAAATTTGCGGTGTGTTACGTTTTTTATGGATTCTGATAGCTATCTTTTTTTTGTCTATTAAGCCGACTTTGAGCGAAATCTATGAAGTCAAGATGCTTAATAGAGGCGTAGGTGGTTTTATGATATTTGAACCAGATTATATTAAAATTAAGCCTGGCGACACAGTCGTCTTCCGTCCAGTAGATAAAAATCATAATGCTGAAAGCATTCAGGGTATGACCCCTGTGGGTTTTCCTGCATTCAAAGGAAACATTGATGAAAAACTGATTGTAACCTTTGATATTCCTGGGTTTTATGGCATTAAATGCACACCCCACTATGTGTCCGGCATGGTCATGTTGATCAAGGTTGGTGAAGCAAACCTGTCTGAGAGTTATCGTAGTCACGAGCAGCCCGGTCTTGCACGGCGTAAGTTCGACAATATTTTTAACCGTATCGATTCTGGGGAATGAAATGAATAGCAACCAACGCTTGGTTCCAAGCTATAGCGCTCAGGCGCTCAAGCAGCATTGAGCCAGAAATCAAGGTCAAAGGCCTTTATTTTTCTGTGCAATTCAGGAGATAAGAATATCATGGCATTTCTTACTGAAGCTCTTTCCTATGTTAAACCGTCTGCAACCATTGCCGTTGTTCAAAAAGCCAGAGAACTTGAAGTAGCAGGGAAGAATGTAATTTCACTGAGCGCTGGGGAACCAGATTTTGATACACCAGATAATATTAAAAATGCTGCTATAAAGGCAATCCATGATGGAAAAACAAAGTATACACCTATAGCAGGTATTCCGGAATTACGTGAGGCTATTGTAGCAAAATTCAAACGTGAGAACAATCTTCATTATAAACCCGAACAAATTATTGTCGGGACTGGTGGAAAACAAATTCTGTTTAATGCATTTATGTCCACGCTTAATATAGGCGATGAAGTTATCATTGCCACACCCTATTGGGTCAGTTATCCGGAGATGGTGGTGTTGACTGGTGGCACACCAGTTTTTGTTAACACGGATTTTGCAGATAAATTCAAATTGCGCCCAGAAGTCCTTGAAGCCGCCATTACAAAAAAAACGAAATGGTTTGTCTTCAATTCACCATCAAATCCGTCTGGGGCAGCTTATAGCTACGATGAACTAAAAGCATTGACTGATGTTCTAGTCCGCTATCCACATGTATATATCCTGACTGATGATATATATGAACATCTGATCTATGGTGATTTTATCTACAGCACACCAGCACAAGTAGAACCTATACTTTATGAGAGAACATTGACAATGAACGGTGTTTCCAAAGCCTATGCCATGACTGGTTGGCGCATCGGTTATGCTGCCGGGCCACTACCACTTATCAAGGCCATGGATATAATTCAGGGACAACAGACTTCAGGGGCTTGTTCCATAGCACAATGGGCTGCGGTTGAAGCGCTTGACGGTCCTCAGAATTTTATTGCCAAAAATAGAAAGATCTTCGAGAATCGCCGTGATCTTATTGTCGGTATGCTCAATAAGGCAAAAGGCATTTCCTGTCCTATTCCAGAAGGTGCGTTTTATGTCTATCCATCCTGTGCAGAGACAATTGGCAAAAAAACATCGACAAGCAAAGGCATTGCAAGTGACGAAGATTTCGTAACAGCTTTGTTAGAAGCTGAAGGTATCGCTGTGGTACATGGTTCAGCTTTTGGTCATAGTCCCAACTTCCGGATTTCCTATGCTACATCGGAAAAAACACTGACGGAAGCAGGGACACGTATCCAGCGCTTTTGTGCCAGTATTCTATAAGTGAGCGACAAAAAAAGACATAGAACCAAGCGAGCATATCTCACTCCTTTTCTTAATAAGGAGTGCTATATGCTTGTTGCATGACTTTACTTTTCTGTATGATTCTTTTTGCAAGGCTGTTATGTTGTTATACGTGTGAAGTGAATGGATTATAATGAACGGTCCTGAATGAATTTCAGGAGCCGTTTCTTTTTTTTCACACAGGCTGTGGTGAGGAAAAGAAAGGATTGAGGCCATGAATAAGGTCCCGATGACAAAAAACGGATTTGAAAAGCTTAAAAAAGAGCTTCGCTGGCGTCAGCAGGAGGAACGTCCACGTATTATTGAGGCAATCGCAGATGCACGTGCTCATGGTGATCTCTCTGAAAATGCTGAATATCATGCTGCCAAAGAGATACAAAGTCATAATGAAGGTCGTATCAATGAACTTGAAGATTACATCGCTCGGGCAGAAGTTATCGACATCTCCAAGCTTTCTGGTAAACAAGTGAAATTTGGTGCCACTGTTACCATTCTTGATGAAGAAACGGAGGAAAAATGTATTTACCAGATTGTTGGTGATCAGGAGGCCGATGTAAAAAGTGGAAGAATTTCTGTATCTTCGCCAATCGCTCGCGCTCTCATTGGGAAACATGAAGGGGAAACAATTGAAGTTCATGCCCCAGGCGGTATGCGTTCTTTTATAATCATTGATCTAACATTTATCTGAAGATGAAGCATGATAATGCGTGTATCACTCAAAGAAACAGATATCATTGCACCAAATTTCAAAAAGAGGTTTTCTGGTGTAACTGCTACGATTATACAGCTCATACCATATCAACGTGCCCACGGCATACGTATTACTGCTCTTGGACCGTATTTGCCGAATGATCTGCCATCTCTTGCATGGAGTGCACTTGGTGGTTTATGGAAACGGCCATTAAATAATCCATTTCGTCTCTGGCATGCACGCCGTAATGTGGAAATGATTGTTGGCATTTTTATGCGTGATGTTTTGCATATGAAGCTACGCCTTATTTTCACATCTGCTTCCCAGCGTTATCATCAACCTTTTACCAAATGGTTGATACGGCGCATGGACAGGGTTATTGCCACCAGCAAGCATTCGGGATCCTATTTGGAAGTACCACATCAGGTCATTATGCATGGTATTGATCTTAACCGTTTTACGCCACCGCTCACTCAGGAGGATACATTCAAGTTCTCAGGTCTTCCCGGGAAATATGCGGTAGGGTGTTTTGGTCGCATCCGTTACCAGAAGGGCACAGATCTATTTGTCGATGCTATGATTGAATTGTTACCGCATTATCCAGAATGGACAGCCATAATAGCTGGTCGTATAACATTGAGACACACAGTTTTTGCAAGAAAATTGAAGGATAAGATTTCTGATGCTAAACTGGCAAATCGCATTATATTTATCGGTGAATTATCCGATCCTTGCCAATGGTACCGCCGCCTTAGCCTTTATGTCGCTCCTTCCAGAAATGAAGGATTTGGTCTGACTCCACTAGAAGCCATGGCCTCGCAAACAGCAGTTGTAACAAGTGATGCAGGAGCCTATGCTGAATGTGTCGCTAGAGGTACAGGGACTGTTGTTCCAGCTTCTAATCAGCCTGTTCTACAGAAAGCTATAGAATTCTATATGGCTAATCCGGTTCAAACAATAACAACAGGACAAACAGCGCTTAATCATGTTCGCTCAGCCTTTCCCCTGATCAGGGAAGCAACTGCAATAGGTGCAGTATACCATGACCTATGGGTGAAAGCGGGCAATCACGATAATTTTAGGAAGAAAGACATCAATTTTTTAGATCCTATTGATTGATGATCATTGTGATGAAGTTTATATAGTTCATGCATTCCATGAATAGCGGAATCCTGGATGCGATCCTTCTTTAAGAATATTAGCTTTTTTACTACAGTTTCGCTTCTTTTGACAGCCTGTAACAGCGGACGAGCCGTATTACACTACAGTCTAGATACTAGATCATCTGCTGTAGCACAAACTGCTATGGCTCATTCTTCTTTCTTTGTAGGACAAACGCAAGCGATTGTACCTGTCTATGTTGCAACCAGCCGGAATTATGAGAATAATGTTATTCAGCCTTTTGGTGATAAACGCTCGAAGCAACTTCATTTTGCGCTTGTGGATGTAGCGATTCCCTTAATCCATCGGAAGGGTGTTGTTGAGAAAAACGGGAGGCAGCCTAATCAGGACAAGCATTTTATAGCTGTGTCATTTGGTCTGTATACATCACGACAGACTTTCAAAAGTGCTCTCAAAACCGCTATCGCCCATCACACTGGGAAGAAAAAGGAAATTTTTCTTTTCATTCACGGTTATAATAACAATTTCGCTGAAAGCACATTTCGAACTGCACAGATAGTTCATGATTACAATATAGATGCTGTGATAGTTCATTATGCGTGGCCATCTGGTGGAGAGGTTGGGTTGTATATTTATGATAGAGATAGCGCAGATTTTGCCCGTAACGGGCTGACAGATCTTCTACAGTTGCTTACGGAAATCAATGCGAACCAGATCACAGTTGTTGCCCATTCTATGGGAAACTACGTCATGATGGAAGCGCTGCGAACTTTATCATTAAAGGGACAACATCAGGTTATACATCGTATATCGAGTCTGTTAATGGCTGCTCCTGATATTGATGTTGATGTGTTTGAACAGCAATTGCGAGATGTAAGACATCTACCCAAAGCAACGGTCGTGCAGATTTCAAGTGTGGACAAGGCGCTGAAAATCTCACGAAAAATTACAGGCGGGCATGCCCGTTTAGGGGATGGTTCCAGCATTGATTTTCTCCAGCGCCATGGTATAAGTGTGCTAGATATGTCACATGTTGATGGCGGAACGCACAGTGTCTTTGCTTCATCTCCTACGCTGATGGCTCTCGTAAAAGAAGGTGCGTTGTCACATCCCGTTTTGCAAGGTGATAGCGGACGACTAAGTAATAACACTCTACTATTATACACACCAACCGGTCTATTTTCCTGGATTAGGAGATATCAATAGTTCAGGATAAAGATCAATGTTTAGAGAAGGGATGATAAACAGCAAGCGTTGATGATAGGAACAGGTGAAGAAAACCAAAAAGATTAGACGCATTTTTAGATTTAAGTAGCACGATTCATTTATACTCTTTTTGATTCTTGATGAATCGCTATAATAAGATTTTTATATGCTCCGTATGCTCTTATGGTTTTCTGTGAGAGTTATATAAGTATAAGTAAAGGAATGGAGGGGTGGCCGAGTGGTTGAAGGCACCGGTCTTGAAAACCGGCATATGGGAAGCCGTATCGTGGGTTCGAATCCCACCTCCTCCGCCATTTGACATGTACTGAACGTTAAGAGATGTCCATTAACAAATTTTGTTAAAATGCAATTGATTCTCCTGGGGCATCCAATTAAATTCCATCCCCATAGATAAATGTATGATCCATACTTTGAGCAGGTTCCTTACAACCGGCTCTGCCAATGACACAAGCTGGTATCCCAGCAACGGTGACATGCGGAGGAACTGCAGATAATACAACGGACCCTGATGCTACCTTAGAACATGCTCCGATTTCAATATTGCCAAGAATTTTAGCCCCCGCACCGATTAACACACCATGGCGTATTTTTGGATGACGGTCACCATTGGCTTTTCCTGTCCCACCCAGTGTGACACTATGAAGCATTGATACATTGTCCTCTATAATTGCAGTTTCACCAATAACAAGACCGGTCGCATGATCTAGAAAGATACCCGAACCGATCTGCGATGCCGGATGGATGTCCGTCTGAAAAACAGATGATGAACGGCTTTGCAGATAATAAGCGAAATCTCTGCGCCCTTGTTCCCAGAACACATGAGCGATCCGATGTATCTGAATGGCATGAAATCCTTTAAAATATAAAAGTGGATCAAGAAGGCGATGCGATGTAGGATCACGGTCGAAGGTAGCGTGTATGTCTGCTTGCAACAGCTCTGGCCAGTTTTTTATCCTGCCCGTCGCTTCGCTAAAAGTGTGCCGCAATACATCTTTATCAATCTCATGATGATGCAGACGATCAACTAACCGATTGATAACTGCTTGTTCCAGACTATCCTGATCTAGGATAGCAAAACGTAAAAAACCGGCAATTGTCCGATCCATCTTGATAGCTTCTTCCGCCTCAATTTTGATACGATCCCATAGGGAATCCTGCCTGGTTTTCCTGTTTTTTAAAGATTGTTTATTTCCTATTGACACAGCTAGCATTCTGTTCTCTTTTCTTGTTGCATAAAAAAACCATCTTACGAATGAATGCATGATATATATCCGCTTCAGGCTATCCATTCTGACAAATTTTATGACGTCTTAGAAAATTCAGTACGCCGTTTTTATAGATTTTATCGCCTACTGTTAGCATGTGGTCACGATCAGGAATCGTTAACAGTTCCCCTTTTGACAGTAAAGCAACCAAAGGCTGTGGTTGACCTGCGATTTCATCTCTCGTACCAACCACAACAAGAACAGGGACAGTTATCCGGCGAATATCATCTGGCATCATTTTTTTTGTCGCTCCAATAATACAGGCAGACAATGCTCTACGATCGCCCTTCATGCGATCCGCAAATTTACGAAATAGCATACCACGTGCATTTGTAATTCTTTTAGCATCATCTACCATAAGGGCTTCCACTACCGACTTCCAGTGATCTCCTCCTTTCATCAAATTCATGCCTAAACCGCCAAAAATTGCTGTGTGAATCACTTGAGGAACCCGCAAGGCCATAAAAGCGGAAATTCTTGCTCCCATGGAATAGCCCATGATATGGGCTTTTTCTATTCCCAAATGGTACAGAAGAGCTATGGCATCAGACGCCATGCGTTCTGGAGTGTAGACAGCTGGATTATAGCTTTTATTTGAATATCCGTGACCGCGATTATCAATAGCAATCACTCTGTAACCTGCATTCGTAAGCGTTTTAAACCACCCAGGTTCAACCCAATTTACCTGTCCTGATGATGAAAAGCCGTGAATAAGCAATATCGGTTCACCCTGGCCCTCTTCTTGAAAGGCTAGGCAAAACCCATCATGCTGAAAAAACTGTATTGTATTTGTATACATCTTCTCCGTTCCACCATTCTTGCAAATAGCATACATGAGAATAAATCAACCACTTTTTCTGGATTCCTCTTATTGACTTGTTTTGCATTGATCTCAATAATAGTAGATATCGAAAAATATGTAGCCTGTGCGCCTCTGATAAATTTGCATTAGCGTGTAATCCAAGGATAATGAGGAAAGAGGAGCAACTATAAGGCAATGAATACATGACTTTTAGAAAAAAATAAGCATAAGCTATAAAGACAATAAATCATGGCAGCATTCGGAACAACTGTGTCCATCATAGTGGATTTGGGCATTTAATAGCAATTAGAGTCTAATATTTAATATTAGAATAGGGTTTGATAACTCCTTCTTTTATATAAATTTTTTATTCTATACTAGACAGAAAGGATTGAGTTGCTATAAGTTGATCTGTTGGGTAATACCCAGATAGCTCAGTTGGTAGAGCAGCGGACTGAAAATCCGCGTGTCGGTGGTTCGATTCCGCCTCTGGGTGCCAATTGTCGCTTGATTCATGGGGAGATTTCATAAGAAATTCCTGCTTTTATGAGCTTTTCGCACGGGTTTTGTGACAAGAGTGGAGTGGGGACTGAAGGACCATATACAATTTTCAGCTCTTTCTGCTGGTTCTTTATTGCAGTCTATTTCTTCTTCTTTTTGTCAGTTATTCAGAGATGGCGTTCAACCATCATCTGTTTTACTTGAGCAATAGCTCTTGCTGGGTTCAACCCCTTAGGACATGTTTGTGCACAGTTCATAATTGTGTGGCAGCGATAAAGACGAAATGGGTCTTCCAGATTGTCAAGACGCTCCCCCTTTATTTCGTCGCGTGAATCAGCAATCCAGCGATAAGCCTGCAATAAAACAGCCGGACCAAGATAGCGATCACCATTCCACCAATAACTTGGACAAGAGGTTTGACAGCAGGCACAGAGAATACACTCATAAAGACCATCCAATTTTTGGCGGTCTTCATAGCTTTGTAGCCATTCCTTCTCTGGCTCTGATGAAAGTGTTTGAAGCCATGGCTCAATTGTCCGGTGCTGCGCATAGAAGTGATTGAGATCGGGGACAAGATCTTTCACTACTGGCATAGCCGGCAGCGGGTATATTGTCACCGGATGCCTGACCTCATCGATACCTTTGGTGCAGGCGAGCGTATTGGAACCATCAATATTCATTGCACAAGAACCACAAATACCTTCACGACAGGAGCGGCGAAACGTTAATGTCGGGTCAATATGCTTCTTGATATATAACAAACCATCAAGTATCATCGGGCCACAGGTACCACGATCTACAAAATAGGTATCAATTTGTGGATTTTTACCATTGTCTGGTGACCAACGATAGACATGGAATTCCGTCAAATTGCCTGCATGACCCAACTGTCCCCAGGTTTTTCCTGGCTTAACTTGTGAGTTCTTTGGGAGATGCATCTGAACCATTTCCTACTCCTAGTCTAGTAAACACGCTTCTTCGGAGAAATTTTTTGCGGATCAATGCCACCATCTTCTGGTTTTGTCAGCAAACAAAGATGGACTGCTCGATAAGAGAGGGTGATCTTTCCATCTAAAGAAAGATACGCTAATGTGTGTTTACGCCAATTTTTATCATCACGCTCAGGGTAATCTTCGCGCGCATGGGCACCACGGCTTTCTTTACGAGCCTGAGCAGAATAAACCGTCGTAATGGCATTAGCCATTAGGTTTTCCAGTTCAAGAGTCTCCACAAGATCGGAGTTCCAGATCAGCGAACGATCAGAAACCTTGAGATCAGCAAGCGCTCTCCATAAAGCAGAAATACGCTCGCATCCCTTTTTCAGTGATTTTTCTTCCCGAAAGACCGCAGCATCTTCCTGCATAGTATGCAGCATTTCATCACGTAACGCCTCCGTGGATATTGAACCATTAGCATGCCTTAATCTGTCAAATCGTTCTATAATCTTGTCACAAGCTCTCAGATCAAGATCAGGTATCCTACCTGACCGATCAATCACTTTTCCTGCACGGATAGCTGCTGCACGACCAAAAACAACAAGATCAATTAATGAATTGGAGCCAAGACGGTTAGCACCATGCACAGAAGCACATCCGGCTTCCCCTACAGCCATCAGCCCTGGCTGAATGCGATCCGGATTTCTGGCATCCGGATTCAATACTTCACCCCAGTAATTTGTAGGAATACCGCCCATATTGTAATGAACTGTTGGGATAACGGGAATGGGATCCTTTGTTACATCAATGCCGGCAAAGATACGTGCTGACTCAGAAATTCCAGGTAAGCGTTCATGCAAGGTTGCCGGATCAAGATGGCTCAATACAAGATGAATATGGTCTTTTTTCGGGCCAATCCCACGGCCTTCACGAATTTCAATTGTCATACAACGCGAAACAACATCTCGTGAAGCCAAATCCTTGAAAGAAGGGGCATAACGTTCCATGAAACGTTCGCCTTCGGCATTTATGAGATAACCGCCCTCACCACGCGCTCCTTCTGTAATAAGACAACCGGACCCGTAAATACCGGTCGGGTGAAATTGGACAAATTCCATATCCTGGAGCGGCAATCCAGCGCGGGTTATCATACCTCCCCCATCACCGGTACAAGTATGTGCTGAGGTCGTAGAGAAATAAGCACGTCCATAACCTCCTGTTGCAAGAACCACCATCTTGGCTGAAAAGCGATGGATGGTACCATCATCAAGGTTCCACGCAACGACGCCCGTTACAGCACCATCCATCATTATAAGATCAAGAGCATAATATTCGATAAAAAACAGGACATTGTGCTTCAGACTTTGACCATATAACGCGTGCAGCATAGCATGACCAGTACGGTCTGCGGCTGCACAGGTCCGTTGTACAGGAAGACCGTCACCAAAATCAGTGGTATGGCCACCGAAAGGCCGCTGATATATCTTTCCCTGTTCAGTACGTGAAAACGGCACACCGTAATGTTCAAGTTCATAGACCGCTGTTGGTGCTTCACGTGCCAGATATTCCATCGCATCTAGATCACCCAACCAATCAGATCCCTTGACAGTATCATACATATGCCACTGCCAGTTATCAGGCCCCATATTAGCTAGAGATGCCGCGATACCGCCTTGTGCAGCAACTGTATGAGAGCGGGTTGGGAAAACCTTGGTGACACAGGCTGTCTTAAAGCCTTGCTCGGCCATGCCAAGGGTCGCCCTCAAACCAGCACCCCCGGCTCCTATAACAACAACATCAAATTTGTGATCGACAAAATGATAGTTTTCTGTCGACATGACAGTCCCCATAGGCATGAATCATCCCTCCAACGTAATTTTGAGAAGTGCAAAAATACAGGCCAACCCCATGCTGAATGAAAAGAAAATATTCAGGGCAAGCATAGAGGCACGTAGTTCTTTTCCATGAACGTAATCTTCAATGATAACCTGCATGCCCAGTTTCATATGGTAAATACCCGATAACACCATTAACGCCATAATAAGGGCAATTATCGGATTTCCTATAATTGCCCGGATATAATTGTAATCCTTACCGATAAGAGTAACCACAATTGTGATAAAAAAGAGAAACAGTGGAATATTAGCCAATGCTGTCAATCGCTGCATCCAGAAATGTTCGGTACCATCTCTCGCAGAGCCAAGTCCTCTCGCTTTGCAAAGTGGTGTTCTGAAATCTTTCATAATACTATCTCGCTCCAATTCAGAGTAGCATATAAGCGACAACCCAAATAAAGAGTGTCAGAATTATAGAAATAAATACTGTCACTCTAATCATTTTTGTAGCGTAATGTATCTCAAGTAGGGTTGTTCTGATATCCCAGAATAGATAGCGCACTCCACTAACAAGATGATACACAAGGGCAAATGTATAAGTAAACAGAATGATGCGACCGAAAACAGAACTGTAAAATGCGTTAACTACACAGAAGATTTCCTGACTATACGCGATGCTAACCAGCCAGATAGCCAAAAACAATGTACCGCAATAAAGTGCTCCGCCAGAAATGCGATGAGCAATAGACCCCATCATAGTAATCGGCCAACGATAAATACTAACATGAGGTGCAAGTGGACGTTTGGAGATTGCCGTTGAATTTTTCATGACCTGACCTGACTTTTGTTTAGATGCCGATACAGGATCTTAAGACCTATCCCTCTTGTTTGGGTAACACACTGGAAAAATACACACCTAGAGACTCTCTGGAAATTCTCCTCCCTGTGCTTTCCTCCGATAGCCTAAACATCAAACTCTGGAAATACTGTCAATTTATTTTATCATGGAATGCTCATGATCCAAAACTTAAAATTCCAGCGTTTCATGATCGCATTAAATGATCACAATTACCACATAAAAAATGACTTTTAAACAAACGATTAAGCCAGACTAAATTATGATCAGGCTTGGAAAGCCTGATACTATATATAAGTATAAGTAAGAGAGATAATTGTGGAACACCCATCAGAATTTTGAATAAAAGATGCGAATACCAATAATTAGGCGAGTGGAATGAAGATTAATCAGGAGAATAAATTTAAACCACAAGTAATAAAATGGAATAAAAAATGGGCAAAAAATCTCAATTGTTGCAATATGGACGGCCAGGCTACTGGTGGTGTTCTCACAATTAATTTAAATGCATTGCGGTACAACTACAAGATTCTAAGTATCGCAGCTGCACCGGCTATGACTGCTGCCGTTGTTAAGGCCGATGCCTATGGCCTTGGTGTAGCATATGCTGCTCCTGCCCTTTATGAAGAAGGATGTCGCATATTTTTTGTAGCACAGTTAAATGAAGCTCTCCAACTAAAGTTATATCTGCCTGATAGAGCAAAAATTGCTGTCCTGAATGATATCCATCCTGGAATGGAGGCTACAACAGCTGATGCAGGTTTAATTCCCGTCTTAAACTCCCTTGCGTCTGTTAAAGCGTGGGCAAGCTTTTGTCGTAAGAAGAAAAAAAAACTACCTTTAATGCTGCAATTGGACAGCGGGATGGCGCGCCTTGGGCTTGATGCAGGAGAATCCGCAAAACTTGCCGAAAATCCTGAAATCTTTGAGTACGCTAATGTTTGCTATATCCTCAGTCATCTTGCATGCAGTGATGAATATAATAATGACATGAACTCTATACAGCTATCTTCGCTGAAGAAGAAGCTCAAAGCTCTTCCTACTGTACCGGTTAGCTTGTCCAATTCAGGTGGTATTAATCTAGGAGCAGATTATAAATTTAACCTCGTACGACCGGGCATTGCCCTATACGGTATTGCCCCAAAGGGAAAATTATCATCTCAGCTGCATCCTGTTGTCAAGCTTGAAGCACGTGTCATTCAGACGCGTCAAGTTCCTGCAGGTCTTAAAATCGGTTATGGTGGGACTTACCTGACCACTCGACCAACCCATATCGCAACAGTTGCTGTTGGATATGCAGATGGGTGGATTCGGTCTCTTAGCAATTGCGGAGCAGCATATTTTTCAGGGAAGCGCTTGCCTATTATTGGGGAGATTTCAATGGACTCTATGATGCTTGATGTCACGGCGCTCGGCAAATTTTTTCCCTGCCGAGGTGATTTTGTAGAACTGATAGGTCCAAGCCAACAACTGGAAGATGTTGCCCGCGATGCTGGTACTATTCCTTATGAAATTTTGACTGCGCTTGGTCATCGCTATGACCGGCACTATATCCAATCCTGATGATTGACAGAGAGCTATAGATACAAAATTATTGCTTATCAGCATCACATTATCTTACTGATAGTCCGGAAAATTGCTGCTGATCCAAAAAAACAGCCACTGAAATCTTATCTAGGTGCCATGGGATGACTTGCTCCATTTTTTATTACCCTACTGAGAATTTCCTGAATTTTTCAAGAATAGCATCTCCCATAACTCTTGTTGAAACATTCTGCATGCCTTCAGAAGAGATGTCCACTGTTCGTAACCCATCATTCAGCACAGCAGAAATTGCTTTTTCAAGATCGCTTGCCTCTTTATTCAAACAAAATGAATAACGAAGACACATTGCCAGCGAGGTAATCATCGCAATGGGATTAGCGATGCCCTTGCCTGCAATATAAGGTGCTGAACCATGTACCGGTTCGTACATTGCCCGCCGCTTGCCAGTTGTCTCATCATATGATCCGAGTGAGGCAGACGGTAACATGCCCAGCGACCCGGTTAGCATGGCTGTCATATCTGAAAGAAGATCCCCAAAGAGATTATCTGTGAGAATGATATCAAATTGCTTCGGTGCCCGGATAAGTTCCATACTGCCAGTATCCGCCAGCATGTGGTTCAGTGTCACATCCTGATAACATGCGGAATGGACAGCTGTCACCACTTCCTTCCACAACAATCCAGTTTTCATAACATTATGCTTTTCTATGGAAGTCACCTGGCACCGTCGTGTCCGAGCAATCTCAAAGGCAAGAGAAGCGATCCGTTCAATTTCATACGTATCATAGACCTGCGTATCAATAGCCCGTTTCCGTCCTTTTTCCAGATGAACAATTGTCTTTGGTTCACCAAAGTAGACACCGCCAGTCAATTCACGGACAATGAGCATATCTAAGCCTTCCACCAATTCAGGCCTAAGCGAGGATGCATGAACCAAAGCAGGATAACAGATTGCAGGACGCAGATTAGCAAATAGCTTCAGGTCCTTACGCAAACGTAATAGACCCGCTTCTGGACGAAGATCATAAGCAACTTCATTCCATTCTGGACCGCCTACTGCGCCTAAAAGCACCGCATCAGCAAGGAGAGCACGCTGCATGTCTTCTTCAGAAATCGGCTGACCATACCTATTATAGGCCGCACCGCCAACAAGCCCTTCTTCATATACAAGAGTAAGGCCGAGCTCATCTTTCATGTAGTTAATAAACTTTCGCACCTCGTCCATGATTTCCACACCAATCCCATCGCCAGGTAGAAGAAATATCTTTTTTTGTTCCATAATAATTGCTTTCACCTCACCGAGACTATGTACTGTGGCTTCAGCCAGTTTTATTACAAAAAAAGATTTTTTATCGTGCGTTTATTGTTCTTTTTCTGTCAACTGGCGCGTTTCCGATCCGATCATGATCGGAACACCCTGCCGGATCGGATAAGCAAGGCGTGCTTTCAAAGAAACAAGCTCCTGTGACTCAGCATCGTAGCGCAACACGCCACCTGTCAATGGACACACAAGAAGTGACAGCATCTTATTATCACTGACCGGTGACATATGCGTACCTTACAGATCGAGAGATATTGTTGCTCGCCACGATAACGCTAGAAGAAATCATGAATAGACGGGATCTTATCTCGATAAGAGATGGTTCTTCCGATATACCCCGACTTTTTAGAGGATACATTCACAGTTCTCTGCTAATCATGTGTTTTTCCTTGCAGATAGTAGAACGCCTTTTCGGCGGTATTAATCTAAAGTGATCTCATCACTTATTTCACAATTGAGATGGATACTTTGGACATCATCATCATCATCGAGAAGACTTATCAGTCTTAAAACAGACCGGGACTTTTCTTCATCAAGAGGGATCAATGTTACTGGTTTCCAGAGAATTTTGATAGAGTGCGCCTCACCAACGATGCTTTCGAGTATTTTAGCAACCTCACCGATATCCTCAAACGTGCAAACAACAGTATGGCTGTTCTGATCCGATTGAACATCTTCTGCACCTGCCTCTATCGCTGCGGCTATAATGCTGTCAGCATCACCCGCTTCATAGATAATTTCACCGATATGACTGAACATAAAACTAACTGATCCCGTTTCTCCTAAGGTGCCACCCAATTTTGTGAATGCAGAACGCACATTGGATACGGTACGATTCCGGTTATCTGTTAGAGCCTCAACTATGACAGCCACGCCACCAGGTCCATAGCCTTCATAGCGCACCTCTTCATAATTTTCTGTCCCTCCAGCTGCAGCCCTTTTTATTGCGCGCTCAATATTATATTTCGGCATGGACTGAATCCTAGCATTTTGGACTGCAAGGCGCAAACGCGGGTTCATCGCTGGATCGGATAGCCCCTGCTTGGCGGCTATGGTAATTTCTCTGGCAAGCTTAGAGAATATCTTGGAACGCACAGCATCTTGTCGCCCTTTGCGATACATAATATTTTTAAATTGTGAATGACCGGCCATGGCGAATCCTGCTCAAATCACACCCACTCTCAGTCCATCATCAAGGCAATAAGACTAGAATATGCACATTATATGAAATAACATGACAAATGCAAAGCATGCCAGTTAGTTTTTCTCCCCTCCCTCCCTACAGGCATTACCAAAAATCGGGTATTGCTTCTTGCAAACGCGGCCCTATCCGTAGAGGCGCAACTTTTTCAGCAAGACCAGTTCTATCAGAAATTTCAACAGCAAGACCACAAATAGTTGCAAGACCGCCTGCTGGTTGAAAACGGTCTCGTGGAATTTTCGTTAAAAATCGTTGCAGTGGTTCTTCCTTATCCATGCCAAGGATAGAATCATAATTACCACACATTCCTGCATCCGACATATAGGCAGTCCCACCATTAAGTATTTGTGCGTCTGCTGTTGGTACATGAGTGTGGGTGCCGACAACAACGCTTGCACGGCCATCCAAAAAATGCCCCAAACATTGTTTTTCACTTGTTGTTTCGGCATGAAAATCAATAATCACAGCATCAACCTGCTCAACTAGCGGACAGGGAGAAATAATCTTTTCAGCTGTTTCAAATGGATCATCAAGATCAGGATGCATAAAAATACGTCCCATAATATTAGCAACAAGTACACGTGCCCCTTTTGGAGTCATATAAATTCCTGATCCTTTGCCAGGAGTACCTTTTGGAAAATTTGCAGGACGCAGAAAACGATCCACCCGATCAGCATAAAACAGCGTATCTCTTTGGTCAAAAGCATGGTTTCCCGTTGTTAAAACATCAATGCCAACTTTAAGAGCTTCAAGATAAATCTTCTCAGTGATGCCACGCCCCTTGGCGGCATTTTCACCATTAACGACGACGAAATCGAGATTCAGATTAGTAATCAAACCAGGGAGCTGCTCAAAGACAATACTGCGACCAGAACGTCCAACGACATCACCCAAAAACAAAAAACGCATATAAACCCCTTTTTTTGCTTCAACATTAAAAGACTCGATTCCGTTCTCCAACTTTTCTGGATCCCCTCAAATATTCAATGTAGAGGTGCTATTTATTTACCGAATAGAATACAAAAGGCGCTTTAACTGGTTCTCAATGAAATATCTTGAACCCGCTTTCCGTTAAAACGCCCTGTAACGGGATATCATGTGCTTCTGCCGGAATACATTCTACTTGTTGACAGTCAAATGCAAGGGCGATCAGGCGCGGATTATGTCCATACTTGTATATGTTATCCACTGTTTTGTCATAATACCCAGAACCATACCCGATGCGATTACCATGATTGTCGAACGCTGCCAGTGGTAGAAAGATTGTCGTTGGATGAACAATTTCTGCCGATGTGTTAGGGCCTTTCAGACCAAATGGCAGGTCAACAAGCTTGTCGCTTCCTTTGAATAAACGAAATATCATCGTATTTTTTTTCGTAATAACTGGAAGTGCTAACCTGTTCCCCTGAAAAACCAATGCAGACATCAATGGATACGGATCAATTTCAGAACGAATTGGCCAAAAAGCAGAAACGGTTTCTCCTGTAAGACACAGCACATTAGCATAGGCCGCAAGAACCTGAGAACGCTGCGTTCGATCTGAAGCGAGTATGGCATCACGCCGTGCCAGCACCTGTTTCCGCAATTCATGTTTCTTGAATCTCATAGCCTCGTTTCTTTGCAACAAGAACCATCCATAAACAGATGGATGCGACAGAATGAAAGTGCGTTCTACAAAAAATTGCTTAGAAAGCAAGAAAAAAGCATGACTTAATACAACCTTTTTCTGCGCACACAACATATACAAAAGCACTAACCGCGCGCGCATGTATCGATTCTATGAGACTATAACCCTAAACCCTAGCATATGTTAACTAATCCGAGCTGCTTTTTGTCGCAAACTCCTTAGATCTTCTCAAATTCAAGGAGCAGTTTATCCCTGGCGGGCTTTAAAGCGCGGTGCTACCTTATTAATGAGATAGACACGACCTCTACGGCGAACCATTCTATTATCACGATGACGCAGCCTGAGCGCCTTAAGCGAATTCTTAATTTTCATATCAAATCACCAATGCTATAAAAATCATTTCAAAAATTACCCTTGCTTATGAAACCAGTTGCGAAAAACTTATTATCATCATGGCATGAAACCGTGAGAATCGTCAACAGGAATGAACACAGAGTTTTCTCTGTGGACCATTGCCTTTGAAAAGCCAGTAGAAAGTGCATTTAGAACAACATTATTCCTGTGTATGTGTAATATGAATGATATGGCCCATTTTTCTGCCAAGACGTATTTCTTCCTTTCCATAAAGATGAATAAATGTCCCCGGTTGTTGCAATATTTCAGGCGTTTTATTTATATCGTCGCCAATAATATTTTCCATAATACAATCGCTATGCCGTAAAGGTATTCCCAATGACCAACCAGCAATGGCGCGTATATGCTGCTCAAATTGCGAAATGATACAGGTAGCTTCTGTCCAGTGACCAGAATTATGTACACGTGGGGCAAATTCATTAGCAAAAATAGAACCGTCAGCCTTCACAAAAAATTCAACAGCAATGACGCCAATATAATTCAGAGTATGTAAAATTGTTGCTGTTATCTCTCGTGCAGTTTTTATTACTTCGGGAGAAACCGCTGCAGGAACAATAGAAGTACGCAAAATACCAGCCTGATGAATATTTTCTGGAACATCAAAAAAAACAACATCTTTTAAACGTCCACGGGCAGCAATCACTGAGATTTCTTTGGAAAAATCAACAAATCCTTCAAGAATTGCAGGGACATGGCCAATCGTCTCCAAAGCCATGCGGATAGTATCTTCACTGTTCTTTGTAATGTGGACCTGACCTTTCCCATCGTAACCAAAGAAGCATGACTTCAATATACCCTTCCCACCACATGCGATTAAAGCAGCATCCAATGTTTCTCTGTCTTCGATAAACCACCACGGTGCAGTGGCAATGCCGCATTCGCCAAGAAATTTTTTCTCAATAAAACGATTCTGTGCAACTGCAAGAGCAAATGGGGGCGGTGCAACTGTCGTATTTAATGCAAGATAATCAAGAGTTGTAATAGGAATATTTTCAAATTCATAAGTAATAACATCACATAGCTGAGCCAAATGCTCGAGCGCTGCATGGTTATCGTAAGCTGCAACGATATGCTCATTGGTAGTACGAGCCGCAGAACAATTCTTTTCAGGAGAAAGCACAACAGTTCTGAAACCAAGACGAGCGGCAGCAATGGACATCATACTGGCAAGCTGTCCACCGCCAATCAGGCCGATTGTTGCCCCTATGTGCAATACTTTCATATTTTTTATCTTTCATGCATAGGAAACTCAGCAACGCTATCTGTTTGTCTTGTTCTCCATTTATCAAGCCGTTCAGCTATTGCATCATTAAAAACAGCCAACATAGCTACTGCAAGGAGAGCGGCATTAACAGCACCAGCCTTTCCTATAGCTAATGTACCGACAGGGATTCCTGCAGGCATTTGGACAATAGAAAAAAGGGCATCTTGCCCAGAGAGCACAGGAGACGGAATAGGCACACCAAAGACAGGAAGCAACGTCAGAGCAGCTGTCATACCTGGCAGGTGAGCAGCGCCTCCTGCTCCGGCAATAATGGCTTTAAACCCTGCATTCTGTGCTTCCTTGGCAAAATCCGTCAGCCGATCAGGTGTACGATGTGCTGAGATAATACGTGCTTCATACTTTATACAAAGCTCATCAAGTGTTTCCGCTGCATGAGACATCGTAGTCCAATCAGATTGGCTCCCCATGATAATGGCAATATCAATATTCCCAGCACGCACGATAAGTTTCCCCCTAGTAATGACATTAAGCATGTTTCCATCTTTGAGATTTTGCAACTGCAGTAATGATTTTGTCTCTTCTACTTCTAGATACGACTACTACATCTGCAACCAGAACCGGTGGTCATCTCCTCAAACGATAGTTGTTCAAGACATGCATGAAAATTACGACGCTTGTGCTGCTCATCCTTCATAATTATCCTCTTCTCGTTTTCCCTCATGAGCGTGATGCAAGAAGCATAGGATGCCCATCTACTAATACAATAGAACAGATGAGCAAAACAAGGATTGTAGCAATATCATTCATATTATATATTTATTTTACATTGATTGTTTCGATTGAAAAGATTCTAGTCCAGTAGGTTTGCATGCAGACCTTACTTAACTTACTTAAGATCAACATAAAAGTCTCTCTGGTTTATATACATAAGTTGAAATTTGACTATCTCTTAGAGTAAGGGAAAAGTTGCTATGAACATACACGAAAATGATGATGGCGTTTATATAAGTAGTCAAATTTCAACTGATGATCTTCAAGCTATAGCTGATGTGGGAATTCGCACGGTCATATGTAACCGTCCGGACCGGGAAGATGAAGGACAACCTGATTTCTTGTTGATACAACAGGCCGCTGCAGAATACAATATCAGCCTTTATTACGTTCCTGTTACAGGTTCTGGTGTTGCTGAAAATAGTCTGCAGGCAATGATAACTATTTTAACTCAAGCAGAACGACCATTACTTGCCTATTGCCGCTCCGGAAACCGTTCTGATACCATTTACAGATTAGCAAAAAAAATCATGGCAGGCTAAAATATAGCGCATCTGTCTGTCCTGTCATGTGAGGGCGGGCTTTCCTGCTTGTAGACAGTCCACAATCACTGCATTCCTCTCCATCTATTCCATCTATATGTTTCCGCTTACGCATGCTCTATCATACTGCTTCCTATAAAAATTCTAGGTCTTGTATCTGGGGCATTTCTACATATTGCATAGTCAATCATATAATAAATACTAGCATAAACTAATCATGAGAAGAAAATATCTTCATGTTCTAATCATGATAAAATCTTATATTATAAATCAGAAGAATCTGAAGAAACTGTAAACTGTACGAAAAGCAGAAACCGTAATTGAGGTACGTCATATCGATGTATCTCCAATAAAATGACGCCATTTGCTTGAAGAAATGATGTGGCTATGCAATAGCCACAGGGATGGATTGATTGTCAAAAGACCATGAGGCTTTATTAATGGCTCAGGATAATAATTTGTTGCGTGGAAAACGTGGGCTGATTCTTGGCTTGGCGAACAAGCGTTCCATCGCTTGGGGGATTGCCAAAGCTACTTACTCTTCCGGTGCAGAACTTGCTTTTACCTATCAGGGTGAAACGATGAAAAAACGTGTGAAGCCTTTGGTAGAAGGACTTGGTGCAATCCTCTGCGGCCATTGCGATGTGACTGATCAAGCTTCAATAGATGCTGTTTTCGACGTTCTGGCTAAGCGATGGGGAAAACTTGATTTTATCGTTCATGCGATTGGCTTTTCTGACAAGAGTGAATTGAAGGGTCGCTTTGTCGATACCTCACCAATCAACTTTGCGATGACCATGAATATTTCGGTTTATTCATTAACAGCCGTGACTCAGCGTGCTGAAAAACTTATGATAGATGGTGGTTCGATCTTGACCCTGACCTATTATGGTGCAGAGAAGGTTATGCCCAATTATAACGTGATGGGGGTTGCAAAAGCAGCCCTGGAGGCCAGTGTCAGGTATCTTGCGGTGGATCTTGGACCCAGAAAGATCCGAGTCAATGCTATTTCTGCAGGTCCTATAAAGACACTTGCCGCTTCGGGTATTGATGATTTCCGTTATATCCTTAAATGGAATGAACATAATGCACCGCTACGGCGAGGGGTAACAGTTGAAGAAATTGGCAATGTAAGCTTGTATTTTCTATCTGATCTTTCTAAATCGGTAACCGGTGAAATACATCATGCCGATGCTGGTTACAATATCATCGGTATGAAAGCAGTTGATGCGCCAGATATTTCTGTATTAAAGGATTAATCTTTTAGCCTGTTACAACCATTGGCACATTTTCACTCAAGAGATTTTCGATGAACCAAGCGTTCCACAGTTCATAATTTTCTGTGCCAAAAGCATGCATGCATTTATCAGTTCGTTCATTCTTGTGCCAATTGATGACGACAAGGGGAAGAGGGATTCGCTGTGGAATAGAATAGTGAATAGTACAGTCAGTCGATTCTTTCTATGAAAGCGTTGGTGGTATCGATGCTGGTAGTGTTGTCATGACTACTTGAAGGAAAGGCAGTATGCTTCTCGCCAGCAGCGCTGAGGGCCTGAGGGCCATGCATTCATTAATTTATGAGTGTTTTTTGATGGTGTGTAGATGACATAGGAATCAGGTATGTTGATCATTCGGTCATTACTTTTTAAAGTGAGTTTTCTTACTATAACAATTATTCAAATGGTGCTTGTCGCCCCAATTTATTTTTTCCTTCCTCACAAACTCGTGTGGATTATACCACGTATCTGGGTTCGGACAGTACTCTGGCTAGAAAAATACATTGCTGGAACAACCTATGATATTGAAGGGGTGGAGCACTTACCAAAAGGTGCTTGCATTATTGCCGCAAAACACCAATCTATCTGGGAAACATTGACACTGGTACTGCATATCAATGATCCGACCTTTGTTCTTAAACGTGAACTGATGTGGCTACCGGGCCTCGGTTGGTTTTTAGCGAAAGTGGGGATGATTCCAATAAACCGTGGCACACCCCTCAAGGCATTGAAGAGGATTCTTAAAGGAGCCAGAAAGATGGCCATGGCGAATCGTCAAATTGTTATATTCCCGGAAGGGACCCGTCAGCCTCCTGGAGCGAGACCTGATTATAAAAGCGGTATTTTCCCAATTTATTCTGAATTGAATTTACCGGTTATTCCGGTCGCGCTTAATTCTGGTCTTTATTGGCCGAAACAGTATTTTCACTGTTATCCGGGGGTGATACGTTGCCGTATCTTACCGGCAATTAAACCTGGATTAGAAAAAAGAGAGTTTATGAGCCGCCTTGAAGGCATGATTGAAGATGCCTGTGATGCACTTCTGATTGCGGCAGCCAATGATCATACTCCTCCATTCATGCCACCAACGTCTGTCAACCGACTGAAAGAACTGGAGATGAAATAAAAGGTCAAAGCTGCGGTATAAATCTTTTATCTTCAAAAAAAATCCTAAACGCCAACCAATCTAAACGATGCCTTCCCTGCCTTCAACGGTATTTTCTTTATTGGAAAAAATCTGTTCAATAAAGCTTTGATAGATCATTGTTAGTTTTTCAAGGTCATCTACAGCTACACATTCATCAATTTTATGCATAGTTTTGCCGACAAGGCCAAATTCTACAACAGGGCAATAATCTTTGATGAATCTGGCATCGGATGTCCCGCCCGCTGTTGACGTTTCTGGTGTTTGACCAGTTATCTTAAGGATTGCATTGGATATGGTGCTGATCAGCCAGTCATTCTTGGTTAAAAAGACAGCCGCTGGATTTGACATCCAGGTGATGGCATAGTCAACAGGTATTCTATTTTTCTTAAGGATCGCTTGAGTGGCTTCATCCAAGCGCCTTTCTATTTCTGCCATCAATGTTGCTGGTGACCATAGATCGTTGAAACGAATATTGAACCAGGCTTCAACATGAGCAGGGATCAGATTATTTATCTTATTGCCGCTATCAATGTTTACAATCTCAAGATTGCTAGGTTGAAAATGTTTACTCCCGGTATCAAGTGGTTGGTCAACAAGAACCCCAAGCAATGTGATGATGTTAGGAAGTGGGTTATGAGCCAGGTGTGGATAAGCGACATGCCCTTGTATGCCATTAACCCTTAAAACACCTGAAAGTGATCCGCGACGTCCTATCTTTATTGTATCCCCTAGACTCTCCGTACATGTCGGCTCACCAACAAGCGCTGCATCCCACGCTTCACCACGTGCGGCTGCCCATTGGAGAAGTTTGATAGTCCCATTGACTGCTGGCCCCTCTTCATCCCCTGTTATCAGAAGCGATATACTACCGTTAATTGGCTTTTTCTTGAAAATTCGTATTAAAGCAGCAAGAAAACAAACGATGCTACCCTTCATATCTACAGCACCACGCCCGTAGAGAACCCCATCGACAATATTTCCTGAAAAGGCAGGATGACTCCACTGCGCTTTATCACCAGGTGGAACAACATCCGTATGCCCAGCAAACATCAGGCAAGGAGAAGAAACACCATATTTTGCATAAAGATTTTCAACATCTGGCGTGTGACAGTCACTGAATACAGGACGATCAACCGTAAATCCCACTGTTTTGGCAATTTTTTGTAAGAAAGACAGTGCACCCCCCTCGTCTGGTGTAACTGAACGATAACGAATGAGTTCCTGAAGAAGGTAAACTGGATCAGCATATTGCATGATCGTCATGTGCCCCTCCTCTTTTTAACCAGGAACAACAAAACCTCTTGTGATTCTATTCAAAATAGATTTGCCATCAGCATGGATGCTGATTCAGTTTGTAATATCATTGCTCTATAAACGCATAGGATATAAAATGATATTACAATATGAAAAATTCCTTGTTTTTCTTTCTCAATCAAGTTGAAATGTTCTCAAGAACTTCAAACATGAAGAACTATTGAGTGCTACAGTGGAATAATGAATCAAAAAAAAGGGCACGCTTTGAATAAGGTTAAACTGATAGATAGACTGGATACCAAAGATCATTCGCAGGTCTGTGTTGGACCCAAAACAAGTCGAGAAAAGACAAAATTGATTGTCGCTGCCAGTCTTGGAAATTTTCTAGAATTTTTTGATTTCACGGTATATAGTTTCTTTGCTGAGGTCATAGGTCAGATTTTTTTCAAAAATGATGATCCTATGGTCTCATTAATGTTCTCTGCTACCGTATTTGGTGTTGGGTTTCTGATGCGACCGTTTGGTAGTATTATGATCGGTACATATGCGGACCGGCATGGCCGAAAGGCGGCAATGCTTATCACTATTGCTATCATGGCATTTGGCAGTGCTATGATAGGTTTTGCTCCACCCTATTCAAGCATTGGTATGACTGCACCCGTTCTTATTGTGATAGGTCGCCTTTTACAGGGGTTTTCTGCAGGTGGTGAGATTGGTGCAGCAACAACCTTACTGATGGAATCAGCACCGCACAGCCAGCGAGGACTCTTTATTAGCTGGCAATTTGTAGGGCAAGGGCTCAGTTCCATGTGCGGTGCACTATTTGGTGCGGTATTATCTTATATGCTGTCCGAAGAACAGTTATTGACCTGGGGCTGGCGTGTCCCTTTTTTCTTTTCATTGCTTATCATTCCAGTTGGTCTATATATCCGCTCACATGTCGGAGAAACCTATTCAGGTGAAAATCACAGCATCACATCAAAAGCGTTTTCTCCGGTTATCAAAATTATACGGGAAGATTTCTCACAGTTTGTGCTGGCAACTCTGATGATCATGCCTGTAACACTACTGATCTATATTATGGTGTTTTATATGCCGACCTATCTAAAGCAGACCACGGATGTAATGTCATCATATGCTTACTTCCTTAGTGCAGGAATGAGTATCATGACCGTCATCTCCGCTCTTCTCGGCGGAGTTATCTGTGACAGGATTCCACAGCGTAAACCTTTTGCTATTCTCATCTTGTTCATTACGCTTGTATCATCCTTCATCGTATTTTATATGGCTAGTGTTATAGTGATCTTTGTCATAGCATTGATGGTATGTGTTGCTGCGCTTGGCATGCTTATGACGGTTCAGGCACTTCTTGTGACTGAGGCTTTTCCCAGAGGTGTGCGCGCTACTGCAATATCAGTCTCGTATAGTCTCGGAGTGACTGTGTTCGGTGGGACAGCTCAAATGGTTGTTGTGAAGCTGATGGCTGCTTCAGGATCTCATCCCATGTCACCATTCTGGTATCTTGGCACTATGCTCATTCTTGGTATTCTTGCCTATGCTCTTTTTCGTGAAGTGCGCTATGTCTAGCATTAAGAGAGCATTTAGAGCAAGTGTATAATTCTAATCTCCTATTTCCAGTTGTCTTATTGCAGTTATGTAAAAATCTTTTGAAAGAAACAGGGACATTGACCATGTCTATAAAAAATAGAGTAGAGTAATGAATAAAATTCAAAACCACATTAATAATTTTTTGCCGGATATGATTGCGATTCGCCATGATTTACATGCTTATCCTGAATTATCTAATGCGGAATATCGCACAAGTGACATTGTTGCGGAACTGCTTGAAAAATGGGGATATGAAGTCTCCAGGGGCATTGGAAAAACTGGTGTGGTCGGGACATTACATATTGGCAGTGGTAGAAAATCGATCGGTCTCCGGGCCGATATGGATGCCTTGCCAATTTATGAACAGACCAATCTGGCCTATATGAGCAAAAATGCGGGTGTGATGCATGCCTGTGGACATGATGGCCACACCACGATTTTGCTGACAGCAGCACGTTATCTTGCTGAGACAAAAAAGTTCAGCGGAACAGTGCATTTAATTTTTCAACCTGCTGAAGAAGGATTTGCTGGAGCCAAAGCTATGATTGATGATGGCCTCTTTGAAAGGTATCCCTGTGATAGAGTTTACGGCTTACATAATTGGCCAGGTAGAACAGCAGGTGAATTTTATTTTAAAGTAGGGCCAATGATGGCATCTGTTGATACGGTGCATATTAGCATTGAGGGTCGTGGCGGGCATGGTGCAATGCCCGAAAATACAATTGATCCAATTGTTGCCGGAGCATCTGTTGTGATGGCTCTACAAACAATCATTTCGCGCAATATTCCACCAGTTGATAGCGCACTCATAACGATTGGCTCATTCCAGGGCGGATCAGCTTCAAATATCATTCCTGACCTTGTTAAGCTCGAGCTTACCATCCGGACTTTTTCTCAAAAAGTACGAGTCTTGCTGAAAAAGCGTGTCCATGCGCTTGTTAGCGCACAAGCTACCAGCTATGGTGCACAGGCTGGAATTCTATATGAAACCGGTTATCCACCTCTTGTTAATCATGCAGATGAAACAACTTATGCACAAAAAATTGCAGAGAATACTTTTGGCAAGGACAAGGTGGTCGTTCTTTCACAACCGGTCGCTCCGTCTGAAGATTTTGCTTTCATGCTTGAGAAATGTCCAGGGAGTTATTTTTTTCTGGGTAACGGTGAAAGTGCCGAGTTGCACAATCCACATTACGTTTTCAATGATGAGATTATTCCTATCGGGGCAAGCCTCTGGGGGGCGTTGGTGGAGAGTTATCTGCATAAAATATAGAAGGTTTTATTTATATACTCAAGGTCTGTTTTCTGTCAGCAACCTAATCAAACAATTTATATTATTCTGGTGACATACAAGGTAATATATAAATGCAACAGATGATCAGATTGATTAGTTTGTGGCTTAGTAGTTTTCTAGCTAGCTTCCCTTTTTTCTTCAATCGCGGGATATCGTTAAAACCGGTTGCTCCAGTTTAGAACCAGCTGCGATCAGTTAGCAAACGATAGATTTTAAAAAAATAAAAAAGTAGTTTATAGCAATGTGTGTTTTTATAATCGTCAAAATGACTTGTTGAGAATTCCTTGTCAAAAGATGAGACTGAAAGCCAGAGGTCTGCGCTTTATGAAATTCTTCTGCGGTAATTCCAATCCCTGTTTGGGACATGACATAGCAAGTTATCTTAATATTCCTCAGGGAAAAGCTGAGGTTCATCGCTTTGCTGATCAGGAAATCTTTGTCGAAATTCAGGAAAACGTCCGTGGACAGGATGTGTTTGTTTTGCAATCAACTTCCTATCCGACAAATGACCATTTAATGGAGCTTTTGATCATGATTGATGCATTGCGTCGCTCCTCTGCCCGGCGTATAACAGCCGTTATTCCTTATTTTGGATATGCTAGACAAGATAGAAAGCCAGGACCGCGGACGCCTATTTCTGCCAAGCTTGTGGCAAATCTTATCACTGGTGCCGGGGCTAACCGTGTTCTGACACTTGATCTCCACGCAGGTCAGATACAGGGTTTTTTCGATATTCCTACAGATAATCTTTATGCTGTTCCTGTTATCAGTCGGGATATCAAAGCTCATTATTCAACAGAGAACGTTGTGGTTGTTTCACCTGATGTGGGGGGAGTCGTCCGTGCTCGTGCGCTAGCAAAGCGCATTGAGTCCCTGCTGGCCATTGTTGATAAACGGCGTGAAAAGCCAGGGGAATCTGAAGTGATGAATATCATAGGCGATATTACAGACAAGGACTGCCTTTTGTTTGATGATATTGTTGATTCAGGAGGAACCTTGTGCAATGCTGCAGAAGCCCTTTTAGGGAAAGGTGCGAGAAGCGTGACGGCCTATATTACACATGGTGTCCTTGCAAGAGGCGCCGTGTCCCGTATAAGCGAATCAAAACTCAAAGAACTTGTTATCACAGATTCGATCCAACCAACAGTGAATATAAAACAGGTTCATAATATCCGTATTCTGTCCATTGCCAGCTTAATTGGTGATGCAATTTCGCGGACAGCTGCAGAACAGTCTGTATCTAGCCTCTTTGATTAGGTTGTAGTTTGCTGACAGAAGACCTGTTGATATCATTGCCATCGATTCTTATTCTAATAAAGTTTTCAAATTACAGGTGTGGTGTAATGGAACATCCATCACATGCGCTGTTAAGGAATTTATTATAATAATGTATTAATTTCTACTACAAGATAGAAGCAAGAGGCTCACTCTAACTTATTTATTGATTATAAGTTATTAATCATTATTAGGGTGGCTGGCTTGCCATGCAAAGGGTAGCATAGTCGTTTCTGGATCGGCAATGCAGAACACTTTGAAAAGTTCGCCCATCTGGTCGGGTGCGGCAAGCCGTTTGACATCAGCTGTAATTTTCTGTCGTAAGGTCTCATTCTTATCAGAGCCTAGCTTTTTCGCACGCTCCAGTAGACCCAGTTTTATAAGAAATGCCCCTTGTGTCAGTATTGCAGTATGACAGCCTGAGTTACATACGGCTTGTGCAAGAGCAGAAAAATCCACATGGGATGTCAAATCATAGCTTCCCGGATTTTCCAACGGATTACGGAAACTGTGTTTCGAGATGGCTTGCAGTGTATCACCGCAACTAGGCTCGATTGCACCATAGTCTATAATCAGCGCAGCGCCCCGGTTTTTTGCAAGATGTTTGCTGATTGCCTGGGCCAGGTCAAGACGAGCAGGAGACAGCTCCATAATGATTCCGCCCGGTGTATTGTCGTCTGAGGGTATTACATGGACATCACTGGCATCAGGACCGAGAGAAAAGCACAAATGACCGTTTTTATCAACAGAAATCATCCTTTCCCTAAAATGGCCATTGTTTAATACATATTGGTGAATTGGCAGGACATCGAAAAATTCATTGGAAATCAGCACCAGTGGAAGATCAGGAAGCTTTGTGAAATCTACGATCCATTCTATTCTTACGTTATGGGCACGGAGTTTTTTTCTTTGAATGATCACAAGCCGGGGGCTAGTTTCAACGAGAAAAACGCGCATGCAAGCAAGATATTCCGGCTCCAGTTTACCAATAGTACGCAAAATATCATCCATCAGTGTACCGCGTCCTGGTCCGATTTCACAGAGCAGAACAGGTGACGGGTCGCCCATATTTTTCCATGTTATAATAGCCCAAACAGCAATCATTTCACCAAACGTTTGGCTTATTTCCGGTGCGGTAATAAAATCACCATCCTGACCAAATGGATTTGCCGTTTTGTAATAGCCATACTGGGGATCATCCATGGAAAGCAGCATATACTGGCTGACATCAATAGGTCCCTGCGTGGTAATAAGCTGAATGATTTTTTTTTCCAGATGGGTCATATGCTGTGCTGGCTGTACACGGCCTGGATGATAAAGACTGTACCAATGACGATCATGGGCAACGAAAGTGCCATACCCATTGTCAACCAATGTCCTATGACATAACCAATGCTTGGTTCACGGTAAAACTCAACAAAAAAGCGTGTAATACCATACCACAAGGTAAAATTACCGGCGATAAATCCAGGTTTTTTGAGACCTTTATAGTGAAAAATCAGTAAGGCAAGTACAGAAAAAAGCATCGGACCTTCAAGCATTGCTTCATAAAGTTGGCTTGGATGACGGGCAAGCAATTTTCCTGATACATCTACGCCCCCATTGGGGAAATAAATCGCCCAAGGTACATCCGAAACACGGCCCCAAAGCTCAGAATTAACAAAATTACAGATGCGTACAATACCTAGCCCTATTGGAGCACCAGCGGCAATAACATCAAGCATGTTCCATATGCCAATCCTGTTTTTTTTCGAAAAGAAAAGAACGGCCAGGATTGTCCCTATAAAACCACCATGAAAGGACATACCACCATCCCAGATAGCAATGCTCTGCATAGGATGCAAAAAATAGTACCCGGGCTTGTAAAAAAGTATTTCACCAAGACGACCCCCCGTCACAACACCAATCATTGCCCATACAACAAAATCATCAAGCTTTTCAGGCTTTATCGGTGTGAAACCACTTTTCCATAAAAGAGATATACGTAGAAGACGTTTACCATACCACCAAGCGAATAATATTCCGACAACATAACCCAATCCATACCAGTGCACTTTAACCGGTCCTATTGTTAGAATAACTGGATCCACAGTGGGAAAAGAAAGGGCATGGTAAATCATGATATTATGCATTAATATAATTCTGGAACATCCGAGTTAATAAGTAAAATATTTGATATTTGCAAAAATACAATAGAATTAAATTTGTTAACAGGATTTCAGGCAAGCCTGAATGGCTACAGGAAAATGGTCTTCCTCTGACTCAGACATTGCGTTTCAGAGGATTTTTTGTCACTGGTGTATGCTGCCTGTATAAATTGAGATTGAGACAAGGATCAATCAGCATGAGTAATGAGCCCAACCGTATATTGGATGAGCTAGCCAAAATGATAATGGATGCCGCTGGTGTGGCCAAGGGTATGCGCCAGGAAGTGGAGACCATTTTGCGCTTTCAGCTGGAACATGCATTGAACAAACTTGATCTTGTGAAACGTGACGAATTTGAGATGGTAAGGGAGATGGCAGTAAAAACCCGTGCTGAGAGTGAAATTCTGAAAAGACGGATTGAAGTGCTTGAGATGCAGTTGAAAAAATCTGCAGAAATATTGTGAGAGTCGCTTAGCTTAAAAAACAATTTTTGCTACTGTTGACGATTTTTGAAAAGTTCTAATTATCGTCATTGTTTAAGTTTAGAAGGGATTCGTTCCCATGCTGCATTTTTTAGCAGTCAGGGATGTTAATCAAAAAGGTTATCCTGGAATTTCAACAATGGCTCGCAGACCATTTTCTGAACTTTTTCCGAGTCGAACATCACCGCCGTGGCTGCGAGCAATATCACGTGCAATTGACAGGCCCAGTCCAGTGCCCCCTGTATCTTGATTGCGTGCTTTATCCAATCGGAAGAAGGGCTTAAAAACATCTTCACGTTTTCTTTCAGGGATCCCCGGGCCATCATCATCAACAATCAGCGTCAACAACTCCTCACAATTCTGAATTTTGATACTAATATTGGTGGCATAGCGGAAGGCATTAGAAACAAGATTGGAAATGAGCCTCGAAAAGGCAATCGGCCGGACTTGAATGACCGGATCTCCCCTTATAGCATAGGTAAACCCACGGTTCCATAGTTGTGCTTCCTCAGAAACTTTTTCAAGAATCAGTCTCAGATCAAGATTACCTACTTCTTCTGTGCCTTCACCACGGGCAAAAGCAAGATAACCTTCAAGCATGTTCTGCATATCATCAATATCCTGCTCAAACAGATCTGTATCAAAATTCCCTCCAATCAGTGCAAGTTGTAACTTGAATCGTGTCAAAATAGTGCGAAGATCGTGGCTCACACCTGAAAGTATTGTCGTGCGCTGCTCAATCTGGCGTTCTATCCGTTGCCGCATTTGCAGGAAGGCGATCCCCGCTCTGCAGACCTCATCTGCACCGCGTGGTTCGAAATCCTTTGGCAGAGGGCGTCCCTTGCCAAAACTTTCCGCAGCCTCAGCAAGTTGCTGGATCGGTTTGATTTGGTTACGCAAAAGGAAAATCGCAATAATCAGCAACACAAGAGCTGTACCTATCATCCAGCTTAAGAAAATACTAGTATTAGAAGCGTAAGTCTGGCTACGTGTCGCAAAAACACGCAACACTTTATCATCAAACCTAATACGAATTTCAACAAGATCAGAATCTCCAACTGTATCAATCCAGAACGGTCTATTGATCTGTTTCGTAATTTCTTCTCTTAAAAAGTAGTCTAGAATGGAAAAAAATGGCTTTGGTCCGGGAGGGGGCAATGGATATGGTGGAAGAATTGAAATATTCAGGCCCATGCGCTGCTGGGCGATGCGGATAATATTACTGTGATTATCGCTTTGTGGATATGTCTCGATAATATCGATTATTGATGCAATATCATGAACGACAGCCATGGAAAGCCGTTCTGTCACCATCTGCCAGTGCCTTTCCATAAAAACGTAGGCAATAACAGATTGTAACAGAACCATCGGTGCAATGATGATAATAAGGGAACGTGCATAAAGCCGCTTTGGCATTCTTCGAACACACCAGCGACTGAATCGTTTCCACACCATGCTCATTTTGGAAGCTATTCAACAAAAAGCTTGTAGCCTATACCTCGTACGGTTTGCAGCCAGGCTGGATGAGCTGGATCCTGTTCAATTTTTCTGCGCAGCCGGTTAATCTGCATATCAATCGTGCGTTCTCCCATTTCCCCTTCGCCACTTGCCAGTTGATGGCGTGGAATGGTTTCTCCAGCCTTTTTTGTAAAAATGACCATGATTTCCTGTTCACGATCCGTCAAATGAATGGTTCGGCTAGCTTTCTTCAACTCACGGCGTGCAATAAAAAAGGTATATGGTCCAAAAACAACCTGCTCGATTGTTTCCTGTTTAGATGGAGCACCACGCCGTAAAATAGCATTAATACGCAGCAAAAGTTCATGCGGATTAAAAGGTTTTGGTAAATAGTCATCAGCTCCGGCTTCTAGCCCGTCAATTCGGTCTGCAGTTTCTGCAAGGGCCGTTAATACAAGAATGGGGATATTTCTTGTTTTTCTCAGGGAGCGAGTCAGTGAAATACCACTCTCTCCCGGCATCATAACATCGATAATCAGAAGATCAAAGTTAAGACCTGTCAGTTTATGGCGTGCGTCCTGCGCATCTGATGCAACGGTGATGCGGAATCTATTCAGGGACAGAAATTGTGACAGAAGACTACGAATACGTGTATCATCGTCAATGATCAGAAGGTGAGGGGCATCATCTGGAATAACTGGCGGCTTATTGTTGGACATGTAATATAGACCTATCATCATCGCATAGCACGGCTGTTTCAGCATGTCAATCCGGCATTTATACGTTATCAATCAGGGCCATGAAAGGACCCATCTTGTCTCCGCACTTCATGCGGACCGCCTAGGTTTATACAAATAAAAGGCTATTCATTACACGTCATTTCCGACATCATGAAGAATCTTAGAAAATTAGAAAAATAGTGTCATTTAAGCAAGCATTCTAATCCTGTCAGAAAAAACAATTGCCCCATAACTAGTAGTTGAGAATTATTCCTATTTGCTGTAACAGCAAGTGTTTAGAGTAATTTTCAGTACAATTTTCGAAAGAAGCTGTATTATGCACCACCGTCACCGAATTTACGAGGGAAAAGCGAAAATAATCTTCGAAGGACCTGAACCTGGTACCTATATTCAATTCTTCAAAGATGAGACTACGGCCTTCAATGCGAAAAAGCAAGCGGTGATCGACGGAAAAGGTGTACTCAACAACCGTATTTCCGAGTATATTTTTACACAGCTGGAGCGATTTGGTATTCCAACGCATTTTATCAGACGCTTGAATATGCGTGAGCAGATTGTCCACTCTGTTGAGATTATTCCTCTTGAAGTGGTTGTACGTAATATTGCTGCTGGTTCCCTTGCAAGACGCTTTGGACTTGAGGAAGGAAGTATGTTGCCACGCTCCATTATTGAGTTCTATTATAAAAAGGATGAGCTCGGTGATCCTATGGTTTCAGAAGAACACATTACTGCTTTCGGTTGGGCAGAAGCTCAGGAGATAGAAGAAATTATAGTGCTTGCAGGCCGTATAAATGATTTTCTGTCAGGTATTTTTTTGAGTGTTGGCATACGATTGGTAGATTTTAAGCTAGAGTTTGGACGTCTGTGGGAAGGCGATATGATGTGTTTGGTTGTTGCAGATGAAATTTCTCCGGATTCAGCCCGTCTTTGGGATATTGCAACAAATGATAAACTTGATAAAGACCTATTTCGTTTTGATATGGGTGGATTAATTGAAGCATATAAGGAAGTTGCACAGCGGCTTGGCATCGTGAATGAAAATAGGCCCTCATATCCGAGGGGGCCGGTTTTGGTCAAGTAACTTGAAGGTTTTCAGAAGGATCATTCAACGGAATTAGACAAAAACAGTAGAGGAGACAGTAGAGGAGGATGGAACCCATGGAAGCTCGTGTTATAGTGACCTTGAAAGGTGGAATTTTTGATCCGCAAGGGGAAGCAATTGCTGGTGCGTTAGGTGACCTTGGATTTTATGACGTGCAGTCAATACGTCAGGGTAAAGTATTTGATATTGTTCTAGAAAAGGGCGAGCATGAAAAAGTGCAGGAACAATTGGAAGCCATGTGCGAAAAACTGTTAGCCAATGCGGTTGTTGAAAATTATCAAATAAACCTTTTATCATAAGCAGTATTACGATCTATGCAATCTGCAATCATTCAATTTCCCGGACTTAACCGCGATCATGAGATGAGTTTGGCACTACAGCATATAACCGGTCGTATACCCTACAGGATCTGGCCGACGGAAACAGTGATACCGAACGTGGATGTCATTGTTATTCCAGGAGGATTTTCCTATGGTGATTATTTGCGCTGCGGCGCAATCGCAGCACGTCAGCCTGTCATGCGAGTTGTTCATGAAAAAGCGCAAAATGGTGTTATGGTTCTTGGCATTTGTAATGGTTTTCAGATTTTGCTAGAGGCTGGCCTGTTAGAGGGTGTACTGTTGTCTAATGCCTCGCTCAAATTTGTCTGCCGTGAAGTAAAACTAGAGGTTCTTAACACTGATACTGCTTTTTCATGTAATTACAGAAAAAGACAAATTATCAGATGCCCCGTTGCCCATCACAACGGTAATTATTTTGCCGAGGCAGAAACATTAAAACGACTCGAAAAAAATGGACAGGTTATTTTTCGCTATGCACAAGGGTACAACCCAAACGGGTCAGTACATGACATTGCTGGTATTGTCAATGCCAAACGTAATGTACTTGGCATGATGCCTCATCCGGAAAACTTCATGGAAGAGGCCCATGGTGGAACAGATGGTCGTGCCCTTTTCACTAGTGTACTACGCTATGCAAGAAAAGAATTATTTATATAATACCCTAGGGAAGCGATCTTATCTAGAATGAGGAATATCGAGTTCGAGGACTCAGTTCGTGACTATGAGATGTTGCAATGTACGGTGTAACGTGCCAGCATCGTCATGCTGTTGATATTACATTCTTAGTATCACAATTGAAGGGCAAGGGATAAGATATCATCTCATCCTTTAGAAATAAGATGCCGATGACTATTTGCAAGAACGATAACATTACTGAAGAGGTAATCTGCGCACATGGGTTGCGAATAGATGAATATCAAAAGATCATTGCTTTGATAGGACGGATGCCGACATTAACAGAGCTAGGCATTTTTTCAGCCATGTGGAATGAACACTGTTCCTATAAATCATCTAGGAAATGGTTGCGCACTTTACCGACTGAGGGCAGTTGTGTCATTCAAGGACCAGGTGAGAATGCTGGCGTTGTTGATCTTGGGGACGGAAAATGTCTTATCTTTAAAATGGAAAGCCATAACCACCCTTCTTACATTGACCCCTACCATGGTGCAGCAACTGGGATTGGTGGTGTTTTACGTGATATTTTTACCATGGGTGCACGCCCTGTTGCCGTTATGAACGCCCTGCGTTTTGGTAGACCAGAGCATCCACGGACCCGTCATCTTGTTACGGGTGTTATTACTGGCATTGGTGGATATAGTAATGCATTTGGCGTGCCGACGGTGGGTGGTGAGATCAATTTTGATCAACAGTATAACGGCAATATTCTGGTCAATGCATTTGCTGCTGGTATTGCTCCTACGGATGGCATTTTTTCTTCAAAAGCTGAAGGGATTGGTCTCCCTATTGCCTATTGTGGGGCACGCACTGGACGTGACGGTATCGGCGGTGCCACAATGGCTTCAGCGGCCTTTGATGGTCAAAAAAGGCCACTGGCTGTACAGATTGGGGATCCTTTTATGGGAAAGTGCTTGTTGGAAGCATGTCTGGAATTGATGGCAAGCAATGCTGTTGTTGCTATTCAGGATATGGGGGCAGCAGGTCTGACTTGCTCGGCTGTAGAAATGGGGGCAAAGGGTAATCTCGGTATTGAACTGAACTTGGATACGGTGCCTGTCCGCGAAGAAAACATGACCGCCTATGAGATAATGCTTTCTGAAAGTCAGGAGCGTATGCTTATGATTTTGAGAATGGGAAAAGAAAAGGAAGCAGAAGCGATCTTCAACAAGTGGGGTCTTGATTGTTCCACTATCGGAAAAACGACGGATGATTTACGCATTCGTGTTTTTCATCAAGGTCAACTAAAAGTTGACCTACCTATTAAGGTTCTAGGTGACGCAGCACCAGAATATGATCGTCCGTGGATTGAATCATCGAAAAAAACACCAATGAATACTGCCTCTGTGAAATCAGTCGATGATTTGGGTTCAGCATTGATGAAATTGCTTGCTTCACCGGATCAATCATCGCGCCGATGGGCCTATGAACAGTATGATACCTTGATTCAAGGAAACACTCTTGTTTGTCCTGGTAGCGATGCAGGTGTTATCCGCATTGATGGGGATGAAAAACGCGCACTTGCTTTTTCATCTGATGTCACACCGCGCTATTGTCAGGCCGATCCTTATGAAGGTGGAAAACAGGCTGTCGCTGAATGTTGGCGTAACATTACGGCAAGCGGCGCAACACCTTTGGCTGCAACAGATAATCTAAATTTCGGGAACCCAGAAAAACCGGAAATCATGGGTCAGCTTGTCTTGGCCATCAAAGGTATTGGCACTGCCTGCCGTGCGTTGGACTTTCCGATCGTTTCCGGCAATGTTTCGCTTTATAATGAAACCAATGGGGAAGCGATCCCACCAACACCCACGATAGCTGGTGTTGGCCTTATCACTGATTGGGCAAAAATGGCAACAATTGGCAATATAAAAGAAGGAGATTGCCTTATTCTTATAGGTGGTGATGGCACTCATCTTGGGCAATCTATTTATCTCCGCGATATCTTAGGCAAGAGTGCGGGCACTCCGCCACCGGTTGATCTCGCACATGAGAAGCATCATGGTGATTTTGTCCGCAGCCAGATTAAAAATGGCTGCGTTCATGCCTGTCATGATATTTCTGACGGTGGATTGATCTTAGCTTTAGCAGAAATGCTCATTAAATCTGGATGTGGAGCAGAAATAGATCCTGGATCAGATCCTTATCATGCTAAGCTTTTTGGAGAAGATCAGGGCCGTTATATCCTAGCTGTTGATTCAAGCAAGGTGAGTTTTTTGATACAACAAGCAAGGACTGCAGGTGTTATGGTCCGGCATCTAGGGATAGCGGGTGGCAAGAATCTTTTCGTGAATGATTGCTTTACACTGCCGGTTCCACAAATGGTTATCGCTTATGAAAGATGGTTTCCCTCTTACATGAAAGACAAATCAGCCTGTTGATTGTTTTATTGCGAACTCTATAATGCAGAATCATTATGTATAGGAGGAGAAGATAGTTAATGACAATGGATGCGTGCGTAATTGAACGGCTTATTTGCGAAGGGATATCTGATGCAAAGGTGACGATTCGCGATCTTGCTGGTGATGGTGATCATTATGCTGTAAAAGTTATTGCAGAAAGCTTCCGTGGAAAAAGTCGTGTTCAGCAGCATCAGATGGTTTATACAGCCCTAAAGGGAAATGTAGGGTATGCACTTCATGCCCTTGTCTTGCAAACAGCAATCCCAGATTAAGTGTATACATGGTGGGCGATCCACCTGTGCATATTAGAATGTGTGTAGTAATGGTATTGAGATGAAAACAGTGGAACTGGTATGGTACCCTTTTCTCATGATGGCCAGTCCTGCATATGATGCAGACTTGTGGCTAGAGTCTAAGGAAATACGGTAATGAATGTTATTCATAATTTTATTGACAACGAAGTAAAATCTCATGATGTTGTGCTGTTCATGAAAGGCACACCGGATTTTCCTCAATGTGGTTTTTCTGGAAAGGTAGTGCAGATTCTTGACTATCTAAGTGTTAAGTACAAAAGCATAAATATTCTTTCATCTAATGAATTGCGTCAGGGTATTAAGGACTATTCTAATTGGCCAACGATCCCGCAACTCTACATCAAGGGTGAATTCATTGGAGGGTGTGATATAGTCCGTGAAATGTTCCAGGAGGGGGATCTGCAAAAAGCTTTTGAAGAAAAAGGCATTGGCATTGCTGTTAAATCAGTTTGAGAATATTTGTCTTCTAGCAATGAAAATAGCTTACTGCAGCATAGCATCACTGCTTTAGGGTTGATGTATCCAACAAAAGAAAGTTTTTTATGTTTTTGTCTCTGAAAATTAGTGAGCGAGTGGTTTCATGACTGATGATAGGCTCACACGAGAACAGCATATCGCTGAAGTTCACTCAAAAATAGGACAAAAAAAACTCATTATAATGATGTCCATTCTTATGGCAGTCAATGCCATCGCTATTGACATCACATTACCAGCCATGGAGCAGATGAAGGACAATTTCCATGCTGATGGTCTAAACGAACATCAATATATTATTTCCTCTTATCTTATTGGGTTTGGTCTTTCACAGCTTATCTTCGGCCCCATCAGCGACCGGTTTGGGCGTCGTATACCTTTGATTGCAGGTCTCTTCTTTTATGCTTTTTCGTCCCTGGCATGTGCTTTTGCATCAAGTTTCTGGACCTTGCTTCTTCTCCGGTCTGTTCAAGGCATTGGCGGAGCTGCAACGCGAGTCATGACCGTTTCCATTATACGTGATCTTTATCATGGCCGCAAGATGGCAGAGGTTCTGTCAATTGTTATGATGATTTTTATGATTGTGCCTATTATTGCGCCGGCAACTGGACAGATGATTCTGTTTTTTGGGACATGGCCTCTTGTCTTTACTTTAATGTCAGTAGTTGGATTCTTCCTAGCTTTTTGGGTTACACTGAAATTGCCGGAGACCGTTTTGGAAAGACGCTTCCTTACCTTCGTGTCGATCGGCGCAGGTTTCAAACAAATTCTCAGGAACCGTACTGCATGCTTCTATACACTTGCTTTTTCTGTAGTGCTCGGTGCATTTTTTGGCGCACTTAACACGGCAACCCAGATTTACAATGGCATCTATCATTTGGGAAATTGGTTCCCGACAGCGTTTGCTACTATTGCCTTATTTCAGGCAGCAGCGTCGTTTTTCAATGCAAAATTTGTTGGGCGCTTTGGCATGCGTAAAATGTCACATACCATGTTACTGTGCTTCATCGGAATATCGCTTGTATGGTTTATTTGGTCACTCATAGATATTGTTCCTTTTTTTATATATATGGTTCTCTTTACCACTATCATGTTCTCTTTTGGCTCCTTGGGAGCAAACTTTAATGCACTTGCAATGGAGCCGCTAGGAAAGCTTGCAGGAACGGCATCTTCTGTCTTTGGATTTATGCAAACAACAATTGGCGTCAGCCTGGGCATCATTGTTGGTCAAACATTTAACGGCACTACTATTCCAATAGCAACGAGCTTTGTATCTCTTGGACTCATTGCCCTTGTCTTTATTCTAATTGCGGAGAAGGGAAAATTGCTCAGTGCTGAAAATACGCTGACCTGACCGTAGAAAAGAATCACAGGAACGATCACAACCGCAAAGATGTCTTGATTGAAGAAGAATCTTTTCTCATGTGATGAGATCAACTGCATGCTGCTGCGTCCCCATGTGCATGTTGCATCATCATGACTGTCTCAAGATTTAAGAATATAAGAAAGAGTGAAATTCAGATGATTTTTTATCTTCTTTAAAAGAGATTAGAGATTGCCATCAAAAAGCACGTTGAAAAAGTCTTTTCTTTAGTAGAAAATCTAAAAAAGATTCCTCGCCCTGCCCTAAAAAAGGGACTCTACAATATCGGATATCAACTTCTTCGCAAGACTTTTACTCACTCATTAAAGACGACCATCATAAAGTTCGTCAGTCTGACAATTACACAAAAAAAGTCATGTGATAATCTAGAATAGAGATGACAGTTTTTTAAACGCGTGACCTAATAATAATCATCAAGGCATTGATATAATTCATACAATGAATGCCGAACATCATTCATTGGAATCAACGTGAATAAAATTCGACAACAAGACTAGGTTCCATCTGTATAGCATATGGAATCTCTGAGAGTGAGGGAATGCGTATATAAGTTGCTTGCATTTTACTGTGGTCAATTCCAATATAATCCGGGACATCACGTTCAGTGAGTTCTCTTGCTTCAAGCACCATTACTAATTGTTTTGATTTTTCACGGACTTCAATCACGTCACCCGGCTTACAAAGATAAGACTGAATATTTGTCCGATGATCATTCACGTTAACGTGACCATGATTGACAAACTGACGTGCAGCAAAAATCGTCGGTACAAACTTGGCACGGTAAACAATCGCATCAAGACGGCTTTCAAGAAGACCAATCAGATTTTCACTGGTATCCCCACAGCGACGGGCTGCTTCTTTATAAGTTCTATAGAACTGCTTTTCTGAAAGATCTCCATAGAATCCCTTCAGTTTTTGCTTGGCACGCAGCTGTATACCAAAGTCAGAAAGCTTGCTCTTACGGCGTTGGCCATGCTGACCGGGACTATAGTCACGACGGTTGACAGGAGATTTTGCTCGTCCCCAGATATTTTCTCCCATACGGCGGTCAATTTTATATTTCGCGGATTCGCGCTTGCTCATCGCATTTCCTCATTCAAAAAATAAAGCCGGAGAAAACCAGTCTCCTTTCAGGAAACGCGCCCTCCTCTGCCTTACAAAGGCTGACAGGATACCTGCTGTTCTCAAAACAAAATATCCATGGGACACGTCTGTTCGTCCACACAGCAGCCAGAGGCGACTCTTAGGTGTTTATCCGTGCAAAGTCAAGAAAATCAGGAAGACTATTACATTTAAGACCAAAGGCATGAAACAAACGCCTTGTAGCACAATCTATCTGTCCCGATATAAAAAAAGCAATATCTTCATCTGATCCGCTATCATTCTCACAGGGAGGTAAAAGAGAGTGGATACGATGTGCAATTGCTGCTGATGGCTCAAGCCAATCAACCGGCCATGGGGCAAATTTTCTAAAGAGGGTTATTAGAAATGGATAATGTGTACATGCCAATACGATGATGTCCGTGTACTTTCCATTCTGCTCAATGAAACAAGGCAAAATTTCTGCACATATGATCTTAGAATCAACCGCCTCTCCCCGCAAATAAGCTTCTGCAACAATGGACAGCTTGCCACTCCCTACTAAACTGAATAAACATCGCCCGGCATGGGCAGCGATAAGAGAATGCGTACAAGCGCGCCGGATAGTGCCAAATGTTGCTAAGACGGAAACAAGTCCACTTCTGCTACGTTCTGCGGCGGGCTTTATAGCTGGAACCGTACCAACGAAATTGTAATCAGGAAAAGCTGCACGTAGCTCATCTAGTGCCAATGTCGACGCGGTATTGCACGCTATAACACATAAAAGAGGATTATATTTTTTCAGAAGACGAGAAAACAGGTCAGATAGGCGCTGACGTAAGGCCTCCCCTTTCCATAAGCCATAAGGGAAAGCGGCATCATCAACAATATAAATAAAGCGGCGTTTAGGTATGATGATCCGTGCTTCACGGAATATGGTTAAGCCGCCAATGCCACTATCAAAAAAGAGAACAGGCCGAGAATTATTGATCACTTTGATATTTCCCCATCATTCCTTTTCTTTCAGGTGCATCTGAACCGTGCTGTCTTTGGAAAGAAAATCGGTCAAGAGATGAGATAACACCTCGTAAAAGTCTTATCTCAGCATTGCTAAAGCCTGCACGCGTTAGCACAGCGCGCAGGTTAGTGATCATAGTTTCTTTGCGTTCCGGTGGTCGGAAATAACCGCGTACGTCAAGCCTTGCTTCGATCCAAGAAAAAAAGCCGTGTAGAATGTCCTTGTCAGCCCGTGCCACGGAGGGGCTGCGGAAACAAGTTTGTGTTTCTTTTTCCAAGCTGGATTTCATCCATTCATAAGACATTAAAAGCACAGCTTGTGCAATATTAAGAGAGGTAGTAAATGCAGTACTAACGGGAAATGTTATAATTCCATCGGCCAGGCTGATTTCATCATTCGAAAGCCCAAAGCACTCTCGCCCAAAGAGAATGCCAGTTTTTTCCTTATTCTGCGCACACAAGCGCAAGGTATAGGCTGCTTCAGCCGCACTTGATACAGGCTTAAACCCATGTCTCGCTCTTGCCGTTGTCGCTAACACATAATTAAGATCAGACACAGCATGATGTAAAGTCTTGAAAACAACAGTACTCTTAATAACATGGCCTGCTCGCCTTGCTGTAGCATTGGCTTTTTTACAAGGAAATTTTGCACGTGGATTCACCAACCGCAATTCTGTTAAACCAAAATTTGCCATAGCGCGGGCAACCATACCAATATTTTCAGGTAACTGCGGCTCAATCAAAATAATCACGGGATCCTTTATAGTCGGAGTGCGCTGTTTAGCCGTTTCTACCATCGTAAAAATCCCTAGGATTCACCTCTTTAAGAAGATCAGGATAGACTCTAATCTCGCTTACTTCATTTATATGTCTTTAAAAAGCATCATAGATAGTGGCACTGGAATAATAATTGTACCATCACTATGTATGATTGGATACATGCAGTTCAAAGTTTCACTAATATTGGTGCTAGAATTTCTCTGTGAGCTTTATATTGATCGTCGCACGCGGTCAATGATTGGGATCAGAAGCTTGATGATTCAAGCACATGCACATGGCCATAAAAACGCGCAAGAAATAGGGGGAGGAAAAGATGCTTTGCATTCTATTACGAAATTTGCAATATCATGACAGTTATAAAAATAGGGAAAGAACAGAGTATTTTTACCTGCTTTAAGGTATCTGATTAGAGGTAGAGGAGCAGATCAGTAGAGTCGAGAAAAATTTTGTTTCAAGCGCTCATCTCTCCAAATAACGATTGTGATCAATTATGTTATTTGCTGGAACTTGAATCTCTTTTACAAATGGGTGGACTAACTAACTCTACTAGAGAGTCAGATGATTGAGTATTGTGTAGCCCCTCTACCGGGGTCGTCTTATATGTAGAGTAGAAGTACTATACCAATAGTGGATATCTGATGGTATCATACATACCTTATAAAAAGGCGCCTTTGAAATATACAGGACAGATCCGTCTGTTTGATAAGCAGGCATTTGTAGGAATGCGCAAGGCCTGTAATCTGGCCGCACACTGTCTTGATGAGCTGACAAATATTGTAAAACCTGGTATTACAACAACCGAAATTGATCGTTTTGTGTTCTCTTTCGGCGCTGATCATGGTGCATTACCGGCTGATCTTAATTACCGTGGTTATATGCACTCCTGCTGTACTTCTATCAATCATGTAGTTTGTCATGGTATCCCAGACGCGAGAATCTTGCGTGATGGCGATATCATCAATATCGATGTCACGTATATTCTTGATGGTTGGCATGCTGATACAAGCCGTATGTATCCGGTTGGCAAGATTAAGCGTGCAGCTGCGCGACTGATGGAGGTCACCCATAAATGCCTGATGTCTGGTATCGCTGCTGTCAGACCAGGGGTACGTACTGGAGCAATCGGTGCAGCAATTCAGCATTCTGCAGAGGAAGAACGCTGCTCTGTTGTGCGGGATTTTTGCGGACATGGTGTCGGACAGATTTTCCATGATGCTCCTAATATTCTTCATTATGGCAGCCCAGATGATGGAGTGCAATTATATGAAGGCATGATTTTCACTATTGAACCTATGATTAATCTTGGAAAGCCAGGTGTGAAAATTCTGAATGATGGTTGGACTGCTGTCACACGAGATCGCTCACTCAGCGCGCAATACGAACACACTCTCGGTGTAACAGCAACAGGCTGTGAAATTTTTACTCTTTCCCCAAAAGATCTTTTTTTTCTGCATAGTGTTCCAAGATAATCCATATTGCTATTGTATTGTGAAGTGTATAATTTTTTGGTGATGCTCCGAATAAAATAATATGATATGAGATGTGAATGAATGTTGAGTTCCTTGTTTTTTTCTGGGCGCCGGCCATTTTCTTCCCTTTCTGAACAGGAAATACTGGCTCTTGCCATCTCCTCAGAAGAGGATGATGAAAGAATTTACCTCAATTATGCGGAGGGTCTACGAGAAAACTTTCCAGATACAGCTACAATCTTTGAAAAGATGGCTGGAGAAGAGAGTCAACATCGTCAACGCTTAATTGCAATATTCAGAAACCGTTTTGGGGAACATATCCCCCTCATACGCCGTGAACATGTCCGTGGTTTTTATGAACGCAAGCCTGATTGGTTAATGCGTCCGCTAGGAATTGATCGTGTTCGTCAGGCAGTTTTCCAGATGGAAGAACAAACTGCTAACTTTTACCATACTGCGGCGAAATCTGCTACGGATGCCGAAACTCGGAAACTTCTAGGCGACCTTGCCATGGAGGAAGAAAAACACGAATATATTGCTGATGTATTGGAAAAAAAATATGCGCCCGGAAATGTGCAGGAAAAAGAGCGTGAACGTGAACGTAAGCAAAACTTGCTAACCTGGATTCAACCTGGTCTTGCCGGTCTCATGGATGGTTCGGTTTCAACTCTTGCTCCTATTTTTGCAGCAGCCTTTGCAACCAGTGACACCAGAAAAACTTTTCTTATTGGTCTTTCCGCATCGCTTGGAGCTGGGATGTCTATGGGTTTGACTGAGGCGTTTCATGATGACGGTAAACTTTCTGGCCGTGGCTCTTCCACCAAGCGTGGCATCGCTAATGGTCTCATGACAACGATAGGTGGCATTGGTCACACCTTGCCCTATCTTATTCCGGATTTTAACATAGCAACAACCATTTCCTGTATCGTTGTTGCCATAGAACTGTGGTCAATTGCTTTTATCCAAAACCGGTATATGGATACGCCGTTTTTCCGTGCAGCTCTTCAAATTGTGCTGGGTGGTGTTTTAGTTTTTACCATCGGCATTCTGGTCGGTCATTTCTGATAAATCTAAAAAGAAATAAAATGGAGTGATTCATATGTCTGTTTTGCAGCATACTTGCCCCGTGATCAGGCTTTCCCACGCCGCTGATCTTGAGCTACCCCGTTATGAGACGATTGGATCTGCAGGTATTGATTTGCGGGCCGCTGTATCAGAATCGTCACCGATTACTCTTCTACCGGGAAAGCGTTCCCTGATTCCGACAGGACTGATTTTTGAGTTACCTTTTGGCTTGGAAGCCCAAATAAGACCGCGCTCTGGCCTTGCTTGCAATCATGGTATTACCTGTCTGAATACCCCTGGAACCATTGACAGTGATTACCGTGGGGAAGTCATGGTTTTACTGATAAATCTCGGTGAAGAAAGATTTTGCATTGTACGGGGAATGAGGATAGCACAAGTGGTGATCGCCCCTGTTTTGCAGATCAAGATAGTTGAAGGTCAAGCTGCAAATGTGTCAGAAACGGCGCGGGCAGAAGGTGGCTTTGGTTCAACAGGGCTGCATTGAGCAACACTTGCAGATAGCTTCAATTAAGAGATGCACATTTCTTTTGACGTGCACTAGGACTTGTGATCCCAAAACTTAGGATTTTCACGCAGCTTGCTATGAGAGTGACTAGCACACGCTCTTCTTCTTTGAAGTTGCTGACAAGTTCAAGTTGAGTCCCAATCTCAGTATATCAAGTGACCTCTTGCACTCTTTCTCATCCATCAACACGAGACTGCTTGATGGCTAATTAATAATCTTTCTCATAAAAGAGACCAGCATTTGAATTGGAATCTGATCCAACAGCAACCTTTCCTTTAAGATGACGATTAATATCTATATTCACAGTTCCTCTGGAGACTCCTCCTGTCACTGTTTCTATGCCAAGATAAAAGTTTTTATTAATATAACGTCCAGCCTCAAAACCTGTATTTCCCAGCGCATCGGTAACAAAATCTAGCTTGTCAAGGCCAATGCCTGAACGCAAACTACTCAGGATCGATTTATCCTGTATGCCAGCAAGTTCTGCTGTTGTATCCACCAGTTGGACAACCTGAAATGGTGATAATTCTCTGATAGGACGTTTGAAAATTAAACGAGACAGGATCTCATCCTGTGGCAATGCCGGTTGCGATGTGAAAGTCATATTGAGATTCTGTGGCATACCGCTAACTTTTACTGTGATTGTAATATCATCACTGTTTGCAACAGCAATAAAATCAAGCTCTGGATTCAGATTACCCGTCATTGTTACCTGCCCCTCCCGGAAATTTAGATGCTGTGCCAAAATTTCAATGCGGCCACGGACCATATTCAATCTGCCAATAGGATGAAGATCCATGACTGGTCCTACAAGATGTAAGTGTCCATGTAATTCAACATTTAACCCATGTCCGTGCACAAAAATTTGGCTGGGCGCATCAAGATGCAAGTCAAATTTTGGCCCACGAATATGGGAGACTGTGGTGGATGTGTTGATCTGTGAGGATTCCGCATGTGCCCGCTTAAGAGTCTTCACAATTGGGACTGTCAGATGTCTATGCTGGACATTGATAGGGACTGCATGGCCAGAATGGCCAGGTATATTAATATCAGCCTTCTCAATCAAGAGATTCCCAGAAATTACTGGATCGCGCATCAAAGCACCAATCATAGTCATTTTTCCATGAGCAATAGCAATCAACGTCTTGCCATCATTATAACGTGTATGATTGAGATTGAGCGTCAGACTAGCAGGAAACCCTTGCATAAAATTGGTTGAAATTTGTCCTGCAATGCTTAAAGAACCGCCACTTACAGACACTGCAGATGCAGTTTCAAGAACAAGCCTATCACCATGAAATTTTCCGGCAATCGTGATTGCATTCAAGCGCACATTGAGATCGGGATCAATCAATTGACCGTTTGCAACGACAACTGTACCATCTAGAGATGGTTCCTTTAAACTGCCACTCACTGTTGTATTTACTATCAATAAACCAGAAAGTTGCGAGCCTCGCTCAGAAAGAAAGTGATGAGCCAAAGATAATGGTAGCGATCCATCAATCCTGAAATCCAATCCAGAACCTGAAAGTGGCAAACGCCCAGATAACTTTATGTTTAAGGTCCTATCCCCTTTTAGATACAATCGTTCAAAATGCAAAATATCATCATTATAAAAGCCTTTGGCAGAAAGGTGAACCGGAGACTGACTGTGATCAGTTAACCATTTTGACGTCAGATCTTTCCCCTCAATAGAAAACTTTATGACCGGATTGGTGAATATGCCTGAAATATGTGCTGCAGCAGTCACACTGCCCTTGAGATCTGGATATTTTACAATAGAATTTAGTGCTGAAAATGGTGCATCCTTCAGCATGATATCAAAATCAATCTTTCTTTGTGCGATAAAAACACGTCCTTGTGTGTTAATAGTCAGCCCACTACCGAAGAATTGAGCATTCAGACTCAGAATCTGGCGCGTTGTCTTGCCATAGGCCTTGCAGTTAAACGCTGGCACGCCTTTTTTCCTTAAGATGTCAGCAGTCATTCCACTGACACTGATATCAAAATCAATGGAGGGATTAGTCCGGTCACCAGTGACAACGGCTGTTCCTTTGACGATGCCTGCCATCTTGATATCTGGCCATATCAGATTAGCAACAGAAAGGGGTATGTTCTTCATATCAACGAAAAGATTTATTGTATCCGCGATTTTCCCGCGAATGGTAAATGAACCATTCCCGACATGCACCGTCAAATCGGACATGGTGAGACCTCCGTCTTTTTGAAAGGATATTTTCGAAGAATGCAACAAAGCCAGATTAGCATCATGGGTATATAACCCTGCATGATCAAGCAGCAATCGCCAACCTCCATCCTCAAGTGATGAAAATGTGCCGGCAATCATTATGGTATTTTTATTTTTTAATCCAGCTTCAGCAGTAAAGTATAAACCCCGTTCTTGTATTTTGCTTAAAACGCGGATACGCATGAGTTCATATCCTGCTATCTGAATAGCAGAACCGTTCAACATACCATCAGCTTTTGGGACACCGAAGAGATCGCACAATACAGCCTGCATCTTGAATGTAGCAATATGGATCCCGCTGATATCAAGCTGATGAACAGCCGCATTAATCATAGCGTTCTGTCTATCTGACTTGGCATCCAAGATAATATCAGCATAAGCTGCACCCTTACCTGCCATAAAAAAAAGAGCAGACAGCGTGGAAATATCTGCCGCATCAAGGTGCAGATTCCCATGAATCAGGCCATCTCTTCCTCTTGCAACATTACCACTAAGCTCTGCCTGTCCTATTACTACATTAATGTTCTCCAGAATTGTTTTATCACCATCAAGACGGAATGCCGTAGAAAGCATCAGCTTCTCTTCACCGAAAAACCCGCTACTGTTCACCATCCCACTGATATGGCGAGTTTCCAGAGATGCTCGATTCAGGACACCATTGAACGAAATAACAATATCAGAAAGTTTCCGCCCCCACCATATTCCGTCTGTGACAGAACCAGATAGACCTATTTCAATAAAACCCCTCTTGCCGCGTGCAGTGCCTTTCAGTACAAACGGACCTTGTATCCTTGGGTCAATAAAGGCCATATTAGGTAGGAAAAGACCGACATTGATATCTGTGAATTCATCTGCAATATGACCATCAATCGTTATTTGAACCTCCTTGCTACTAATCTTTAAGGCATGGGCGTGCATCCCTGATATATCCCGGCGAATGCCACCTGAGAAATTCACATGACCTCTGAAAAGACGACCCGCTAGACCGGCACGAGTTAGTAGACCGCTTCTTTCTATCCCCTCAAGTTCGATATCAAATGTGCAAGCGGCGAGATCTATTTTGCCGATTGCTGTCAGATCCAAGATTCCAGCAAGCGGATAACTGACGAATTCAGACACCTGCGCCAGGTCGTCTATTTTCAACCCAATGCGACCCTGAAATACAAAATTTTTTATTATACCATGCCCAGAGAGAATGATATGCCCTGCATTTATCTCCAGAGTGTTTATAACAAGCGGTGAATCTGAGCACCAATCCATATTGGCATTCACACGAACGTGTTGTCTGTCAAGCACCTTAGCAGTATCCAGGCGCGGGAAAGTAAGAACGTTGGCTATTCCCCTGATGATCAGGCTGACATGACGGGTTGCAGGATCATCAAGATTTTCCGCTATCCCACCTATACAAATGGTCAAATTGTCAGAGTGAAAATTCTTCACTGTTAGGTCATGTACCACCAATTCACCCTTCCAGGAATCCGTTATACCATAGGCCAAATTAAAGACTACAGTTCTTACTGATGCTTGCCCACCGCGGATCCGCAAAGGCAACACTGTGCTTCTGTCCAGGTTGATACGCGCATCAACAAGCAGTTGACGAAGGAAACCATCCGGAGTCATGTCAATCTGACCGGCGAGGAATATATGAGTGCCTTCAAGAAAAACGTTATTCAAACGCAATCCACCGTCAGATTTCAGAATGCCATCAACATTAAACCTTGTCCTCTTTCCAAAAAACGGCTGGTAAAATTCTGGTATGACGCTGGCAAAAGGACCATTGATGGACAAATGAAAAATCCGTCCATCCTGACCAGCTCTCCATCTGAAAGAACCCTCTAGCACTGGATAATATTCTGTTATACCTCGTCTTTTTTGAATATCAAGTTTGTTAAATGACCCTCTTCCCTGGAGTGCTAGATTTGCTAGATTGACCGATGATTGATTTTCAGTTTGCAGAAAATTGGTAGTCAAACCATTTGCTGGCTTGGACAATACAAAATTAAGAATCAGATATTCCCTATTACAGCCATAGCCTGATGCAATCAGCCGGAATATACCTCCAGGACTGTCAAGCCTTTTTATATACAATCCGGAAGCAAATGCTCCTCCAGAAACGGTCAGATATCCATCAAGCGAAAAAACAAAAGCTGTCCCAAAGAGCTGCTTATCGCACAGAATTTTCTTAGCTTCGAGTGTATCAATCATAATTTTAGGCGAAAAAAAAGGAAGGCCATGGCCTCCTGTTTCCGGTGTTGCTTCTAGTAAAGGTCTGCGTAATACTTCAATCCGTGCTGCACTGAGAGAATTAATAGAAACACGCCCGACCAAAAGGCCTATACGATTCCAATCCAGTTTGGCGTTATAGATCTTTAACCAGATACCATTTTTATCAGCCACCGTTATTAGACCAATTGATGCACGCGATGTAAAAAGACCATCAAGATCAGAGATCTGAATTTCTTGCCCCCGACCAGAAATTTTTTTTTCTATAAATGATAGAAACCATGTTTTTCTGTTATCTAGTGCGTCACTCTCTCGCATGTTCACTGGAAATCGTACCATAACTGCCCAGCATAATAATGCTAACGCTAGAATAACCGGGAGAAAACGAAAAAGTCTGGTCATATTTCAGAATGCCTGTCCTATTCCGATATAGAACCCAAAATTCGGATCATCCTTGGCGCGATTCAATGGCATCGCCATATCAAGTCGTATTAACCCTATCCCTGTTTTATAACGTATACCCATACCTATTCCGGTTTTCGCACTTTCACGGAAATGAGGATAGAGATCGTCTCCGATTACCCCAGCATCCATAAAGCCAACAACACCGATTTTTTGTGTCATCATCATACGAATTTCTGCAGAAACTTCAACCAATGAACGCCCGCCGATGACATGGCCACTACTGGTGCGAACGCCAATATTACGGTAAGTGTAACCACGTACTGATCCACCACCTCCAGCAAAAAAAAGAATGTTAGATGGTAACTGCGCCGCCTGTGCTCCCATCATGGCCCCCACTTTAGCCCGTATAGCAGCGACCAACTGATTCTGTCGGCCAAATGTCAAATAAGCCCGCTCCTCTATAATGATTTTATTTATAAAATTGCCGTATTTTTCTTCATAAAATGGCTCTGTAACCACTTCGCTATAAAAACCGTAGTGTGGATCTGTCTTGCTATCCCGAGAATCATACAGCAGCCCACCTAGAAAGCCGATTGTAGAAAAAGCACGCTTGCCGAAATAATCATCTTTTGTTTTGATATGCATCGCATCTAGGTACAGATGGCCTGCAAGAGAGTCGGAAAAAAGATGGGTCAAGCCGCTATGAAAATAGATATTTGCAAAAATAGAACGCTCAAGAACTTGCCCTTCGATAGTAGCAATATAATCCGTATCTGGCGTAAAAATACCAGGGCGTATAAAGGAGGCGCCCAAAAGATAACTGTAATTTTTCAGCTTGTAGGATGAGTTGCAATGAGAACCAATATTGCTTATCTTCGTATTGAAATGCAGGCTTTCTGCGTGACTGTATAAGTTACGATGCAGCCAAGATCCTTCAAAGCCACATCCATCCAGGGTAGAGCAAGCCATACCTGCTCCAGTACGGTGGGTGGTCTGTTCCTGCAATACCAGGCTTAGCGGCAAGCTTCCGTCTGGTTGGATGCTATCAGCTTCATTGATTACGGCAGCTCGGAATATTTCCAGACGACTAAGACGATGAGTGGCTTTTACAAGGATATTAGGGTCATATTTTTGCCCTGTTTTAAGACCTGTCATCCACGCGACATAGCTGGAATCCATCTGTGTCTGATCAGAAATATTACGGATTGTAAGATTCCCGAAATAAGCAAGGGATCCCGGATGTACTCTGATATCAACTGTAACAGTACGGGTCGAATGGTCAGCAATAACACCACGGCTCGCAATCTGCGCTTTTGCATAACCCTGCTCTCGCCAGCCATCAATGACCAGGGTTTCAATCTGAAAAATCGTTGATGACTTTGCAACAGCACCTGTGATATCATTCATCAGTGATATTAGTGCCGGCTTATGATTATTGAGCTGTGGTGTTAATGTCCGAATTGTTACCCTATCGAACCGGTATTGAGGACCACAATAAATTGAAATGACAATCTCTACATGATCAGGGAACTCACTATCAGCTGAAATATCTGCTGCTTCTCTATCATTGATTTTAATACTAATCACGCTACCATAGCGTCCTACTGCATATAGTGCTTCCAGAATACGGCGATAATCCCCCCGGGCCCTAGAAAGCAATCCAGCAGAGCCAGAAGCAGGCTGATCCTTCTGGACGATGAGCCAAGAAGACAGCCTGACAATTTTAAGATCTTCTTCATAAGAACTGGAAGCGTTAATCACTTTGACAGTGTAATATTTTGAATCGCCAATGGTATCGGATATCTTATTTTTCTTACCCCACAAATGAACACCAAAAAGTTCAAGTGCAACGACCCTTTGAGGTATAATCACAGAAAAAAAAAGAAAAGGCCCACCGCAGTGGCAGAAAGCGTTATTTTTATCGTGCTAAATAAAAGAAGAGGATATATCATTATCATTATCTTTTTCAATCTGTTTTCATCAAAACAGGCATCTGAAAAATAATTTCCGTCCTTAAATGATTTTAAGCACGATTGCATACTCAGATTTTTTATTCTAACGGCTTAATCAAAAATAAGTTAATGAAATTTAATTTTTTAATTAAAAAATTGATAAAAAAAATCACAAATCCTCCCTTGCTCTTCTGCAGATGCAGATCAAGCAATAAAAGTTCTGAAACTTGGCGCTGTTTATTGGACTGTTGAGCGTGTGCTGATAGAACTTTTGCTGGAGATGTAGCTTTTGTCAGAGAAACACGTTATTTATGATGATATGAGTCACAAGAGCACAATCAGACTTGAAAATGTTTCGGTTACTTTTGAAAAGTACACTGTACTACATAAATTAAACCTTTTGCTTGACGAGCGACTCATTGCCGTCATCGGTGCTAATGGTTCAGGTAAAAGTACCTTTGTTCGCTTGTTGAATGGTCTTGTTTTACCGACAGAGGGAAACGTTACCATCAACGGTTTTGATACACGTCGGGAAGGAAAAGCGGTTAGGCGTATAGTAGGCTTTGTGTTTCAAAATCCTGATAATCAAATCATCATGCCAACGGTAGAAGAGGATATTACCTTTGGCATAAAAAAACTGAAAAAAGAGGAAATCGAGCGGAGGATAGAAGAAACCCTTCAACGCTATGGACTTTTATCCCTTCGTAAAAAGAGAGTTCATCTTTTAAGTGGTGGACAAAAGCAACTTCTGGCAATTTGTGGGGTTCTGGTCATGGAGCCTCACACTATTATTTTAGATGAACCAACAACACAGCTTGATCTATATAACAGGAAGCGCATTGCTGAAATCATTGATAATCTGGAACAGCGGATCATCATGACTTCACATGACCTGCTTTTGCTGAAAAAATTTGAGCGTATTCTCGTCCTTCATGAAGGACATCTGATCTATGATGCATCACCTTCTGATGCTATTCCTTTTTATGAGAGATTAATGGCATGAAGATTATTGCAGATCATACCTTAGACACTTCTTTCATTCATGGATTGTGGCCAGGCTTTAAATTGACTGTTCTGTTTGGATTCAATCTCTTCCTATTTTTTATAAATCGTTTGTATATCATAATAACGGCTTTGGTTATAACATTGCTTCTGTATAAAGTTGCTGGCTTTTCCTCCATACGGATCTGGCAAAAAGTCCGCTCAGTATGGGTGTTTTTTGCTGTTCTATTTGTTTTCCATCTTTTCTTTTCTAGTTGGCAAAATAGCCTGATTGTTGTGTTGCGGTTAGCCAGTTTGTTGCTTCTTGCCGGATTATTTACATTAACGACACCATCTTCACAGATCATGGAAACATTAGAGCGCTATTTTATAGGCTTGCAATCTTTTGGTGCTCATCCTGCAAAAATATCACTTGCTCTCTCCCTAACATTGCGCTTTATTCCTATATTAGGACAGATTATACATGAAGTGCATGAAGCACAACAAGCACGAGGCTCTGAGGGGAATATCATGAACATGACCATGCCAATGATTATCCGTACACTGAAAATAAGTGAAGATGTGGCTTCTGCAATAGAAGCACGTTGTTATGATAATGATGCATAATAAAAAGGGAAGCGATGACTATAAAAGATATTGTTTCTATTGCGCTCTTTGCTGCTATTATTGCGACTCTCGGACTTCTGCCACCTATCCCTGTTCCTATTATACCAGTGCCCGTTACAGCACAAACACTTGGTGTTATGCTCGCTGGTGTCTTTCTCGGTTCTATAAGAGCATTTTATGCTGTTCTTGTATTTCTCTTCCTCCTTGCCGCTGGTTTTCCACTGCTACCCGGCGGACACGGTGGAATCGGTGTTTTTTTTGGTCCTACGGCAGGCTATTTGATTGGATGGGCCTTGGGTGCTTGGCTCATCGGACTTTTATATGAGATATTCTGCAACAGTCTAACATCAGTGAAGGAAATTATATTTCTCTTCCTCGGGAGCATCATTGGGATTTACTGTCCAGGTATAATCTGGCTTTCCTATGAGGCTGATATATCCATTTATCAGGTATGTCTGGCCAATCTTTTTTTCATTCCTGGCGATATAATCAAGGTTACCATAGTCTTTTTTATTATCCGTCGCCTTCGCAAGGCACTACCCAATGCATTACGATAGATCCCATAAAATTCCTAGCCTCTACACAGCCAAAGACCATCTGTTCTTTCATGCTTGCACCGCTCTTGCCAAATCTACTCCCCAGTTAGATATCTGCTAAAAAGAGGGTTTAGGTTACCACCATTGTCGTGGTGAAAATGTTCCTGATGCCTGCTCAATGACATACCCCAGCTGAAATAACACTTCTTCATCAAACCGACGACCAATAAGTTGAAGTGCCAGTGGCAACCCTTCCTTTGAAAGGCCTGCTGGAATAGAAATACCCGGCAAACCGGTCATGTTGACAGGAACGGTGAAAATATCATTAAGATACATGGAGACTGGATCCTGATCCTCCTTTTTATCCGCAAGGCCAAATGCTGCAGAAGGTGTTGTTGGCGTTAAAATGGCATCAATACCCTTGTCGAAAACTTGATTAAAGTCATGTCCAATCAGTGAGCGGACTTTTTGCGCCTGAAGATAATACATATTATAGCGTCCTGACGACAGCACATAAGTACCGATAAGAATACGACGCTTAACCTCGTGACCGAACCCTTCTGAGCGTGTACTTTCATACATTTCGACAATGTCCTGGCCATGTACACGTAAGCCATATCGGACACCATCATATCGGGCAAGATTAGAAGAGGCCTCAGCAGACGCAACAATGTAGTAAACAGCAAGCGCGTATTGTGTATGAGGGAGAGATATATCAATAATATCCGCTCCGGCATCTTTGAGCCAATCCTTACCTTTATTCCAGAGAAAAGTGATTTCATCCGGCATACCATCAACCTGGTATTCTTTTGGAATACCGATTTTCATGCCTTTAACGGATTTTCCGAGCACAGACTCATAATTAGGAACCGGGAGATTAACCGATGTTGAATCTTTGTCATCAAAAGAAGCCATTGACTGCAGCATAATTGCACTGTCACGGATATCGCGGGTAATGGGACCGGCCTGATCCATGGAAGAGGAAAAAGCAATCAGACCCCAACGTGAACAACGACCGTAGGTCGGTTTGATTCCAACCGTCCCGGTAAAAGCTGCAGGCTGGCGTATTGAACCACCAGTATCCGTTGCTGTTGCAGCGCTGCACAGATGAGCGGCGACAGCAGCAGAAGAACCACCAGAAGATCCCCCGGGAACCAGTGCAACATCAGATCCCTGTTTACGCCATGGATTGATAACTGCACCATAAAAGGAAGTTTCATTGGATGATCCCATGGCAAATTCATCCATATTAAGTTTTCCCAACATTACAGCACCGTCTGCCCACAGATTAGCTGTAACGGTTGATTCATAACAGGGTCTAAAACCACTCAGAATACGGGAGCAGGCTTGTGTATGCACACCAAAAGTTGCAAATAGATCCTTGATCCCAATTGGAATACCTTCGAGAGGTTGTTCATCCCCTCTTGCAAATCGCTTATCACTTTTTCTTGCCATAGCATATGCCTGATCTTCAGTGACCGCAACATAGGCATTGATTTTTGTATTCGCGTTTTTTATTGCAGTCAGATAGGCTTCTGTCAGTTCAATCGCAGATATTTCACGGCTTTTCATGCGGTGACGTGCTTCTGCGATAGTCAGATGGGTTAAGTCGTTCATGGAAAATCTCTTATTGGCTTTTTATCAGAAGATTGGGATGGAGATATTTATTCAACAACCTTTGGCACAAGAAAGAAGCTGTCTGCCGTCACTGGTGCATTGGCAAGAATATCCTGGGGTTTCCTACCGTCTTGTACAAGATCCTCACGCGTACGCAAAGTCATAAAAGGGATGACTGCAATCGTTGGTTCTATGCCTGTAACATCCACTTTATTGAGTTGCTCGACAAACTTCAGCAGAGCGTTGATTTCATCACCCATGCGCTGTGCTTCTTTTTCTTCAAGCGTGATACGTGCTAGATGTGCCATGTGTTTGACTGTCTTAAGATCAACAGACATAAAAAATCTCCTGAAATAGGGAAAACAGAGCATAAACCCGGTTCCGAAGGCTATCTTCCCGATGGTTTTGAAACACTGGTGCTGCCCATTAATTTAGTTTAAAAAAAATACAAGCCGCCAGTTATTTCCTAATTCTATAGCGCACATGAGTTAGCAGCCTACAAACGTTTTCAGAGCATATTATTTGATAATCTATCTATATATATCTCAGAAAATAAGTGCAATGTTGTATTAAGCCGACTAGTTGGATTAATATTTTTGAAGCCTCCAGAGCTGGGCACATTAACGTAACGAACGCATCGCCTTGAATGACTATGAAAGCAAAGAGAGCGAATTTGCATAATATTATATGTTATATATGGCTGATGTTCTTTTGTCCTAAAATCAGGTTCAAATAACTGCTCACTAGATTTTTGAACAATTGGCTAACCTAACGATGATTATAAATGCCTTTAAGGAAAAATGTTCTTATGCCCGTTATCGATATCACTGAAACAGCACTGTTTCTACAGCCAGGAACTTGTATTGCTTGTCTTGATCTTGGAACAAAAACCATTGGCATAGCAGTATCCGACATCGGTCTTTGTTTAGCTAATCCACGCCCTGCATTAAAAAGAAAGAAGTTCTATAAAGATTCAGCACTGTTGTTGGAGTTTTTTAAACGGGAAGAGGTGGCAGTTTCCGTTATAGGTCTTCCACTCAATATGAATGGATCAAGCGGACCACGTGTCCAGGCCACCCAGGCTTTTGTGCGGAATATGCTTGTATTAACAGACATCCCTTTTATATTTCGTGATGAACGCCTTTCTACCGTTGCAGCTGAACGTCTTTTTATTGAAATGAATATTTCCCGGAACTGCCGAGCAAAACGGCTTGATTCAGCCGCAGCAGCCTTTGTTCTCCAGGGGACCCTTGATTATTTGCACGCGTTGAAAAATGGCAGCTCATAGAGGTCAGGTTCAGGATGCTCATGGATAACGATCCCTGCCAAGCAATTCACAAAAGCCGAGATGGACGCTTCTCTCTCTCAATAGTGGATAGTAGAATGGGCTCCGTGTTAATGTCTAAGAACTAGAGATGAGTATAAAATATTTTTGGGGAAGGACCAGATCTAGAAGACATCTACGGTCTTGTTTCAAAAAAGGGCCAAAGGGCCTTGGTTTTATTAAAATTAATTAGTTAGCATTTCTTTTCAAAGATAAAAAAAAGATTAAAAGGAGAGGATATGTGACAATCGGTATTCTGAGCAAAGAATATAAGACAATCAGCACTGCCGACAGTGTAGAAAAATCTTTCGGATTCAGAACAGTTGATCGAGTCGAGAAACAAGCTCTCGTCAATGAGGTTTTTCATTCCGTTGCGCGTAAATATGATATTATGAATGATGTGATGTCTAGTGGTATACACCGATTATGGAAGAATGCCATGGTCGCATGGCTTGCGCCGCCGCAACGTATGGCTGGATGGCAGATCCTTGATATAGCTGGCGGTACAGGTGATATTGCGTTTCGCATAGTTAAAGTATCCGGGTGGCAGGCTCGTGTCCTGATTCTAGATATAAACCAATCTATGCTGAAGGTCGGACGTGAATATGCGAACAAAAAAGGTTATGCAGCATGCGTGGATTTTATTGAGGCCAATGCTGAAGCCATGCCATTTGAGGATAACCGCTTTGACGCTTGTACAATTTCTTTTGGTATCCGCAACATGTCTCATATTAACAGGGTGCTTGAGGAAAGCTGGCGTGTTTTGAAGCCAGGAGGACGATTTATGTGCCTTGAATTTTCTGAAGTTGCAATACCACTCCTCGACAGGCTGTATGATGTTTGGTCATTCTATGGTATTCCTAAGATTGGTAAAATGATTGCGAATGATACCGTTTCTTATAGTTATCTGATTGAATCAATCAGAAGATTTCCTAAACAACAGAATTTTGCAGAGATCATCAGACAAGCAGGCTTTTCACGCGTCAGTTATCGCAATTTGACAGGGGGGATTGTTGCCATTCATTCAGGCTGGAAAATTTGATGCTCAGGATTGCCGTTTCATTGCGCTTTATATGTACAGGCTGGATTCTTATGCGGGAAGGAGTGATCAGTGCCCTACCGGCAGAAGGGCTTGGTGGTTTCTCTGCCTTTGGCTACAGAGTCGCTTGTCTCATAGCCCGACGTAAAAGTAGAAAAGACAATCGCTCAGAGCGTATGTCACAGGCTATGAACAAGCTTGGTCCTTCATATGTAAAGCTTGGACAATTTCTGGCAACGCGTCCCGATATTGTAGGGCGTGATATTGCAGATGATCTTGCTTTATTACAGGACAGAATGCAAACATTCCCATTGCAGGCGGCAGTCAGCCAGATTGAAGGGTCGCTTGGCCGCAATATAGATGATATTTTTGTTAGCTTTGGGAAGCCAATAGCGGCAGCATCTATAGCACAGGTACACCCTGCGTTGATCCGTGATGCTACTAGCGGATTGGTACGTAAGGTCGCAGTTAAGGTAATCCGTCCAGGCCTGCGCAGAGCATTTGCACATGATATTGCAAGTTTTTTTCTTCTTGCCAGAACAGTCGAGCGCCATGTCCCGTCTCTCAGGCGTTTACGTCCTATCAGTGTCGTTGAAAGTCTAGAGCGTATTACTCGTTTGGAAATGGATATGCGTCTTGAAGCTGCGGCTCTTTCTGAAATGGCTAATAATGTGGAGGATGATGCTGGATTCCGTGTGCCTTGGGTTGATTGGGAACATACAGGGCGTGATGTCCTGACTATGGAGTGGATTGATGATGTCAGAATGTCTGACCGTGATGCACTTATCGCTGCGGGTCATGATCTGAGCAGGCTTGCTGTAACACTGACGCAATCTTTTTTGCGTCATACGCTCCATAAAGGCTTTTTTCATGCTGATATGCATCCCGGGAATCTTTTTGTCGATAAGAATGGGACCATCATTGCTGTGGATTTTGGTATTACCGGACGACTTGGAAAAAAGGAGAAGCGTTTTCTTGCAGAAATCCTTTATGGTTTTATTCACCGAGATTACCGCCGCGTGGCAGAAGTGCATTTTAATGCAGGATACGTGCCACGTCATCATGATATAGCAAGTTTTGCACAGGCTAGCCGAGCTATTGGGGAACCGATACACGGTCAATCAGTAGAAAGCATTTCCATGGCCCGGTTGCTTGCATTACTTTTTGAGATCACTGAAATATTTGATATGAAAACCAGGCCAGAACTTCTACTTTTGCAAAAGAACATGGTGGTAGTTGAAGGGGTTGCTCGATCGCTTGATCCGCATTTCAATATGTGGAAAGCAGCTGAACCGGTTGTGAGTGAATGGATTGTCCAGAATCTAGGACCTGCCGGTTTTGCACAGGATGTCGTAGCAGGTATGAAGGCACTGACCGAAATCGCCAGAAAAACGCCGGAGCTTGTGACACGTTTTGATGAATTGACAGAGAAATTATGTCAAATATCATGCAAGGGTTTGCATCTTGATGATGAGACTGTCAAGCGACTAACTCAGGAGCAAACCCGGAACAACCGTTCTAGCTGTTATGCTCTCTGGATTATTGCCTGTTGTTGTATTGCAATTTCTTTCTGGCTTTTTCTGTCTTTTTTGCATGTATAATGGCCGATTGATGATATACTGCAATAGGTCATGAGCTATTTATTTTATGTTTGTTTTATGGAAAATATGATCCGCCAATCCCTGTCATGCTCCATGAATTCTCCACAGTCACATAACAGAATGTGTGGGGCTTCATGCTGGTAGCGCATACATTAAGTAGCAAGAATATCTTGCTGATTATTGGTGGTAGTATTGCAGCTTACAAGGCGCTCGATCTCATTCGCCGTCTGCGGGAGCGAGGTGCTCGGGTTCGGGTGATTCTGACAAAGGCAGCACAGGCTTTTGTGACTCCGCTTGCAATCAGTGTTCTGACAGGTGAACATGTTTTTACTAATCTTTTTTCGTGTAGTGATGCGCAGGATATCAATCACATCCGCTTGGCACGTGAAGTGGATATGATTGTCATTGCGCCTTGCAGTTCTACCCGCCTGGCAAAAATGGCATGCGGCTTCGGAACGGATTTTGCAGGGACTGTTCTTTTAGCAACCCGTGCCCCGGTCCTTGCCGCTCCGGCTATGAATCCGGCTATGTGGAATCATCCAGCAACCCAGCGCAACATTGCTCAGCTAACCAAGGATGGGATCTTTTTCACTGGACCGGAAAATGGGGAAATGGCTGAATGTGGAGAAGCAGGTGAGGGACGTATGAGTGAACCACTTTCTATCGTTGCAGCAGTAGAATCTTTGTTTGTACAGCTGAAAGGTTTTCTTGCAGACAAGCACATTCTTGTGACATCAGGTCCAACCCATGAGCCGCTTGATCCAGTTCGTTATTTTGCAAATCGCTCATCAGGTAAACAGGGTCATGCCATTGCAACCGTTCTTGCCCGATCAGGTGCTCATGTTACATTAGTCTCCGGTCCTGTTGCACTTGCTGATCCAACTGGGGTGAATACTATTCATGTAGAAACGGCACAGCAGATGCGTGCTGCTGTACTAGCAGCATTACCTGCCGATGCTGCTATTTTCGTTGCAGCGGTGGCAGACTGGCGTCCTGTTGCCATTGCTTCCAAGAAAATAAAAAAACAGCCCAATTTTGGGCAAATAAGCCTTAATATGATCGCAAATCCGGATATCCTGTCAGAAATTGCCCATAGTAAGCGAAGACCACAACTTGTCATCGGTTTTGCTGCAGAAACCTTTGATGTTTTAGAGCATGCAAAGGCCAAGCTTTTCCGAAAAGGTGCAGACTGGATTATCGTCAATGATGTTTCCCGGCGTCCTGATGGTTCAGGGATTATGGGAGGAGATCAAAACAAGGTAACAGTTATGAGCTGTGATAATAATGTTGAATCATGGCCGCAAATGGATAAAACGACTATAGCCGAAAAACTTGTGCAACGGATCACTGATTTTTTCAAAGACAAATCAGGAGAACAGATGTGAGTAAACTTTTCATAAAATCAACCTCTATCACTTTGGGCTTACTTTGAACCCTACCATAACTGTCAGCGCAAACTGGGACACTTACTCATGCTGGTTCCTCATCAGTCGCCAATGGGGAGAGAACAGATAACAGATAAATGGCTGTGAACACAGTTATTAATTAGTAACCGAATCGCACAAGTTTTTATTAATTGAAAGCATTACTTATTGATCTGCTGATCTCCGCTTTTTCTATTATACAGTGTAACGATGACTGGGGATAGCAACACACCCCCGGCAAGTACAAACCATGTCATGGCATAAGTCAAATGATTGTTGGAAAATGTGATCCGCGTCATGCCCCCAATAGGTATGTCGTGCATACCAGATGTTTGATCAACATCAATGAAATATGGAGCAACCTCTAAGAAACCACGCACCCTTGCCATAGATGCTAACTCACGTGTGTACCAAAGATCTGCCATGGGATCATTACGATGGGGATATAAGCCATTTTCTTCTCCCATCCGCAAAAGACCGCTAATTTTAGTCGTACCTCTAATTTGACCAGCAAGCCGTGTCTCCTGCTTTTTTCTATCCATCGGGACAAAACCACGGTTTATAAAGGTGATAGAGCCATCTTCTGTTTCAAAAGGAGTTAGCACCCAGTATCCAGAGCCGAGAGAGGTTAACGCTGTAATGAGTATTTCCTTGTTATTCAGAAAACGCCCTGTCATCTGTACTGGCAGATAATCACAACATGCGGTTGTTACATTAGGCCATTCTGATTTGGATGGAGCCGGTATCGGTGGTAAGTGAACACGCTCCTCAATGCGCATGATAAGATTGATCTTCCAAAAAAAACGATGTATCTGCCAGATGCCCAGGAGAGTAAATAAGCAGAATAAAAAAAATATACCACAAACTATAGGAGAAACAGCGAAAAAAGTTCTTTTAGGTCTTGCTGCTTTAATGATATCTGTCATCGTGACAGTCACACCTGTTAGCGTCTTTCAACAGTTTCTAAAGTGCATGAATTAAAGTCTTGACCTTTTGCACTACACTTTACTATAATTACACATAAGAACATAAAATATCAAGGCTCCTCTTAAGGTTTTGCCGTTTTATCCTGCGTGCGAATAATATTGAGAATTATATATAAAACAATTGTTAACTTGGGGTGATATCATGTCCCGTACTTGCGAACTGACCGGAAAATCGGTTCAGTATGGAAACAGCGTTAGCCACGCTAAAAATAAGACACGGCGCCGGTTTCTACCCAATCTTTGTGATGTGACACTGATTTCTGAGACGCTCTGTCATAGCTATCGTCTACGCATTTCAGCACATGCGCTACGCTCAGTTGAGCACCGTGGCGGGCTTGATGCCTTCTTGATGAAGGCAGGTAAAAAGGGATTATCAAAGCGCGTATGTCTTATCAAACGTCAGATTATAAGAAATCAGATTATAAGAAACAAGATTGTACCAGCGGCTTAAAAGCATTTTACTAAAAACGGGACCCATTTTATTTTACCACCGCTGGTGCTCAAAAAATGACCAGAATTGGTATATTTATGTTTGCCGTCTGTGCCATGTGCGTTATTGTTACTGCATCTAACATCCTCGTGCAGTATCCTTTTCATTTTCTTAACCTTGAAAAGGTCTTGACTTATGGTGCACTTGTTTACCCGTTCTCCTTTTTTGTTAATGATCTGACTAATCGCAGCCTTGGCCAAAAAATGGCGTGCCGTGTAGTTTATGCAGGTTTTTTTACTGGTCTTCTTGTTTCTTGGTGGTTAACAACCCCGCGGTTTGCGGTTGCATCCGGTTCAGCCTTTTTTCTAGCGCAATTGGTTGATATTTCCGTTTTTACTCCACTGCGTTACAGGATCTGGTGGAAGGCACCGCTGATTGCAGCTTTCTTCGGCTCATGTCTTGATTCAATCCTCTTTTTTTTTATCGCTTTTTCTGAAACATTCAACTTCATAGACACCGGAATTTATCAACCTGACCACTCTAGTCAGGCACAGGTACAGTTGTTCACGCTGTCAATTCCAGTATGGCTTTCCTTAGCAATTAGTGATTTTTTTGTAAAAATATTCCTCTCATGTTTCATGCTTGTTCCATACGGTGTTATTATTACATGGTTTATGCCCTCTGCTTACACAGTTACGAGGACACGAAATAGTAGGTAGGTGATGTTAGAGATGCATTCATTCTACTGATATTTTTGGAGTTTAGTGTGGAAGTCTTGGAGACTGAACGTTGTTAACTGTAGTACAAAAGATTATAATCTTCTCGGTTGTCCTGGATCATCCCGGTGACCGAGAATTGCTGATCCGATGCGCACATTAGTAGCACCGAAGGCGATGGCTGTTTCAAAATCTCTAGACATGCCCATAGAAAAGCGTGTTAGATTTGCCTCGCGTCCAATTTGTTCCAAAAGCGCAAAATGTGGCCCAGGATTTTCTCCTGCAGGAGGGATGCACATTAAGCCTTCGATATTGAGGTGATAGCTACTTTTATAGTGTCTTATGAAAGCGACAGCATCCTGTGGTGATATCCCAGCTTTTTGCGGTTCTCGTCCAGTATTCACCTGAACATACAGTTGCGGACATCTATTCTGTTTAGAGATTTCCTGAGCGAGGATGACAGCAATTTTCTCCCGATCTACCGTTTCGATAACATCAAAAAACTGAACGGCTTCTGCTGCCTTATTAGATTGTAGGGGACCGATGAGATGCAATTTAATATCAGGAAAATCAAAGCGTAAAGCAGACCATTTCGCTTGTGCTTCCTGGACCCGATTTTCACCGAAATGACGATGTCCAGCTTGGAGAAGAGGCAGAATTTCCGGCACGTCGAATTTTTTTGAAACGACCACAAGAGTAATATCCGAAAATGACCTATTTGATTCGGTTGCCGCTTTTTCTATTTTTGCAAAAATGCCCTGTAAGGCGACAACGCTGCTGCAAACCGCTTTATCTGAAGTCTTCTGCATTTTTTTCCCTTTTTATCACTATCCAATCCACGTTCCTCATACATTCCTATTGACGCTGACTCCATTTGATGAGAAACATTTTTCATTTTCGCAAGAGAATAACAGGAATGGCAATCAAAGACTATAATGCACGTGTTACAGAAAAAAAATGGCAGTCAATTTGGTCAGAAAACGCGGTATTCCAGACCCGAAATGACGATCCGAGAAAAAAATACTATGTGCTGGAGATGTTTCCGTATCCTTCTGGCAGGATTCATATGGGGCACGTACGTTGCTATACTATAGGAGATGCTATTGCCCGTTTTAAGAGGGCCTGTGGATTTAATGTGCTACACCCGATGGGCTGGGATGCTTTCGGCATACCTGCTGAAAATGCTGCTCTGCAAAATAAAGTCCATCCCAAGGAGTGGACATATAGGAATATTGCGAGCATGAGAGAGCAACTGCAGTCTATGGGGTTTTCCTTTGACTGGTCGCGTGAATTTGCAACCTGTGATGTAGATTATTACCATTTTCAGCAAGCGTTTTTTCTGGATATGTATCATAAAGGATTAGTTCTCCAAAAGACATCTAAAGTTAACTGGGATCCAGTTGATAAGACAGTCCTCGCTAATGAGCAGGTTATAGATGGTCGTGGTTGGCGCTCAGGTGCACCGATTGAGCAGCATGAGCGAACACAGTGGTTTTTCAGGATTACAGATTATAGTGAGGAACTACTGGAAGGACTGAACCGACTAGATCAATGGCCGGAGAAAGTGCGTACCATGCAACGCAACTGGATTGGGAAGTCACAGGGGTTAACTATACGATGGCAGCTAGTCGTATCTTATAAGACCCCTAAGCATTTCACGGAAATTGAAGTTTATACAACACGACCTGATACAATTTTTGGTGCAGCCTTTATCGCTATTGCAGTCGATCACCCATTAGCCAGACAACTTGCTGGGAGAGACAATGCCCTTCAAACCTTTATTGAAGAATGTAAACAAAGCGATACATCCACTGTAACTTTTGAAAAAGCAGGTAAAAAGGGATTCAAAACAGAGCTTAACGTGCTTCATCCTTTTGATAGCAGTTGGGAATTACCAGTCTATGTTGCTAATTTTGTCTTAATGGAATATGGTACAGGTGCGGTCTTTGGCTGCCCTGCACATGATCAACGTGATCTTGATTTTGCCAACCACTATAATCTGTCTGCGAGGCCTGTCATTTTACCACAGGGGGTTAGTCCTCCTGATTTGATCGTCACTGATGTCGCTTACCCAGGAGAGGGTATTCTGATCAACTCACATTTTCTTGACGGGTTGACATCGGAGGCTGCCTTTGAAGAGGTTGCTTGCCACCTTGAAAAGAAAATGCTAGATGGCAAACCACAAGCAGCAAGATGTATTCAGTTCCGCTTGCGCGATTGGGGCATTTCACGGCAACGTTACTGGGGTTGTCCGATTCCGGTTGTTTATTGTGATCATTGCGGTGTTATTCCAGTGCCAAAAGCTGATCTACCGGTCATTTTGCCTGATGATGTTAGCTTTGACCAGCCTGGCAATGCACTGAATCGTCATGAAGAGTGGAAAGCGGTACAATGTCCTCATTGTGGCAAGGCCGCTAGCCGTGAAACTGATACAATGGACACTTTTGTTGATTCATCCTGGTATTATCTCCGTTTTATTACGCAGTGGAAAAAAGAGCATACAGATTTTGTTACAATCGAGAACTGGTTGCCGGTAGACCAATATATTGGCGGGGTGGAACATGCTATTTTACACCTGCTTTATTCACGTTTCTTTACCAGAGCTCTGAACGCCACCGGATATCTTCGTATTGAAGAGCCTTTTAAGAAGCTTTTCACGCAGGGTATGGTTGTTCATGAAACGTATCGTACTCATCATGGTTGGGTTGCACCAAGTGAAATCTGTATCACGGAAAAGGATGGTCATCGTTTTGCCACACTCCTTTCTACTGGCGAATCCGTGGAAATCGGATCGATTGAAAAAATGTCAAAGTCGAAGAGAAATGTTGTTGAACCAGATGACATTTTAGCTGTTTACGGTGCTGATACAGCACGCTGGTTTATGTTATCGGATTCTCCGCCGGAGCGTGATATTGTCTGGTCTGCATCCGGTGTAGAAGGAGCACATCGTTTCATCCATCGTATCTGGCGCCTCGTGATCAACGTTGCAGATACGTTGCGCGGTATTACTCCACGTGTGGCGTATAATGACGCTGCCGGAGAAATATCAAAGGCGGCACACCGCACACTGAAAGCTGTCACTGATGATCTTGAAAAATTGGCATTCAACCGTGCTGTTGCCCGCCTCTATGACTTTGTGAACGTTGTATCTCCAGTGCTTCAATCTATTGATGAAGACGATGAGACGATGAAATCTGCCCTTCGGCAGGCTCTTGATTTTCTCATTTCTATGATTGCACCGATGATGCCCCATTTAGCTGAGGAATGTCATGCGGCTCTTGGTGGTAAGGAACTGATAGCTAATTCATCCTGGCCTGCTTTTGATAAAACGCTGATAATTGATGATAATGTTACCATGCCTGTGCAGATCAACGGGAAAAAACGCGGGCACTTGATAATCGCTCGCAATGCAGATCAAATCACGCTTGAAAAAGCAGTCTTATCTCTTGATTGCGTTGTTGCCAGGTTGAATGGGAATTCTCCTAAAAAAATTATTGTTGTATCGCAAAGAATTGTCAATATTGTCATTTAAGCGCACTATAAGCAATATAGTAGAATACAGTGCTGTTATTAGTTTACTGTTAATGCTGACGGCTTGCACTATCCAGCCACTTTACTCGTCTGGGAAGAAAACAGTAAGGGCAATACCAGATATCCGCAAGGAGCTGTTTTCGGTAGCTATTGAGAGCCCAACTGATCATATAACGTTGTTAGTACGGAATCATTTGATCTATTTACTTTCAGGTGATTCTGGCCAATCAGCGTCTCCTGCTTATACACTTAAATTAAATGTCAGTTCACATATACAGCAGGCTGTTCACGTCAATATTGGTGATGGGACTAATCGTGGTGGTCGGCCTTCTGCTGGTAGAGTTATTGCCACGGCTGGCTATGTATTGAAAGATATCCAAGGAAAAATACTATTTGTTCGAAGAACCTCTGTTACATCCTCTTTTGATCGTCCACGACAGGAATATGCTAATCTCCAAGCCGAACAGGATGCAAAAAATCGCGCTGCAGAAGAGCTAGCTGAGAGGATTTTTTTGTCAATTGCCATAAATTTTAGAAAATTCTAAGAATTCATGATTCTGTTTATAAAAAAGAACTGAAAGAAACATTGAGCTTCCATAAAAGTGCACGTAATAATAATAATTGACGAAAAGCTGGACACCAGCAATAGCTATAAAATCACCTTTCCCCATTCTTTACTAAGGAAGTATTATGATGCAAGTAAAAAAACAGGGCCGTGGACGTATTTATCATTCTATCCTTGAAACCATTGGTCAGACACCATTAGTCCGGGCAGATAGGTTTGCAAGAGTAAAGAATGTAGATGCCAATCTTTTTCTCAAACTTGAATTTTTTAACCCATTGGCAAGCATTAAAGATCGTATTGGTATAGCCTTAATCGAGAATCTTGAAAAGCAGCACAAGGCTGTACCTGGAAAAACGGTTTTTATTGAGCCAACATCTGGTAACACTGGCATCGCGCTTGCTTTTATTTCTGCCGCAAAAGGCTATCGCCTAATTTTAACCATGCCGGAAACTATGTCAATGGAACGACGTAAACTGCTGAAACTGCTGGGTGCTGAGCTTGTTCTTACAGAAGGCTGTAAGGGGATGAAAGGTGCAATTGCTAAAGCGGAAGAACTAGCAGCGAATAACCCGCATGCCATTGTTCCACAACAATTTGAAAGTCTTGCCAATCCGGAAGCACATCGTCAGACCACGGCAGAAGAAATCTGGCATGATACAAATGGTAATATTGATTATCTTGTTGCTGGTGTGGGAACAGGCGGAACAATTACTGGTGTAGGACAGGTTCTAAAATTACACAAAAAGAATATTAGAGTGATTGCTGTGGAACCAAAAGATTCACCGGTTTTATCTGGTGGAAGATCCGGCCCACATAAGATCCAGGGTATAGGCGCTGGTTTCGTTCCTGCAATCCTGGATACCTCTGTATATGATGAGGTGATCACAGTTTCAAACGAGGATGCCTTTGAAAATGCTTGGGCTATTGCCCGTATTGAAGGTATTCCTGTTGGTATTTCTTCTGGTGCAGTTCTCACTGCAGCTGTTGAAATTGGGAAGCGTCCGCAAAATAAAAACAGCAATATTATTGTTATAATCCCATCCTTTGCAGAGCGTTATCTTTCAACGGCTCTATTTGAAGGTTTCGAGTCAGGACAATAAAAAAAGGATGATGGGCCAGACTACTGGCTGATTGATTGGTCGCAATGTGTCATATTGTCCCTGTTTATCAATACAGGACGGCCGTCTTAAGAGATGTGAGATGTGGTACTTCATTATATTCTCAATTGAATCGTGCATGATGGAATAAGACTACCAATATAGAATAGATATAAATGGCTGATTTTCGATGAGTCATGATCATGAAAAAGTCATGAATTTTACAGAAAATCATTTTAAAATACGAAATCTGTGATGAACAACTTCCAACCTGAATTGTGACAGGAATAGTACGTACTATGCAATATATAAGCACGCGTGGTCAAGCTCCAGTTCTTGGATTTGCAGAAACGGTTATGACAGGCCTTGCCCGGGATGGTGGCCTTTATGTCCCAGAAATCTTCCCAAAATTTCCCCCCAGTGCTATTCGCGGATTCCGGGGAAAACCCTATCCTGCCATTGCCAAGTCTGTGCTCTGGCCTTTTGTGGAAGGAGACATCGAGTATATCGCCTTTAACAAAATGATTGATCAAGCCTATGCTACTTTCCATCATCCGGCAGTGTGCCCTCTCATCCAGATCGGAAATAATGAGTTTGTTCTTGAATTATTCCATGGACCGACACTTGCGTTCAAAGATGTCGCGATGCAGTTTCTGTCCCCTTTAATGGAACATATTCTTGAGTTACATGGCCAGCGCGCAACGATTATCGGAGCGACATCAGGGGATACAGGAGGAGCAGCTATTGAAGCATTTGCTAATAGAGAACGGTCGGATGTTTTTATTCTCTTTCCTCAAGGATATCTTTCCGCGGTCCAGCAACGCCAGATAACAGCCAATCATGCTGCTAATGTGCATGCTTTGGCCATTGAAGGTAATTTCGATGATTGCCAAGAAATTGTCAAATCCATGTTTAACGATCATCTCTTCAGAAACAAGCTTTCACTATCCAGTGTGAACTCCATTAACTGGGCACGCATTATGGCACAGATCGTTTATTATTTTTCAGCTGCTGTTTCTCTTGGCGCCCCAGACAGAGCCATATCATTTAGTGTACCAACTGGGAATTTCGGTGATATCTTAGCAGGGTTTATCGCCTCTCGCATGGGCTTACCGATTGCACGCCTGATCATTGCCACTAATGATAATGACATTCTCGCACGCACGCTAGAAAGCGGGATTTATGAAACAAGAAAGATTATTCACACAACATCGCCTTCAATGGACATTCAGATTTCCTCTAACTTTGAGCGATTGCTGTTTGAAGCAAGCAATCGCAATACAGTATTAATTCGTAAGGCTATGGATAGTCTTAGACAGTTTGGTCGTTTTACCCTTGGTAAGGATCAGAAGTCCCATATAGCTGCATTGTTTTCTGCAGGGTGTAGTACTATACCCGAAACGTCACAGACAATCAAAAGTGTCTTTGCTCATAGTGGTTATCTTGCTGACCCTCATACAGCGATTGGTATCAAGGTTGCTCGCGAACAGGCTAGTCCTGAGATGCCTATGGTCATCCTGGCAACAGCACATCCGGCAAAGTTTCCTCACACTGTCCATGATGCCTGTGGGCGAATTCCGCATGTTCCACACTGGGCAGTCATGCCAATACAAAAAAAGGAGCAATATAAAATACTACCGAAAAATGAAAAGATCGTGAAAGCCTTTGTTTTGGAACACTCACGCATAACCAATGAATAATGCTTCATTTGAAATATATCAATCTCATCCAAAAATAAAGAAGGACGGCATTTGCAGTTTTTATAAAACTATGAAACATGACTGCTGCAGGAAAATTATCCGCAAGGAGTAAACATGCAGGAGTAACGCATGAGCGTTGGTATCAGTCGATTAGAAAACGGTCTGACCATCGCAACCTATACGATGTTAAAGATCGAAAGTGTTGCATTAGGAATATGGATAAAGGTGGGTTCACGACATGAGAAAAAAAATCAACATGGCATTGCGCATCTTCTAGAACATATGGCCTTCAAAGGTACCGAAAGTCGCTCTGGCCTGCGCATCGCAACAGATATTGAAGATGTCGGTGGTGATATAAACGCCACGACCAATGTAGAAACGACTGCCTATTTTGCCCGCGTTCTGCGCAATGATATGCTGTTGGCGATTGATATTCTCTGCGAGATTATTACAGAACCGAAATTTGATCCAAATGAACTTGAACGGGAAAAACAGGTTATCTTACAGGAAATTGGAGCTGCCAACGACATGCCGGATGACATTGTTTTTAATCATTTTACAGAGACTGCATTTCAACAGCAGATGATTGGCCGGTCAATTCTTGGTACACCCGAGACAGTAAAAAGTTTTTCAGTAGATGATCTACGTTTATTTATGCAAGAACACTACAATGCCGATCGTATGATCATTGTGGCGACTGGCGCAGTCAAGCACGATACCTTTGTGCAAGCAATTGAGCAAAGGCTAGGGAGCATTCAGGACAAGTCCAAATATATCCTTCCAGATTTAGCAAATTATGTAGGCGGTGATTTCCGAGAATACCGGACCCTTATGGATACCCAGATCCTCCTAGGTTTTGAAGGTTGTTCCTATCATATGCATGATTTTTATGCTTTACAGCTTTTGTCAATCGTTTTAGGATGTGGCACATCATCACGTCTTTTTCAGCAGGTACGGGAAAGAAGGGGTCTTTGTTACTTCATCTATGCATTCCACTGGGGATTTTCTGATACAGGTCTTTTTGGCATTCACACAGCCACGAGCGAAAACAGGCTTGAGGAGATGCTTCCTGTTATTTTGGATGAACTCTCTAAGCTCACTCAGCATATAGATGAAAAAGAACTACAACGTGCGCGCGCGCAATATAGTGCTAATCTTGTCATGGCAAGGGAAAATCCAGAAAATTGGGCAAGCGATTTAGCCCAGCAAATTTTACGGTATGGACGTCTGATCTCCAATGAAGAACAGTTTGACTGCCTTGCTCACATAAGAGCTGAACGATTGGTTGATCTCGCACGACACACATTTCTCAATACAAAGCCAACTTTGGCAGCTCTCGGGCCAGTCGCCACCTTAATGCCTTTTGAGAAAATGCGACAGTGGTTAAGTTAACAACATACCAAAGGTAGACTCGCAACGCGTCAATAAGAAAACATAGAGTTCAAAAGATTTACTAATGACGAATTTATACAAACATGGTACATTGAACTGCTCGGATCGATTTGAAATCGCGTTTTTATCATTAAGAGATATTGCGAAAAACCTAGAAGCATCGTGAGCTTTTTTTTAAAGTGGACCTACACTGTTTGAAAAAGGAGAGGTTGTGAGGTGTGTTAAAAACAACAGCTTATCCAATACTCTTCATGATTTTTCAGACAGTACCTGGAGGATATACAGTGTTTTTGGTGCTAAATCGTGAACCCATTTCTCTTTCTTATTGCATTGACTGTACTATGGTCCTTTTTTATGCCAGAATCTTTTTTCTTTGCCTGTGCAGACGAGCCTATAAAGATTACTTCACATGATACAGCACTTGATCTTTCTAGTACAGTGCAGATTTATATTAATCAGGGGAAGACTTTTCAGGTTTCCACCGCACCAGGACCTGATGGTATTGTCCGCCGCATTGAGGTCCAGGGGAATGATGAGAAGAAGTCTGCTTACAACTGGGCAGTTTTTTCTGTCGCCAATCCAACAGATGAACAGATTGATCGCTTAATTGTTGCGCCACATTACCGGCTCTCCCATTCAGGACTGCTGAACCCAGATCTAGGTTCGATTCGGATTCAATCCATCACACCAAGCGAAGGATTTGCACTCGATAGGCAGGCAAGCCCTGACTCTGATGTCTTCTTTCTAAAAATCAACCCCGGTTCTGTAATCACACTTGTTGCAGAACTTCGTGCTACCAATCTACCACAGCTCTATCTCTGGGACCCTCAAGCCTATAAGGACACTGTTAACGCCTACACGCTTTTTCATGGAATTCTTTTGGGCATTTCTAGTCTGCTCGCCCTGTTATTAACTATCCTTTCTTTTGTCAGGGGCCATTCTCTTTTTGTGGCAACAGCAGCCTTGGCATGGGCTGCTTTAGCCTATATCTGTGTCGATTGTCATTTTTTCAGAAAACTTTTTGAAAATGCTTCATCATATGAACCAATATGGAGGGCCGGAACGGAAGTAGTACTGACGGCTAGTATGCTTGTCTTTCTATTTTCCTATCTGCATCTTCACAAATGGCATTGGCATTTCAGGTTCGGTGTAGTTTTATGGATTCTCGCCTTATGCGGATTAGGGACACTAACAGCTTTTGACCCTAGCCGAGCTGCCGGAATTGCACGTGTTTCGCTTGGTCTTGCAACATGTATCGGTATCATACTGATCAGTTATCTTTCTTACCGTAGATATGACAGGGCTATCATGCTGATTCCGACCTGGGTTCTCATCATCTCCTGGCAGGTTGGTACCTATGCAACTGTTACAGGCCGAATTGATAATAATATCATGCAAGACGCTCTTGTTGGGAACCTTGTACTGATTGTGTTATTGATCAGTTTCACGGTTATGCAACATGCTTTTTCAGGTGGAATCATTAATCAGGGCTTGTTTTCCGATCTTGAGAGGAAAGCATTGGCTATCATGGGAACAGAGAATATTGTATGGGACTGGGATGTGAGATACGACCGTGTTTTTACAAATCCCGATCTTTCGCTCTATCTTGGTGCAGCTGCAAAAAATCTTGCCGGACCAATGCGTAACTGGCTTCCTGTCATACACGGAGAAGATCAAGACCGATTTCGCATATCACTTGATTCCATCTTGGATGCCCGCCGCGGAAAGCTAAACGAAACGTTCCGCCTACGATCCGGTGATGGACAATACCGCTGGTTTTCACTGCATGCACGCCCTGTTATCGGCACGAACGGTCAGATCATTCGATGTGTCGGAATGATGATGGACATGACCACGATGAAAAATATTGAAGAACATCTGTTCCAAGATTCAACCTATGATAACTTAACACATCTTCCCAATAAAAACCTGCTTCTTGATCGACTGCAGAACTACTGTAACCTTGCGACGCTTTATAAAGATATTCGTCCAACTCTCTTAGTCGTTGATTTTGACAATTTTCGAGCAATTAATAAACGCTATGGTATGTCTGCCAGTGATACATTTCTCTTGACTATTGCACGTCGGTTAAGTCGGCATCTGAAGCCACTTGACACACTTTGCCGATTATCTGTCGATCGCTTCGTTCTTCTATTAATCTCAGAAAATAATCTATCGAAAGTGGCTGCTTTCGCACTTTTGCTCAAAAAGACACTTTCCATGCCGGTCACTTTCACCAAATACCAGATTACATTGACCGCTTCTATCGGCCTCCTACCATGGATCAGTGATGAGGCCCGTGCTGAAGCGCGGCTTAATGATGCGATCCTCGCTATGTACTATGCAAAATGTAATGGAGGTAATCGTATTGAGGCATTCCAGCCTATCTTCCGGACCGCTGGTCTTGAAAAAAAATCGAGAGCAGAAGAATTACGACACGCGCTAATGCAAAAGACATTATTTATGGTCTATCATCCAGTTTTTAATATGACGGATGGTGTTGTTGCAGGTTTTGAAGCTTCTCCTCAATGGAGCCATGCAGCCCATGGCGTCATCAGTATTGATGATTTTATCTCTACTGCAGAACATATTGACCTCACAATGCAGATCACACATTTCGTTCTGTCACGTGTTTCTATTGATCTTGCCTGTATCAATGAGCAGTTTCCAGGGAATAAGTTCTTTGTAGCAATCAATATCCCAAGTGCGCAGCTTCTCCGTCCTGAATTGCTCAATCGTTTTCAGTCCATCTTGGTGCGTACGCCACTGAGGGAAGGTCAATTACAAATCAAATTGTCCGAAAAGATGCTCATGCAAAATCCTGAGCTTTCTTTCTTGCTTTGCCAACGCCTTAAAACGTTTGGTATCGGGCTGATACTCAACAATTTCGGTTTAGGCTATGCTGCCCTTGATTATTTTATCCGCTTTCCGTTTGACATGATCGCACTTGATCGGTCATTGTTCAATGGCGAAAAACAAAACGGGAAGATTATATTGAAATCCCTAATCAATATGGCTCATGATCTGGGCCTGAAGGTGATTGCTAACGGTGTTGAAAATGACCATATAGCCTTTATACTGAAAGATGCTCATTGCGAGTATCTTCAAAGCAATGCATTTCATGAACCTATGCAAATAAACAAGATCATCACCATTTTAGAAAAAAATAAGAATCTAAAAAGGTAAAAAGGGAGCAGGAAACTATCAAGCGCATACGTTACGCATGCATTGGCTATGGAATTTGGAGATGAATTCATGGAATGAATATTGTTCTAGAATAGAAGAGGATCGTCAAGAGATGAAAACTGACAGCAAAGGCCTGAATCATTTCCTGGTGCTGCGAGAGAGGATTGAACTCTCGACCTCTCCCTTACCAAGGAAGTGCTCTACCACTGAGCTACCGCAGCTTTCATATGATATGAGACCAAAAAACTTTTAATATCATGGATATTTACGCAAGTAATAAAAAGAATTTCAATAAAAAAATCTTTTTTGATAGATCTTTTGCAATTGAGTCCCAAAGCATGTCGTTGTCGTTAATGAATAAATTTGCTATAAAAATAATTTTTACAATGATCATAGGTGTATTATGATAAGTGCATACAAGAAACAGAATCAGCAGCAGTGTCTTGCACAACAATTACGGAAGAATCTGTTGCGGCGCAAGATCCAGATACGTCAGCTCCGTGAACGGAAAATGCATCCTGATCATGATGCTAGACTTTATATAAATGAAAACAGCTTAAATACTATGCGGTCTCAGTACTAGTGAGTGCTCTCTCAACAGCGTGGATTTTCTTGGTCAGGTGGTGTCCAAGGAGATTTGATGCATAAGTGCATGAGAGTGGTTTCTAAAAAATTCGAAAGGCAATTTGCGTGGATCGTATTAAGATTGTTGGCGGGAATAGGCTCAACGGTATTATTTCTATTTCCGGGGCAAAGAATGCTGCATTGCCTCTTATGATCGCTGCATTGTTGACAAATGATATTCTTACACTTGAAGATGTGCCATGTCTTGCTGATGTAGAATTATTAATCAGAATACTGAGCAATCATGGGGTTGATTATTCTTTAAATGGTCAGCGCGAACATCAAACAGGCTTTTATTCCCGTACTATACATTTCAATGCCCGCCATATCGTAACTACGACAGCACCTTATGATCTCGTTTCTAAGATGCGGGCAAGTTTTTGGGTGATTGGCCCGCTTCTTGCCCGTGTGGGAGAAGTTGGAGTCTCATTACCCGGTGGATGTGCCATTGGAACACGTCCGGTCGATTTTATTCTTGATGGATTACGGGCACTTGGTGCAGAAATTAATATTGAAAATGGTTATGTGCATGCCAGAACCATAAAAGGTTTGCGAGGTGCACAGTATCGCTTTCCAAAGGTTACTGTTGGTGGAACTCATGTTCTACTAATGGCAGCGACTTTGGCGCAGGGGGATACTGTTCTATGCAACACGGCATGTGAGCCTGAAGTGATCAACTTGGCTACATGTCTCAATCGGATGGGAGCACGTATAACAGGGGCAGGCACTTCTGAAATTCAGATCACTGGTGTCAGTAGTCTCTCAGGTGCACGGATCAAAGTGATTCCTGATAGGATTGAAATTGGAACCTATGCCATGGCAGTCACGATGACCGGTGGCGATGTGTTTTTAAAGGGAGCAGACCCCTCCCTACTTTGTGCTGTTTTGCAAACATTGCGAAAAACAGGGACTGAAGTTATTGAAAGTGCTGGAGGTATTCGCATCCGCTGCACCGGGGATTCTATTCAACCAGTTGATATTGAAACCCAGTCCTTTCCCGGGTTTCCAACTGATTTGCAGGCCCAGTTTATGGGGTTAATGACACGTGCCAAAGGTATATCTCATATCACCGAGACAATTTTTGAAAATCGTTTTATGCATGTACAGGAACTTTCCCGTCTTGGGGCCAGCATATCACTATCTGGTCAGACAGCGACAGTAGCAGGGGTCGATAGGCTGCAAGGAGCACAAGTTATGGCAACGGACCTGCGCGCATCAGTTTCCTTGGTAATTGCTGGACTTGCAGCAGAAGGTGAAACTGTGGTGAATCGGGTATATCATCTTGATCGCGGATTTGAGCGGCTTGAAGAGAAGCTATCTCGTTGCGGTGCCCAGATAGAGCGCGTTCGCAGATAGGTCAACTGGGAAGGACAAGAAACGGTGATTGTTACTGTGATTTTTTTTGCTCTTGCTGTTTTCTGACGATTTAGTGATCTAGACATTTGGATGCATTGTATGAACATATCTGATAATGAACAGGAAAAGCACAATGGCTCTGATTATTCACCGACAGGATGAGACATTTGAGGCACAATTTACAGCCTTTCTTGGCCGTAAAAGAGAAGTATCACACGATGTTGACAAGACTGTTTCCTCTATTATTCGTCGTGTGCAGAGAGAAGGAGATCAAGCTCTTATTGATTATTCACGTGCATTTGATAAAGTTGATCTTTCCAGTGTCGGTCTTGAAGTGTCTTCAATCGAAATTGCTAACGCGGTCAAAAGCGTGCCACCTCACATCATGGATGCATTGTATCTTGCTCATGAACGTATTACAGCCTACCACAAAAAACAGATTCCCAAAGATGAATATTTTACTGATGCCCTTGGGGTTAATCTCGGATGGCGATGGACAGCAATTGATTCAGTTGGTCTTTATGTTCCCGGTGGGACAGCAAGTTATCCAAGTTCAGTACTGATGAATGCTGTTCCTGCCAAGCTTGCTGGTGTGGAACGGTTGATCATGGTTGTACCTTCACCAGAAGGTGTGCTGAACCCATTGGTGCTTGCTGCCGCTGACCTTGCTGGCGTTGATGAGATTTATCGTATCGGTGGTGCTCAAGCTATCGCAGCTTTAGCCTATGGTACTGAAACGATTCAACCAGTGGCAAAGATAATCGGTCCAGGCAACGCCTATGTTGCTGCTGCCAAACGGCAGGTCTTTGGGATAGTTGGAATTGATATGATTGCAGGTCCTTCTGAAATTCTTATTATTGCCGATGAAGACAATGATCCTCGCTGGATTGCTGCCGATCTTCTAGCGCAGGCAGAACATGATGTTGCTGCGCAATCAATTATGATAACGGATAGTGCCCGTTTGGCAGATAAAGTGAAAAAAGCAGTAAAAGAGCAGCTTGCCGTCTTGACACGCATGCAGGCAGCAGCAAGCTGGCGTGATTTTGGAGCGATTATTCTAGTTAACAAGCTGAAGGATGCATTGCTTCTTGCTAATCGTATCGCACCTGAACATCTGGAACTGGCTGTCAGAGACCCTGAGATACTTTTGGCAGATATCCGTAATGCAGGTGCTATTTTTCTTGGCCATTATACGCCTGAAGCAATCGGCGATTACGTCGGCGGTTCCAATCATGTTTTGCCGACTGCACGTTCAGCCCGTTTTTCCTCTTCCTTATCTGTTTTAGATTATATGAAACGCACTTCAATTCTGAAGCTTGGGGCAAAACAGTTACAAAAGCTGGGGCCGATAGCAATCCAGTTAGCACAAGTGGAAGGGTTGGAAGCACATGGCCATTCTATTGCTGTACGGCTTGGCTTAATCTCTAATCTGGAATAGTCATGGACTCAGTATAACGGTTGACAGATAATAGGGTTGGGCCCTTAAAATAGTGCAGTGGCCGTATTCTTTTTTTTAATCTGCTAATTCTGCGGCATGCTGCTATTCCTGGTCAGTAGATTGTGCCTTGCAAAACATGATCAAAAGTAGGGCAAATACTGCAAGCAAAGGATTGGAAGGTTTAAAAACAACAATGGTGGAAAATAGGAAGATTGCTTCATTTGACAAGCAACTGATCAATCGCCTCCTGCGCGAAAATTTCAGAAAACATGCCTGGTGGTACACATGCGCGATCATTAGCATGTTGATAATCGCGGTTACAACATCAGCGAGTGCATGGATCATGCGTGATGTGGTTAATCACATCATTCGCGTACACGATTTCAATATGGTGATTGCAACAGCAACAACTGTTGCAGTTATTTTTGTCATCAAAGGGCTATCAACCTTTTTTCAGATATTCTTCCTCAGTAGGGCTGGAAACAGCATTGTTGCCGAGCAACAACGTAAAATCTATACACGCTTAATGCAACAAGGTGTCTCATTTTACCAGAACACAGCATCTTCTGATCTTCTTGTTCGTGTGACACATAATGCAAATGCAGCCCGCAATATTATTGATATAATTGTTACAACATTTGTACGTGACTTATTCTCTGTTGTTGGTCTTCTGGGGGTTATGCTTGTTCAAAATTTTACCCTTAGTGCCATTGCATTAACAATTGGACCATTGGCATTTTTTGCTGTACGTCTGATATTGAAACGCGTTCGCAAATTAATGGAAAAGGAACTAAGCTCTATTAGTGAAATCATCAAGGTTATGCAGGAAACTGCCACTGGCATCCGCGTTGTTAAAACCTTCTCTCTTGAAAATGTCATGAAAAAGCGTATGGAACAAGCAATTCATGATGTCGAACAGCGGGCCAACAGCATTTCCATCCTAGAAGCCGCTACAAATCCCGTTATGGAAACATTAGCCGGAATCGCTATCGCTATTGTTATTATATTTTCCGGGTATATGGCAACCTATCAACCAGGTGTTGAAGCTCAGCTCATGGCTTTTATGACAGCTCTGCTACTTGCCTATGAGCCAGCTAAGAGATTAGCGAATGTCCGTGTTAAGATTGAATCAGGCATAGTTGGCGTGCGGATGATGTTTGAAATTCTCGATCATCCGATCACACTGATAGAAAGCAAGCAAGCAAAAGCTCTTCCTCAAGGTCAAGGGGAAATTACCTTCAAAAACGTAAGATTTGCTTATATTAATGAGCATCATGTACTTGAAAACATTAACCTATGCTTCCCGGCTGGCAAGATGACAGCGCTGGTCGGCCCGTCCGGATCAGGTAAATCAACCATGATCAATCTCATCATGCGACTTTATGATCCAATAGAAGGTTCCATCGAAATCGACGGACAAGATATCCGAAGGACAACCTTCAAATCATTACGTGACAAGATATCCTATGTTGGTCAGGATACGTTTCTCTTTGAAGGTTCAATACGTCACAATATTTCTTTGGGCAAGCCAGATGCAACGGAACAGGAAATCTTTACTGCAGCTAAAGCTGCTAACGCTCATGATTTTATTCTTGCGTTGAATAAAGGCTATGAGACGAATGTTGGCGATAACGGCACCAATCTTTCAGGTGGACAACGTCAGCGCATTGCGATTGCCCGTGCCATGCTTCGCGACGGCGCAATTCTCATCCTAGATGAAGCAACAAGCGCGCTCGATTCGGAATCGGAGATATTGATCCGTGAAGCTTTAGAGCGTCTTACCAAAAATAGAACAAGCATTGTTATTGCTCATCGCCTGTCAACCGTCGCTACCGCGGATAAAATTGTAGTCATGCAGGAGGGTAAAATTGTTGAAGAAGGCACACAGCACCAATTGCTCCGCTATGAAAACGGTTTATATAAGCGATTGTATGAGCTACAATTTAAAAAAAACGTCTATGATATCGGGGAGGTCTCAGGATTGCACATTTAGATGGATGATGCCTTCAAGGCGCACTCTTCTACTGTTCCTGCCTATGGGCTAAAAAGCTGGGTTGGCGTGTCTCAATTCGGCGCAGACAGTCCAAGGTGATGCCAGGTATTCTCTGTCAAGATACGCCCGCGCGGCGTTCTCTGAATAAAACCCTGCTGGATAAGATAAGGTTCAACAATCTCCTCAATCGCCTCGCGCGGTTCTGATAACCCTGCTGCAATTGTTTCAATACCAACAGGTCCTCCCCTGAATTTTTTAGCTATCATAACTAAATAACGACGATCTAACTGATCAAGGCCAAGCCTGTCTACTTCCAGACGTGATAAGGCCTCATCGGCAACACTTCTGTCAATGATTCCGGTCTGGGCAATCATCGCAAAATCTCGTACTCTTCGCAATAAGCGGCCAGCAATCCTCGGTGTTCCACGTGCACGGCAGGCGATTTCACGAGCACCATCATCAGAAACCGACATCTGTAGAATATGAGCCCCACGCCGCACAATATACTCAAGCTCCTCGACTGTATAAAATTGTAGCCGTATAGGAATACCAAACCGATCCCGAAGAGGTGTTGTCAAGAGGCCAAGCCGCGTTGTAGCAGCTACAAGAGTAAACCGTGCAAGGTCCACTTTTACAGAACGAGCAGCTGGTCCTTCTCCGATAAGTAGGTCAAGCTGGTAATCTTCCATGGCCGGATAGAGAATTTCTTCAATTGATGGATGAAGCCTGTGAATTTCGTCTATAAAAAGGACATCCCGTTCTTCCAGATTTGTCAACAACGCAGCAAGATCACCAGATTTTGCAATAACTGGTCCTGATGTTGAGTGAAAACTGACTCCTAGTTCTTTTGCCATAATCTGAGCGAGAGTTGTTTTTCCAAGTCCAGGTGGCCCGACAAGCAACACATGATCAAGCGCCTCATTACGTACGTGCGCAGCTTGAATGAATATTTGAAGATTAGCACGTACAGTCGTCTGACCGATGAAATCATCTAAGGCCCGTGGACGTAGTGATAGATCAACATCTCCACTCCGCTTTTTCGCAAAAACCAGTCGTTCATGGTTATCCATTACGCTACTTACCTTGCAAGTTCTCTAAGGCCAAATCGTATTAGACTAACAGAGTCTGCATCTTCCCCTACGGCCTTGACTGCTGCTGCAACCGCGCGCGTTGCTAGATCACGGGCATAACCAAGATTACAAAGGGCCGAAACCGCCTCTGCTACTACAGAGGGCAGATGCTCCACAGGCTCTGGGACAAATTCAGGACCGAATACGGTTGCAGACATTGGAGCTTTGTTGTTAAGCTCTGTCATAATTCGCTCTGCCATTTTTTTACCTACACCTTGAGTACGGGTCAACACCGAAATATCGTGCAAGGCAATGGCAGCAGCAAGTCCATCAGGGCCCAAAGTACCCAATACAGCAAGAGCAACTTTTGCACCAACACCATGCACACCCTGTAATAAGCGGAACCATTCTTGTTCAATTCTAGAGAAAAAACCAAAGAGACGGATTGCATCTTCACGTACCTGCATTTCTATAAATAATGTCACGGCCTGTCCTGTCTGAGAAAGAGCAGCAAGTGCTGAAGAGGTCACATGTACTATATAACCAACACCATGTACATCAACGATAACATGATCATCAGCAACTTCTTCAACCAGACCTTTCAGTTTCCCGATCATAGTCCTTTTTTCACCTTGCGCGCAAAGATGTGTACCTGTCTGTTATGAGCATGACATATGGCAACGGCCAATGCATCAGCAGCATCGCTTGTTTTAACATCTGCTTTCGGCATTAAGACTTTCACCATCCTATGAATTTGCTGTTTTTCTCCATGACCCATGCCAACAACAGCCTTTTTAACTGTATTTGGTGCATATTCAGAAACATGCAGTCCAGTCTTTGCTGGGACAAGCAGGGCAATGCCACGCGCTTGGCTCAGTTTAAGAGTCGCCATTGCATCCTTATTGACAAAAGTATGTTCAACAGCCGCTTCATGCGGTGTATAGGCCTGCAACACCCGGGATAATCCTTGATACAGTTGGCAAAGCCTAGTTGCAAGAGGGAATGTAGCATCAGACTTTACTGTGCCTGAGGCAATAAACTGGAGATGATTGCCGGATATTTCAATGATCCCCCATCCAGTATGACGCAAACCAGGATCTATTCCAATGATGCGAATTGTCCGTTTCATCATAAAAACTTCAAACGCCATTTACAATCATAGCTGAAAAAGCATGATTTGAAGTAAAAGTCATCGCTGTACTCACTTATAACTCCGTTGAGATTTAATTAAAATTAAAGCATAATCGTACATATCTCGGCAGCAGAAACCTATGATCCATGACTATCAATCAATTATTTTAAATAGCTCAATCGCTGTGCATTAAATATTTCTTTTTCTCGTTGTTCTTTTCCTGTCTGTTTATGGTATCCAGCCATTCTAAATAATAAGCCAATACAAGTTGAATAATAATTCCGATAGTAATAAGTAGCGTGTCGTAAAGTATGTCACGGACATTGATCTTTTTCAACACTTGTGCAACCATAGAAAACATTGTTCCTGTGATAAAAACCGGCAGGCTGTGTCTGCCCAGGACTGCTAGCGGGTTGCGCCTACTCGTCTGTGCAATACTAGAGAAGGTCGGTATAACCGTAATGACATATGCTAGTGACAGTATATGCACGAGCCGTGGTAGTGAAATATAGGTTTTATTGAAACCAGTCAGTGTACGCGGTAACCCCAACGAGATATCAATCCACCACAGATTCCAGCGCACCCAGATGCAAGATAAAACAAGATAGCCCGCAGCTCCTACCAGCAGGACAGGATGGTATGGGATTTTACCATGTCTTTTGATATGGATTGTTGCGGACAAACCAATGGCAAACAGAAATTGCCACGATAACGGATTGAGAAACCACACACCTTTTGTCGGGTAATTGGGTGGTGCAATATGGAATAAGCCGGCCAAAAGATAAAGCGTACCTGAAAGGATAAGCAGCAAACTTGTATTGACCCTGATCAGGAATAGCATCAATGGTGTGGTAAGCATCAGAATAACATACAATGATAGGATATTATTATAGCCGAGTTGGTGACCAAGCGTTACAATACCGAAAAACGCTTTTGCAGGTTCCCTGATAACCGGCTCAATATTAATCATGGAAAAAAATTCTGGATGATGCATGAAAAGCGCTGCACCACAGAAAATGGCAAGCGTAACAAGTGTCATAAGGATATGTGCGGTATAGAGTGTAAATGCTCGACAGCCTATTCTTAAATAGCTATCGGTATTGCATCTATGAGAAAGTCCGAACGCTATACCCGATATCAGGACACAAGCTTCAGCAGAATCGGAAAAGCCAAAATTCCTGTGCGTAAAGTGTTCATAAACCGTATCCGGAATATGATTAATAAATACTGTCAATAGAGCAAGTGCCCGGAAAACATCTATTCGAGTATCACGGTTACACTGTATATTTTCCTCAATCAGAGCTGACTGAATCAAAAGAAAGCTCCATTGCTTGATCTTTTTGAAATTGGAATCAGAGAATGGAAAAAGAATAGTTTGGCTTTAACCAGGACTTTTCTCTTTTTCTTCTCACTTGAGATATTGAGAATATTATCATTGCAACTTATATACATTAGCAGAATTTAAGACGTCTTCACCAGATTGCTTTTATGTTATTTTGGCATGTGACTTCTGAAAGAGTCTTGCTACAAAGACATTGACTGATGAAAATAAGCACAATTTCTGAAGATACCCTTCCGATGATTCATTTGAAGAGAAAACCTAAAAAGGGCACCTGACCACTCATCACGGTAGATTCTATTCAAAAAATAAGGAAAAGACAATAGCTGCCTTGCACCTACATGTAGAGACGCGTGTACTAGAAATGCGCTCAAAAAAATATTGATAGTTAAAGAAATCAAAGGGTATAAATACATTGCAAATTTTTCTAATCTGTATTATTTGCATTCTTGTGCTGAGTGACGGGCAGGGTTTTGCTCAAAAATAGTATCTGCACCGGCACAGATAAATGTGCTATATCTGGTAGACCTCGCAGGTGAATTGGCCTATCGTACCTATGATTCAGGGTACTACAGCAGTGCTATGAAACGCGCCGAAAGATCCAGCAGCTCAGATACTCCTTAGCATATTTTTATTACGGGACAATTTTGATGGACAAGGCACCACAGAATACTCGGCTTGATCTTGGACTTCAGTGCTTTTTAAAAGGTGCTGCTGCTGGGGATATTAATGCTGCCTATGCGGAAAGCCAAATCTTGGCAGAAGGTACACCAGAAATTGCCAGATATGATAAAGCAGCCCGTATTCTCCTGGAAACTGCATCCAATGGTAGGAATATTCCGGCCCAAATGGAACTTGCCAGATGGATGCTTGAAGGAGGAGGCGGCATGCAGAATCATCAAGGTGCCTTTGATCTGATGAAAATAAGATCTGTGAACGGTGTGCCCACAGCACAAGTAACCCTTGCTCACCTTTATCGTGATGGTATTGGGACAAAACGTGATATGATCATGTCTGCGGCGTGGTACACTGTGACTAAACAGGCGAACCTGACGGCATGAGTGCTAGAGCATCTCTCTCCTGACCAAAGAAAAACGGGGAAAAACGCATCGGAACTTTACTGATTAATCCATGACAGGTGAGGTACATTGCTATTTTTATATCATAATGATCTTGGAAGCAGGAAGCACATTGACGTTCAATCTGCCTATGCTGGTCCTGGGTGGAGCTTATGAAGATTCACGGTAACGAAATACGTCCTGGCAATGTCATTGCACGCAATGGCAGCCTGTGGGTTGCTACCAAATGTAGTATGGTTAAGCCTGGCAAAGGCGGTGCTTTCAATCAGGTTGTACTGAAGAGTCTGCTCGACGGTACGAAACGCAATGAACGCTTCCGCGCCGCTGAGATTGTGGAACGGGTTCGTTTGGAGCAAAAGAATTTTACATTTCTATATAAACAAGATGATGCATTTATATTTATGGATTCGGAGTCTTATGAACAGCTTGAACTGCAGGAAGATTTTATAAGAGATTGCTCTGCTTTTCTTCAGAATGGGATGAGTGTGATGGTGGAGATTTATGAAGGAAAGCCTATTGGTATTTCTCTCCCGGATCAAGTTGTACTAACGATCGCTGAAGCTGATCCTGTAGTGAAAGGACAAACGGCATCTTCTTCCTATAAACCTGCTCTTCTAGAGAATGGTCTTCGCATGCTTGTACCGCCTTTTATCGAAGTAGGAGAACGCATTGTTGTTGATACGAATGAAATCACCTATATGCGTCGTGCGGACTAGATCATGAGTAGCAGGTCTGATGATATTGATATTTACCATAAACGGAACAGTACCATAATATGCAATTTCTGGGGAAATGAAAATGGCTCGCTCGGCGATAATGAATGTTATGATTCAAGCTGCCATGAAGGCGGGACGTGTGCTGTTGCGGGATTTCGGAGAAGTACAACATTTACAAGTCTCACTAAGAGGCCCAGCTGATTATGTCAGGCAGGCTGATAAACGCGCAGCAAGCATTATCTTCAAGGAACTACAGCGGGCTCGTCCGGATTACAGCTTTCTTATGGAAAAATCTGGAGAAATTGCGGGAATCGATGATCAGCATCGTTTTATTGTCGATCCACTAGATGGAACGACAAATTTCCTGCATGGCATTCCGTTTTTTGCCATATCTATCGGTCTTGAACGGCAGAATAAGATGGTTGCAGGCGTCATTTACAATCCGGTGTTGGATGAACTTTATACAGCAGAACGAGGCAGCGGCGCTTTTTTAAATGATCGCCGCTTACGTATTGCTGCTCGCCGCAAGCTTGCCGATAGCATCATCGGAAGCTGTGTACCAGTACCACATCTCGGAAATGAAGAACGTCGTCGCTATCTTGCAGAATTACGCAATGTCATGATGGAGACTGTGGGGGTTCGCGATATCGGGTCTGTTGTTCTTGATTTAGCCTATGTTGCTGCCGGACGGCTTGATGGCTTCTGGAAAAATGGCCTGCAACCATGGGATTTAGCAGCAGGTATTTTGATGATACGGGAAGCTGGAGGTTTTGTGTCCAGTCAGCAAGGTGGGCAAGACATTTTTTCCAGTAAAAGCATTGTGGCCGGGAACGAGCTGATCCACACAGCCTTAATGAAAGTGTTAAAAACTAGTCCGAATCAGTGATTGTATTATCTGATTTTCAGCTTTCGAATACAGTGAACTGCTATTACTTACTACTTCTGTTATTGTGTAGATTAATGCTATCCTGACACGGAGATATCATGTGGTGGTGGGCATTGGCAATAAATACATAACTGAGTATAGTATACTATGACGGATGATGCGTTAAGAAATGCTCATTGCGAAGACGAGCCATTCACGCTTTTTAAGCACTGGTTCCATGATGCGCAAATCAGTGAGATCAATGATCCTGATGCTATGTCGCTAGCAACGGTTGATGAGCAAGGTACGCCCAATGTGCGTATGGTTCTTTTGAAAGAGGTTAACGAGCACGGATTTGTTTTTTATACCAATTATGAAAGTCAAAAAGGGCAGGAAATCCTAAGTACCATGAAAGCAGCTCTTTGTTTTCACTGGAAATCCCTACGTCGACAAGTCAGGGTACGTGGCTTAGTTGAAAAAATCAGCGATACTGAAGCAGATATCTATTATGCTTCCCGCCCTCGCAATAACCGGATCGGGGCATGGGCATCCAGACAATCTCGTCCACTGAAATGCCGTTTTGCGCTGGAAAGGGCGGTCACAGAATATGCGATGCGCTATGCTATCGGTTCTATTCCACGCCCACCATATTGGTCTGGGTTTCGGATTCAGCCGCTTGTTATAGAATTTTGGCATGACCGTCCATTTCGTTTACATGATCGCGTGCGGTTCTGCCGACCAGATCTTAACACAAAGACCTGGATATCAGAACGTCTCTATCCATAGCATAGAATATATATGTCGTTCATACCCTAATTCGTCTATGAGTTCTATTATACAAACTGTAATGTAATGATAGATGACAGGTTTGCATCGTTTTGCATTGTAGCATATGCCAATTTTAAACATATATTCTTTTTTTAAAGAACTATAATATAATCCATATCTTACCTAAGATCAGGCCGAGAAAAATCAATAAACCAACAATTTTGTTGGATTTAAAAAGATGTAGACATGCATCAGGTGAATTGATGTCAAGCGCTTGTATCTGATAAAACAGATGGATGGCGGCAAATATCACACTACTCAAGGTGATGAGTGGTATATGGGCTGATATGAAGGACGATGTTATAAAAATAAGCATCAATCCATAGAGAAAAAAGAGTGCCGATTTTGTTCGTTGACCAAAAAGGCATGCTGTTGAGCGGACCCCGACTAAAACATCATCATCCTTATCCTGATGAGCATAGATTGTATCATATCCGATTGTCCAGAAGACGCTCCCAAGATAAAGTAATATTGGCGGCCAGTCGAGACTGCCGCGGTTTGCTGTCCATCCCAGCAGAGCACCCCAACTGAAGGCTAATCCCAGAAAAAACTGCGGCCAGTCGGTTATGCGTTTCATAAATGGATAGAAGGCAACAATGACAAGCGAAGCAAACCCGAGAATAACGGTCAGTACATTGAACTGGACCAGTACAAGAAAACCAACTAGTGATTGCAAAACCATAAAAAATACAGCCTGTTTCCGATTCACCTTTCCTGAAGGCAGTGGACGAGACCCTGTGCGTTTTACTGCCTTATCAATATTCTGATCAATAAGATCGTTATAGGTACAGCCTGCACCACGCATGGCAACTGCGCCGATAAGAAACAGCAAAAGCTGCCACGCTAATCCAACACACGCTAATGTCGTATCTTTCTGATTATGAACAATAGTTGCAAGAGCAAAAGACCACCAGCAAGGCCAGAGTAAAAGCTGCCAGCCAATTGGCTGATCCCAACGAGAAAGTTGTGCATAAGGCCAAAGCCATTGCGGTAAAAAATGATAGATCCAATGTTCTGCAGGTGCATCTACAACACACCGTTGCGTATTTTTTCTTTTAACATCAGGAATATATTTCTTCACAGGCATTAACTGGCACCGGGCATTTTTATACACTTCAAGCATATATATTATATAGTTATGATGATGTTGTTAACCATTTTCAGCACAAGGTGCTCTACAACGGAGAAGGAAGAAGAAAGTGATGAATGTTGTTCTTATCGGCTCAGGTGGGCGTGAGCATGCCCTTGCCTGGAAAATGTCTACTTCCCCCTTTCTGAGAAAATTATATTGTATCCCTGGTAATCCTGGTATAGCTGAAATTGCTGAAAATATCAGTTTAAACATTTGCGATCATACAGCAGTCATCTCGTTTTGCCAGAAACACCGTATTGATTTGGTAATGATTGGCCCTGAGAGGCCACTTGTAGATGGTCTTGCTGATTCATTACGGCAAGCACATATTCTTGTCGTCGGCCCGGATTCAGCTGCAGCCCGACTGGAAAGTTCAAAGGGGTTTTCCAAAGACCTATGTAACCGCTTTACTATTCCGATCGGAGCCTACAGCCGCTTTAGCAACGCAGCCGCAGCAAAGTCCTATATTCGTGCCTATGGTGCACCGATCGTTGTAAAAGCGGATGGTCTTGCCGCTGGCAAGGGTGTGTTTGTTGCCACAACACTGAAAGAAGCTCTCACTGCTGTTGATGCCTGCTTTGAAGGTGCATTAGGCTATACCGCGACAGAAATTGTCGTTGAAGAATTTCTACAAGGTGAAGAGATAAGCTTTTTTTGCTTATGCGATGGAAAGATTGCAATTCCTCTTGGTGTAGCACGGGATCACAAACGGGTTGGTGATGGTGATACCGGTCCTAATACTGGTGGTATGGGAGCTTATTCATCTCCTTCCATCATAACTTTGGATATGACTACACGCATCATGCGGGAGCTAATCGAACCGACACTTCAAGCAATGATAGAAATAGGTTCACCATTTCACGGTATTCTTTTTGCTGGGTTGATGATAACAGATAGTGGGCCAAAGCTTATTGAATATAATGTTCGTTTTGGTGATCCTGAATGTCAAGTGCTGATGATGCGGCTGAAAAATGACATAGTACCACTTCTTGTGGCAGCAGCGGAAGGAAATCTAGCGGGTTGTAAGCCGGAATGGTCGGATGATGTATCGCTTACTGTTGTTCTTGCTGCAAAAGGCTATCCAGGAAAACTGTTATTTCCGGGGAGCGTAATTGATGGTATAATAGAGGCAGCAGCAGCACCTCATGTGAGGGTATTTCATGCAGGAACAGCCCTGAAATATGGAAAAATTATTGCAGCTGGCGGTCGTGTTCTGAATGTAACAGCTTGTGGTAAAACAGTTTTGGAAGCACAAAGCAAAGCTTACAATGCTATAGAAAAAATTCATTATCCAAGTGGTTTTTGGCGCTCCGATATAGGTTGGATGGAGATTGAAAGGGAAAAAAAAATATGAGCCATTCAGGATCAGGGTTCTACTATTTCATATTTTTAGGGCTTTTTGTATCTCTTGACATATCATATCCATCCCTTCTCCGGATTCGCGACAACGGGAAGCAACCAGACAAGCCTGCGATTGAAGAATCACGCCATCATCCAATATTTTCAAGCGGTTGGCTTTTAAGGTTGCTCCTGTTGAGGTAATATCGACGATCATATCAGCTGAACCAGCTGCAGGCGCTCCCTCCGTTGCTCCCTGACTCTCCACAATACGATATACTTGAATACCATGCTTTTGTGAAAAAAACTGCTGGGTCAGCCGCCAGTATTTTGTTGCAATCCTCAAACGGCAGCCATGGTGTTGATGGAAATCTGCAGCGACATCATCAAGGTCTGCCATGGTCGAAACATCATGCCAAACTTCAGGCACAGCAACAACAACATCAGCATAGCCAAAACCAAGACGCTGCCTGATTTCAATGCGCTCATCAGGATGAGCGAGGTTTTCCCGGATTAAATCTTCTCCGGTAATGCCGAGATCAATATTACCATTTCCAAGTTCACGGGCAATTTCAGTGGCAGACAAAAACATTATATCGATATCAGGAGCATTAGCTACACGGGCACGGTAGCTACGCTGATCAGCTGGGAAACTGATTTCATAACCTGCATTTTCAAGAAGGGACAGGGTTTTTTCCTTTAGTCGCCCTTTTGATGGCAAGGCAAAAACTATTTGCATCTGGCAATCTCCTGTCTATAAACGATCAAGCCAGATGGAAAAGCCGATGGCCGGAATGGGTGTTTGAGCACCGAGCATGGTCAGAAGCCGGTCATAGCGACCTCCACCGGCAAGAATTCGTGATTCGCTTTCGTCATCATGGATTTCGTAAACAAAGTCGGTATAGTAATCAAGCGCACGGCCGAAAGCAGCTTTATAGCGCAATTCCGGTAAATAAAGCCCTTGTCGATCAATGGCTTTTACCCGGTCCGAAAAACGGGAGAGAACCTTATCAAGGGCAAGGTTGTGACGAGATGCAAAATCTCTCAGTGTCTGTTCCGCCCTATCCAAAGAAACCTCAATGGCAAGAAATTCATCAAGAATAGCCAAAGATTGTTTGCTCAGCTTACAATTTGCAAGTGCATGTTTTTCGATCAATCTCTCCGCGATATCCTTAGGAGTACGTCCTGCTACAGGAGAGAGATCAGAATCCAACATGTCCTTCTCAATAAATCGTATCAGGGCATGCTTGTCACCACAGACTGCTAGTTGGTTAATTTCAGTGGTGGGTAATTTTATTTTATCCGCTGGCTTTGCAAGATCAAAAAGAAGCAAGCGCAACTGTTTGTTATTTCCAAAGCACCGCAACATTTTTTTCTGCCAACCATGGGGAAGGTGGAGAGCGGCAAGAAGTGCTGCAAAAATAGCATGATCACCGATAAGAAATCGAACATTTTTATCTGGTGCAATATGACGCAGGATCGCTGCCGCATGGCAGAAAGAACGTGCATCAGCTTTTGCTTCGTCTACTGCACCAAATTCTTCAATGCCCGCCTGATAAAATCCGGCGGTTCCATTACGTCTCTGTCGAAAAATTTCGCCTCTATAGGCATAATTTTGCGGGGTGGTACGACCACTCTCTATATGTTGAAGACAGACTGGTATGGTAAATTCAGGACGCAAACACAAGCGATCGCCATTCTCACTTTCTGTCATAAAAATACGACGGCGTAAATCTTCGCCCACCATATCCAGAAACGGATCTGCAGGCTGCAGAATGGCAATATCGACAAGAGTTAGATTATGCAGCATGAAATAATCAGAAACTGCATCAATCGTGGTTTTATAGCCGTGCATCTTATCTTATATCCCGCCAGTATAGCTGCTTAACTTAAGGGCAATTGCGTATACATTTTCATGCGGCGCCTTTTGCTCTTCCGTCATGTATGGCAAGAATGTGCTTTATTTTATGGCAAGGATGCGTTTTATTTCTTGCACCATTTGATTTTCATTGACAGTGATCTGAGCTGGACTCTGTTTGCGCCATATGGCATTATCTTTGATCTTCTGTGACAAACGGATACCTTCAATCATATTTTTTATCTCAACGGTCCCGGCACTGCGCTCAGCTGAACCCTGGATAACAACACAGGGGGCACCTCGCCGATCGGCATACTTCATCTGTGCTTTCAGACCAGCGTTGCCAACATAAATCTCTGCTCGGATACCTTGCTTGCGTAAATCAGAAACCATATGCTGATAGCGGGTTAATGCTTCAAGGTCACGGTCCATCAGCAGAATTATAACTGGTCCAGCATTTTTCTGTTTGTTCAGTTTTCCCAAATTTGTCAGTGCTGTTATGAGGCGTGAAACTCCCATTGAAAAACCAGTAGCAGGTACCGGCTTGGAACGGAAACGCGATACAAGACCATCATAACGACCACCGCCACCGACGGAACCAAAAACAACCCTTCGACCATCTTCATTCACAATATCCAATAGAAGTTCTACCTCAAAAACAGGACCGGTATAATATTCAAGTCCACGGATCACTGATGGATCAATTTTCACACGATTTTCATAACCGGTTGCCAAAAAAAGCGCATACATCTCTTCAAGTTCGGCAAGACCTTCATGCCCTTTTGACGAATCACCTATAGCTTTGCGTAGATTTTCAAGTGTTGCAGCACCAGTGGAAGCACCAGCTGCAACGAAATTGATTATACGTCTTATTGTAACAGCATCAAGTTCTGATCCTTTGGTAAAGGCGCCGCTTTCATCCAACCGTCCTTTTCCTAGAAGCGAGGCAACACCTTCTATGCCGAACTTGTCAAGTTTGTCAATCGCACGAAGTGTAGTAAGACGTTTATCGTGTTGTCTCTCACCATTAAGACCCACCATCTCCATGACTCCATCCCACACTTTTCGGTTATTGACACGAATAGTGTAATCACTCTGCCTGAGACCTAGAGATTCTAATGTATCGGCAGCCATCATGCAGATTTCTGAATCAGAGATTACATTATCTGTGTTGACAGTATCTGCATCGAATTGCAGAAATTGCCGGAAACGTCCTGGTCCTGGCTTTTCATTTCGAAAAACCCAACCGACACGGTAACTGCGGTAAGGTTTGGGAAGGCGCTCAAAATTTTCAGCAACATAACGGGCAAGGGGAGCGGTCAGGTCATAGCGAAGCGATAACCACTGTTCATCATCGTCACGAAAGGAAAAAACACCAGCATTTGGACAGCCACTATCAGGAAGGAATTTACCCAGCATATCCGTATATTCGATGAGAGGGGTCTCAACAGGCTCAAAACCATACAGCTCATAAACCTCACGGATAGCAGTTATAATTTTTGACGCTACTCGCAGGTCATCAGCTTTTTTGTCAAAAAATCCGCATGGTAGTCTTGCTCTCTTTTTTCCTGCTTTCGACAACATCCTTTTGCGTTTTCCGCTTCCTCAGTATAAATTGATAGTGGCACAAAATGGAAGATATAAAATTTATTCTACTGCTCTGCAGTAGCTATAATGAGCTGTATCAACAGTTTATCTCTTGCCATCTCTATATCATTCATTCTAAACTGTTAAAAACAACAACGCTGAGGCGCAGGCAATAACCCGAATTCATTTTCGTCTTTTTTTTACACCATTTAGCATTGCATTGAGAGTAACTACGGTCAATGCTCCCATAAAAGCACCACTTTCAACGATGACCTTGAATGGTCCTTTAATTCCTGAAAAAAGTGCTGGAAATGACATTGGCAGCATGCCAAGACCAAGAGCAATAGCCACGATAATTGCATTATGAGTGCCTTCATAACGAACACGGGAGAGCTGCTGTATACCTGTCACAGCAGTCATACCAAACATGATGACTGCTGCACCTCCCAGAACCGGAGCTGGCAATGTTGCAACAATCGCGGCCAACTTGGGAAAAAGCCCGAGTAATATTAGAACAACTCCGGAAAACGCCATGACATAACGACTTTTAACACCTGTCATGGCAATGAGTCCCGTATTTTGCATGAAGGCATTATAGGGAAAGCTGTTAAAAACTCCACCCAGCATGGTTGAAAGTCCATTACTGCGCAGTGTATTCGCCAATATTTCCGGAGTGATCTTCCGATCAACCAATTCACCAACTGCCAAACTAGTGCCTATTGTTTCCACCATAATAACAATCATTGCAATGAAGATCAATATGATTGGGATCACTGAGAGTTTTGGTAGTCCAAAAGCAAAAGGTTTGACAAAATCAAACCACGGTGCAGCACTAACCATGCTAAAATCTGTATATCCGGTTATAGCTGCAATTAATGTTCCTCCTGAAAGGCTTATCAAAATACTACTATTGGCTATAAACCCGGTAAACCGTGCATAAAAAATAAGGGTAATGATAATCGTTGCAAGTCCCAGGCCAAGATGTGAAAGGCTGCCGAAATCAGCTGCTTCCGGGTTTCCACCACCAAGCCATCGAGCAGCAGCAGGCATTAATGAGATCCCGATGATCGTGATAAGACTACCGGTGACCACAGGAGGGAAAAAGTGTAAAAATCTACTGAAAATAGGTGCAACAAAAATCGTCAATATACCGCTGACAATGACGGATCCGAAAATATATTCTATACCATATTGCTGACCGATCATAATCATCGGCGTAAGGGCGATGAATGAACAGCCCTGAATAAGTGGTATACGAGCACCAAACCGCCAGAACCCGAGTGTTTGAAACAGTGTCGCTACTCCAGATATTAGCAAGTTTGCATTTAAAAGGAGAACAACATCTCTCAAATTAAGACCGATAGCATTTCCTAAAATCAAGGGGATGGTGATAGTGCCAGCATACATAACGATAACATGCTGTATGCCTAATATAACAACTTTTCCTAATGGTGGCATTTCATCTGCTGGAGAAACATCATTTTTCATGGCATGTGCCCTCATCATTTTCGTTCATAAAGTCATTAGCTGGTATCCATCATATACTGGCAAGCTCTAGAAAACCGGGTCCAATCATGTAAACTAGCAGGCTTTCCTCCACCTCGATCAAAAGACACAGCTTAACTTCCTCGATAAGTGGAATATGCCCATGGACTCACAAGTAATGGCACATGGTAATTTGTATTTTCTTCCGCAATTGCAAAACGGATAGGCACAGTACTCAGAAAGGGCATAGGTGTCGTATTGTTGCCCATGCGCTGAAAATATTCAGCAACGAAAAAGCATATTTCATAGATACCTGATTGCATCTTTTCATCTGCCAGCAATTCTTTGCGCCCGGACGTGTCGGTCAAAGCTGTAAAAATGGCATTTCTTTCTGCGTTATCGAAGGCATAAAGCTCTAAACGCATATTTTTCGCCGGAATACCGTTTGCTGTATCCAAAACATGGGTTGAAAGTTTTGCCATTTTTATTGTCCTGTCAAATCCTTGAGACGTAATTCAGCAATGCGCGCAATCTGTCGAAGAGCTTCCTGGCATTCATCACTCTGGGAGTTGTGTAACCTTTCACGCATAGTGGTAAGAATAGAACACTTGTCATGCGGCTTATCAAAACCCCTGATTGCAATAATACAGGGAAAACCGAACCGCTCCTTATAAGCCATATTGAGCTGGTGAAATTCGGCAAATTCCTTGGCATCAAGCCTGTCCAAACCGATTCCCTCCTGTTCATCCCTTGATTCGTCAGTCAAGGTCCCTTGCCGCGTTGCCGTCCCAGCAAGATCGGGGTGAGCGCAGATCAGGGCTATTTGTTTTTCTTCACCAGCTTGCATAACCTCTGTCAGCATACTTTGGTAAAGCTCTTGAATTGTAGCAAAGGGACGTCTGGACACAATAGACCTTACCACCCAAGATGAATTTTCAAAAATCCCGGATAGAATCGAGCAGAAGACTTCAGAAGAAGCCGCGTTCAATGTTGCAAGATCAACGACATCTGTCTTCATATAGGCGATCCACCATGCTTCCTTGAATTTAGTGCTAGACTTTTAATCTTATATATTTTGTCATAAAAATGTTCTTCAAGATTTTTTTCCTGGCCAGCACGGTCAATCACAACAAAATCCGAAGTTTTCTCAAGGGCAAGTAAAGGGTGATGCCAGGCACCAATGCGATAGTTTACCCCTTCGCCTTCTTTTGTTATAAAGGCCTGCGGTTTTTGTGGAATTCCAGCCTGATCTTCTGCTACGACCACTAGAAAACGACATCCATTAACCGGGAAAAATGCCTGGGAGCCGTAGGGATGGCGCTCCATCATTTTGATATCAATCGGGATTGAAAAGGGATTCCCCCTAAAAATATTGAAAAAAAATGCAGCATCTGTACCACGCACTTGAATATCTGCTAGATCATGATAACGCTTTGTTGTGCCGTTGTTGATATAGAACATCCGTGAAGGATAAGCCATTATAACGTCACCAAAAGGAGAAAAACTTTTTTCTTCAAGCGGGCGCACCGAAATTTCAACAGCACCGGAGGTCGTTCTTTTTGGCATGCGTTCAAGTGTCCTTCCCAACTGAATGATGCGTGTGCCAATGGCGAGCAATGTCAATACGGCGTGTTATCCAGACATGATCCTGATTCATAATGTAATCAAGAAAACGTTCAAGTGCCGCTGTTCTTCCTGGATGACCGGCAAGACGACAGTGAAGACCAATGGATAGCATTTTCGGTGCTCCTTCTCTACCTTCGCGGTTAAGGACATCAAAGCTGTCCTTTAGATAGGTAAAAAACTGATCGCCACTGTTAAATCCCTGCAGCATGGCAAAACGCATATCGTTAACATCCAGGCTATAGGGTATAATAAGATGCGGCCCTTTTGGACCGCTGACCCAATATGGTAGTTCGTCAGCATAGGAGTCAGATGTGTAGATAAAACCACCTTCTTCCATCAAGAGACGTAATGTATTGATAGACGGTTTTCCCTGATAAAAGCCAAGCGGCCGCTCACCGGTTATTTCCTGATGTAAGTTGATCGCATCATGGATATGGCGACGTTCCGTCTTTTCATCAAAATTCTTATATTCAAGCCATCGCAGACCATGGCTGGAGATCTCCCAGTCAACTTCTTTCATAGCAGCGACTGCTTCCTTATTTCGCATCAAAGCCAGGGTCACTGCATAAACGGTTATTGGCAAATTCCTGCAGGTAAATGTACGCCAAAGACGCCAAAAACCTGTACGTGACCCATATTCATAAAGGGATTCTATATTAAGATTGCGCTGGTGTATCCAAGGAACCGCACCGACAATTTCGGACAGCAGGGATTCTGAAGCAGGATCACCATCAAGAATGCAGGACTCACCACCTTCCTCGTAATTAATAACAAACTGAACAGCTATTCTCGCATCTCCTGGCCATCGCGGATCAGGAAGATTGCGACCATACCCTATCATATTACGCGGATAGTGAACGCCTCCATATCCTGATTGACCTAAAGTAGCCCAGCTCATAAAATCATCCCATCGAATATGTATATAATGCACATCAGCAAAGATAGTATACAAGCTTATTCACATAAAATAAAATAAAATTTACTCGCAAAAAATCTATTATGGTGTAATAGGGTATAATCGTTAAACCTTGACTTTATTTTTATGGACATATCTGAAATTTGATAACTCGAAGCCGTTGACTGTGCCTTGAACAGGGAAGTATGAAATGAAACAAGGAGGCGAAAATGATTTGCATACATTGGAACAAAGGATAGCATACGATCTCTCATGTCTAGCTTATCCTTCACGCAACTGGATACCTAAAAGACATTATAACGGGAAAATTGTCAGTAATGTTGTAATCGTAGGGGGTGGCCAAAGTGGTGTCGCCCTGGCTCTTAATTTGCGCGGAGAGTGCGTGAACAACGTCATAATAATTGACCGTAATCCCCAAGGACGGGAAGGTCCCTGGCGGGCTTTTGCCCGTATGCATACATTGCGCACCCCCAAACACGTGACTGGCCCAGACGTTGGTATTCCAAGTCTGTCTGTCAAGGCATGGTGGGAAGCGAAATATGGAGTGGAATCCTGGAGAACGATGGACAGAATTCCTACTGATCGTTGGGCTGAATATTTAGTCTGGCTCCGTAATGTGGTTGGGATTCATGTTCAGAATAACACGGAAGCTCATGATATTCAGCCGCTTGAGGGTGGGTTGCTAGCAGTTTATACCCGTAAGACAAATCAAGCTGGCTATAATACTGAGAACCCGAAAGTTCTTTTCACCCGAAATGTTGTCCTGGCAACAGGGATTGAGGGAAGCGGACAGTGGATTATACCGGATCTTATTCGTAAGAATATATCAAAAGGCCTTTATGCTCATACGGCTGACGCAATTGATTTCACATGTCTAACAGGTAAGCGGGTTGCGGTAATTGGTGCTGGAGCATCTGCTTTTGACAATGCAGCTGAAGCACTGGAGCATGGCGCCACATCGGTTGATCTCTTTGTCCGTAGAAAAACGCTGCCGACGGTTAATCCTTATCGGTGGATGGAATATAGTGGTTTTCTTCGTCACTTTGGTGACTTGGATGACAAGAATAAATGGCGCTTTATGCGCTATCTTTTTGCAATAAACCAGCCACCACCGCAAGATACTTATCTTCGGGTAGCCCGATACAACAATTTTTCTATGCATTTGGGTAGCCCAATTGAAAACGCTGGTCACGACGGTCTTTTCAAAAACACACTATGGTTACAAACCCCACAAGGGCGTACTGAATTCGATTTTCTGATTGTTGGCACTGGTTTCAAAGTTGATCTTGGACTGCGTCCAGAATGTCAAAGATTTAGTGACATGATAGCTTTATGGGCTGATCGTTACCAGCCTGATAAAGAAGAAGAGAATGCCATGCTGTCTAGCTTTCCTTATATGAGTTCATCCTTTCAGTTTACAGAAAAAGAGCCTAATATAGCACCGTATCTCAAAAATATCTTTAGTTATACCTATGCTAGTATACCAAGTCTTGCTGCATCAGCAGGTATTTCTGCATTAAAATTTGGTATGGCGCGATTGGTTGGTGGTATTACACGCGAGCTTTTTCAGGAAGATGTGGATTATCATTTGAATGATCTCAAATCTTTTAATGTCAAAGAACTGACCATGATACAAAAATAGAGAAAAAGAAAAAAAGTAATAGCGAACCGAATATGCAGAGATATTTTTATCCACCCGGGGATCTTCAAAAGCAGAAGACATTTACTACAAGCCGGGCCATTTTTACCGAAAGCTATATGGTCATGCCGGCCAGTGTTATGAGGGATATCGTGACGAGCAGCCTTCCTTTTTGGCAAAAAAGCCGCTTTTGGATACTGGCCCGGCCCCTTTCTGGTTTTGCCGAAACCTTTTCACAATATATAGCAGAAATAGAAACGGGGGGTGGCTCAAAAAAGCCGGAAGTAGACAGGAGAGCAGAAAGCGCAATTTTCATTGTCGATGGCAGAATAGAGATTGTTTTGCAGGGAAAAACACATGTATTAGAAGAGGGGGGATTTGCTTATATTCCACCGAATGCTGATTGGCAAGTGAAAAATTCTTCATCAAGTTTGGCACGTTTCCACTGGATCAGAAAAGCTTATGAGAAGGTTGAAGGTTTGGGTACTCCTCAAGCCATTTTCACAACAGATGAGGCAACTGTTCCAGCTTTGATGCCAGGGTATGAAAGTGTATGGATGACAACACGCTTCATGGACATGGCCGATTTACGTCATGATATGAACGTCGCCATCGTTACGTTTATGCCGGGTGGGAGAATTCCGTTTACGGAAACACATGTTATGGAACATGGACTGTATGTTTTGCAAGGTCAAGGCGTATATCGTCTCAATAATACATGGATTGAAGTTGCAGAAGGAGATTTTATGTGGTTACGGGCTTTTTGTCCTCAGGCCTGCTACGCAGGCGGTTCTGAACCCTTCCGATACCTTCTCTATAAAGATATCAATCGCCATGCACACCTTTGGAAAAGTTAATAATGGATGAGATGCATTCAAAAAAAAGGACATGCTATGTTTGTATCTGACACTTATGTAACGCGGGAAAACCTGAAGGTTAAAAGCGGTCTTGCGGATTTTATTGAAATGGAAGCGCTTGTGGGGCTTTCTATTGAGGCTGGGGAATTCTGGCATGGTTTTTCTGATCTTTGCACCAAACATATGTGTACAAACAGAAACCTTTTGCAAGAACGCGAACATCTTCAGCAGAAGATAGACCACTGGCATGCAGAGAATGGATCTGCTACAAGTAAACCCGCAGCATATCAGAGTTTTTTACGGAAAATTGGCTATCTTGTTGCAGAGCCTGAAAATTTCAGAATTTCAACCGGGAGCCTTGATCCTGAAATAACTGCAATATCAGGGCCGCAATTGGTTGTACCACTTTCCAATGCCCGCTATGCTCTGAATGCAGTTAATGCTCGGTGGGGTAGTTTGTACGATGCACTTTACGGCACAGATGCCATTCCGCAAAGAGGGAATCTACAAGCCAGACAAGAATATAATTCTATACGGGGACAGGCAGTTTTTGATTATGTTGCAACGTTCATGGATGAAGTCTTTCCACTGAAAAATGGACGGCATGGTGATGTAACAGCTTATAAGGTTGAAAAGAAGAGTCAGATTCAGTGTGCAAGACTTGTCATAATAGCCAATGATGCAAAGACTCAGCTGCAGAGTGAGGCTGCTTTCATCGGGTACAGGGAAGAAAACAACAAGCTCTATATTCTGTTAACTCATCATCGTTTGCATATTGAGCTTGTGGTCGACCACACTCATCCAATTGGAAAAATACATCCTGCAGGGCTTTCCGATGTGCTGGTTGAAAGTGCGATTACAGTCATTCAGGATTGTGAGGATTCTGTTGCAGCAGTTGATGTCCAGGATAAGGTTGCAGTATACCGTAACTGGCTTGGCCTCATGCAGGCGAGTCTTGAAGAAACCTTCGAAAAAAATAGCAGGAAAGTTGTAAGAAAGCTTAATCCAGACAAACATTACAGATCTGCTAATGGTGACATTATTTCAATGAAAGGACGGGCACTGATGATGGTGCGCAACGTCGGTCATCATATGATGACGGATATAGTCCTAGATGGAAATGGAAAACCTGTCGGCGAAGGATTTATGGATGCCACCATCACAACACTGTGTGCTATGCACGATATCAAGCAACAAAAAAACTCAAAAGTTGGTGCTGTTTATATTGTTAAGCCTAAAATGCATTGTCCAAAAGAGGTTGCTTTCTCTGTAGCACTATTTGCAGATGTCGAAAGGATATTAGGACTATCTGCTAATACAATAAAAATTGGCATTATGGATGAAGAACGGCGTATGTCCGCCACTCTAAAAGCTTCTATAAAAGAGGCAGAGGAACGCGTTTTCTTCATTAATACAGGCTTTTTAGACAGAACAGGCGATGAAATACACACTGCGATGCAAGCCGGCCCGGTATTACCGAAAGAACAGCTAAAGGCGGATTCATGGCTGTCTACTTATGAAGATCGCAATGTAGTGATCGGTCTGCAATGCGGTTTTATAGGGCGCGCCCAGATTGGTAAGGGCATGTGGGCCAAGCCCGATTCAATGCATGATATGCTAGAACAGAAAATAGATCATCCTAAGTTGGGGGCCAATTGCGCATGGGTGCCTTCACCAACGGCATCGACACTGCACGCCCTTCATTATCATTATGTAAATGTGCAAGAGGTACAGGAAAAACGTTTAAATGAAGCACTACCGTCTCTTTCAGCTCTTTTTTCTCTGCCGATTCTTGATCCATCCCGTTTATCTGAACGTATGATACAGGATGAGCTGGATAATAATGCACAAGGCATTCTCGGTTATGTTGTTCGCTGGGTTAATCAAGGTATTGGTTGTTCAAAAGTACCGGATATTCATAATACGCCCTTAATGGAAGATCGTGCGACCTGTCGTATATCATCACAGATAGTTGCCAATTGGCTGAAGCATAATGTGATATCAGAGGCAGATCTCTTGGAGAGTTTCAAACGAATGGCAGCAGTTGTAGATGCACAAAACAAAAATGATTCCTCATATAATCCGATGGCACTAAATACAGAAAACTCTGCCGCTTTTCAGGCAGCATTGACGTTAGTGTTGCAAGGAGCTGAATCTCCCTCAGGCTACACGGAAGAAGTGCTGCATACATCCCGTAAGGTTGTCAAGAAAAGATTGCTTGCAAAAAGCAAGCATCATAGCTAGCGTACGTCGTGTAGTCCCAAGACAGGGATCGGATCTTTACGATCTATCCAGTGTTTTTTCTGAAAACCATTTTATGGCTTGCGTGAACAGGACGAGTATTCTAGGGATTATCCCGGATCGGGGCGTAGCGCAGTCAGGTAGCGCACTTGACTGGGGGTCAAGGGGTCGTGGGTTCAAATCCCGCCGCTCCGACCATTATGCCTTATTCTGCATCAGATATATCGCTATAGTTCCTGCAATGCAGTGAATCCTGGCACATTATTTTTTTGATGTGATCTTTTTAAAATCAGCAAACTGCGAGATGAGATTATACAGACGATCCAAAACTGCCAGTCTGTTTGCCCTGATTAGCATATTTGCATCGTTGACAAGAACTTTTTTAAAAAAAGCGTCAATTGAATCTATGAGAATAGGCAGAGAAAATAAGGCAGGCGTAAAACGATATTCCCTGATAAGAGGCGTTATTTTCTTCTCGACTTTGGAGATGGCCTCATTAAGTATCACTTCCTCCTTTTCCCGAAAACGGGTTTGATCAATTGTTGCAGCAATAATTGTGTTTTTCTTGGTTTCCATATCCAGCATACTAATGACACGTTTAATGCTGTTAAGAAGCTTATTTCCATCATCCGTATTGATAAATGCAATCAGCGCTTCCGCACAACGTGTCATCTGTACAAGATCATCTGTTCGTGGCACGGCTTCAATAACGTCATGACGAACACCGTGATCGCGAAGATACACTCTAAGACGTTCATGAAAGAAGGCAAGCAAATCGTCCAAAATAAGATCAATATCTGTGAATAATGCTTCCTGATCCTCAACAGCTTTTTTGTTATAAGCAGCGTCTTGATATTTGCTGATATCATAGCTCAGGAGGTGACTTGCTTCACGAAGAAGATACATAAGATGGATTTTACAATTTTGTGAAAGCACAAGGCGAATAATGCCGAGTGCAATGCGTCTCAGAGCATAGGGATCTTTGGACCCTGTCGGTTTTTCGTCTATCATCCAGAAACCGACAAGCGTATCAATTTTGTCGGCAAGAGCAACGGCAATCGAGACCGGATTTCTTGGGACAGAATCGGTTGGACCTTTTGGTTGATAATGCTCTTCAATTGCCAAAGAAACGCTTGCATTTTCACCTTGCAGTATAGCATACTGATGCCCCATATGACCCTGCAGTTCTGGAAATTCACTGATAATTTCTGTCTGAAGATCTGCTTTTGCTAAGGTCGCTGCCCTGTAGACAAATGTGGGATTGGCACCGACGATCGGTGCTATTTTCACAGAGAGAGCCGCAATCCGGGCAACTTGCTCACCCTGTGTCCCAAGTTTTGCATGAAACGCAACATTGAGATGATCAAGATGTGCCATTCGCTGATCAAGAGGTTTTTTCAGATCAAGCCCAAATTTCTCGGAGGCTGCTATATATCTATCGAGCTTGGGTAGTGATACCAGATCTTTATGCCAGAAATAGAGAGCATCAGAAAGTCGTGCTCTGATAACCTTACTGTATCCAGCAGCGATTTCCTTACCATTGTCTTTTGTTTCAATATTGGAGATCAAAATAAAATGGTTTGAAAGAGCATCTCTTGTATCTCCGCGTTTGCGCGTGACAAAGCATTTTTGATGAGCATGGATGGTCCGACGGATGATTTCCGGGGGAATAATCAGAAATTGTTCATCAAACTGTCCGATCAGCACGACAGGCCACTCAACAAGTCCTGTCACTTCTTCAACAAGTTCGTTGTTTGAAATCAGCTCAAGTCCATGGGAAACACACAAGTTTTGTGCGTCAGTCAGAATAATATTTCTACGCCTTTCAGCATCAAGGACGACCTTTGCCTGTTCCAACTTCTCTGTATAATCAGCAAAATTATGTATCACAATCGGATTGCGGTTACACATAAAACGATGACCATATGTGATATTATCAGAATGGATCCCTCCAACTTCAAAATCAATGACCTCAGAATCTGTATCAGTTGTCAACAGGCATAAAATTGAGTGAAGTGGCCGTACCCATCGTAATGATCCAGGATAGAGTGAAGACATGCCCCAGCGCATGGATTTCGGCCAGGGGAAATGGCGTATTATATCTGGGATTGCTTCAGCAATAATCATTTGCGCGCTGCGGCCCCGTTTAGCTGTTCTGGTAATATAATAATCACCCCTGACCGGATCATGGACAATGTCCGCTTGTGATATGTCGTCAAGCTTAGCAGAGCGGACAAAACCAGCAATTGCAGATTGCGGTGCATTTACAGAAGGCCCCTTGCGCTTTTCATAAATATCACTGGATCTGATCGTCAATCCGCGCAAATACAGTGTAAGGCGGCGTGGAGTCCAGTATACATGCACATCTTCATAGGTCAGTCCTGCATTGCCAAGCCTGTCAGTGACCAACCTCCTAAGGGTAGATGCTGCTTGATATTGCATACGCGCTGGTATTTCTTCAGAAAGAAGTTCAAGAAGCAGGTCAGCCATTATCGGCTCCTTTCTTTAGAGCAGATACAGCCTGCGTCTGTAAGCAAGAATGCATCCCCGCACCGTCGGGCAAGACTACGCACACGCAGAATATAGCTTTGCCGTTCTGTTACAGACAGCACCCCACGCGTCTGCAATAGATTAAAGATATGGCTCGCTTTTATACATTGGTCATAAGCTGGTAGAACACAACGATGAAAGTCACCCGTTTTTGGAGGCATTCCAGCAGCGAGAATAGCTATACATTCCCGTTCAGCATCAATAAAATGGCGATATAGAAGGCTCGTATCAGCAAGTTCAAAATTAAATAATGAATATTCCTGTTCTGCCTGAAGAAAAATATCAGCATAAGTAATACGTTCTTTCCCTACTCGTCCGTTGAAGTTGATATCATAGATAGAATCAACACCTTGCAGATACATGGCAAGACGTTCAATACCATAGGTTATTTCACCAGAGACGGGTGTGCATTCAATTCCGCAAACTTGCTGAAAATATGTAAACTGCGAGACTTCCATGCTATCACACCAACATTCCCATCCCAGACCACACGCCCCCAGTGTCGGGCTTTCCCAATCATCCTCAACAAAGCGTATATCATGCAAAGAGCTATCCAGCCCAATAGCCTTTAGTGAATCAAGATATAATTCCTGAATATCAGAGGGAGACGGCTTGAGTAACACCTGAAACTGATAATAGTGCTGAAGACGGTTCGGATTTTTTCCATATCGTCCATCTCCCGGACGCCGTGATGGTTGGACATAAGCGACTTTCCATGGTCTTGGACCGAGAGAGCGAAGTGTTGTTGCTGGGTGGAATGTCCCTGCTCCAACCTCCATATCATAAGGCTGAAGAATGACACAGCCATATTTTGCCCAATAATTCTGTAGTATTAGGATCAGTCCCTGAAAAGAGCAATTGGGATTCAGATATTCTGGCAAGGAGATAGACCTTTTTCAAAGACATAAAGACATGATGTACAAGCGCAAAACATCTTTTTTATTTTCGTTTTTTATTGTGTCATGATGTTAACCATCTTATCCTGTCTTGACAACCAGTTTCCTGGATCAGTCCTTATTTACTGTAGTTACTGTAGGATTGCCTGCAATTAAATTCATTGCATATGTCCCGTATTTCATGTGCAGCAAGCAGTGCTAACTAAGAAAAGACAGTGTAAAATTCAAGGCAGTTCCGAATTGATATTAGTAGCAGGCATTTATTCACTCAACTCGGAAATAATAAACATCCCTTTTAAGGTCAGTTCCAGCGATTTCAATGGAAACGGCTCATGCAGAAGTCAATGACCTTGATCAATGCATCTTTTTGCGGACTTGCCTTCAGTGGAAGTAAGGCCTGGTGGGCTCTCTCACCGGAGAGGCGTGCACGTTGGATGGTATCGTCAAGGCTTTTATATTTGTGCATCAACGCCAGTGCTGTTGCAAGTGCTGTGTTATCATTTTCCCCCATCTCCATGGCTCTTCTCCAGAAGAGGCGTTCCTCCTTTGAACTTCTGGAAAAACTGAGAATGACCGGCATGGTAATCTTACCTTCTCGGAAATCATCCCCAATATTTTTTCCTAGATTATCTGCAATCCCTCCATAATCAAGCACGTCATCAATCAGTTGAAACGCAAGACCAAGGCTGCTTCCATAACGGAAAAGGGCAGTACGAATTTTATCACCTCCGCCTGCAAGTACTGGTCCGACTTCAGCTGCTGCTGCAAAAAGTGTTGCTGTCTTAGCATTTATGACGGCAAGATATTCCTGCTCGCTAGTTTCCATATGTTTTGCAGCTGCCAGCTGCATAACTTCGCCCTCGGCAATAATGGCTGCAGCGTTTGAAAAAATATCAAGGCAGGTTAGTGAGCCGACATCAACCATCATTTTGAATGCCTGTCCAAGAAGAAAATCCCCGACAAGCACACTGGCTTGGTTGCCCCAGATCATACGTGCAGTAGATTTACCACGTCTCCGGCCGCTTTCATCAACGACATCATCATGTAGAAGCGTTGCTGTATGCATGAACTCGACGGCAGCAGCTAATTTGATGTGATGTGGACCATCATAGCCGAACATCCTTGCCGCCGCGAGAGTGATCATAGGGCGTAGACGCTTTCCTCCGGATGATATCAGGTGATTTGCCACTTCTGGAATCATCTGGATCTCCGAACAAGCTTTTGAACGAACCAGTTCATTTACAGCCAACATGTCATCATAGGTCAGATCAACTAGTGGCTGAATTGAGGCCTGCATATTTTTTTCCAGTATGGCAGAAGCAATCAATACATCCTCTCCTATCGAATTCTGCTGCAACAGCATAAGATAAGATAGGAGGAAATTCGGCTCAAGCGGCAATTTGCTAGAATACATGTTAATATGTAATAATATTTGGGAAAAAGAATTTTTCTCTTTATACAATACACTATGAAACTAGGCTAAAAATATGTAACTCTCTCAAAAAAAAGAGAAAACATCGTGTCTGTAAAAGAAACAATAGATATCTTTCATCGGGGACGGTTTTGCTTGGTTCAACCGGTCCAACGTGGACATAGGGCCGGTATTGATGCCATGATTCTTGCAAGTTGTGTACCACATGGCTTTATGGGAAAGGTTGCAGATCTGGGAAGCGGTGCAGGGGCAGCAGGACTTGCAGTGCTTTCACGTTGTCCAGAAGCTTGTGTGACATTGGTTGAATCTTCTCCTTTTATGCTGTCTTTTACTAAAAAAACATTGGCTCATCCGTATAATGCTGAAATCTGTCAGAGGGCATGTATCGTCGCAGCAGATGTGACCTTAATTGGTCAGGCGCGTCACAAGGCTGTCCTTGCTGACAGCAGCTTTGATTTCGTCATCATGAATCCGCCTTTTAATAGACCGATAGATACTAGGACTCCTGATTGTGAAAAAGCCAAGGCGCATGTTATGTGCAAAGGCCTTTTTGAGACCTGGTTGCGTACTGCAGAAGCTATCGTTCAACCACGAGGTGGATTGGGATTAATTGCGAGGCCTTCTTCTATTACAGAGATTCTATCTGCTCTTGATGGGCGTTTCGGTGGGATCAAGATTGTTCCTGTCTATCCGCGTTATTCACTGGCGTCGATCCGTATTATCATTGCTGCAACGAGATCAAGCCGTGCGACAACGCAAATACTACCGCCGCTTATTTTACACGGAGAAGAAGGGAATGCCTTTTTGCCAAGGGCTGAGGAAATAAATAATGGACAACTGAGTCTGTGGAATGGGGTGTCATTGAATTGAATATGCAGTCATTCTGCTTGCCTTTTTTTTATGAATTGAATGTCTTTCAATAACTGGCAAATGATCTTAATATCAACAATTTATCTTGCCAGTCTTTTCGGTAAAAGTAATCTAAGGGGAAATAACTTTGGTAAATGTGATAAAATGTATGCTCTCACGCTTTCGTTCAGAGAAGACGACAAGAATACCGGTTGTTCGGTTACAAGGTATGATCATTGCCCGCTCATCGCCACTCAAAAATACCTTATCCCTTGCTGGTTGTGCGGCAATGCTTGAAAAGGCGTTTCACGATAAACGTGCGCCAGCTGTTGCTATTTTGGTCAACTCACCTGGTGGGTCCGCCGTCCAGGCGCGGCTTATTTTCAAGCGTATTCGCGATTTGGCAGAGGAAAATAAAAAGCATGTCTTCGTTTTTATAGAAGATGCGGCTGCCTCTGGCGGATATATGATTGCTTGTGCAGGGGATGAAATCTATGCTGATCCGTCATCTATTGTTGGGTCGATAGGGGTTATTTCCTCTTCTTTTGGTTTTCCTGAATTTCTCAAAAAAACGGGTATTGAGCGTCGTGTTTATACAGCAGGTAAAAACAAGGCGTTGCTTGATCCTTTTCAGCCAGAAAAGAAAGAGGATATTGGGTATCTTCAAACCTTACAGCTTGAGATTCATGAACTTTTCATTCATCTTGTAAAGGATCGCCGCAAGGATCGAATCAATGATGATAATGATGATGAACTTTTCAGTGGTCTGTTCTGGACAGGTATAAAAGGAAAGGAGCTAGGTCTGATCGATGGTCTTGGTGATGTTCGATCTGTTTTAAAGGCACGCTATGGTAAGGCAACGCGCCTGAAGCTGATATCAGGACCACGCAGTTTATTTGCTTCTTATAAGCCTGCAGTTTCTATCACGTTTGGACATGATACCGTAGATGCCTTGTTAATTGTAGCCGAAGAACATGCATTGCGTATCCGTTACGGACTTTAGAGAAGAATGCATCTTATTCTATTATATTCAATTATAGAATGATCTTATACTGGTGAAGAGTATCCCATTCGGATTTGCATCTTGTCTTCCAGAATCGGGAAAGTATCATACCAAACGAGATTCAATGTGTTCCCGATTCACAACGTTTTACATACAAAGAATGACAATTCTGTTGTTGTCCGTCCTCCAGTAAAAATAAATTTGGCCCTACACGTGATAGGTTATCGGGTGGATGGTTATCATTTGTTGGAAAGTTTAGTCACTTTTAGCCCAGATGGTGATGTGGTACGGATTGCACTGTCAGATTATGATGATTTATCAGTTGACGGCCCTTTTTCTAATATACTTCGTAATAACGATAGCAATCTTGTTCTGCAGGCACGTGATGTATTTCGTACTGCAGCTAACTGTAAAATTGGGCCAGTTTCTATCTATCTGACTAAAAATCTTCCTATTTCATCAGGTGTTGGCGGGGGCTCAGGTGATGCGGCTGCAGTGCTTATTGGTCTGGCAACACTTGTTCCAACAGGACTGCGTATAGAGGATCTTATGCGTTGTGCACGAGCAATTGGTGCTGATGTCCCAATGTGTCTAGCTGGACTAGTCCATAAATCCGCTCTGATAGCCTATGGTATTGGTGATAAAATAAAAATATTGACAGATTTTCCATCGCTACATCTTGTTCTATTCCATCCAGGTCCTGCTGTTGCAACCCCGCTAGTTTTTGCAAGCCTTGAAAACAAGAAAAACCCGCCGCTTTTTTTTAAAAGAGATGATATCGTTTCATTCGACCGCTTGGTTGATGCCTTGAGACAAACAAGGAATGACCTTTACACTGTATCTCGCAGGCTTGCTCCGATGCTTGATGAAGGGCTGGAAATTTTGCAAAAAAGCGGGGCAGTGCTTGTTCGCATGTCCGGTTCAGGAACGATGTGTTTTGGTCTTTATTCCTCAGCAGAAAAAGCACAGAGGGCAGCACAGAACATTGCTAGATATAAGGGACACTGTTTTGTACAGGCAACAACGACGTGCGGATGTCAAGTAACGAACGCATGATGCGAGTATTCACATCATTATTATTTTTCAACCGCCAAAGGATTACGACTAATACTATCTATAAGAAATAATTTTCAACGACCTGTACATGAATCAATATGGTCATTTCAAAATGGTCATTTCAAACGTTTAAAAGCAAACTTATAAATACGGTGAGCCAAGCCAAATAAGATGATCTAGAAGTCGTGCAGGAAAGGATCGTTTTTGCAGCACATGCAATTTAACTTCATATGCATTAACAAGTGATAGATAGATATCATCTGCAATCGCTTTTGAAAATTCTCTATCCATAACTTCAAGATCAATTTCGAAGTTTAGACGAAGGGAACGTGGATCAATATTGGATGAGCCAACATATGCCCAGTAATTGTCAATCGAAACAAGTTTTGAATGATCAAACGAGCCATGGGCACGCCAAATACAGCAATTATCACGCAACAACTGGTCAAATTGAGCCTGCATAGCGCGGTCGACAAGCCGTAAGTTGTTACGGCCCGGCACGACGATATCAACTCGGACGCCACGCCTTGCTGCTGTTACTAAAGCGCTCACCAGTTCCCGATCTGGCAAAAGGTACGGGGTCTTGATGAGAATGTTGCACTCAGCAACAGAAAATGCTCCTATCAGCATTCGTTGATTGACTTCCATGATATGATCATCGGGGCCGGATGCGACAACTCGTACAGACAAACCTTCGCCAGATGGTAAAAGCGGAGCAGAGACAGACCACGATTCCGTATTAAGCTTTTCACCAGATGAAAAAGCCCAATCTTCCGCTGCGGTATAAAATAAATCCTGAACTGCTGGTCCCTCAACACGGAAATGCATATCATGAAACACTTTATTCCCCCGTATAGCAGCTGAAAATCCGGAACGGATATTCATTCCTCCAGTAAAGGCATACTGACCGTCAATCGTTAGGATTTTTCTGTGTGTGCGTAAATTCGCATAGGGAAGACGCAAACCAATAATAATATTGCCATTAAAAACATCAACTGGAACACCGTTTTTTTTCAAAATATACACAATGCTGGGCAATGAATAACGCGCACCGACAGCATCAATCAAAACCCGTACCATGACTCCACGTTTTACGGCATCAGCCAATGCTTGAACGAATTTTTTGCCGATTTCATCATGATCAAAAATATAGGTCTCAAGCAAAATACTACGATTTGCTTTTTTTATGGCATGCAACATAGCATTATAGGCTGTGTCCCCGCCTTTTAATATTTCAATTTTATTGCCACTAGTCTGACAACGACAGCTTACTTTATCACCCAATTTTTTCATGGAACGAGCATGTAGCCCGAATTTTTTTTTAATGGCTTCGAGCGGAACATCATAACTGTACAGATGAGACTGGGACTGTCCAAGATCGCTCATTTTACGTCGCTGCAGTTTGATCGTTTTCCTCCTGATACGATTGATACCGATGATACCGTAAATGACAGCTCCAAGAATTGGAGACAGTATAATAATACCAACCCAACCAATGGCCGTACGTACCTCCTCCTTGGTCATCGTGGCATGAATTGCTGCCGCCACTCCAAGGATAACAGATAAAAAAGCAAGGGCATATGGCCAGTAAACAATAATAAATTCCATAATTGAATATTTTCAAAAATGTTTTGTCTGAACAAACAGAAAGAAAAAAAGAGAACCTAATGTTCAATCAATTCTTTTTAGAAACTCACTGAGATCCTATTGTTTCTCTATTTCTTTATTAAGAGATATTTGAATCTAATTAATATCCACCTTTTTTTGGTGTAAGTTTTTTATCCAGTAAGTGCCTTTAATACCGTTATAATAGACTGTAAAAAGTGTTTTTGTATAGATCTTCATATTTTGAGAGGTGTTTCCTCGCAAAGATTTTTATATCCTTTTAGGATATTCGTGTTAAATGAGCGTCATACCAGTTTTTTGCAACTAACCTTGAGCGGAACAGCAAATTGCACGGCAGGGGTCGCTGCTTCTGCCATGATTTTTCGAACAACTGGTATTGTTTCTTCTATCTCTTCCTTCGGCAATTCAAAAACAAGTTCATCGTGAACCTGCCATGACTGCAGAAAGGCCAGCATTTTTCAATTTTTCATCTAAGCGAATCATTGCCCGACGAATGATATCAGCTGCTGCACTTTTGATCGATGCATTAATTGCTGCCCGCTCATTGAAGGCGCAGATTTTAGGATGCGAGGACTTTATTTCTGGATAATATTCCGAATACAGTCTCGACATAACCGTATTCACTATATTCATGAATCCCTTGAAAACGCTCGAAATAAGTACGTCTATACCTCTCTACGCGAAATACCAAGATGATTGGCAAGACTAAAAGCCGACATATACCCAAAATTTATTGCCTTCGCTCTGTGACGGATATTTGGTGACAGATTTTCAATTGGAAGATCAAACATTTCGAGTCTAGCATTGCATGTATATCAATATCTGCTAGAAAAGCCTTTTTAAGTGCTGTAATATCCGCGACATGAGCTAGAATCCGTCACTCAATCTGGTTTCAGCTGAAAGCAACACATGACCTTTGCGTGCAATAAATGCTTTACGTATGCGATCCCAGTACGCACTGGGACTGTTGGGGTTGGAAGAGACGAAGCGCCCGCAGGCCATTTGTATAAGTGGATTGAAGCTTTTTTACCTGTCGCCAGTCGATAACCTTCCGCGGCAATTTTTCTCCTTTAACAGAAAAATCTTCCAAAATCTTCGTTGAAGTTGACCACTGACCTGTTCGCTCCTCTCCCTGCGCTCCCTGGCAAAGAAAGCTTTCCAAAGAGAATATTACCAAGCTGGTTTGGAGAGCTTAGATTAATTTTTTCCCCTGCTAATTCATAAATATCATTTTCCATGGAAGCAACATCATGAGCAAGCTCTTCGGATAGCTTTTGCAGAATTGTCTTTTCTATCACCGCGCTCCTCCATTGAGGCTAAGACTTCAACCAACGGTTTCTCCATTCTCTAATAAATATGAACAAGCTGTTTGGCCACCATCTGTGGTTTAAGAATTTTCCAAAGTCGCTATCAGCCTCTTCAGCGGCGTAAGCTGTTGCTTTTATTAGATCAATTGCAGCAAAAGAAATAGATACACGTTCTCGGCCACTTCTCTTCTTGTAAGACATTGGCTGATGGCCAAGCCAACGTTTTGATAAGACATCTATGTGCAATACCTCCCATATAAAGGAAGCATGGTATCATCAAACGCCTTTATGTTTATGCCAAATGCATAACCAGTGATATTTCATATTTTGTGCAATCTTCAGCACAGCAGAGTTTTCAAGAATTGGCTCAAGATATGGAGGAAAGAATTCTGCTCGATCTGGCCTGCAATCCTCTCCCCCTCAAGCACTTGAGCTTTGCTACCATAGGACTGTGCGAATTAGTTGCCGCAGCAAAAAAACTGTTTTTCTGCTTCGCTCAGCCACTGGGTCAGTGTCTCTTCATTCATGATCGTCTCATGCTCGGACATTCTCTTAATGCTTCTTGACGACAACGCCTTGCCAGATGACTAGGAGATACATTTTCATCAGCTTGATCCGGCAATTATGCGAATGGCTGTATCTCTAAGCCTCTTTCTCACCGCTCCTAGAATGCCCCCAATGAATATTGACATGCTGTGTTTTAACTGCTGCAGCATTTGTGTCTGTCCCTTTAGCAACACGCCGAATGAGGTTTTTAAGTTCTATCGCTTTAAGGAATCCTATCAGTTTAGTTCCATCCTGCGGCTTAAGAACGAGAGTATCAGGATGAATATCCAATGGAATATATGGATACAGACGTACAAGCTGCCGCGAAATTTTTAGCTGTTCAGCATGGCTGATAATGTTTTCACGCCATTTTTTTCTTGGTATTTCGTCTACTCTCTCAAGGAGGGCATCGAGACAACCAAATTTTTCAATAAGAGCAGCCGCCGTTTTTGGACCAATACCAGGAATACCAGGTATATTATCAGTTGTATCACCGGTCATTGCCTGTAAGTCGGCCATTCTCTCTGGCATTACTCCCCATTTTTCAACAACTTCCGGTACGTTAATCTGCAAATTCTTCACACTGTCATACATCGATACATGATCATCAACTAACTGCATCAAATCCTTGTCAGATGAAAAAATCGTTACATCAGCGCCAGCTTGTACGACCTCACGGGTGTAGCTAGCAATTATATCATCTGCTTCAAACCCTTCTTTTTCGATATAGGGTAAATTGAATGCATGTGTTGCCTGACGGATAAGACCAAACTGTACTAGCAAATCTGCAGAGGGAGTGGATCTGTTGGCTTTATACAGCGGATAGAGATCCTTGCGAAAGGTGTTAGAAGAATAATCAAAAACAAGAGCAAAATGTGTCGGCATAACACCTAACGATGTATTCCTTGCGCTACAGAGCAGTTTCCACAGCATGTTACAAAACCCTGAAACTGCACCAACAGGTAATCCATCGCTCTTTCTCGTCAGTGGTGGCAATGCATGATAAGCCCGGAAGATATAACCTGAACCATCGACGAGAAAAAGATGATCACCCTTCTTCATCAGTGCTAAAATCCCTCATAGAAATTCAAGAGGACTGTAACTGTAAATACGACTGTATCTACAATAATTCGCTATTTTTTGTTATAAAGACCAGTTTCTCGCCCTTGAAATGCCATTTTTTTCAATTACCTTTTTTTTTTCGGCACTCTTGTCGTAAGCTGGCTCTATTCCACGGTAGCTATTGATCCCCTTTCCAGGTTGCCAGGAATAAGCTCAGTAGTAATGAGACCGTTGCGGTTCCCCTCCCCGCAACGGTCTAACGTCTAACAGTCGAACAGTAGCGCGCAAACCATAGGGCCTTTTCCCCAATCCTTCCCAGGAATTGCCTATGATCGAGCAGATCTTTTTCTGTCAAACGAGCAGGTAGAGCAACAGGACGGGATTTTATAGTGATAGGCTCATTTGTTATACCTTTTTTCACATTGACGCTATCAAGATCAAGTGCTCCTTGTTTTCCTCCAATCAGTTCAATATAGATATCTGCCAATATTTTAGAATCAAGCAAAGCTCCGTGCAATGTACGCAGACTGCTATCAATCCCATAACGTTTGCACAACCCATCAAGTGAATTGGGTCCCATCGGATGTTTACGACGTGCAAGCCTAAGCGTGTCAATGATCCGGCTAACGCTAATCGGCGCGTGTCCTATACGCTCAAGCTCAGCGTTAATAAACCCCAAATCAAACATAGCATTATGTGCAACAAGCATAGCGCCATGCGTGAAAGTTAGAAAATCTTTGACAATGGCTGGAAAAACTGGCTTATCAGAAAGCGCTTCATTGGATATACCATGGATAGCCAATGCATCAGGATGAACCCGTCTACCTTGTGGATTAATATAAGTATGAAATGTCCGCCCAGTTGGAAAGCGATTCTCAAGCTCAACACAACCAATTTCAATGACACGATCTTCTGTTTTGTCAAGACCGGTTGTTTCCGTATCAAAAATGATCTCACGCATTTTTCCTGTTCCTCCCTCTACCTATACATTGAGACTCTTTAAGAAAACTGATGCGGAGGAATCATTTATTTCCTTACAATATTCGTTTAAAAGTCAGAAGTTTTGCTATCACAGAACGTACATCTTTGTGCAGAGTACTCAAGTCTTTATCTGCATCAATGACAAAATCAGCACGTTTGCGTTTTTCCTCATCTCGCATCTGACGAGAAAGAATAGCAGAGAACATCTCTTCCGTCATACCGGCACGACTTAAAACTCGTTCCCTCTGGATGTTATAAGGAACTGATACAGTGACAACATAATCAACACGTGAGTGAGCCCCAGTTTCGTAAAGAAGTGGAATGTCAAAAAGAACAATCCGATGCTCTTGTTGGCAAGCTTTTTGCAAAAAAAAAGACTCTGCTTCGCGTACGTATGGATGAATAATCGCTTCTAATTTCTCCAGTGCTTCTGGTATATGGAAAACAATTTCAGCCAATTTTCTGCAATTGATGGTCCCGTCTTCAACTATTCCAGGAAAAGAAGTGTGAATTTTTTTAATGACTGGCACCTGGGTATAAATTGCATGCACCGCATCATCAGCACTGTGTACTGGGATCCCTTCTTCAGAAAAAAAGCCAGTAGCTGTTGACTTTCCCATACCAATAGAACCAGTGAGACCAATAATGATCATCTTCACTTTTCCTGTGTGGTGATAAGAATATGCGATCTCAATTCCTTCGTAACCTGTGGTCTAATACCAAACCATCGTTCAAATCCGGGAACAGCCTGATGCAGTAACATTCCGATGCCATCAACCGTTTTCAGTCCTTCTTTTTGCGCATTTTTCAGAAAAGCGGTCACCCGCGGCGTATAGACAATATCTGCGACAACAAGATCAGGATGAGCATTGGTAAAATCAATGTTGATATCATTTTTATTGCTATTATAAGAGCTTCTCATACCCAATGACGTGGTATTAACTATCAGATCTGCTCTGTTAATATACGAATTGATAGAGTCTAAATCCGCAACAAAAACCTCTTGACCAAAGCGATCAGCGAGATGATCAGCTTTGGTCCGTGTGCGATTAAACAAAAGAATCTTCTTGAAACCCTGTTCTTTCAGAGCAAAAAGAATAGCACACGCTGCACCGCCTGCTCCGATGACAATGGCTGTATTCCTTATCCAGCCAGGTGCACAATCGTTAAGGTTACAGATAAAACCATAAGCGTCTGTGTTACTCCCGCAAAGAACATCCTCTTCAAACCATAAGGTATTGACAGAACCTATACATGTTGCTGTCCTATCACATCGAGCAGCAAGCGTGAAGGCCCGTTCTTTATGGGGCAGAGTAACATTTCCGCCGCAATACTTTCTTTCCTGTAATGACTGGATAAAAGTAGGGAAATGTTCTACGGTAATCTCAACTGGTTCATACCAACCTTCCAGCTTATAAAGTCTAAGCCAATAACGATGCACCTGTGGTGAACAGGAATGACTGATCGGATAACCGGTCACAAAAGCTTTTGGATAATCAACCATTAATCGCTCCCAATTCACGAAGTTCCGCTAACAATGGCAGTAACGGCAAACCCACGATGGAGAAATAATCACCTTCAATTTTTTCGAAAATCTGGATGCCTTCCCTCTCTATCTTATAGGCACCAAGACTTGTAAGAATATCTGGGCCTACACGAGAGAAATAATCACTGATATATTGGGGATCAAGCGGCCTGACTGTCATATTTGCTTGCGCAACATGATTCCATAAGCAATCACCGTTTTTAAAAAGAGCAACAGCACTGCGCAGATGATGGGTTTTTCCAGAGAGTGTAACAAGACGGCGATATGCCGCCTCCATATCAACAGGCTTATGCAAAATCTCACCCTCAAGCTCCAATATCTGATCACACCCAATCACGATAGCATGGGGAAAACGCAGAGAAACTTCCCTAGATTTTTCTTCTGCTAGTTTCAGCGCTAACTCCTCTGCTGAAAGACTGCATGATTTATTTTCAATATAACGTTCATCGATTCTTGCACCTTCTACTTTTACCATAAGACCAGCATGTCTCATCAAACGCGCGCGAAAAGGGCTCAACGATGCAAGAATCAGTTTCTGAGTCATCAGAATGATGATTACCCTTTCGTTTCAGTTAGGAACGGCCGATCCTGATCGAAAATTATTTTCATAGTCATTGAATCGATCCTATCAGAAAATTGCTTCAAACTGATATTATTATACATCTGCCTGAGTCAGAAATCATCATGGAAGAATCAAATAACTTGATTCCCTCTTTTATGAAAGACTAGTGATTGAGTGTGTGTGAGTGTGAATATAGGGATTATTAGTGATCATCTTTTAACAGTCCAACAGTATTGGAGCCACAGGCCCTAAAGAGCTTGTCATTCAGCTTGGATGATTAAACCCATCTTTAATTCTATCGTTAGAAGATAAAAAAGGCCATCAATGCCTACTGTTGTAAACTAAATTTTAAGCATAAATATTCTTGACTTTATTCAAAGTCTTTCTAAGAGAGCTTTAAAAATAAAATTTATAACCCTACAGCGCTTACAAAGCTTTTTAAAGATTTTTAATTTTAAGCAAGTAATCCCTTCAATGTGCGCACATCAGAAGACAAAAGAGAAAAAATTACTAACGGTTCTGAGGGGAGGAAGAGTCTTTCCTCCCCCAATTTGGATAATGCGTCAATCTGGGCGTTATCTACCTGAATACCATAGAGTGCGTGAGAAAGCGGGGGGGTTCCTGAAACTGTGTCAGAACACTAGTCTCGCGGCTGAAGTGACATTACAGCCAATTCGTCGTTTCGGCTTTGATGCAGCAATCCTTTTTTCAGATATACTGATCATCCCCTATGCATTAGGAAGAAATCTTCATTTCGAGAAAAACCGCGGTCCTATCATGACACCTATCACTGAAAGGGAGATAGCAAAACTTGATACAAAATACGTTGTTGAACGTCTTTCCTGCTCTTTTGAAACAATTGAGAAAGTTAGAACTGTACTTAATGACACAATTGCAATTATTGGGTTCTGCGGTGCACCATGGACAGTCGCCACTTACATGATTGCTGGTCAGAATACGCTTGATCAGCTACCCGCCAGATTATTTTCTTACCTATACCCACGAGCTATGCAAACACTACTTAATTATTTAGCTGATATCTCGGCTGATTATCTGATTCAGCAAATCAAATCTGGTGCTGATGTCATACAGATTTTTGATACTTGGGCAGGTGTTCTTGATCAAATCTCGTTTGAAATAATGTGTGTTGCACCAGTCCGTCGCATGGTGCAAAGAATCAAGCAGATCTATCCAGCAGTCCCGATTATCGGGTTTCCTCGCGGAGTGGGTCAGCGTTATGCAGACTACGTAAGAAAAACCGGTGTGACAGCTCTTGGCTTTGACTGGAGTGTCCCATTATCTTTTATAGCAAAGTTACAAAAAGAGATCGCTGTGCAAGGCAACCTCGATCCTCTGCGACTCGTTGCAGGCGGAAGATCTCTTGAGGAAGGTGTTGACACGATCCTCACCGAATTAGGAAGAGGCCCTTTTATATTTAATCTGGGTCATGGTATCATGCCTGATACGCCAATAAGGCATGTTGAGCAAATGATACAACGTATCCGAGGAAACCCCGATAATGGTTGAAAGCAATTCTTTTCTTACGACATCACGGATATGGACAGAGTTCATAGTTGTAGTGCTTGCCACTGTTGGTATTATGTCCTTGGCTGTTCTCTGGCTGCCTTTTCAGGCGTATTCCTGGATCAAGGCGGTACATGTTATCGCTATTATCAGTTGGATGGCAGGACTGCTCTATCTTCCAAGGCTCTTCGTTTATCATTGCGCGGTAGAAAAAGACTCTATTCAATATGCAACTTTTAAAACCATGGAACAGCGCTTGCTGCGCTATATTATCCATCCAGGAATGCTGCTTTCTTGGACGACCGGGTTTTGGATGACATGGAAAATGTATCATTTTCAGGGAGGATGGCTTTATCTGAAACTCAGCGCTGCTTTTCTACTTTCCGTCTTTCATGGGCTTTTAGTATGCGCAACTTGCCACTTTATAGATGGCTGCAATCGGCCTTCCCAGAGAATCTGGCGTTTTCTCAATGAAGTACCAACCCTTCTGATGATTATTGCAGTCATTGCTGTTATTATCAAGATTCCAGAATGAAAAAAGCTTGCATCAATACAGAAAAAAACTATATTGAATACTATTCTCTAATTCCTTCCCCGTCAGATTCTCTCCCCAGGCTTACTTGTTATCTATTGATTGCTGGAGAGAAGAGATCCAGCCTTTCCTAACTGTGAGCATGTTTTATGCAAGAAATGAAACTTCAGGAACTCAAAAGTAAGACTCCGGTAGAATTGGTTACCTTTGCTGAAAAGCTTAAGGTAGAAAATGCCAATTCCATGCGCAAACAGGAGCTTATGTTTGCAATATTGAAAAGTCTTGCATTACAGGATATTGAAATTATCGGAGAAGGCGTTGTTGAGATTTTACAAGACGGGTTTGGTTTTTTACGTTCTGCTGATGCTAATTATCTTCCTGGTCCCGATGATATCTATCTTTCACCATCTCAGATACGTCGATTTTCTTTAAAGACTGGGGATACCATTGAAGGTCCTATACGTAGTCCGAAAGAAGGTGAACGGTATTTTGCTCTTCTTAAAGTCAATACAATTAATTTCGAAGATCCTGAGGTAGGACGACATAAAATTCACTTTGATAATCTGATCCCGCTTTATCCAAATGAGCAATTGCGTATGGAATTTGCTGATCCTGCAATCAGGGATATGTCGCCACGGGTTATTGATCTTATTGCGCCACTTGGTAAAGGACAACGCGGACTTATCGTTGCCCCTCCACGGACAGGGAAGACTGTGTTGTTACAGAATATTGCTCATTCAATTACGGTGAATCATCCTGAATGTTATCTGATTGTCTTACTCATTGACGAACGTCCAGAAGAAGTCACAGATATGCAGCGTTCTGTAAAAGGTGAGGTTATTTCCTCAACTTTTGACGAACCAGCATCACGTCATGTGCAGGTTGCTGAAATGGTGATTGAAAAGGCTAAGCGCTTGGTTGAGCATAGCCGTGATGTTGTCATTTTGCTTGATTCCATCACGCGCCTTGGACGAGCTTATAACACAGTTATTCCTTCATCAGGCAAAGTGTTGACAGGTGGAGTGGATGCCAATGCCCTGCAAAGGCCGAAGCGTTTTTTCGGCGCTGCACGTAATATTGAAGAAGGTGGCTCTTTAACCATTATTGCAACGGCGCTGATTGATACAGGAAGCCGGATGGATGAAGTTATTTTTGAAGAATTTAAGGGAACAGGCAATTCTGAACTTGTTCTTGATCGGAAAATTGCTGATAAACGCATCTTTCCTGCTATGGATATCCTGAAATCTGGGACACGTAAGGAAGACTTGCTAGTGCCACGTCAGGATTTGCAGAAGGTTTTTGTTCTGCGGCGTATTCTTGCTTCAATGGGAACAACAGATGCTATTGAATTCCTTATTGACAAACAAAAGCAGACAAAGACCAACAGTGAATTCTTTGACAAGATGAATACATGAATTGGATTTTTAAAGAAAGGACTTATCAACCCATAAGCCAGTTTTTTATCATCGTGATCATCATTCAAAGTGGATTTAAAGATACAAATTAATTAAGAGATGGATACAATCTTCGCGTTGTCAAGTGGCGCCCTTCCTTCCGGCGTAGCTGTGGTTCGTTTATCTGGTCCGCATGTTAAAAAACTATTAACACAATTTGTAGGTTCCATTCCTGAACCACGTTATATGAATTTTTGTGTATTACGCTCTGTAAAAGGAGAAATGATTGACCAGGCATTGGTTGTTTACTTCCCTGCCCCAAAAAGTTTTACAGGAGAGGATTGTGCAGAATTTCATTTACATGGCAGTAAGGCAGTTGTTGCGCGATTTCTTGAAGAACTTGGAATGTTTCCTGAATGTCGTTTGGCAGAACCAGGAGAATTTGTGCGTCGCGCTTTCACTGAAGGGAAGCTTGATTTGACCGCAGCTGAAGGTCTAGCTGATTTAATTCGGGCCGAAACTGAAAGTCAGCGCCGACTGTCTCTCATGGGAACAAGTGGAGCTTTAGCTACTCTGTATCGCAGCTGGCGAAAGCGTCTTATAAGAGCACGGGCATTAGTTGAAGCAAACCTTGACTTTTCAGATGAAGGAGATGTCGTAGTCACAGATAAAATCTGGGAAGATATAACCCTCCTTCAAAAGGAAATTTCACAGCATATTCTTGCAGGAAAGCGTGCAGGGATTATGCGTGATGGACTAAAAATTGTCATCGCTGGAGCCCCAAATTCTGGAAAATCCAGTATCGTCAATCGTCTTGCAGGGAGAGATATCGCTATAGTAACGGAGGCAGCGGGAACAACCCGTGATGCGCTGGAGATCAGGCTTATTCTCGGAGATCTTCCCGTTCTTGTGACAGATACTGCTGGTTTGCGAGATACAGAAAATCATATCGAAAGAATGGGCATTGATATTGCTGTTAGATGTATTCAAGAGGCTGATCTCGTTTTAGTTATTTATGATATGCAGAACCCACAGATAGTGGATTTACCCGAAACATCGGCAAAAATATGGCACATAGGAAACAAACGGGATCTGGCCTTGGGTGATACTGATACTACCAGATGGATACTTCAGATTTCTGCCAAAACAGGTGAAGGATGGGATAATTTTATTGAGCATATAAATACTTTTTGTCAGGAACATATTACAATAATAGGTGAAATGATTCCTGTTCGGGAACGACAGGTTGCATTATTAAAAAATTCTTTGATTGAGTTGAATATTGCGTTCAATAAGAAAGATCTTGAACTGTGTGCGGAACATCTACGTCATGCATCCGACTGTCTTGGTCGTATTACAGGTGATATTGATATTGAAGATTTACTGGATGTTGTATTTTCTGAATTCTGTATAGGTAAGTAGAAAACATATCCCCTCCCCAGCTCACCTTTAAAAGGGACCGCATCGCATCTTGATGTCTGACCTTTCATTATATGAAGCACTTGGAAGCACTTGATTATAAATTGCAATCATTAATATAATAGTTCTGATTTGATGATACCACCAATTGAAAATCAATAGATGATAATTTGATGTCGAACGCGTTTGATGTAATTGTTATTGGCGGTGGTCATGCTGGTTGTGAAGCCGCCTCTGCTGCCGCCCGTGCAGGTGCTAGCACTGCGCTTGTTACCTATCAATTTTCTACTGTTGGTGTTATGTCTTGTAATCCAGCAATTGGCGGATTAGGTAAAGGTCATCTTGTCCGTGAGATTGACGCTTTGGACGGCTTAATGGGGCGTGCAGCTGATCAGGGGGGGATACAGTTCAGACTATTGAATAGACGTAAGGGACCTGCGGTACGTGGACCAAGAACTCAAGTAGATCGTAAGCTATACCAGCAAGCAATGCAGAATTTTATTACACAACAGCATGGTCTTTACATTATTGAAGATGAGGTTGTGGATCTCATTTTAGAGAATGGTCGTATTGCTGGAGCGGTCTTGAGCAAGAGAGGTGACTTGCGAGCCGTTTCTGTGATTCTTACAACAGGCACCTTTCTTAATGGACGAATCCATATGGGAAACAGGAGCTGGCATGCTGGACGTATTGGAGAGAAGAATGCTCAGCAACTTGCAAAAAGGCTTACATGCTATGGAATTCGATTGGGTCGATTAAAAACAGGCACTCCCCCCCGTCTTGATGGAAGGACCATTGATTGGGAAGGGCTTGATTTACAGAAGCCTGATGATGAGTTTGTGTCTTTTTCATTGCTGACGGAGAAACATGAGCAGACGCAAATTGATTGTGCTATTACCCGGACCAATCCTGAAACGCATAGAATTGTCCGTGAAAATCTTGAACGTTCAGCCATGTATTCTGGCGCTATTAAGGGCATTGGTCCGCGTTATTGTCCTTCTCTTGAGGATAAAATCGTCAAATTTGGAGACAGAAACGGGCATCAGATTTTTCTTGAGCCAGAAGGGCTTGATAACGATATCATTTATCCAAATGGCATATCCACATCATTGCCTGAAGATATTCAGTCTGTTTTTATCCGAACGATAGAAGGGTTGCACCGTGTAAAAATTTTGCAGCCGGGGTATGCAATAGAATACGATTTCGTTGATCCACGTCAACTAGAACGTACACTTGAGCTGCGTGCAATCCCAGGGCTTTATCTCGCGGGCCAGATAAATGGTACGACTGGGTATGAAGAGGCTGGAGCACAAGGCCTTATTGCAGGATTGAATGCTGCGCACATGGCAGGTCATCTTTGTCCTCTTATCTTGCAAAGAACGCAATCATATATCGGCGTTATGATTGATGATCTTGTTTCACGCGGGGTAAGCGAGCCGTATCGCATGTTCACCTCCCGTGCGGAATTCCGTCTATCGCTACGGGTTGATAATGCTGATCAACGCTTGACCCCTATTGGTTTGAAGCTCGGGATCATAAGCCATAAAAGGAAGGCTGTTTTTTTACAGCATTGTAAAAAGCTTGAAAAAATACGGAATTTTGTTCAGTCAGTTTCCCTGACACCAAATGAAGTCGCCCTTCATAATTTGAAGATTAAGATTAGCAGAGATGGTGTGCGCCGGACAGCTTATGATCTCCTGTCCTATTCTGAAATTAATGTAATGAAGCTTTCTGAGATCTGGCCTGAATTGAAAGAGTATGATCTCAGAACTATTGAGTTGCTGGAAATTGAAACACAATATGCGACTTATGTTAAACGACAAGCTCAGGATATCGTCGTTTTGGACCGGGATGAACAACGTATTATCCCAAGGAATTTAAAGTTTGATGATATTGCTGGTTTATCGAACGAATTGAAGTCAAAATTATTGCAACGGATGCCCAGAACGATTGGTGAAGCACGACGTATTGATGGCATGACACCTGCAGCTCTTCTTGCTATTATTACGCATATGCAGCGTTTAAGCCGTGCTATATGAAAAGCGAACATTTTACACGTTTGTCGCAACTGATTTTAGGAGTTTCACGAGAAACATTTGAGGATCTTTGCAGATATGAGACTTTTATCTATAAATGGCAATCACATATTAATTTGGTCGCAAGATCTACTGTATCTGATCTATGGTCTCGACACATTTTTGATAGCGCACAGCTTTTTCCTTTACAGATAAAGGCTCAAAATTGGCTCGATCTGGGATCTGGTGGTGGTTTTCCTGGGATTGTGATTGCTATTCTTTTAAAAGGTCGTGGAACAGGACATATTGATCTTGTCGAAAGTAATGGAAAAAAAGCTGCTTTTTTGCGTTTTGTTATTACATCACTTTCTCTTCCTGCAACGGTTCACTGCATGCGCATTGAAAATATTTACAATATTATTGTTCCGCCTGCTGTTATTACAGCTCGTGCTCTTACATCTTTGGTTAGGATTTGTGAGTTTATTGCACCTGTTGTTGACAGAGAAACGGTTATCTTAATACAAAAAGGGCGATTTTACTTACAAGAGCTTTCTAAAGCACAGATTAAATGGCAGTTTCATGTGATTGAACATACGAGCATTATTAGTCAAGAATCTGTTATTCTTGAAATGCGCGAGCTTCAGTGTGCAAACTTATAGTCTAATAGTATAGTGTTGATATTGGAGTGTATTTAATATTCTTTTTTTAGTTATTTATTTAATAAATGTGATGTAAAGAATCATATGTTATTTTTTTACCTCTTTTAGATTATGCTGTTGACGGAAAGGGTGCGCTGGGTAAACGCCAACAATACGCCATGCGCCTGCAAAGAAGTCCAGTTCTTCCAATGCAAGTTTCACTAAGTGTTCTTCGGGGTGTCCTTCAATCTCTGCATAAAACTGTGTATCCTGAAACGCTCCTCTGATCTGATAACTCTCGAGTTTTGTGATGTTAATGCCACCAGTAGCAAAGCCACTAAGTGATTTATAAAGTCCTGCTGGCACATTGCGTACACTGAAAATCAGGCTTGTAATGATTCTTTTTCCATTATCATGGTATACAGGGTGCTGTTCTTCACGTGAGAGCACAATAAAGCGCGTGACATTATCAGAGGAATCTTCAACGTTTTTCTGTAATATATCTAGACCATAAAGCCCTGCAGCAAGATAAGGAGCGAGAGCTGCCATAGACCGATTACCAGCCTGTCTAATGAGTTTTGCTGCACCTGCAGTATCTTCTGCTATAACGGCTTTCCAACCATTTTCACGAATAATATTGCGGCACTGACCGAGAGCATGTATATGGCTGTGTACCGTTTTGATTTCTTCCCTTTTGACACCTGGAAAAACCATAAGATGAAAATGAATAGGTAGAAAATACTCTTCGATGATAAAAAGGTTTGAATGTGGTAAAAGATTATGGATATCGGCAACGCGACCTGCCAGTGTATTCTCTATCGGAATCATGGCTAGATCAGCTGCACCTGATTGAACAGCTTTAAAAGTATCTTCAAATGTTGTACAGGGGAGGGGATTCATATCAGGGTGCATGTTTCGACAAGCTGTGTCCGAGTTTGCACCATATTCTCCTTGAAAGGCAATTTTATTTTTTCTATCCATCAATTTATCACTTTTTCAGTATCATGCGAGCACGTTCAAGATCTTGAGCTGTATTAATGCTAAGAGGAATGGACTTGACGATTGCGACATCAATACGCATCCCATTCTCCAATGCGCGCAGCTGTTCTAGTTTTTCACGCTTTTCAAGAGGAGATGGTGTGAGTGAAAAAAAACGCTCAAGTGCCTGACGGCGATAGACGTAAACTCCAATATGATGATACAGCGGTCCTGGACCTTGTGGTGCTTTTGCCCGGGTGAAATATAAAGCACGCAAACGCTTTTTACCGAGCGGTGTTCCTATCACTTTTACCACGTTTGGATTGTGTTTTTCTTCATTGCAGTGAATCCTGGCACATAATGTTGTAATATCTACAAAATCATTATCAAGAATCTGAACAGTACGGATTATGTCTCCTATATTGATAATTGGCAAATCACCTTGCATATTGATGACAGTATCATATTTATGATCAGGATCAATTTTTATCAGTGCTTCAGCAATACGGTCTGAACCAGTTTTATGCTTTGATTTTGTCATAATCGCTTCGAAACCATGTGCTTCAACAGTCGCTTTTATATCTACATTATCTGTTGCAACCAGGACGCGTCCCAGTTTTGCTAATGCAGCACGACGTGCAACATGAACAACCATTGGATATCCCGCAATGTCAATCAAAGGTTTTCCAGGAAGCCGAGTTGAACCTATACGAGCTGGAATTATCGTGAGACAATGAAGCGACATCGAACTATCCTAAAAAAGAGCGCTTACGCTAAGCTTGACAAAGAAAATTGATAACAGAATCCTTCTGAAATTTTACAGAGAAAGAGATTTAAGAACAGACTTTCTATGGAAATGCAATGTCCCTGTAAGAAAAAAATCTATAAAAGTTGCAGATCGATCTTCAGGTTTCTACGCTATTTCAGTGTAGATGCTTTAACTCGTTTTCTTGTGGTCTGCCTTGGGTGGATTGTGGTGTTGATGTTTATTATTTATGGTAGCAATACGATATATTTTTCTCCTGTACCAGATCACCCAGCTTATGATATATTGCAAATAGGCATGGACGAAACGGAGCAGGGCCAGAAAAATCCGTCAAGACGTTCTTCCATTGCTTTTACTGATCTTCTGCAAAAAGGGGATGTAGAAAGGGGTCATAATCTGTTCAGTCAATGTGCAATTTGCCACACTGCTTTTGAGAATGAACAAAACAGAATCGGTCCTAATTTGTGGCATGTCATTGGTAGACCAGCTGCTTTTCTCAGTTCTTTCAATTATTCTAAAGCGATGCGGGATTTTTCTAAAAAAGGCTATATTTGGGATTTTACCACACTGGATTCCTACTTGCATGCACCTGCACGTGTTGTACCTGGTACAATCATGTCTTTTACTGGTGTTCAAAATGAGCAGGACCGGGTAGATCTTCTACGATATCTTAATACTCTGTCAGAGAGCCCGATGATATTCCCAGGCAAGGAGGAATGATGGTTTCTTTTCTTTACAAAAAAGATATCAATGAACTGTTTATTCATTCAACCAGTAATAATTTTTTTGTTCAATTCATATCATATCCCTAAGGTGGTTTTATTTATAGTTTATTGTGTTAAAATTCCCTCCAAGCCCGTTATAAAGAAGGATGCGTCCAACGAGTGGGACACCAATACCAGTGATAAGCTTTATAGTTTCCATTGCCTGTAATGAGCCGATCACTCCTGGTAATGCACCAATTACACCAGCCTCTGCGCATGTCTGTGTCATGCTTGACGGCGGCAGAACTGGGAAAAGTGTGCGGTAGCTAGGATTATCGTTTTCGTAAGGTTTCAGTACTGTGACAGAACCATCAAAACGGCTGATCACACCAATCACCAACGGTTTTCTCACCTTTTCTGCTATGTCTGCTAGAAGATAATGGGTTTTAAAATTATCAGAACCGTCAACTATGACATCATAGGATATGAGAAGATTCTCAGCATTACTGTTATTCAAACGTAGCATGTACTTTTCAAGTGTGACATGTGGGTTAATGCGTTCAATTGCCTGTGCAGCACTTTCGGTTTTTGCCGCACCGATATTACTTGTATCATGGATGATTTGGCGCTGTAGATTAGAAAGAGAAACAGTATCATCATCTACAATACCGAGTGTACCAATACCAGCAGCGGCTAAGTAAGAAAGGACTGGTGTACCAAGTCCCCCTGCACCTATGACAAGCACACGTGCAGCCTTGAGTCTCTGCTGGCCCTGCCCACCAATTTCTTTCAGGATTATATGACGGGCATAGCGTTCTGTTTCTGCACGATTGAATTCAGATTCCTCTCTTTTTGTCATGAATATATCCCTGATATTTTTTAATGCTACAATTAATGCTACAATATTTTTTAATAGAAGGTTCTTCTGACCCTCGGTCATTCAATTCCAAAGGCATCTCTCATGAAAATCGCTGTTCAAATGGATCACATCAGCACAATCCATATTACAGGAGATACAACATTTGCGCTCTGTCTTGAAGCACAGTTACGTGGTCACACTCTTTTTCATTATACACCTGATCGGCTTTCAATGCGTGATGGAAGGGTCTTCGCGCAGGTTGAAGCTCTAACAGTGCGTGACAAGACAGATAATCACTACATACTTGGCCAATTTTTAAAGGTCGATCTCTCCGAAATGGATGTTATTCTATTACGTCAAGACCCACCCTTTAACATGCATTATATCACCACAACCTATATGCTTGAGCGACTTTCTCCGAAAACGATGATAATTAATGATCCAGCTGCGGTGAGAAACCATCCGGAAAAGATTTTTGTTACTGAATTTTCCGATCTGATACCTGAAACACTTATCACCAAAAACCTGGAGGACATTGCTGCTTTCCATCGCGAATTCGGTGATGTTGTCTTGAAACCACTTTATAACAATGGTGGATCCTGTGTTTTTTATATCACACGGCATGACTGCAATTTTCCTGCTCTTCTGGAAATGTTCAGACAGATGTTTTGTGAATCTTTTATTGTTCAGCGCTACCTCAAAAGTGTGCTAGCAGGAGATAAACGTATTATCCTTGTTAATGGTGAACCTGCAGGAGCGATCAACCGTATTCCACCTGACGGCGATATCCGTTCTAACATGCATGTTGGTGGGTGTGTAGAAAAAACTGATCTGACAGAGCGCGAATACGAAATATGTACCCGCATTGGCTCATCACTCAAGAAACGCGGTCTTATTTTGGTTGGGATTGATGTTATTGGTGGTTATATGACAGAAATTAACGTGACATCGCCTACTGGCATACGGGAAATAAAACGTTTTGGTGGAAAAGATATTGCAGCCCTATTTTGGGATATTGTAGAGGACAAAGTCATGTTGTGAAAGTGGATGGATTTTCTTAGATCGGTTGATTTTTCCTAGCAGAAAAAAACGGTTATCAGAACTGTATTCTGACCAAATGGTCAGTCAGTAGTGAATCCGGATATTTCCCAAAACATGTGCAATATAGTGCTTTATGTACAATGCTTTTATGTTAAAATTGAAGTGAATAGACAGGATCGTTAGGTCGTTTAAATGCTGATCCGCAAGCGTTTACTGGGGAGTTTTTCAAAGTGGGTGGAATGTGCTGTATAGCAATCGTCGTTGGTGTTATATTGACAGCAGGATCAGCGTTTGCTCGCGATCAGATACAGATAGCTGGTTCTTCAACGGTGTTACCCTACGCAAAAATAGTTGCAGAAACATTTGGTGAAATTTACCCTGAGCATAAAATACCGGTTATTGAATCAGGTGGTTCAGGCGCGGGCATCAAGGAATTTTGCAGGGGTATAGGCGAGAATACAATCGATATCGCTAATACGTCACGTCCGATGCAACCGATTGAATTACAGGCTTGTTCCTATGCAGGTGTTAAGGATATTGAGGAGATACACATTGGTTATGACGGTATAGTGTTTGCAGCTGATATTGATTCTCCTGATTGGCACTTGACTCTGAAGGATATCTATCAAGCGCTTGCCGCTCGCGTTTTGACTGATGGACAATTGCAATCAAATCCAGTCAAGAAGTGGAATGCCATTAATTCTAATTTACCTGCATGGGATATTGCAGTTTATATTCCGGGTGACAAGCATGGTACGCGGAAAATTTTTGAAGAAAAGGTCATGCTTCAGGGTTGCCGGGAGAGTGGTGTTGTTGATACATTAAGAGCTTCTGGTATGGATGATAAGGCGATAGAAATTGCGTGTGTTTCCGTTCGGAAAGATGGCATGGCTTTTGATATTGATGGTGATTCTTCAGAAGGCTTTGCGCATATTACTTCAAAGAAAACGGGTCTAGCTGTTTTGAGTTTATCTTTTTATAAGAATAACGCCGATCGTCTGAAAGTTGCTACTGTTAATGGGGTGATGCCAACAGAGCAGACGGTTGCTAGCAGGCAATATAGCATTTCTCGCCCATTATTTTTTTATGTAAAAAAGGTACATCTGGATATAATCCCGGGTTTGAGGAAATATGTTGAGTTTTTTCTATCTGATCAAATGATCGGTCCAGATGGGCCGCTTGCGGAATATGGGCTCGTTGTCGCTCCACAGACTGTGCGTGAGGTGCAACGTGCTGCATTTGAAAGCAGGTAATAGTAAGACTCTTTGTGTCATCTATTTTCACAATCTGCATTATTGGCCATCAATCTTCTGCTTCAGTTATAATTGATCCTATATTGTTTTCATGAAAGGTTTGCATGTCGGGTCCAAGCGTTATTTTTTCTGTTCTACTCTTGGGTAGTGGTGGTTTTCTTGTGAGCTGTGGGTGGGCGCGGATTATTGAGGCACGCGGGACCAGAATGCATTCTCGTTCACATTACTATGGATGGTGGACATTTCTGATCGTTGTTATCCCTTCGCTTGTTTTCTTTATTTTCTGGAGTATTTGTACAAACCTCTATCTGGAGAATAAGGCCTCATCCTCCTGTCACACGACAGCAGGTGATATGGCGCAGAGCTGCAGTGTGCTTGTCAAGATGGCACATGATCTAGCGCATAAGCTGGTGCTTGATGATCATTTTCGAAATTCCCAGGAAGATCATGATGCGGTCCTACAGAATATACTTGGGAAAAGGAAGATTTTATTTTCTTTAGATAACAAGGAGCATATAGTTTCCATTGCGATTGAATGGGCTCAAAGAATAAAGAAATTCCATATGATCGGCACGATTATAACATTTGTTCTTGCGATTCTCAGTTGTTTTGTCGGGATTTTCAGTGTTTCTCCTGAAAGACGTTCTCGCAACAGAGTTGAATGTGTCACGGTCTTTTGGTTGATGCTTGCTTCAAGCATCGTGATTCTGATAACAGTTGGCATTGTGCTGTCGATGCTTTTTCAGACGATCAGCTTTTTCCAATCTGTATCGTTAGCAAATTTCTTTTTTGGCACGGTATGGGATCCGCGTTTCTCAGCAGTAGACTCGGAAGAGGTCGTGGGACAGTTTGGACTGATTCCTCTCTTGGCAGGGACGCTTTACATTGCTTTTATTGCCATGCTTTTTGCGATACCAGTTGGTCTTTTTTCAGCAATCTATCTCGCAGAGTACACCGTACCGTGGCTGCGCGGCATCATAAAGCCTCTCCTTGAAATTCTTGCTGGTATTCCCACCATTGTCTATGGTTTTTTTGCCTTAGCTGTGCTTGGTCCTTTTCTGCATGATCTTTCTATATTTTTAGCATCTGGGCACGCTTTTATCATGGCGCAAAGCGCGCTAACAGCTGGTCTTGTCATGGGCATCATGCTTGTTCCATTTGTTTCTTCATTATCGGATGATATTATAACAGCTGTACCACGTTCCTTGCGTGATGGATCATTTGGGCTTGGGGCAACACAATCTGAAACAATTTGGCGAGTGATTCTGCCTGCAGCTTTTCCTGGCATTGTTGCGTCATTGCTGCTTACGGCTTCGCGCGCTATCGGTGAAACTATGATTGTGGTGCTCGCTGCTGGTGTCGTGGCAAGATTAACAATAAATCCCTTTGAAGCCATGACAACGATAACCGTAAAAATTGTTAATCAATTAACTGGAGATTTTGAGTTTAATTCACCACAGACGCTTGTTGCTTTTGCTTTGGGTATGACATTACTTGTGCTGACATTATTAATGAATATTGTTGCACTTTATGTTGTACGCAAATACCGTGAGCAATATGAATGAGAAAAGGAGATGTATGTCATACGACTCCAATGCGGCGTGATATTGGACTCAGGCAGCGTTACCGTGCGGAAATGCGTTTTCGTGCTTATGGAATCACGGCCATCAGCATCGGTATGTTTTTTTTGGGGGTATTACTATGGTCAGTATTTTCAAAGGGTTATTCGGCTTTCTGGCAGACATCCTTGACATTGAATATAAGATTTGATGCTGCGATCATTGATCCTAAAAATATCCGGGATCACGATTCACAAGTGCTTTTTACAGCGAATTACCCTCTCCTAGTCAGAAATGCGCTTGCAGAAAAATTAGGGGTTCCCTCGGATGATCATCTAGCTTTGCACGAGGTTAGTCATATGTTCTCCTCTAGCGTTCGGGTTCAATTGCGTGATCTCGTTCTGGGTCATCCACAACTGATAGGTGGTATACAAAAAGTTACTTTTCTGGCGTCAGCCGATATCGATTCTGCTTTTAAGAAACAGATAAACCTTGCTGGATCGGAAACCCGCCGGAAGATCTCTAATAGGCAGATAGAATGGATGCATAGGCTTTCTGCTGACGGTTCACTTCATAGAGCCTTCAATACTGGTCTGTTTACCTTGACGGCTTCCAATCGCCCTGAAACATCAGGGTTAGGTGTGGCATTAGTTGGTTCTTTGTACATGATGTTGATAGTACTAGTTCTTTCTTTACCTATTGGCGTAGCAGCCGCCGTTTATCTTGAAGAATATACACATAAAAACAGATTTACTGATCTGGTTGAGGTCAACATCAACAATCTTGCATCTGTTCCTTCAATTGTATTCGGTCTTCTAGGACTTGCAGTTTTTGTCAATTTTTTTGGTTTACCACGTTCGACCTCTATTGTCGGTGGGTTGGTTTTAACCTTGATGACCTTGCCGACTATCATTATAGCGACACGTTCCGCTTTGCGCGCAGTCCCACCGTCAATCCGTTCGGCTGCTTTAGGTATTGGCGCATCGAAAACACAGACGGTATTTCACCACGTTTTGCCTCTAGCTGTGCCTGGCATTATGACAGGTACGATTATCGGTTTGGCCCATGCATTGGGTGAAACTGCTCCACTGCTTCTGATCGGGATGGTTGCCTTTGTAGCCAACTATCCTATCACGCCAATGGATCCGGCAACAGCTCTTCCTGTACAGATTTATATGTGGGCCAACGAGGCAGAGCGTGCCTTTGTTGAAAGGACATCTGGTGCTATCATTGTTCTTCTTGTCTTTTTAATATTGATGAATATTGCTTCAATTGTGCTGCGTCGCCGGTTTGAGAGACGCTGGTGAGAATGTGTGTCGCGTTGGCCATTTCTTGCATGCAGCATGCATTGCTTTCGCTATGCTAAATTTTTGTTAAGAAATTAGGTATTTCCATTTTAGCATTTTAGGTATTAGATATATGGAGAATAATTTGCATATAGAGTCAGGAACAATCATGAATCCCAGATTGAAGATCAAAATGTGTGGTTCTAATGTCAAGGTTTTTTATGCTCAGAAGGAAATTTTACATGGTATTCATCTTGATATCCCTGAAAATAGGGTGACAGCACTGATTGGACCTTCTGGTTGTGGCAAGTCTACATTTTTGCGATGTCTTAATCGTATGAATGATACAATTGAAGGGGCACGAGTGACGGGTCAGATTTTGCTTGATGAGGAAGATATCTATGATCCTTCTGTTGATGTGGTCGAGTTGAGATCACGTGTTGGCATGGTTTTTCAAAAACCGAATCCTTTTCCAAAATCTATTTATGAAAATGTTGCATATGGTCCACGTATTCATGGGCTCGCTAAATCGCGTGTGGATCTTGATGAAATTATTGAGCAAAGCCTTTTGAAAGCTGGTCTTTTTCATGAAGTAAAGGATCGTCTTCACGATGCTGGAACAAGCCTTTCCGGTGGGCAACAACAGCGTCTTTGTATTGCGCGAGCGATTGCTGTTAGACCTGAAGTGATTCTGATGGATGAGCCCTGTTCTGCTCTTGATCCAATAGCGACTGCACGTATTGAAGAACTCATTGACGATTTAAGACGAAATTATACAATTACGATTGTTACACATTCTATGCAGCAGGCCGCCCGTGTTTCTCAGTTTACTGCCATGTTTCATATGGGAAATCTTGTTGAGGTCGGGACAACGAAAACTATTTTTACCTCACCAGGGGAACAGCGCACACAAGATTATATCACAGGCCGTTTCGGCTGATTATTACAATCGGGGAAAATCCATGCTGACCCAGCATACAGTCCGCTCTTTTGATAGAGAACTTGACTATCTCGCAAAAAAGATAGCTGAAATGGGTGACCATGCGTGCAGTATAGTTGAACGTTCAGTAAAAGCCATCGTTCAGGATGATTACAGATTGGCGGATGAACTGATTGCTGAGGATGTCATTCTGGATAAAGCAGAGCGTGAGATTGATGAAAAGGCAATCCTTGTCATTGCACGGAGACAACCTATGGCGGTTGATTTGCGGGAGATTATAGGCACAATTCGTATTTCGTCTGATCTTGAACGTGTTGGCGATATGGGGAAAAATATTGCAAAGCGTGCTGCTGTAATCGCTGGTACGCGTCAGCCGTCTTCTTTTTATTCTAGTCTCGAAGCTTTTGTAGCTCTTGCACTTAGGCAGTTAAATGAAGTGTTAGATGCTTATGCCAAACATTCGCTTGATCGTATCAATGCCGTACGTGAACGTGATGGCACGATTGATGCAATGTATACGTCTCTTTTCCGTGAATTGCTAACTTATATGGTGAAAGATTCACACAATATCACAGCATGTACACATCTTCTGTTCTGTACGAAAAATATTGAACGTATTGGAGATCACGCCACAAATATCGCTGAAACTGCGCATTATGTTATTACAGGAAGCTATCCGTTGCTTGAACGGCCTAAGGGGGACCATACTTATGAGGTTGGGATGAGAAAAGAAGTAAGCTGAAAGCACTATATTAATATTGATATTGCTCTCATTGAGGTCATTAAGTTAGTATGCAGCCTGCCTATAATACATATTGTGAGTCATTGTGAGTCTAGGTGCTTTTTATAACAACACATGATATGAACATCCAACAGTGCTTGTCACCTTCATCCATGCCATTTCATGAATGCTGGCATTTCCTGATCTCTTTTGAAAGGTGAAATCATGACGGAAATCCGGTTGCATATGGGTGATCTTCCTGATCTTCTCCATTACGATGTCGCTGCCGTTGCGATTGATACCGAGACACTCGGTCTTAATCCATACCGTGATCGCCTTTGCGTTGTACAGCTTTCACCGGGGAATGGAACAGCGGATGTTGTGCAGATTGCTGCAGGGCAAAAAAACGCTCCAAACATTGTCAGGCTTCTTGAAGATCCTGGAATTATTAAGATATTCCATTTTGCTCGATTTGATCTTGCTGTTCTTGAACGTAGTTTCGGTGTGATGCCCATGCCTGTGTTTTGTACCAAGATTGCTTCAAGGCTGGTTCGTACCTATACTAATCAGCACAGTTTGCGGGAATTATGCAATGAATTTCTGGACATTGTCCTTTCCAAACAACAGCAGTCGTCTGATTGGGGGGCAGATGTATTAACTGAACCGCAAAAGCAATATGCAGCCTCTGATGTCCTATATCTACACCGGTTAAAAAACAATCTGGAAAAAAGGCTTGTTCGTGAGAATCGTTTAGATTTGGCAGAATCATGTTTTGGTTTTTTGCCCATCAGGGCAAAGCTTGATCTTGCAGGGTGGTATGATCAAGATATTTTTGCACATAACTAAACATAGCATTTTTTTTTGTGTGTCTTTTTTGTTACAGACATTTAGTTGATCTCGGTGGTATTTATACACAGAGCGTTTTATAATGTAATGTTAGGAATATGATATGAAAATCAGGTATCTTGTTACAGCTTCAGTCTTTGCTCTGGCAGCAGTTACTGGCGCTCAGGCGGCGGATATTGTACGTCCAGATGTGAATACAGACGTGAATACAGATGCTGTTCCGTCATTATTTGATTGGAACGGACTCTATATTGGTGGGGAACTTCTTTCTTCCTGGTCCCATAGTAGAATCGATATCAATGATGGTCGCAATAACAAAAATAATGAATATAGAATAAAACCTGTTGGCCCGGCTGGCGGCTTTTACGTCGGTTATAATTTCGATATCAACAGTGTTGCTATTCTCGGTGTCGATACTGACTTTATCTCGACTGATGTAAAGGCAGTGCATGTATGGTATGATGCGGCCGCACCTCTTAAGAGTATGCAGCTGAGACAGAAATGGGCTGGTTCTACCCGTTTACGTGTTGGCTATGCTGTTGATCGTTGGATGCCATATGTCGCTTCTGGTGTTTACTATGGAAAAATAGAGATAAACAAGGAGGACTATAACTATAGCAAGACTCATGTAGGATGGACGGCCGGTACTGGCTTTGATTATGCGGTGGCTGATAACATTTTATTGCGTGCTGAATATCGTTATAGTGATCTTGGTAAAAAGGATGTTACCGCTGCAAATGCAGTTGTCAAGTTCAATACCAATGATTTCCGCATGGGTATTGCCTATAAATTTTGATTGAAATAACATCCTTTCAAAAGCTCCGCTCTTTATGCGGAGCTCTTCCTCGTCCTTCTTCCTGATGGTTAGGGGAATTTTCTTCTAAAAATAAAGAAAAACATTCTAAGCAATTAACATGAGAGAATCTCACAATTTCTTTGATCTGGCAGAATCAATGAGAATAAATAGCAATAGGATACGCTGATAGCAAAGTAAGAGCTGACAGGATTTTTTCATGAATGAGAACAGCCCAATTTCCAATTATTCAACAACACTTTATCTCCCGCGTACTGCTTTTCCTATGCGTGCTGATCTACCACACCGTGAGTTAGAGCTAATCAGGCGTTGGGAGGATATGGATCTATATGCCCAGTTGCGTAAAGATGCACAGTGCCGTCCGCGTTACATACTGCATGATGGTCCACCTTATGCCAATGGCAATATTCATATTGGTCATGCTCTGAATAAAATTCTAAAGGATGTTATCGTCCGTTCATTCCAGATGCGGGGGTATAATGCTATCTATGTACCAGGGTGGGATTGTCACGGCTTACCGATTGAGTGGAAGGTGGAAGAAAAATATCGGGGTTCTAATCTGGACAAGAATGAGGTTGCTATTAATGAATTTCGCCGGGAATGCCGTGCGTTTGCATCACATTGGATTGATGTGCAGACGCAGGAGTTCAAACGACTTGGTGTTACTGCTGATTTCAAAAAGCCGTATACAACCATGGACTTTCATGCTGAGGCACGGATTGCTGGAGAATTGATGAGATTTGCCATGTCAGGGCAGCTGTACCGAGGGTCAAAACCTGTGATGTGGTCAGTTGTTGAGCGGACTGTGCTTGCTGAAGCAGAGATAGAGTATCATGACTATGAGTCGGATACCATCTGGGTTAAATTTCCGGTCAGAAAAGCACCAAGCGTTGATCTTGCCAATGCTTTTGTAGTGATCTGGACGACAACTCCTTGGACAATTCCAGGTAATCGGGCAGTGTCTTTTTCTTCCCGTATTATTTATGGATTGTATGACGTTGTTGCTAATACCAATGATGAAGGCCTTGCTCCTCGAGCTGCTGAGAAGCTGATTCTCGCTGCATGTTGTGCAGAAAACTGTGCAAGACAAGCAAAGCTAACTTTAAGACGAATTCGTTATTTAAGAGCAGAAGAACTTGCGGTGATGGAACTGTCACATCCTTTGAAAGGCGTTTCAGGCGGGTATCTTTTTTCTGTTCCAGTGCTTGATAGTGATCATGTTACAGAGACCGCTGGTACCGGGTTTGTGCATACCGCTCCCAGTCATGGTCTGGAAGACTTCGATGTTTGGGCATCATCTACTAAAAAGTTGCACGCGCTTGGAATTGATACACGAATTCCCTCTCCGATCGATGATGCAGGTTTTTTTACAGATGATGCGCCTGGCTTTGGTCCTGGTAGGAGAGAGGGTCCAGCCCGTGTCATTGATGATCAGGGGAACAATGGTGATGCCAACAAGGCTGTGATGACTGCATTGATTGCAATGGATCGGCTTTTTGCCCATGGACGTTTGATACATGCCTATCCACATAGCTGGCGGTCAAAAAGACCGATTATTATTCGCAATACTCCGCAATGGTTCATCTATATGGATAAGGATTTAGGTGATACGACAACATTACGTACACGTGCTATTCGCGCTATTGATGATATGAGTTTTGTGCCAGCCGCTGGGCGGATACGTCTGCGCTCTATGCTGGAGGGGCGTCCTGATTGGGTCTTATCACGCCAGCGGACATGGGGGGTGCCCATTACAGTTTTTTTCAACAAAGAGGGTGAGATTCTACGCGATGAAGCTGTAAATAGACGCATTATTGCCGCCTTTGAAAAGGAAGGGGCTGATTCTTGGTTTGCCAGTCATGCCCGTGCGCGTTTTCTAGGTGAGCGTGTTGGAGAAACATGGGAAATGGTGCGTGACATACTTGATGTCTGGTTTGATTCTGGTTCAACCCATACCTTTACACTTGAAGACCGCGCTGATCTAAAATGGCCTGCCGATATTTATCTTGAAGGTTCTGATCAACATAGGGGATGGTTTCATCATTCACTCTTGGAAAGCTGCGGGACATACGGGCAGGCTCCTTGTAAAACTGTGATCACACATGGGTTTACCCTTGATGAACGTGGTAGAAAAATGTCTAAGTCGCTGGGGAATGTGGTCCGACCGCAGGATATTATAGAGACAGTTGGCGCAGATATTCTTCGGCTTTGGGTTATGACAATCGATTACAGAGAGGATCAGCGACTTGGAAGAAACGTCATCCAAACAAATGTGGATGTGTACCGCAAATTACGCAACATTATTCGCTGGATGATAGGGACGCTCGTTCATGACCAAGGAAAAACTGTAGCCTATGCATATATGCCTGAACTTGAAAAGTTCATGCTGCATCGCCTGCATGAACTTGACCAAATTGTTAGGGCAAAATACGATGCGTTTGATTTTCAGCGCATAATGCGTACCTTACTTGATTTTTCTATTCTTGATCTCTCGGCATTTTATTTTGATATAAGGAAGGATGTGCTTTACTGTGATGCACCGTCCTCCAAAAGGCGACTTGCTGCTTTGCAGACAGTCCGTGAGATTTTTGAGAGGCTTGTCACATGGCTTGCTCCAATGTTGCCGTTTACCATGGAAGAGGCTTGGCTTGAACATCATCCGGATGCCTGTTCCGTGCATCTTGAGCAATTTCGAGGAGTACCGCAGATATGGAAAAATGACGTTTTAGCAGAACGTTGGCGTAAAATACGATTGGTTCGCCGTGTTGTCACAGGGGCACTTGAGCTTGAGCGGACTGACAAGCGTCTTGGCTCTTCATTAGAGGCATCACCTATCGTTTTTATTACAGATCCTGAGCTGTTAAAAGCAATAAAAGGAATAGATATGGCAGAAATCTGCATTACGAGCGGTATGACTGTGACTGATGCTGCGCCCATGGTAGATGCTTTCCGTATTGATGGGATTTCGGGTATTGCTGTCAAGCCTGAAAAGGCTGAAGGCCGTAAGTGTGCCCGTTCCTGGCGTTATACACAAGATGTTGGTATGGACTCCGATTTTCCCGATGTCTCAATGCGGGATGCTGCTGCTTTGCGGGAATTGTGTTCCCTCGGGATTATTAGAAAGTTGCAGGAGGCTTGAGATAATATATGTCATGTATGTTATCATCTTCTAGATGACATTCTATCTGTAGGTTATAGTTATATCATATCACCGGGATAAGGATAAGCTCACAGTGAAAGAAAATCACTGACGTCCCCCAATAATTTAAGACATTATGCGGTGCGATGCATAGTCATAGTCGTTTTTCACTTGGAGGCTCGCCAGCATTATTGACTCGAGGCATATTTTACTGTATTTTTATATACTAATAAATATTGTGAGGGAATTTAGCTCAGACTGATGTCTCTTATCTGGGGCATCTCTGAACTCATTACGATCTCAAGTTCTCATCGCTGCATAAAAATGAGGTGTTCTATGCCTGCCTATCGTTCGCGAATGTCAACACATGGACGTCATATGGCTGGTGCGCGTGGTCTTTGGCGTGCTACCGGGATGACAGATAGTGATTTTGGAAAACCAATTATCGCTGTCGTTAATTCATTCACTCAATTTGTGCCAGGACATATACACCTGAAAGATCTTGGACAACTGGTTGCCGGGGCGATTGAAAAGGCAGGTGGGGTTTCCAGGGAGTTCAACACTATTGCCATTGACGACGGTATTGCTATGGGCCACGATGGCATGCTCTATTCGTTGCCTTCCCGTGAAATTATTGCTGACTCTGTCGAGTATATGGTTAATGGGCATTGCGCAGATGCAATGGTCTGTATTTCCAATTGCGATAAGATTACACCAGGCATGCTTATGGCCTCACTGCGGTTGAATATTCCAACAGTTTTTGTATCGGGTGGTCCAATGGAGGCAGGTAAAGCTGTGATCAATGGCACAGAAACGTCTCTAGATCTAGTAGATGCAATGGTTGCTGCAGCTGATGAGAATAATTCTGATGTGGATGTGAATGTTATTGAGCAGGCTGCCTGTCCAACTTGTGGCTCCTGTTCGGGGCTGTTTACTGCAAATTCCATGAATTGCTTGACTGAGGCATTGGGGCTGGCCTTGCCTGGGAATGGTTCTGTCCTTGCGACCCACGCTGATCGCCGCCGTCTATTTCAAGAAGCTGGATATCGGATTGTCTTGCTCACTCGGAGGTATTATGATCATGATGATACATCTGTCTTACCGCGCTCTATCGCGGGTTTTTCGGCGTTCAAAAACGCAATGACTCTTGATATCGCTATGGGTGGTTCAACCAATACCGTGTTGCATTTGCTTGCTGCGGCTCAGGAAGGTGTGATTGATTTCACGATGGCGGATATTGATCGGTTATCCCGCCAGGTGCCAATTTTGTGCAAGGTTGCTCCAGCTGTTTCACATGTGCACATAGAAGATGTGCATCGTGCAGGTGGGGTTATGGCCATTCTAGGAGAACTTTCCCGTGCCGGCTTGATTGATACTTCTAGCCGTACAGTGCATGCGCCAACCTTGAAAGATGCGTTGCGTACCTGGGATATCAGGCAAACAAATGATCTTCGCGTACACGAATTTTACCGTGCTGCACCCGGTGGAGTAAAAAACAGGGAGGCTTTCAGCCAGTCATGTCGTTATAAAACGCTTGATGTTGATAGGGAAAAGGGAGTCATTCGTGCGAAAGAGCATGCCTACTCGCAAGATGGTGGATTAGCTGTGCTTTATGGTAATCTGGCTGAAGATGGTTGCATTGTCAAAACAGCAGGGGTTGATGAATCCATGCTTAATTTTTCAGGACCTGCACATGTCTTTGAAAGTCAGGACTCAGCAAATGTAGCGATTCTGAACAACGAGGTTAAGGCAGGAGAGATCATCCTGATCCGCTATGAAGGACCGCGTGGAGGCCCAGGAATGCAGGAGATGCTTTACCCAACAAGCTATCTAAAATCAAAAGGGCTTGGAAAATTATGCGCATTGATAACAGACGGCCGTTTTTCTGGTGGTTCTTCTGGCCTCTCCATAGGACATATATCTCCTGAAGCGGCAGAAGGCGGTTTAATAGCGCTAGTGGAGGAGGGAGATGTCATTGAAATTGATATTCCCCAGCGTAGAATTCATCTGTCTGTGGATGATGCCGAAATTGCATATCGCCGGAAAAAAGCAGAAGAAAAGGGCGCCTGGAAGCCAGTGGAAGAACGTAAACGCAATATCAGCAATGCGTTGCGTGCCTATGCAGCAATGACCACCTCTGCTTCCAGAGGTGCTGTTCGTCAGACTGTTTTGTGATTCTTCATTCTTTATTTTATTGAGTGAGCGCTCATGGGAGAATTGAGTTTTCAGGAATTCCGTTCAGACAAGGCATAGAAAAGGCTGGAGATTCTCCGGCCTTTTCATACGACTTAGCTAATTTTCTGACCGGTTTTTTCCCAATCAGTGAGAAAAATCTCCAGTCCTTTATCGGTCAGTGGATGTCTGATCAACTCTTTTAATATGGCGGATGGTGCAGTCACGATGTCAGCACCATTCAAGGCTGCCTCTTTCACATGATTGACAGTGCGAATTGAGGCTGCCAAAATTTCTGTTTGAAACCCGTAATTATCAAAAATTGTGCGTATTTCTCTGATCACCGTCATTCCGTTTAGGCTGATATCGTCTAGACGTCCAACAAAAGGTGAAACAAATGTTGCACCAGCTTTTGCTGCAAGCAGTGCCTGATTAACTGTAAAGCACAATGTTAGGTTCGTTTTGTATCCATTTTTAGTCAGTGCTTTGCAGACGCGCAAACCATCAAAGGTGAGGGGGAGTTTGACACAAACATTGGCGGAAATTTTTGAAAGATGGCTGGCCTCGCGTATCATGTCATCATAATTTGTGGCAGTGACCTCAGCAGAGACGGGACCGTTGACCAGGGAGCAAATTTCCTCAATCACTTCAATAATATTCCGGCCTGATTTCAAAATAAGCGATGGGTTGGTGGTTACGCCGTCAATCAGCCCGAGATCATTCAACTCACGGATTTCATTTATATTGGCAGTGTCTATAAAAAGCTTCATCTTCTTCTCCGTTGAAGGACTTGTTTCTTGATATGAGCTATTGCACAAATCAAAAGCAAGAGTATCGTAAGCTGGATATGGAAAAAGATATGGCGTTCAAAAAAAAAAGTGTTGCTGTTCTGGTCTCGATACCTGCTGCAAAGCCTTCTTATTTTTATGCGGCCCCAGATGGAATACAGATAGTGCAAGGAACCATTGTTCAGGTCCCCTTTGCTTCCCAGCAGGTTGTCGGCATTGTGATAGATGATGGACCAGATCGAATTTTTTCTAAAGCACTGCGCCCAATTTCAAAAGTTTTTTATTATCCGCCAATTCAACAAGAATTGATAAAATTTATCCGTTTTGTTTCTGCCTATACATTAACACCAGCCGGTTTGATAACGCGCATGGTTTTAAGAGTTCCTACAGGTTGCGAACGCGAACAGTATATTGATAGTTTGCACTTTACCGGTGTGGTGCCTAAGCGCATGACACCTGCGCGCTCACGCGTGATTGAGCTGGCATCTCAAGATAAAAAATGGACCCGTTCAAGCCTTGCTCGTGCAGCTTCTACCTCTCAGGGTGTCATTGATGGTCTAAAGATGCAGGGGGTTTTAAAAACAATAAAATTTTATCGACCTCTTGTTATTCCCTGGCCTGATCCTGCTTATGCGCCGACAATTCTTGAGAATGATCAGCGCATGGCGGCGGATATACTACAAACGGCAGTCTTGGAAAACCGGTTCAGCGTTTCTTTGCTAGATGGTGTTACCGGTTCTGGCAAAACAGAGGTGTATTTTGAGGCAGTGGCCTGTGCATTGCGACAGGGTCGTCAGATTTTGATTCTCTTACCAGAAATCGCTTTGACACAGCAATTCCTTGACAGATTCTATACACGGTTTGGTGCACTGCCAGCTGGGTGGCATTCTGATTTAACGATACGTTGCCGCGAGCGTATCTGGTCTCAGGTACTGCACGGGCATATCCGCGTTGTTGTCGGTGCACGTTCAGCTCTATTTCTTCCTTTTCAGAATCTTGGACTGATCATTGTTGATGAAGAGCATGATGCGGCTTATAAACAGGAAGGCAGGATTTTTTACAATGCACGTGATATGGCTGTTGCACGTGGCCATATTGCTGGTATCCCAGTGATTTTAGCATCGGCAACTCCATCGATTGAAAGCCAGGTAAACGTAGCACATGGACGTTATCGTCTGGTTTCTTTGCCTGCACGTTTTGCCAACGCAGCTATGCCCAATCTCACGGCTATTGACTTGCGCAAAAATCCACCATCTACTGGATGCTTTTTATCCCCACTCTTGGTTTCTATGATGAAAGGTGTCTTGCAGCGGAGAGAACAATCTCTATTATTTCTCAACCGTCGTGGTTATGCTCCACTGACTCTCTGCCGTATCTGCGGATATCGCTTCTCCTGTAAAAACTGTTCCAGCTGGCTGGTGGAACATCGTGATCGCGGCTTGTTACTCTGTCATCACTGTGGCTATAACCAGCCAGTGCCTGAAGCGTGTTCTAGATGTGGTGCGTTGGATAATCTTGTCGCTTGCGGTCCTGGCGTTGAGCGGATTGCTGAGGAAGTTTCGAAAGAATTTGCCGGCGCACGGATTCTTGTGCTCTCAACAGACACAGTGGCCGGAGTCAAAAAAATCCGTTTTGAGTTTGATTCAATTATAAGGGGTAATGTTGATATTGTAATTGGCACCCAGCTTGTGACGAAAGGTCACAATTTTCCGAACATGACCCTTGTTGGTGTCATTGATGCAGACATTGGTCTTGCCAATGGCGATCCACGTGCTGCAGAACGGACTTTTCAACTGCTTTCACAGGTTACAGGCCGCGCAGGGCGTACCGGTGTCAAGAGCCACGGTATTATCCAGACCTATCAGCCCGACCATCCAGTGATAAAAGCTCTCATTATGAATGATAGAGCATCATTTTACACCAATGAAATTGAAGAACGTGAGCCAAATTATCTACCACCTTTCGGCAAATTAGCCGCATTGATCGTTTCAGGTGCGGTACGATCTGAAGCAGAAAACTATGCACGATCTCTACGGAGGTCTGCTCCTCATGCTCCAGAAATCACAGTGCTTGGTCCCGCTGAAGCAACACTGGCCTTTGTGCGTAGGCGCTATCGTTTCCGTCTGCTGATCCATGGTAAGCAATGTGTTAATATACAAGAATTTATACACGTCCTTTTGGCAAAAGCACCTGTGCCACGTGGAACAGTACGCGTACAGATTGATATTGATCCGCAAAGTTTTTTGTAAATGAGCATTAAATTAAAGCAAAGGCCTTCGGAGGCGGCTACCTTCCGTTTTGTGGCTCTACATTTAGACGCCACCAACATATGTTGCCTTGATTTTTTACAGATTCTCTAGTTTATCATAACAAAAAAAGCTGTCAGAGAATACAAAACCTGTTTTTCCATGTGTTGTGAGTCCGTACTGACTATGCTAGAGTAGTTAAGTAGTTATACTGTGTTTTCACTTGATTCTGACGTTCGTTCTATTTTATTTAAAAAGTATATTCGTATAATTTTTGAAAATCAATCGTCTACCTTATATGGAAGAGGAAAGACAAAAAATCGTGGCCCGAATGCCTGCGCCAATATCGTTAGTAGCTCGGCGGTATGCTGGCTCCTTGTTTGAGCTTGCTACTGAGGCAGGATGTGTTGAGGCTATTGGAAGGGTCTTATCTGTTCTTTCGCTGTTCTTGGATAAAAATAGTGATTTCCGGTATTTTGTCTCCAGCCCTGCTTTTTCTAAACAGAATCATCTTAAAGCAGTTGAGTTTTTTGTAAATCAAGCAGGTCTCAACGGTATTGGTGCTTCTGGGTTAATTGGGAATTTTCTACAAGTTGTCGCATCCAGTGGACGTCTTTCCATCCTATCAGTTATGATAAAAGCATTCCATGACTTGGCTGCTGATCTACGGGGAGAGGTTTTTGCTGAGGTCGTTTCTGCTTATGCGCTTTCTGATGATCAGCAGAAAGAGTTGAAAACAGTACTTGATGATGCGTTTGGCAAGGATATCGTATTTCAGGTGGATGTTGATACTTCTATTCTGGGTGGATTGATTGTCCGAATCGGTTCGTTCCAGGTTGATGTGTCACTACGCACAAAATTATCTTCGCTTAAGCTTGCACTGAAAGAGGGCAATTCATGGATATCAAACCGTCGGAAATTTCCAAAATCCTGAAAGAGAAAATTAGAAACTTTAGCCAAGAGGCACGGGTTTCTGAGATTGGTCAAGTCTTGTCTGTAGGGGATGGTGTAGCCCGTGTTTACGGATTGGATAATATTCAGGCAGGGGAAATGGTGGTCTTTTCGAGTGGTGTGCGCGGTATGGCACTGAACCTCGAGGCGGATAATGTTGGCGTGGTTATTTTCGGTTCTGATCGTGCTATATCTGAAGGAAATACTGTTGAACGTACTCGGTCTATTGTTGATGTTCCTGTTGGTAAGGAGTTACTTGGTCGTGTTGTTGACGCGCTTGGTAACCCAATTGATGGGAAGGGACCGGTCAAGAGTGGAGAGCGGCGCCGTGTTGATATTAAGGCTCCGGGTATTATTCCGCGCAAGTCCGTGCATGAGCCTGTATCGACAGGTCTGAAAGTGATTGATGCACTCATTCCTGTTGGTCGTGGCCAACGTGAACTTGTTATCGGAGACCGTCAAACCGGCAAAACCGCTATTCTACTTGATACTTTCTTGAATCAAAAAACTATCCATGATATCGGGATGGAAAGAGATAAGATTTATTGCATTTATGTTGCAATCGGTCAGAAGCGTTCAACAGTTGCTCAGTTTGTGAAGGTTTTAGAAGAGCATGGCGCTCTTGAATATTCAATTATTGTTGCTGCAACTGCTTCTGATCCAGCCCCTATGCAATTTCTTGCACCTTTTTCCGGTTGTGCTATGGGTGAATATTTCCGTGATAATGGCATGCATGCACTAATCGGTTATGATGATCTATCAAAGCATGCTATCGCCTATCGTCAGATGTCGCTGCTGCTGCGTAGACCACCTGGTCGTGAAGCTTATCCTGGTGATGTTTTCTACATCCATTCACGTTTACTCGAGCGTTCAGCTCAGCTGAATGATGACAATCTTGGAGGGTCGTTAACTGCGCTGCCAGTTGTTGAAACACAGGCGAATGACGTTTCCGCCTATATCCCAACCAATGTAATTTCGATCACTGATGGGCAAATTTTCCTTGAAACCAATCTATTTTACCAAGGTATTCGCCCAGCGGTGAATATTGGTCTTTCGGTTTCACGAGTTGGCTCAGCTGCCCAGATTCAGGCAATGAAGCAGGTTGCTGGCTCAATTAAGGGTGAGCTGGCACAGTATCGTGAAATGGTTGCTTTTTCTCAGTTTGGTTCTGAGCTTGACATGACAACGCAGCGTTCATTAGCTCGTGGTGCCCGTTTGACGGAACTGCTTAAGCAACCACAGTTCTGTCCTTTGAAGACTGAGGAGCAAATTGCCGTAATTTTTGCCGGTGTCAATGGTTATCTCGACAACCTATCTATCAATCATGTTGGGAAATTTGAACAGGGCCTTTTGTCACTTCTACGTACAAATCATAAGGATATTCTGAATGATATCAAAAAGAATCAGCAGATAAGTGATGCGGTTGAAGGCAAGCTCCGGTTAGTGCTTGATGTCTATGCTCGAAATTTTTTCGTTTAATATTTGAAAACGGCAGGACCTATGGCTTCGCTCAAGGATTTAAGAAATCGTATCGCTTCAATCGAGGTAACGCGGAAGATGACAAAGGCAATGCAGATGGTTGCTGCCGCAAAATTGCGACACGCCCAGGAAACGGCTTCCTCTGCACGCCACTATTCGCAAAAGATGGCAGACATTCTTGAGAACATAAGTGTAGATGCTGTTTCTGAAGACATGTCGTGCCTTATGGCAGGTACAGGCAAGAATGACACTCATCTCGTTGTGGTATGCACATCAGAGCGTGGTCTTTGTGGTGGGTTTAATATGCAGATTGCGCGGGTTGCCCGTGATTTTATCGGACTGCGTTTGACAGAAGGAAAAATTGTCAAGATTCTAACTGTAGGGAAGAAGGGTGCTGACATCCTAAAACGTGACTTTAATGATCTGATAATTGATCATGTTGATCTCCGGGCAGCCGGGAAAGTGGATTTCGCTAGTGCCAGTGCCATTGCCAGTAAAGTGATTGCCCATTTCAATGCAGATTTATTTGATGTTTGTACCCTCGTTTATTCAGAGTTCAAATCTGTTACCAACCGTCCGCCTGTTTGTTTACAGCTTATCCCGCTGCCAGCTACACCAGTGCGAGATAGATCCATGAATACAACAGTCAGTGTAGTTTATGAGCCGGATATCGCGTCTGTTCTAGATGAGCTTGTTTCCAAAAATGTTTCAGTCCAGATTTTTCGTGCACTTCTTGAAAATGCTGCAGGAGAAATGAGTGCGCGGATGAGTGCTATGGACAATGCGACACGCAATGCTGGCGAAATGATTCATAAATTATCAATTGTCTATAATCGTCAACGTCAGACACAGATTACAACAGATCTGATCGAAATTATTGCAGGCGCGGAAGCACTATAATTGAAAGGATAAGGATCTATGGCAACAACAACAGCCCCAACAGCGTATAAGGTGACGAAAAAAGCATTGGGACAAAAAACAAGGCAAAGAGTCCTGCAGTCCGCTTCAGTAAGAACGGGCCAATCTACTGGAAAAATTATTGGCCGTATTCGTCAGATTATTGGTGCAGTGGTTGATGTGCAATTTGATGGATCTCTACCGCTTATTCTTAATGCTCTTGAAACGAAGAACCTGGGTAATAGGCTTATTCTAGAGGTAGCACAGCATCTTGGTGAAAATACAGTGCGGACCATAGCTATGGATTCAACAGATGGTCTTGTCCGCGGGCAAGAGGTTGTGGATACTGGCGCCCCGATTTCGGTCCCGGTTGGGGAAGAGACCCTTGGGCGTATAATGAACGTTGTTGGTGAACCAGTAGATGGCATCGGTCCGATACAGACAAATACAACTCGTGCAATCCATCAATCAGCTCCGGCTTACATCGAGCAGTCAACAGACACGGAACTTCTGGCGACTGGGATCAAGGTGGTTGATCTGCTAGCTCCTTATGCAAGGGGCGGTAAAATCGGACTTTTCGGTGGTGCTGGTGTAGGCAAGACCGTTCTTATCATGGAACTTATCAATAACATTGCCAAAGCGCATGGCGGTTATTCTGTCTTTGCCGGTGTAGGTGAGCGTACCCGTGAGGGCAATGACCTTTATTATGAAATGATCAGCAGTGGTGTGAATGTTGATCCAAGACAACATGCTGGTTCAGCAGCAGGCTCCAAATGTGCACTTGTTTATGGTCAGATGAATGAGCCACCTGGTGCCCGTGCACGGGTCGCATTGTCTGGGTTAACGGTTGCTGAATATTTTCGGGATCAAGGACAGGATGTGCTTTTCTTCGTTGACAATATTTTTCGATTTACTCAAGCTGGTTCTGAAGTCTCGGCGTTGCTTGGCCGTATCCCCTCTGCTGTGGGCTATCAGCCGACCCTAGCCACCGATATGGGCGCTTTGCAGGAACGTATTACCACAACGATCAAAGGATCTATAACCTCAGTGCAGGCCATTTATGTCCCTGCTGATGACTTGACTGATCCGGCCCCGGCAACATCTTTTTCGCATCTTGATGCAACAACAGTTCTCTCGCGTTCGATGACGGAAAAGGGTATCTACCCAGCAGTTGACCCTCTTGATTCCTCATCACGGATGCTTGATCCGATGGTTGTCGGGGAAGAGCATTACGAGGTAGCAAATCAGGTACAGACTATTCTGCAACGTTACAAGTCACTTCAAGATATCATTGCTATCCTTGGTATGGATGAACTGTCTGAAGAAGACAAACTGACCGTCGCCCGTGCCCGTAAAATTGAGCGTTTTCTTTCACAACCTTTTCATGTAGCAGAAGTGTTCACTGGTATGAAAGGTGAACTCGTTGCGCTGGAAGATACAATCAAGGGCTTCAGAGAACTTTGCGCAGGAAATTATGATAATCTTCCTGAGCAGGCTTTTTATATGGTTGGTTCAATTGAACAAGCTATTGAAAAAGCAAACTATATGGCAGCAAAAGCTGCGGCTTAGATAGGGGTCAGATAGGGGTCTATAGAATATGGCAGGGACTTTTCGGTTTGAGCTTGTGTTACCAGAACGTCTCTTATTCTCTGAGATTGTTGAAGAAGTCATTCTGCCTGGTAGTGAAGGCTATTTTACGGTCATGGTCAACCATCTGCCGATGGTAACGTGTGTAATACCAGGAGTAGTTCGTGTCAAAGTCATGGGCCAAGCGGAGAAGGTATTTATTATATACGGTGGCTATGCTGATATTGCAAGTGAGTGTTGTTCACTTTTAGTCGAAACCGTTGTACTCATGGATGATCTTAGCCTGCAAGATATTGAACGTCGTATTGTCAAAGCACGTGCTGAATTTGAAAAATCTAGCACAGTCGAGCAACACAACAAGGCAGAAGATTTTCTTTATCAGTTAACTGCTATACGCAATATTTGCTGTGCGCTTGTCTAAAAACAAGTTGTGTGATTTGGCAGACCGTGCGTTTGGCTGTAATAGCTGTAAAAATAGCTGTAAAATTTCTTATTAGTGATTGATCGAGTTGATCGTCTTGGAATGTCTGCAATCAGGAAGGAGTTGATGTTGATACTGTCGTAGAAATTATGGTCCATTATCTTGACGTAAAACCTTTGTCGTGTAGTATATCTCCTGTCAAGGATTCTTCTGGTTGAAAGTCAGACAAGGGGAGATTATGCTGTGATATCCATTTCAAATCTAAAATTTTTCTGCAACTGTCAAAGGTACAAACTGGTTAAGAAGTGTCTGCAGCCTGAATTCTAGGGATAGTCCGTGTGATTCTTGGAAGGGAATATGCTGTAGTTTGGTTGCTGCGGTTCTGATCAGTCAATATATAAATATATATAAAGGACAGGAAGGTCTATACGGCCACAGAGAAGTGGAGTATCTATATTTTAAATTTAAAATAAGATACTTGTTGGTTCTTTGGTTCTCTTTCGTATCATCTTGCGCTATGCTTCAGCAAGAAAGCACATCATATAATCGGCGCACTTCTTCTGATCAGTTCTTGATACGTCGCGAGTTGCTACCTACCCTATGTTCATAGCCGTGGCTTTTTTTATTAAAACTGGAATGGTTTTGGATTCGCATTGAAAAAGGTTTTGGTCATGACTGTCACGATTTACAGCAAACCTGACTGTATACAGTGTGCCGCCACTTGTCGCGCCTTTGAGCGTAGGGGGGTCAGTTTCCGTATGATCGATATCAGTGAAGATCGACAAGCATGTGCTTTTGTTACACAGCTCGGTTATCGTCAGGTGCCGGTTGTCATTGCGGGAGATCGACATTGGGCTGGGTTTCGTCCGGATATGATCAACCAGGTACGGTAACAAATGGGCTTTGTCGTGTATTATTCCAGCGAGACCGGGAATACGTTTGATTTTGTCAGGCGTTTGGGTGTACAGGCTTTTCGCATCGAAAAACAGCCATCGCCTTACCTTCTTGATGATCCATATGTCTTGATTATTCCGACCTATGCGGATGGGAAGGGCCATGGTGCTGTGCCTAAGGCAGTTATCCATTTTCTAAATCATGTGCAAAACCGCGTCTTGATTCGCGCTGTGATTGCTGGAGGAAACCGTAATTTTGGTATGACCTATGCCCTCGCAGGTACAGTCGTTTCTGAAAAATGCCAGGTGCCTTATCTTTATCGTTTCGAGATGCGAGGCACCAATAATGATGTGCATCGCGTCCGTCATCTTTTGAATCAGTTTTGGGAACAGTAATGTTAAACAGAAACAAGGACTCTTTTCATAAACAGGATTATCATGCGCTAAATGCCATGCTCAATCTCTATGATACAAATGGACATATCCAGTTTGATAAGGACAAAGAGGCAGCGCGGCTATATTTTTTGGAACATGTCAATCAAAACACCGTCTTTTTCCATAATCTTAAGGAAAAGCTAGATTACCTTGTTGAAGAAAGCTACTATGAAAAAGAAGTGCTGGATCGTTATGATTTTGTTTTTATAAAAAAACTATTTCAGCGGGCCTATTCCTACAAATTTCGTTTTCCAACTTTTTTAGGCTCTTTCAAATATTACAGCAGCTATACCTTGAAAACTCGGGATGGAAAACGTTATCTTGAGCGTTATGAAGACAGGGTAACCATGGTAGCCTTAGCGCTTGCGCAGGGTGCTAAAAAGCTAGCAATAGGCATTGTTGACGAAATTATCACAGGGCGTTTTCAACCAGCAACACCAACGTTTCTTAATGCTGGCAAAAAGCAACGTGGAGAGCTTGTCTCCTGTTTTTTGCTTAGGATTGAAGACAATATGGAATCCATCGGTCGGGCGATCAATTCTGCTCTGCAGTTGTCTAAACGTGGGGGAGGAGTCGCGCTGTGTTTGACAAATTTGCGTGAACTGGGAGCACCAATCAAGCGCATAACAAATCAGTCATCTGGCGTTATTCCGGTCATGAAATTGCTGGAAGATGCGTTTTCGTATGCCAATCAGCTTGGTGCACGGCAAGGGGCTGGTGCTGTGTATCTTCACGCTCATCATCCTGATATTATGCGTTTTCTTGATACCAAGCGTGAAAACGCCGATGAAAAAATCCGTATTAAGACGCTTTCTCTTGGGGTTGTTATCCCAGATATTACCTTTGAATTAGCCCGTAACAATGAGGATATGTATCTGTTTTCTCCTTACGATATAGAGCGACTCACAGGTAAGGCCATGAGTGACCTTTCGATTAGCGAACACTATCGTTCTTTTGTCAATAATTCAGCTCTGACTAAGAAAAAAGTTAACGCCCGGACTTTTTTCCAAACCCTTGCCGAAATTCAGTTTGAGTCTGGCTATCCTTATATTTTGTTTGAGGATACTGCTAACCGGCTCAATCCGATTGCCGGGCGTATTAATATGAGCAATTTGTGTTCTGAAATCCTGCAGGTTAACACGGCAAGCGTATTTGAAAGCGATTTGAGTTACAGACAGTTAGGAACGGATATTTCCTGCAATCTCGGTTCTATCAATATCGCAAAAGCAATGGAGTCCTCTGATTTTGGTACAACAATTGAAATTGCGATCCGTACCTTGACTGCTATTTCCGACATGAGCAAGATAACATCCGTCCCTTCTGTTGTAAGGGGAAATGATGAGAGCCATGCCATCGGCCTTGGACAGATGAACTTGCATGGTTTTCTGGCGCGGGAAAAAATCCATTATGGTTCGCCAGAGGCAATTGATTTTACAAATATATATTTTTATACGGTCACTTATCATGCGCTTGTTGTTTCTAACAGAATTGCAACAGAATGTGGTCAAAGTTTTACAGGATTTGAAAAATCAGCCTATGCTGATGGTTCTTATTTCCGAAAGTATACAGATCGGTACTGGCAGCCGACTTTTGAAAAAGTAGCGGCACTTTTTGCTCGAAATAACATTGTCATTCCTACACGAGGGGATTGGATCAACCTGCAAAGAGCGATAGAAGATCGCGGTCTTTATAACCGTAATCTCCAGGCAGTACCACCTACTGGTTCCATATCCTATATAAATCATGCAACATCCTCAATTCATCCGGTTGTTTCACGTATCGAAATTCGTAAGGAGGGAAAGATTGGTAGGGTTTATTATCCTGCTCCCTATATGACAAATGATAATCTGGAATATTATGACGATGCTTATAAAATTGGTCCGGAGAAGATTATTGATACCTATGCAGCGGCAACACAGCATGTCGATCAAGGGTTATCACTGACATTGTTTTTCAATGATACCGCTACCACTCGTGATATAAATAGAGCACAAATCTATGCGTGGAAGAAGGGGATCAAAACGATTTACTATGTCCGTATCCGACAAGCTGCTCTGCAGGGGACTGAAGTGGATCATTGTGTCTCCTGTAGTCTATGAGGAAAATCATGATCCCAGGAGAGAATACAATCCGTCCTATCCATGCCATTAATTGGAACCATATGGAGGATGAAAAGGATCTAGAAATCTGGAACAGATTAACCTCCAATTTCTGGTTGCCGGAAAAAGTCCCGCTTTCCAATGATATTCCTTCATGGTCCAGTCTGACACCTGGTGAACAGCAGCTGACGATCCGTGTTTTTACAGGACTAACTTTACTGGATACTGTACAGAATACGGTTGGTGTCATTTCTCTTTTAAAGGATTCGGAAACCCAGCATGAAGAATCAGTACTGACCAATATTGCTTTCATGGAAGCTGTACATGCGCGTTCTTATTCTTCTATTTTTTCGACACTGTGCTTAACGCCGGATGTGGATGATGCATATCGCTGGTCTTTAGAGAGTGAATATTTGCAGAAAAAGGCCAGGGATGTCATTAAGCACTATAAGGGTGATAATCCACTGAAAAAAAAGATTGCATCAGTATTTCTTGAAAGTTTTTTGTTTTATTCGGGTTTTTACCTGCCAATGTATTGGTCAAGTCGGGCAAAACTGACAAACACCGCGGATCTTATCCGTCTTATAATACGAGATGAGGCCATACATGGTTATTATATTGGCTATAAATTTCAAAAAGGTTTAAAAAAACAGACAGAATCTACACAGCGTGATCTCAAGCGTTTTGCTGTTTCGTTTTTACTTGATCTTTATGAGATTGAAAGTAAGTATACTGAAAACCTTTATGACCCGGTTGGTCTTACGGAAGATGTAAAGATCTTCCTCCATTATAACGCTAATAAGGCTTTAGTCAATCTGGGATATGAACCTATTTTTCCCGAGGAAATGTGCCTTGTCAATCCAGCGATTTTATCATCACTTTCCCCAACATCTGATGAAAATCATGACTTCTTTTCTGGCTCTGGTGCATCCTATGTTATTGGTAAAGCGGTTGCGACAATGGACGAGGATTGGGTTTTTTAGAAGAGACAGACTGTCTTTGTCATACAAAATATGAACCATTGTTTTTTCGACTTATCATGTAAGAAAAAGAAAATGTATTCTAATATTTAGATTAAAATCATAAATCAATAGATTATTCTAAGTATTAAATACTTTTAAAGTAAAGGAATTCAGATGCAAGATTCAAGTGATGTAAAAAAATATTTTTATATAATGTATGAAATGCTTAAAAAGAATTTTTAATCTTATATTATAGATGACTGTGTTCAGACTTGTCCACCTCTCTGATATTCATCTCCCACCCTTGACACCACCATCTTGGCGGCAATTGATGGGGAAGCGTATGACTGGTTATATAAACTGGACATTAAAACGTGAGAAAAAGATGGCAAAATGCGTCTTTGATGTGTTGGCTTGTCATTTACGGGAAAAGAATCCTGATCACATTGCCATTTCTGGTGATATAGTCAATCTATCGCTCGATTCTGAATTTGCACAGGCACGTCAAGAAATAGAAGCACTTGGGCATGCAAAGGATATTTCTCTAGTGTTTGGGAACCATGATGTCTACGTTCCAGGTGCTTTTAACAAAGCCTGTCAAATTTTTATGCCGTGGATTATTGGTGATCAACCAACAAAACACTTTTTTCCTTATATACGTATACGTAATCAGGTAGCGATTATTGGTGTTTCTTCGGCAATCATTACACCACCCTTTTCAGCTGCTGGTTATTTTGGTATTCGACAAGCGCAGGATATGGGGTTCTTTTTACAAAAAGCAGGTGCGCTTGGGCTTTTTCGCATTGTCATGATACACCATCCACCACTTTATCATGCAACTGGGTGGAACAAACGTCTATGGGGTATTAGACTTTTTCAAGATGTTATTTCTTCTTGTGGAGCGGAGCTTGTTTTGCACGGTCATACTCATCTTCCGACTCTTTCCTTTATATCAGGCACGCACGGGCCTGTGCCCGTAGTTGGGGTTGCTTCAGCCTCTCAAGATTTCGAAGGCGATCAGCCTCCTGCTGGTTATAATCTTTTTGAAGCGGGGAAAAACAGAAAACAAGAATGGCAATGTTATCTTACTCGCTATGGTATTTCAGATCGTGATTATAATATTGGAGTATTTATGCATGATACATTGTATTAATGGATTGCTGCTCTGCGAGCAGATCAATCCACAGCATCACGATTAATTTTTTTCTTGAGAGCATCGGTGATCGTTTTGGGAACAAAAAAAGAAACATCACCACCCATGGTCGCAATCTGACGCACCAATGTAGCAGTAATAGCCCGGACAGCGGTGCTCGCCGGTAAAAAAACCGTCTGAATATCCGGGGCCAAGGTGCTATTCATCCCTGCAAGCTGCATTTCATAATCAAGATCCATGCTATCACGCAAGCCACGAATTAAAAGAGATGCACCGGTCTCTCGTGCCTTTTCAATCAGAAGATTATTAAAGGTAATAACCTCAAGACTATCAGCCTGATGACCGAATACCTCCCTCATTGCAGATCGAACGAGAATGAGCCTCTCCTGAATAGGAAAAAGCGGCATTCTATCTGGACGCAGACCAATAGCGATTATAATCTTGTCTGCTAGTTTGAAACTTCTACGCAGCACATCAACGTGTCCGTTCGTTGGTGGATCAAATGAACCGGCATAAATAGCAATACGCTTCATAAAAAAAACTCCACCGATAAAACTTCAAGCACAGCAAGTTGCTTGTATGCATCATATCATGATCCACTCACTGCTTTGCTTTTTAAGCATGTTTCCTTTTCTTTTATAAGAAAACAAGCTCCTTCTTCATCGCGGGTTATCAGTCGTCTGAAATGCGCTCAACCGACATCACATGCTCTCCCTTCGCGGTATTAAAGATAATTACCCCCTTGCTTGCCCGGCCGGTAATACGGATGTCTGCAACCGGGATACGAATAAGCTGGCCACTATCAGAAACGAGCATGAGCTGATCAGTAGTGTCAACAGGGAATGCTGCAACCAGTTCACCTATTTCACTTGTTCTGGATGTATCTGTTGCCTTGATCCCCTTTCCACCACGCTTTGATACACGGAAATCATAAGAAGATATGCGTTTGCCATAACCAAATTTGCTCACGGTTAAAACAAGCTGTTCACGTGAACGTAATTCATCATAACGGGTATTATCCAATACTGGGATGATAGCGTCATCATCATTTATGCTAATGTTTTTATCATCGGGACCAAGCGCGCGGCGCTCCGCCATTGAGCGTTTTGTATAAGCAGCTCGCTCCGCAGGTATTGCATCAACATGTGCAAGAATTGCCATGGAAATAACTTTATCATCCTTTCTGGCATTGATTCCACGCACACCAATGGAATTACGTCCAGAGAAAACACGCACGTCAGTCACCGGAAAACGAAGACACTGACCATGTGCTGTTGTCAGCAGGACATCCTCACTCTCCGTGCAAATCGCAACTGACAAGATTTCATCATTTTCCAATTTCATCGCAATCTTGCCATTTCGGTTGATTTGTACAAAATCCGACAGTTTGTTGCGTCGTACCGTCCCACGCGTTGTCGAGAACATGACATCAAGTCCATCCCAATGTACCTCATTTTCAGGTAATGGCATAATGGTTGTGATACGTTCTCCTTTTTGCAAGGGTAGCATGTTAACAAGTGCCTTTCCACGTGATTGCGGAGTGCCAAGCGGTAAGCGCCACACTTTTTCCTTATAGACAATTCCGCGTGAGGAGAAGAAAAGCACCGGCTGATGTGTACTAACAATGAAAAGCTGGGTTACAAAATCTGTCTCCTTGATTGCCATACCTGAACGGCCTTTCCCGCCACGCCGCTGCGCACGATAGGTTGAAAGCGGAACACGTTTGATATAGCCAGCGTAACTTACTGTTACTACCATGTCTTCGCGTGCTATCAACGCTTCATCATCAACATTAGGTCCTTCGACCCCAAAGGCTGTACGCCTCCTGGTAGCAAACTCATCACGCAGGGTCACCAATTCATCCTTGACAAGTGCTAAAATCCGCATCCGGGATGTAAGAATATCAAGATAGTCAGAAATTTCCGTGCTAATTATACCAAGCTCATAGGCAACCTCATCACGTCCAAGGGTCGTGAGACGTTGTAACCGTAAATCAAGAATAGCGCGGGATTGCTCTTCTGAGAGACGATAGATATCATCGTCATAGATCGGATGACGCGGATCATCAATTAAACGAATCAATGTCGCCACATCAGTGGCAGACCAACACCGTTTCATCATTCTTTGGCGCGCTATTACTGGATCAACTGCATCGCGGATTAGACTAAGAACTTCATCAATATTAGAAACAGCAATAACAAGACCGACAAGCATATGTGCTCGCTCACGCGCTTTGCGTAAGAGATACCTTGTCCGGCGATTTACAATTTCTTCACGAAAAGAGATAAAGGCACGGAGCATGTCAAGCAATCCCATCTGCTCCGGGCGTCCTCCACTCAATGCGACCATATTACAACCAAAAGAAGTTTGTAATGGTGTATGACGGTACAGTTGGTTTAGAATCACATCAGCAATAGTATCGCGTTTCAATTCAATTACAACGCGATATCCATCACGGTCGGACTCATCACGAAGATCAGCAATGCCCTCTATGCGCTTATCACGCATCAGCTCAGCAATCTTCTCTGTTATGGTCGTTTTGTTTACTTGATAGGGAATTTCAGTGACGATAAGAGCCTCGCGGTTATTGTGGGTGAGCCCGATTGCCACCTTAGCGCGTATGACAATGATACCGCGGCCAGTCTCATAAGCAGAACGAATACCTGTTGAACCCAGAATTATACCTCCTGTTGGAAAATCTGGTCCAGGGATGATTTGCATGATTTCTTCAAGCGTTAGTGCCGGATTGTCGATTAATGCAATGCAACCATTGATGACTTCCTTGAGATTATGCGGAGGGATATTGGTCGCCATGCCAACAGCAATGCCGCCAGATCCATTGACAAGAAGATTTGGAAAGCGGACTGGAAGAACCAGGGGTTCCTTCTCACGTCCATCATAATTCGGGCGAAAACCAACAGTCTCTTTATCAAGATCAACAAGTAGCGTGCCTGAAATTTTTTCGAGGCGACATTCAGTATAACGCATTGCTGCTGGTGGATCGCCATCAATCGAACCAAAATTTCCTTGCCCGTCAACAAGGGGATTCCGTAAAGAAAAATCCTGTGCCATGCGCACTAAAGCATCATAAATCGAAGAATCACCATGGGGGTGATACTTCCCCATCACCTCCCCGACAATGCCAGCCGACTTACGGTAAGCCTTATTCCAAGCAAGGCCCATTTCATTCATGGCATAGAGGATCCGCCGATGTACTGGCTTAAACCCATCACGAACATCCGGCAACGCACGTGCGATAATCACGCTCATAGCATAATCAAGATAGGAACGCTGCATCTCCTCAGTAATATTCACAGTCTCAATGCCATTTGCATCGGCGTGGTCCGATGAAAATATTTGATCACTCACGGGCGTAACCAATTCTTAAAAGATAAAAAGAATCAAGCGTTTTCTCACTTATAGCGAATATCTGCAGAAACACCAACCTCAATATCCCTAAAATAGAGAAAAGTATCATGATCATGTGCTTTCAAAGCATAAAAACCCAGATCATATAAGATCCTGTCCAGTTCAGCCGGAAGATTATTCTTCCAGTTCTTTCCAATCTTTTGGAAAAAATTTGACACAAAACAGCCGTTGTTTCGATTACACTGCAAGCACAAAGCACTTCATTGATAAAATTGAGAAAAACACATGATACCGGATGATAGTTGGTTCAATGCTTTTATCACACTTCTTGTTATTCTCGACCCAGCAGGCTTGATCCCAATTTTTCTTGGACTCACTGCCAATATGAACCCAGGTGAGCGCCGCCAGACAGCACTGACAGCCTCTCTTATTTCATTTAGTATCTTGGTAATATTTACGCTTGTCGGATTGCAGATTTTAGCAATATTAGGAATCTCATTCGGAGCGTTTCGCATCGCAGGTGGCATTCTGCTCTTTTTTATTGCATTTGAGATGATTTTTGAAAAACGCATAGAACGTAAGGAAAAAACGGTTGAAGCCGCTATTACACGTGGGCATATTCGCAATATTGCCGCTTTTCCTCTGGCAATGCCGCTTATTGCCGGACCTGGTACAATTTCCGCAACCATTCTGATGGCCCGGAAAAATCATAATTTGCATGGCGTTATAACGACCCTGCTTGTCGTGAGTGGAGCGATTTTGATTTCCTACTTCTTTATGAGATTGGCCTCCCCGATTGAAAGGGTTTTGGGTGATACAGGTCGCTCAATTGTCACGAGGCTGTTCGGGGTTTTGCTTGCAGCACTTGCTATTCAGTTTGTTGCAGATGGTATGCGTACTATCTTCCATATCTCTTGAAAAAGACATTTAACTTGCCATAAAAACCGCAGCAGTTGCGTAAATTGCACGTTCGGTCCGCCTTAACTTCTTTATCCTCTCCCTATTAATCTAGTCGTCGTCAAGGTGTGCTATTTCCCATCCAATATCAATAACACCGGAAGTGAGGGCAGAGCAGAATTTGTCAACACTGTCATGCTGTGCAGCGCACCTAATGTAAAGGGTGATGTCACTTGGCGCAAAAACTGACAGCATCGATTGCCTCACTAGGATCCCATTGTTCTTTTTGCTTCAGAACAAGTTCATCTGGGCTTTCTGCTAATAGCAGATCAGTTGAATGCCATCGAGTCACAAACATATTGCTCAAACTGTTTCTTGTAAGAGAAATTCTCCAGCAACCCGTTTCGCCAATACTGTGTTTGGTAAAATAAGTGCACGCTGCGCTAGTGTCGTCACTTTTCGTCCATCGAGAAGGATAGAAAATCCATCTTGACCATGTCTAATGGTGACTTTTTTGTAAAGTTGTCTTGGTCCCCATTTTTCATTGTCTCTTGCGTATACCCATACCCGATGGATACCCTATTACTCTCTCTGTAAATCCGGCGATATGATCATCGCGCATAAGGATAAGGACGCTCCTAAGTCAGGTGAATGTTGTCAGTGCTTTTAAATGCGAATATCTTGAATGATTGCACCATGTGCGGCGGTAATGGTGCTGTTATGTCAAGTATACCACCTGAGGGATTGGGAGCACAGATGCGGTATGCATGAAGGTGTAGACGGTTTTGTATTCCTTTTGGCAGTGCCCGTTTTTTTTCACTAGCGCGGCAATATTTGCTATCCCCGATAATTGGGTGACCAATATGAGATGCATGGATGCGTAATTGATGGGTACGTCCAGTATAAGGCTCCATCTCTAGCCAAGAGAAAGCATTGTTGGCTGTATCAATAGTGTAATAATAGGAGACTGAATGATCAGCCTCCGGTTTTTCATGTACACGTACACATACACGCATGCGATCTCCCTGTGCGCCAGTTTCTTTGAAAAGCCAGTTAGAAATCCTGCCTTCTTTTTTACGTGGGATGCCGTGAACTAGTGCCCAATACCGTTTTTTGACGTCACGGACCCGAAAGGAAGCCGTTAATGCTTGAGCTGCGCTATGTGTGCGGGCAACGACAAGAATACCTGATGTATCACGGTCAATACGATGAACAAGGTGTGGTTTTTCGCCCTTTTTGTTGCGCCATGCTTCGAGCATGCCATCTACATGGCATAATATACCAGAACCACCCTGAACTGCGAGACCGGGAGGTTTGTTGAATACAAAGACCTTACTATCCTTATAGAGAAGCATCTTTGAGAGCGAATCCCTGTTACAGATGGCATGTTCTGTTAATGTTAATGGTATATTCTGTTTTTCCTCTTCTCTAAATAATGGGGATGGGGGGATACGGATGATCTGCCCTGAGTGAATGTCTGTGTCAGAATGTACTCGCCTTCCATCAAGTCTGACCTGTCCGGAACGAAGTAATTTCTGTAATGCACAAAACCCAAGGTTGGGATAATGTTTTTTGAACCAGCGACCAATACGCATGTCAGTTTCTTTAATATGGACCTTTTTTAATTTAACGGTTTTTCCAAGAGTCATGATTTTTATCTCTGATGCTTTTTCTGCAGCATCTTTATCTTTATTTTATTAGCATCTATCACAGATCATGACAGGTGAATGCAAAATTTTTATCACAATGCGATGGATAGTTGAACGTCAACCTCTATGATGCCTGGTTTCTTGTCTACGTGTCGAATCAATAAGATTGTTGTTGTACTGACATAGCGATATGGGAACTCAATGAGAATGTCATTTTTTAAAACTTATAGGAGAGCACTCTCCTATCTGTGGCTAGAGAAGCGTTCTTTTCTAGCAATATGTATTGCCAACATTATACTAGCTGTCATTACAATTGCCGAACCAATTCTTTTTGGTCGTGTTATTGATGATGCTATTACTAAAAAAACGGATGTGTTTGCAACCTTAGGTTTATGGATTGGATTCGGTTCTTTCAACATCATCGCCTATGTTCTGGTAGCCCGTGGCGCCGATCGTCTGGCTCATCGCCACCGTCTCGGCATTATGCAGCATTCTTTTGAAAAAATCATCAGCATGCCACTCGTCTGGCATCAGAAACGTGGCACATCAAACGCCTTACACACCCTAATCCGGGCAACAGATTCGCTAGCCTCAATATGGCTTGAATTCATGCGTCAGCATCTCTCAACTCTTGTTGTCCTGATGGTCCTGATCCCGACAGCTCTAATAATGGAGTGGCGCCTTTCCATGATACTTGTGGTTTTAGGCAGTATTTATGTGATGATTACTCGCCTTGTCATGCGCAAAACAAAGAATAGTCAAGCATCAATTGAACACCACCACCATGTTCTTTTCGAACATGTATCGGATTCCATCAGCAATGTTAAAGTGGTGCAGGGTTACAATTGCATCAGGGAAGAAGTCTCTTCCCTGCGTTGTCAAGTTGATGACCTGCTAAAAGTGCAATATCCAGTTTTAAACTGGTGGGCGCTCGCTAGCGGTCTTAACCGTATAGCTTCTACTATTTCCATGGTTGTTGTATTGCTCTTAGGTGCTTTTTTAGTAATACGCAGACAATTGCAAATTGGCGATGTAGTATCCTTTGTTGGCTTTGCGCAATTGATGATTGGCCGTCTTGACCAAATATCTTCTTTTATCAATCTGGCAGTTTCTGCACGTGTTAGACTTGAAGAATTTTTTGACATGGAAGACTCAACCAATATCATCCTTGAACCAGAAACACTTCCTGATCTTACCAATGTCACAGGCTGGATCAAATTTGACCGAGTCACATATGAATTTTCTGGTACCTGCCAAGGTGTCTATGACATCTCTTTTGAAGTGAATCCTGGACAGACCGTTGCCATTGTCGGACCAACAGGCGCAGGAAAAACAACGCTTGTCAATCTTTTGCAAAGGATCTATAATCCCACTTTTGGTCATATCAGTATTGATGGCATTGACATACGTACAGTTTCATGTGAATCTGTAAAAAAATGCCTTGCTCCCGTATTTCAGGATGTTGGACTTTTTAACCGTTCGATTAGCAAAAATATTCGTGTTGGTCGTCATAATGCCAGCAGAGAAGATGTGTGTAATGCAGCAAAAAAAGCAGATGCCCACGACTTCATCATGGAGAAAAGAGAAGACTATGCCACATTAGTTGGTGAACGCGGTTCTACGCTTTCTGGTGGGGAAAGGCAAAGGATCGCTATAGCCCGTGCTATATTGAAAAATGCGCCGATTCTTATACTGGATGAGGCCACTAGTGCGCTTGATGTTGAAACAGAAAGGCGTGTCAAAGAGGCCTTAGACACGGTCAGCCATAATCACACAACTCTTGTGATTGCACATCGCTTGTCAACTGTACGTAATGCTGATCTTGTGTTGTTTCTTGATCATGGAAAACTGATAGAAAAAGGCAGCTTCAGAGAGCTTGCTTCAAAAGGAGGATGCTTTACCTCACTTCTGCGTGCGGGTGGACTGATCGTTGACCAAGCCGAACAACAGAGAAAAAATATCATGAATCTTCCTGAAAAAAATGTGGCATGACAATTTCTCAGAATGAGACCTGTCCACTTTCACTTTACGGGCATATTATGATCTTATCACTTTACTCGCTATCAGGATTCTGTCAGGTATTAGTTTATAACGAGAACGTAAAAATTACACATGTACAATACACATCCCCTCCGTCATTCTCAGAAAATACAAGAAAAACAATCTCGCTAGTCCCTTTTCTCGTCTTCTAAGTTAAAGAAGTGCTGTATCAAGATCTATCTTCAAAGACCTTGATTATGCGGTGCATGCCTGCAAAAATCGAAAATCGACGACTACTATCATCATCTTTCGCTTGTTCTAGATCATGTTTTATATAATCTGTGGAAAGTTATGAGCAAGTTGTACGGTTTATGTAATATGTATTGTAATGAGTCTTTTATCGCGCAAAGGCTGTTAATTGAATTGTATTGCCTTTGTGGTAGGTGGTAACTACGAACAAACTGGAAACTGGAGTGAGCAATGGCTGGCAGCGTAAACAAGGTAATTCTTATCGGTCATCTTGGAGCAGATCCAGAAATCCGTCGTTTGAACTCTGGTGACCAAGTCGCAAATATGCGGATCGCTACCTCAGAAAGCTGGCGTGACAAAAACACTGGAAAGCGCAAAGAGCGGACCGAATGGCACAGCATCGTTATCTTTAATGAAAGTCTTCTCAAGATTACTGAACAATATCTGAAAAAGGGGATGAAAGTTTATCTTGAAGGACAATTGCAAACCCGCAAATGGCAGGATCAAAGTGGGAATGATCACTATATGACAGAAGTTGTTCTGCAAAAATACCGTGGTGAATTGCAAATACTTGAGTCACGGAGTGAAGGTGGTGAGCAGGAAAAGATTTTTGATTATGGTAGTAGTGATCGGAGTACTTATGACAGAAAGCAAGGAAGCGTCATTTCTTCCAGTGGTGATTTTTCAAGCGAACTTGATGATGAAATTCCATTTTAAAATCAGTGTTTTAGTGTTTTACTTTACAAGAAAATCAGATTTTTTTATGATGATGAATTGCATTATAAAGGTAGACAAGTATTGTTTAAATGGCTCTGGCCAGCCAGAGAAAAAAGTGTGTAATGCATACACAATAAGCAAGAAACGGGTCAACCGACTGCCGACGCAGTGCCTGTTCTACAATTGGATGACGGCCACTCATAATATAAAATGTCAAACTGTTGTCAACTATGGGTCGGCAATAAGCCTGCTCTTCTGCCAAGACTGCCAGAGCAGCTGATACGTCAAGTGCATAAAGAGCTGTAGCACCATTGCGGATGAGGTCAGCTGTCGTAAAGCGCATTCATACATACACGAGACGACGGGTACGGGTCGGGTCATAGCATAACGGAAAAATCCTGTCGGTCAGATTATAAAAACACAGAAAAATCACAGTTATTTTTTATCGTAACATGCTGAACTGACTGACGAATAGTTCAAGTTTAGTAGACGATTTGATCAAACGCACGTTATCTTGTCTGAAAATTGTGAGATGATCTACTCATTGTACCTGCCGCCTGCGAATATCGTACCCATTTTCTAAAGAGGAGAGCCGTTCGGAATGAGATCACAAATGGCCACCTGTCTTAAATCACGGCTCGGCAAGCGCTCACTTGTTCTTGTTGGTCTTATGGGAGCAGGTAAATCGACTATCGGTCGATGCTTGGCCAAGATACTTGATTTACCTTTTTGTGATTCAGACCATGAAATTGAGAGCGTCTCAAAGATGACTATACCGGAACTCTTTTTAATTGACGGCGAACAGACGTTTCGTAATCTGGAACAACAGGTTATTTTCCGCTTATTGAGTGCAGGAGTATCTGTTCTGGCAACTGGGGGGGGCGCATTTATGAATGCGGAAATAAGACATGCTATCCGCAGACATGGTCTGTCAATCTGGCTGAAAGCTGATCTTGATCTTTTAACAAAACGTGTTTTGCATAAAAAAAATCGTCCACTTTTGCAGCAAGATAATCCCCGCAATGTCCTGCAAAAACTGATGAATGAACGATATCCTGTCTATGCCGAAGCTGATATCATCGTGCCAAGTCGCAACACCTGTTATGAAATAATTGCACGCGATGTTATCAAAGCGACAGATCATTATCTGATGGCGTGCAAGAGGAGTTTTGTTGAATGAAAACTGAGATTGTCACCATTAATCTCAAAAAACGCAGCTATGATATTATCATTGGTCCAAAACTAATTGAACGAGCTGGACAGATGATTGCATCCTGTACAACAGGGCGACAGGCAGCAATTGTGACAGATAGCAATGTTAGTACGACCTATCTGTCCGTATTACAGGCAAGTCTTGCAGAATATAACTTTCATATAACCCTAATTGTTGTAACGGCGGGTGAACAATCAAAAAGCTTTCCTGTTTTGGAACATGTTGTTAATCGTATCCTTGTGGCAAAACTCGAGCGTGGTGACAATATCATTGCATTAGGCGGTGGTGTTATTGGTGATATCGCTGGATTTGCGGCAGGAATTGTACGTCGTGGTATTAGCTTTTTTCAAATACCAACATCACTTTTGGCACAGGTGGATTCTTCTGTCGGTGGAAAAACCGGTATCAATACGGCCTGTGGAAAAAATTTAGTTGGCATTTTTTACCAGCCCAAACTCGTTATAGCAGACACAACAGTTCTTGATACACTACCCCCACGTGAATTTCGTGCAGGATATGCAGAAATGTTAAAGTATGGCTTAATAAATCAGCCCGATTTTTTTTGCTGGCTTGAAAAAAAATGGAAGGCCGTATTTTCAGGCAGCATAGAGCGCATTGAAGCTATTGCCCGCTCGTGTCGTTTCAAAGCTGCTATTGTCGAGCATGACGAATGTGAGCACGGGAAACGGGCTTTACTCAATCTTGGACATACTTTTGGTCATGCACTTGAAACAGCAACCGGATATGATACGTCACGACTCGTGCATGGGGAGGGAGTCTCCATTGGTATCATGTTAGCGCATGAATTTGCAGAACGGATGAACCTCGTGAGTCCTGATCTAGTCAAACGTGTGCGCAATCATCTACATGCAGTCGGACTCCCAACGCAGATCAGTGCGATTCCAGGTCTCTTGCCTGATACAGATACACTAATGGATTATATTGCACAGGATAAAAAGGTATGCGATGGTAATTTGACCTTTATTCTTCCCCGTGATATCGGGTGTGCCTTTGTCGCCAAAGATGTCTCAAAAATAGAAGTTCGTGCATTTCTTATGGAAAAACTTGATAAAATACATTGATTGCAGAATGAAACTTCTATAGAAGTGAAAATGAGGTTCACGTAGCTCAGTAGGATAGAGTACAGGATTCCTAAAATTGGGCGTTGCAACAGGGAAACCATGTAATGGATCTGCTCAAATTCGGGGGATGCTTCATTGTTTTGCGCACTATGCTAATCCCGAGCCAAGCCTGTTTTCGTATCAGGAAGGTGTAGAGACTGGACGGGCAGCACCTGATAGCCTGTGATGGTTATGGTGAAGGGACAGTCCAGACCAACAAACGCAAAGTGTCTTGCGGCGATGAAAATCGCAGTGGTACGAATCCTGGGGTCGTGGGTTCGAATCCCTCCGTGAACGCCATTCCTTCTCTTAGAAGGTTGTAGCTTGCCGGATCCGGCTTTTTTACTTATCAATGACCGTCTTGGCCGTTACGCTTTGTAAAAAGGGAAGGGTTTGTCTCATATCACTGAACCACGAACTATCCTGATTACCCTGCCGCTGAAGAATTAAAATCGGAGATGCCAATCGCATTCCAAGTTTCGAGAAGAGCATGCTGCAGCATTCTGATGAGTACATCATCGTGAAATGGTGTTGGCGTAATACGCAAGCGTTCCTTTCCCTGGGAAACAGTTGGATAATTTATTGCTTGAATGTAAATGCTGTGCTGCCTAAGCAGGTGATCTGTTGCTTTTGTGCATAGAGCTGGGTTGCCAACAAAGACCGGCACAATATGGGTTTGTGATGGCATCACTGGAAGGCCTGCGCTTATGAGTGCGTCTTTTGTCTGTTTTGCCTGACGTTGTTGTAGAGTGCGCTCTCTTTGCGACTTTTTTAGATGGCGGATCGCAGCTGTTGCTGCAGCAGCAATTGATGGAGGAAGAGCAGTCGTAAAAATAAAACCTGGTGCATAACAACGCACCGCATCAATAATGCTCCGCGGACCAGTAATATAACCACCGAGGGATCCATATGCCTTAGCCAAGGTCCCCTCAATAATGTCAATCCGTTCAGTAAGATGATCGCGATCGGTTATACCACCACCACGCACGCCATACATACCAACTGCATGAACTTCATCGAGATAAGTCATAGCATTGTATTTTTCCGCGAGGTCAGCAATCTCCCTAATCGGAGCAATATCTCCATCCATAGAGTAAATGGATTCGAAAACAATTAATTTTGCGCGTTCTTGGCCAGCCGTCTTGAGTAACCTTTCAAGGTGATTAGGATCACTATGACGAAATACCTGTTTTTCCGCACCGGAGCGACGGATGCCTTCAATCATAGAAGCATGATTAAGCTCATCAGACAAAATCAGGCAATCCGGTAAAAGCTGTGCAATAGTGGAAATGGATGCCTCATTCGAAATAAAACCGGAGGTAAAGACAAGACTGGCTTCCTTATGATGCAGATCAGCTAATTCTTCTTCAAGCTCTACGAGGTAATGACTTGTTCCAGATATATTGCGTGTACCACCTGCCCCAACTCCTGTATTGCCAGCTGCAGTGCATAACGCCTGAATAATGTCGGGATGCTGTCCCATGCCGAGATAATCATTTGAGCACCAAACAGTAATTTCCCGCGATTCCACGCCATCGTGCCAGACAGCGTGTGGAAATGCGCCTACAATCTGTTCTAGATCAGCAAAGACACGATAACGCTTTTCAGTATATAACTGGTTAATTGTTTCTTGAAAAACCTTTTTATAATCCATCAGGATGCTCCGGATTGCACAGAAAGGAAAGTCGTATTTATTAATTCATTGTGAAATGAACATGATATGTTGATGTTTGTCTATCTCCATATCGTTCCATCATACTGAGACCAGCCAGTGTCCTCTGACTCAATGAGTAGAATGAGTAGTCGATTCCTCTCACTTTCTATTGAAATAGAGCAATACAGCTTATAATAAACAGAAATAATTTTAAAAAATACTCTTTCCATATGCTTTTTGTAAATTTGCAAATTAAACTTTATTGATTCGTTTCAATTGTATATTGTGTTCATACAGCACAAGAAATTTTTATTTCCTGATCAGGATATCCCTTCGATTCATATTCTGTGTTGACTACATTAATCTTCAGGATTTTTCTATTTTCATAAATGGATTATATGCGTAATGTTGTTGCTTTTAATTTAAGCAAAGGAATTGGTGATAATGAAAATCATTGATAGTCCAACCGGTGCACTGGCTCTTACTTTTGATGATGTTCTAATTCAGCCTGGTCATTCAGAGATTTTACCTAGTCAGGTGGAATTGAAGACCCGTATTGCCCGTAACATTGAGCTTAATTTACCTCTTTTGTCAGCGGCTATGGATACAGTAACAGAAGCACGCCTAGCTATAGCGATGGCGCAAGCTGGTGGCATGGGTGTTATTCACCGGAATCAAAAGCCTCAGGAACAAACAGGCCAAGTTTTACAGGTTAAGAAATTTGAGTCCGGTATGGTTGTCAATCCGGTGACCATCAGCCCAGAAGCGACGCTGGCTGAAGCACAACAGGTTATGCGATCCCATGCTATCTCCGGTATTCCTGTTGTCGAAAAAAACGGGACATATAGAGGAGATGGGCACTTTCTGGTTGGTATTCTGACCAACCGTGATGTACGCTTTGCGTCAGATCCAGAACAAAAAGTTCATGAATTAATGACACGGAAAAATCTAATAACCGTTCGTGAGAACGTTCAACAGGATGAAGCGAAACGGCTTCTACATCAACACCGCATCGAAAAATTACTGGTCATTGATGATGCAGGTTGCTGTGTCGGTCTAATTACCGTCAAAGATATTGAGAAGTCTTGCCTTAATCCTTATGCTGCTAAGGATGGACAGGGTCGGTTGCGGGTTGCTGCCGCAGTGGGTGTTGGCAAGGATGGTCTTGAACGAGCAGAAATGCTGGTTAATGCGAATGTTGACGTGTTAGTGATTGATACAGCTCATGGTCATTCACAGCGTGTCCTTGATGCTGTCAGGCAGATTCGTGATATCGCGGGTGATACTGCAATTATTGCCGGTAATGTCGCTACTGCTGATGCAACACAGGCGTTGATTGATTGTGGAGCAGATGCTGTAAAAGTTGGTATAGGACCAGGATCAATATGCACGACACGTATTGTTGCAGGGGTTGGTGTTCCGCAACTTGCAGCGATTGTAAGTGCTTTTGAGACAGCATATAAAAGTGATATCCCGGTCATTGCTGACGGCGGTATCAAGTTTTCCGGTGATTGTGCTAAAGCACTTGCTGCTGGAGCAGTAGCGGTTATGGTTGGCTCACTGTTAGCCGGTACCGAGGAAAGCCCTGGGGAGGTCTACCTACATCAAGGGAGGCCATTCAAAGTCTATCGTGGCATGGGTTCAGTAGGTGCGATGGCGCGTGGTTCAGCCGATCGGTATTTTCAGACAGAGGTTTGTGATGAGCTTAAGCTTGTGCCAGAAGGAATTGAGGGACAGGTTGCCTACAAAGGACCTGTTGCTTCTGTGTTATACCAGCTTGCTGGTGGACTACGGGCTTCCATGGGATATGTCGGCGCAAGAAATCTTTCTGAATTGCGGAAAAAAGCAATCTTTATTCGTATTACCAATGCTGGGTTGCATGAAAGCCATACCCACAATATAGCTATTACCCGTGAAAGCCCAAATTATCCCGGCAGTGTGTAAAGTGAAGAACAAAAAAAGTACCCTGAATGATAGCTAGTCGTTCAAGTATTTGTCATTATTTGAATTTTAAAAACTGCTGTTTTTCAGCAGTTTAAAATTTTTTATAAATAAATTATACTGATATACTTATATGCTATTATACAATAATATGCTATAATGAGATTTTATCCGCATTGCTAGCTATTTTCTTGCCAAATTCCTAAACCCAGGCTATAATGGTTTAGCATGATCTTCCGGAAATCATGATGTTATTCCACGTTCTGCTTTGCACAGAGCAGGCGCATAAGGAAGGATGATATTGATGGCTCACCACCTTTTGATGCCGAAAGCGACTGCAGTCTGGCTTGTGGATAATACAGCTCTTTCTTTCAATCAGATCGCAACTTTTTGCAATTTGCACCCGCTTGAAATAAAGGCAATTGCTGACGGTGATGCTGCACAGGGCATAAAAGGACTGAATCCGATGATAACCGGTCAGCTTACGCATGAGGAAATCGCCAAGGGAGAGGAGAATAAAGATTACCGGCTAAAACTTTCCGCACCTAAGGTCCATATTCCTACAAACAAGCGCCGGAGTGCCCGTTATACACCGCTTTCCAGACGACAGGATAGACCTAATGCTATTCTATGGTTGGTGCGTCACCACCCGGAGATGAAGGATATGCAGATTGCTCGCCTTATTGGTACAACAAAAGCTACAATTGAACAAGTCCGTAACCGTACTCACTGGAATTCATCCAATCTAACACCATCTGATCCAGTTATGTTAGGTCTTTGTTCTCAGATTGATCTCGATGATGAAGTGGAATATGCAGCAGGAAATCGCCCAATGGTATCGGAAGGTGGAACTTTGCTTCCTGCTTCAGCGACAGAAGATCTTGATCTGACGTGGAAACATCGCTGATAAGACATGCATCCACAATAAGCTTTCAGACAGATCAGGCTCAATCAATGCAATGGTGGAGCTAAGCGGATTCGAACCGCTGCCCTTCTGCATGCCATGCAGGTGCTCTCCCATCTGAGCTATAGCCCCCAACAACCACTCTAATCTAAAATCCTCTTTATACCACTATCATCATAAATAAGAAAGATGAAAGAAGATACAGGAGCGATTGCTACTCCGCTTATCTCTTCTAATAGATCTGAGCTTTTGGGGAAAAAGTATTGGATTACTTGATGGAACAGGGAGCAGACAGAATCAATATCAATCATATAAGGTATCATTGCCATCAGCTTCACTTTGTTTCAATTTCTCAATCGTTGGCGTTGAGATGATATTATAGCCGGAATCAACATAATGGATTTCACCTGTTACACCAGATGACATATCTGATAAAAGATAAAGTGCAGATTGGCCAATCTCAGAAATATCAACCGTGCGGCGCAACGGTGCGTTGCAGGATTGATAAGAAAAGATTGCCCTGGCAGAACCAATGCCACTGCCTGCAAGTGTACGCACAGGACCCGCTGAAATGGCATTGATGCGAATTCTCTGCGGTCCGCAATCATAAGCGAGATAGCGTACCATGGATTCCAGTGCTGCCTTGGCAATACCCATAATATTATAATTTGGCACAACACGCATAGAAGCCCCATAAGTTAAGGTCAGGATTGAACCGCCATCGGGCATCAACACCTGTACCCGCTGCACAATTTCTGTAAGGGAATAAGCAGAAATGACCATCGTTCTGCTAAAGTTGTCACGTGTTGTCACATCAACATAACGACCTTTTAATTCCGATCTGTCAGAAAAACCGATAGCATGCACAACAAAATCAATTGTTCCCCATTCCCGTTTCAGGGTTTCAAAAACAGAATCAATCATCGTAATATCTTCTACATCACAAGGCAAAAGCAACTTTGCACCTAGCCTCTCTGCAAGAGGTTTGACCCTTCTGCCGAATGCCTCTCCTTGATAGGTAAAGGCCAGCTGCGCTCCGGAACCTGCTAATTGACGAGCAATCCCCCAAGCGATCGAATGATCATTGGCTACGCCCATAATAAGGCCCCGCTTGCCCTCCATTAACCCTTCCATATAAATCTCCGCCCCCCCCTTCCCCGCGCGTGAGCACCCTTTCTCTTTCTCAACATCTTTTCTGAAAAACCAATGTTGCGTTCGTACCTCCAAACCCAAATGTATTTGAAAGTGCAGTGGTTAATTCAACATCATCCATTCTCTCTCGTACAATCGGCATATCCGATAACACAGGATCTAGCTCATCAATATTATGACTTGCACATATAAAGCGATTCTGCATCATTAAAAGCGTATAAATAGCTTCATGCACACCTGCTGCACCGAGTGAATGTCCGGTTAACGATTTTGTTGCTGCAATTGGCGGACATTTTTCAACCGAACCCCAAATACGCCGAATTGCATCAAGTTCTGGCGGATCCCCCACTTGGGTTGATGTTGCATGCGGGTTAATATAATCAATCTTATCTATGACATTGGCAAGTGCCATCCGCATACAACGCTCAGCTCCTTCTCCTGATGGAGCAACCATATCATATCCGTCAGATGTTGCGCCATAACCTATTACTTCTGCATAAATTCTGGCACCGCGAGCCTTGGCGACTTCCAATGTTTCAAGGACAAGGACACCGCCGCCACCGGAAATAACAAAACCGTCCCTGTTAATGTCGTAGGCCCGTGAAGCTTGCTGTGGCATGTCATTATATCTGGAAGACATCGCTCCCATAGCATCGAAAAGTCCGGATAGTGTCCAATCAATGTCCTCACAGCCACCTGCAAAGATACGATCCTGCTTACCATACCGGATCATTTCATATGCATTCCCTATACAGTGATTGGATGTTGCACAGGCGGAAGAGATAGAAAAATTTATGCCTTTAATCTTAAAAAAAGTGGCAAGCGTTGCCGAAGCTGTTGAACACATTGCCTTTGGTACTGCAAATGGGCCAACCCGTTTAGGCCCCCCTTTTTCCTTCATGATATTGGCTGCGGTGACAATGGCACGGGTAGAAGGTCCCCCTGACCCCATTATAATTCCGGTCCGTTCATTGGAAACTTCAACATCTTCTAGACCTGAATCAGCAATTGCTTGAGTCATGGCAATATGATTCCATGCTGTTCCACGACCGTGAAAGCGCATGGCACGGCGGTCAACCAACGTCTCAAAATCAATATTCGGCATGGCATAAACTCGGCTGCGAAAACCCAGCTCTGCATATTCGGCTGCATATGAAATACCAGATTTTCCTACTTTCAGAGAAGAAAGCACTTCCTGTGGGTTGTTTCCAATAGAGGAAACAATCCCCATGCCAGTCACGACAACTCGACGCATAAATCTCTCCTTTGTCGCCTGCTAAAGGCTCAAAGCTTTATCGTTCCTTTCTGCTGCCTTCAGTTCTAATCAGTTCTAAAAAGACCAACCCGTAAATCATTAGCTTGAGAAATGATCTCATTATCTGCCTTCATCCAACCTTCAGCGATTCCTAATATAAGACGTCCACGCATGATACGTCTCAAATCAACACCATACTGAAGAAGTTTTGTCTTGGGTGTCACCATTCCATTAAATTTAACTTCCCCAGTTGAAATAGCACGCCCTCGCCCAGGCAAACCTAGCCAGCCAAGGAAAAAACCTGTTAATTGCCAAAGAGCATCAAGTCCAAGGCATCCTGGCATAACAGGGTCCCCTAAAAAATGGCAGGGGAAAAACCAAAAATCAGGAGTAATAACGAGTTCCGCTCGAATCAATCCCTTGCAATATTTACCACCGGCCTCCATTATATCAGTAATACGATCAAACATCAACATTGGGGGTGCAGGAAGCTGTGCATTGCCTGCCCCGAACATTTCTCCGCGTGCACAGGACAGCAGGTCCTCGTAGGTGTAGCTTGACTTCTGTTCAACCATCATCACTCCATTCGTTCAGTCATTATCACACCCATCACGCAGCCCTCACGCTGGAGCGCTGCCTGTCAGTTATTCTGTTCTCTAACATAATAAGACCACTTAAGTAAAATGTTTAAGACTGGAACGAACTGTTCGCTTGGAATCGATGTCCTATACATGTATACTATATGACAACTCTTTATCTTGAGAACTTATACACTAGGACGACTCCTCAGAAGTAATAATCATCTGCTTTGATACGACCGTCTCGTTGAACCTGTCTGCTGTCAGAACCCCTACCCTCTTCTTGAAGGGTCGTGTCAACCTTCCTGGTTGTGAACAAGAAAAGCTTTCCCCGCATTTCATGTCTTCGGATGATCTCTATTCTTTCCTAATAAGTAGCGCCACGGGGTATACCACGAATAAGAGCTTCCAAGAGTGATAGGAACAGGATCAAAACCATAGGTCCCACAGGGACCACAGCGTATCAGACGAAGAAATCCAAGACAGCTACCAGACCACAGACCATGACGGGCAATTGCTTCATAAGTATATTCTGAACAGGTTGGTATGTGTCGGCAGTGAGCACCAGTCAAGCTGGAAAGGGTCAGTTGATAAGATCGTATTAATATGATGCCAAAGATCCGACCGGGGGTTCTATGCCACGGACTATGAAAATTTCTGGTCTTTTTTATTATGGTCATAATGTTCTCTGATGTTCAATTTTCTCTATACAGTCTGTTAGAGCGTCAAATATAAGCATTATAGAAGCATGGCGTACTTTATAACTTTTTACTGATGCAAGACAAGAAAAAGCTGAAAATTTTCCAGACGGAGGCGGTCCATTTTCTGTGAGCATGGCAAGCGTTGTTGCTTTTAATTGTTTCAGCTCATGGGCTGTAAGCCCAATAATGTGCTGCGCCATAATAGAAGCGGAAGCCTGCCCCAACGCACAGGCACTCACTGTCTGGGCAAAATCAGTAACCATACCATTTTGCATTTTTAAATAAACTTTTATCGTTGAACCGCACAATCTGGACGATTTCTGTGTTGTTACATCAGGGTTTGCCAACTGCCCAAGTCTACTGATGTGAGCTGCATAGCTCAGAATTTCACTGTTATAAATATTGTCAATCATTTTTGATGAACCCAGCATTTCTTTTGAGAAAGAACCCTTTGCAACAAGAAAAACAAGACTTTGTAATCTACAGTAACACGTTTATATAGTGCATACTTTTTTTATGCATCGGCACTAGGCTGGAGAATAAAATTATGATTTTTTCAAAAAGCAGAAACAGCGAAAAATCCACGGTGCTACGCAGTAAAGAAAATCCGACCAAGGAAGAGGCTAAACAAGCAATCCGCACACTGCTACTCTGGGCAGGCGAAAATCCTGAACGCGAGGGTTTGTTGAAAACTCCGGAAAGGGTTATAAAAGCTTATGGTGAGCTTTTCGGCGGGTATAGCCAATCAGTTGAAGATATTCTTGGTACAGTATTTAAGGATGTTTCCGGATATGATGAACCAGTGCTTATCAAGGATATATCATTCTTCTCTCATTGTGAGCATCATATGGTGCCTATAATCGGAAAAGCACATGTGGCTTATCAACCGGATGGACAGGTGATTGGGCTTTCTAAAGTTTCTCGTACAGTAGAAGTATTTGCTCGACGCTTACAGACACAGGAAGCAATGACAGCTCAGATAGCCGATGCATTTGACAGGCATTTAAAACCGCGAGGTGTAGCTGTACTTATTGAAGCTGAGCATCTTTGCATGACTATGCGTGGTGTGCAAAAACAGGGTTCGACTACAGTCACAATAGCTCTCCGCGGCATGTACAAAAGCGATAAAAATGCTCAAGCATCTTTTATGAAAATGGTAGAGGGATAATAAAGATGGATTTCTCACCGAGAATAGAAGAAAAAAAATGCAAAGAAGCTAATGTTTTTGCTCCGCATTTTGATGCAAATGGTTTTTTGACTGCGATAATGACTGATGTGGTGAGTCGTGAACTACTTATGGTTGCTCATATGAATGCACAAGCCCTTGGCTTAACTTTGGAAACAGGCATTGCCCATTTTTGGTCACGCTCCCGAAATTGCCTGTGGAAAAAAGGGGCAAGCTCAGGCAATCTACTGTATGTCAAGGAGATTCACACGGATTGTGATCAGGATGCCCTTTGGCTTAAAGTACAGGTTAAAGGAGATGGAGCTGCATGCCATACTGGTGCTAAAAGTTGCTTTTACCGGCAGCTTAATGTGGATAAAAATGTGGTACGCTTGATAAGCGATTTTCTTTTTTCATAGAAAAATAGAAATGTGACCATTTTTGAAAAACCATCTTCTTGCAAGATAATATAGATGTGGATATGCATTTCATTTTTCTTTTGAAAATCTGAAAAAAGCAATAATCTGGAAAAGCGGTTTGTAAGAGGTTCAGCAATTTGTTATATACTTTTTTTGTCACTAGTAAAATTGCTACTGCGGTCATGGCGGAATTGGTAGACGCGCAGCGTTGAGGTCGCTGTGGGATAATAACCCGTGGAAGTTCGAGTCTTCTTGACCGCACCATTATGCAAGACGATCTCGCGGAAATGGGTTCAATTAGTATTACATCATACCTACCCGAAAGTATACCAGACACGCCTCTGCCCGCTCCGTACTAACTTTGCTCCTGACTGATAAAATCCGGTGAAGAATTCTCCTGAATGTGCAGCGAGGCGAACCTGGGTTAATGAATGTGTCACTTCGAGCGTATCAAAACCACAGCGTATCATATTGGATACCTGATCAATCAAGATATCGCCTACAGCCCTTAGCTCTCCTAAATAGAAATGGCATGTTCTGAGTTGTACAGCCTTGGAATAAGAACGTCCATCATCAAAAACTGGAAAATCGAGAGCAAGTAGCGGAATAACCGACAAGAATGGCAACAATGGTTCAATATCGTCACCTGCTGCAACGAAAATACCTATTTGGTCATTTTCACATGTTGCTGAACATGTCTGCATAACTTGCTGTTTCCACTGCGTCAGTGGCAAGATGAGCTTGCGATGATCTTCTTTTTCACGCCTCTCTACATTAATGTAAAGATTTTCCCGAAAACCACCTATGCCCCATATTTTTTTGTTGTCATTCGGTATAGGACACCTCCCTCTATTCAGCAGCTGTCTTGTCAGCAGTGCCATAAAGTGCTTGCCGGAATGGCATCATGCCAATACGCCTATAAGCATCTATAAATGGTTCCCCATGATCGATTCTCAAGGAGAGATAGGTATGAATGATCGTTTCAACTGCATCAACAATCTCATCAGCTGCAAAACCATGACCCGTGATCTCTCCGATAGAGCAGCGATTTCCTGCACTACCACCAAGTGTAAGCTGGTAAAGCTCAGTTCCTTTTTTTTCAACACCAAGAATACCAATATGTCCGGCATGATGATGACCACAGGCATTGATACAACCTGAAATATTCAGCTGTATTTCTCCTATTTTTTCCTGATACCCAGGACGAGAAAATCGTGTGGAAATCTGCTGTGCAATGGAAATTGAACGTGCATTGGCAAGAGAACAGTAATCAAGTCCAGGGCAGGCGATAATATCACTAATCTGTCCGATATTAGCACTTGCCAAGCTGCTTGCAACAAGCACATTATATACAGCATAGAGATCCTGTAATGCCACGTACGGTAACACAAGATTCTGATGATAACTGACACGCAGTTCGTTATAAGAGTAGCGTTCGGCAAGATCAGCAACTATATCCATCTGCGCAGCAGTTGCATTCCCCGGTATTCCTCCTATAGCTTTAAGTGAAATTGTCACAATTGCATAATCCGGATGTTTATGCCTGGTTACATTTTTATCAACCCAGCAATCAAACGCTTGATCTTTTAAGCGTAAACTTACAAGAGTATCTCGTCCATTCGGGTGATTCTCAAGATCAGGAGTACAAAAATAGGCATTGATGGCCTCTATATCTGCTTGCAGCAATGTCAAATCATACCTTTCAGACCTTTTTAAGGCGGCAAATTCCACATCAATGTCTTCACGTAGTTGCCCAAAACCTGTCTCATGTACTAAGATCTTAATCCGCGCCTTGTATTTGTTATCACGTCGTCCATAGAGATTATAAATACGCACAATTGCTGTTGCATAGTGCAACAAATTTTCCACAGGTATAAATTCGTGCAGCAACTTTGCTACCATCGGGGTTCTACCCTGTCCACCACCTATGTAAAAGGAAAAGCCGAGTTCTCCTACAGCATTTCTGTTGAGCCTGAGACCAATATCGTGCAGCTGAATAGCGGCACGGTCTGTTTGTGCACCTATAATGGCAAACTTAAACTTGCGCGGCAGATAACTGAACTCAGGATGAAGTGATGACCATTGCCGTAAAATCTCAGCATAAGGTCTTGGGTCAGTGATCTCATCAGCTGCAACACCGGCAAAATGATCTGATGTTATATTGCGGATGCAGTTTCCAGATGTTTGGATCGCATGCATCTCAACGTCTGCCAATTCAGAAAGAATTTCTGGAATATCAACAAGCCTTGGCCAATTAAACTGGATGTTTTGACGTGTGGTAAAATGGCCGTATCCACGATCATAACACCGGGCAATATGGGCGAGTTTACGCATCTGTCTTGAAGAAAGTGTCCCATAAGGAATAGCAACCCGAAGCATATAGGCATGAAGCTGAAGGTAAACCCCATTGCGCAAACGCAGAGGCCTAAATTCATCTTCTGTCAGTTCCCCGGCCAAGCGCCGTTTGACTTGGTCGGAAAATTCGGCAACCCGTGCGGCAACAAATGCTTTATCAAATTCGTCATAGCGATACATCATGCTTTCCTTAAGCAGGTGATTTACGTGCAGGAGCCAGTAGGGCCATAAGCTCGGATGTGCTCGCGCAAACGTGAGGCGTAAAGCTTGCCTTCATGTTCTATAATACCTATCAATACCGCATCTACGATTTCATTATTTGCCATAGCTTTTCTACCTACTTGTTCAAGACAGGACCAAGCCTGCTGATTATCGACAACAGCAGCATTGTTAATATCCCTACTCCAATTTCCATCTGTACTATACCAAACAGGACGCCCGTCTATAAGCCTGTTTGCCGTTAAGACTTTTAGCCCCTCTTCTTTTTTTCCTGTTTTGCATCTTTTTACTGACATTTTCAGGTCACCTGTTCTGTCCCGCATGTCCCTCTGTTTTGTGAAACAGGGCTGGAACAGAGAACAGTATCAATTGCTAGAGCAGGTAGAATGTCGAAATTAATACCGTCTGTTCTGAGTAACGCGGATTCTTTGACAAGCCTAACCTGATCTGTAACAAGACGCAGCACTTGTCTTCTCTCTCTGTAATTTTTTTTCACAAACTGTATCGAAAGAAGCGAGTTGGGCGGAACAGCTAACAAGTCTGCATCCCGACGAGCCATCGCGAGAATATCATGTACAACATCACTATCATGAATAATGGTATCTGCCTCCATGAGCACACGCTGGTCACCAAGTGTCAACCAATCGACCACACCATGACTAACGTTTAGAAAATGGACGGATTGATTCCTATCATGATTAGAATCAAGTAATTCCAAGACGCATTTCTCAGCAAGTTGTTCATCATTATTCATGATTGCGCGGGCGATAGTCCCAGTAAAGACGCTATACCAGAATCTACGCCGTGCGATACCCTTCGCAACACTTGCATTCGCTCTTTCCCGAAACCGACCAGCAAACCACGCGATTCTGCCAATACTGGGGCATAATAAGGCATCAATGCGTGAACGAATATATTGAGCGAGCACTGGTCCTGTTCCCTCTGATCCTACAGCAACAGCAATTGGTGCCCTATTGACAAGTGCAGGGGTGAAAAAATCACATAATTCAGGGCAATCAACGACATTAACCGGTATATGAGCTTGATGCGCTGCCGTAGCGACAGCACGATCTTGTGCGGTATCTCCTGTCGCTGCAAAAACCAGGATCGCACTACCGAGCATTGCACTATCAAACGGTGCATCCAACCATTTAATAGTACTATTCTCATTATTAGGAGATAACCCCTTTTCCTTCAGATATGCGTAAAACTGTGCATCAGGATTTGGCGCAACAGCAACGATCAAGGCTGTTGTTTCATCAATAAGACGTATTTTTGCAAGCGCTGCCGCGCCCGAACCGACAATCAAGATATATCGACCATTTACTTTGAAAAAAGCCGGGAAGACCGATAGTTTTTTTTCATCCTGGAACATAATCTCATGACCCTGTCTATTCTCATGCATAAAGGTAGGCTCAAACTACAGAACTATGGCCATTGAATATCAAAATAGTTTTCCCCGACTTCGAACACTTCAATGGATTATCAGGGATAAAAGCTCGCAAGATAAGAAATAAGATTTATGCTATGCCTGAAAGAAAGATATGAATCTTTCTTTATTCTTTTAAAAGATGAAACATTTTTCCTTGTCTTGGATTGCAAGAAAAGAAGCAGCAATTTCAATGATATATTTTGCCAGGAGTACGAGCGGCAAAAAATGCAATGGCTGCGTAAACAAGACTAAGAATTGCATTCCATCCCCCTATAGAAAGACCAAGAAAATAACCGGGTGCTTCAGAGCAGGAAATTGGACGAAACATGTTAAGACTGTCTAAAAGATCAGCGGCATTTTTCAAGATGAATATTGCTGGAAAAGAACAAGCCGCTGGCCCTTTCCAGAATTTCCACTCCGTGCCAACATGATAGAGCGAAAGTATAAAACCATAGGTCATCAATGCTAGGATAGCTAGGAATAGCTTTCTAACATAAATATCTGCAAAATGGATAGCCGATAAGTAAGCTGTGATCAGCATCAATGGTGCGCCGATATAGTATGGCGTCCGCTCCATAAGGCATAGTTTGCACGGGACAAAACCGACAATATATTGGAATCCTAATGCAGCAAAAATCATACTTGACATGCCAATAAAAAGAACTATAGCAAGTGTTGTCTGCAATGGTTGCGCACGAGGAAATATTGATATGGTTTTCATCCAAACAGCTATCAACCATCAGAGAATAAATTGATAAATAATACAAATTATAACTATCAACAAGGTTGAAAAAATAAGGAAAAATTTTGACAGATTGATACTCATCATGCTTCTGATAATAGAAGAACCATAACGACTAAGCAGCCATGCTAGAAAATAAAACCGTGCACAGCGTGTCAGGACAGCTAGGAGAATAAAAAAACAGATATTGATTCCTACGACACCTGATAGAATGGTCACAATTTTGGCAGGTGGCAGATGGATAAGACTGGAGGTAATCAATAATAAACAAATGAAGTCAACCGATGCGCTTTTACGTAGAATTTCAAATTGATTATATTGATCATAGAATTCAAGAATAGGTCTGGCTATTAACTCATAAGCAAAATAGCCAAATAACCAGCCGGCAATACCCCCTAGCACTGAAAAAAATGTAGCGATAAAAGCATATTGCCATGCTCTTTTTGGCTTTACCAATGTCAACGGCATAAAAAGCATATCAGTTGGCATAGGAAAAACTGAACTTTCTATAAAAGCAATAAAGGCAAGCCAACATATCGCTGTCCTTCGTCTAACAAGAGACATTGTCCAATCCATCAGATATTTTGACATATATCTTTTATCTTTCCTAATTTGTTACAGATATATGGCATTGAAAGCATGGTTAGCTGTTAACCTTTGGGAAAATAAAGAATATTTTGAATGACCATAATAGCCTTTGACTCAGCCTTTACACTATACCTCCTTAATTGTTGTATCTTAGCCTCCTCTTCCTCTCCTGCTTTTCTTTCTTTTTCACCATAGAAACATAGAAATCTTTTTTGACATTTTTGACCTCACCTTTGACCTCACCTCCTTTCTAAGATGATCATCTGAGAATGCATTTGTTACAGTTACAAGATGCATTGCATGATGATAACTTCAGAACGAACGCTGCAAGCGAATAACACCCTGTAAAGCATCCTTGCCTTTCAAAGAGGTCTGTGTATCTCCGAAGCCGTATTTGTCATTCCAAGAAATATAGGCTAGTTCCGGTGTGATTTTTAATCCAGGACTGAGCTCATGCGAGAAGTTGACAGAAGAAGCAAAAGTCCTAACTGCTTCATAAGCAAGCTGGAAATTCATGCGTGTCTGTGTTGAGAGCTTGTATGTCCCTCCACTCCAAAAAGCCCAATGCCCACCCCAATCGCCGTAGATGGAATTGGCCAGACGATAAATACGGTTATCCGTGGAGGATTCATCCACATGATAATAATCCTGCATAATCTTGTAACCACCCATAGTCCACAGAGAGAGCTGATTGTTGATATCAATATCAAAGCGCATCTTCCCAGAGAACTCTGAATAGTAAGCATCATAGGCGACCACAGTAGAAATTCCACCCCATCCTTGTTTGTATTTGGCGCCAGTAATTACATGTGGCGTATAACCTTCAATCTGTTGGCGGAGTTTACGTGACTCTTGTGTACCATTACTGTTAAAGCGGAACCCATCCTGAGGAGAATTGTTATTATTTTTTCCCTGCTCAAAGCCAAGAATAGCAGAGATACCATTGCTGCCGTTAAAGGTATAGCTGATGACATTGGTACGACTGGAAGACAATGGGTTTAGCATGTCATCATGCATAACGTTTCCAAAACCCCCAGTCCAATGATGAAAAATTGACTCATCAAGACCAAGATGCAAGCCGCCTAATTCAGTGTATGCATAACGAAGCTGGCCACCCACACCACCTTCTTCAGCGCCCCTGATCCAATCTGAACGCAATTCTAAGAAAGTATGCAGGAGACCAAAGTCCGTTTCCGAAGCACTATAGGAACGAAGCGTAGCACGGGTCATTCCTATATAGGTATCACGCGCACGTTCATCCCTCTTATCTGCATAAACATTCTTGCCACCATTGATTTCTGAGCGGACAGAGCCAGTGATACGCATGCACGTTCCAGTTCCTGGAATATAGAAATATCCTGCACCATATGAATCACAAGAATGCACATCAGAATCCTCCTTGGTCCCAATGGCAATACCAGTGTGAGCCCAGGCTCCTGAGACTCCAAGTATCATTGCAGTTGCAGTGGAATAGAACAGTAGATTCTTCAGATTTTTCTTAACATTCATCTCTGACCTCCAGGATATTTTTATAAAAAGCCATGGAAGTGCATATAAACCTAAGTGTCTTCATAACCCCCTCCAAGGAGCAATTAAACTCTATTGTATATAAATGTAGTAGTAGTAATAGTACTTGAAGAGACAATAAATTGTGAAAATTCTTAACTTTAAGAAGAAATTTTCTTTCTATGTTGTAAAAAAGGTACAATTCTTGCATGAAACTAACTAATGGAATGACATTAAAACACCGATCCTGGCAATGAAATAAAAAAAAGCCTTTTAAAGCCTTTTTATGTGATGAAACAATGGAGTTGAAATTCTTGCTAGAACTGACAAAGCGTTTAGCTCTTATAGGCTGTCTGATGACACTCGTTCTTGGAATATCTTCCTGTTCTCCTGAGAGACTGAATCATCTGTTCAGCCCTCCATCTTCTGAAAAGTTGTATAATCTTGAAGGGCAATGGATTGATGCAAATGGCATCACTTCTTTTTTCCACAACGGTATATTTGAAACCTATGCGGCAGATACGAATGAAAAACTTGCAGAAGGAAACTATGCTTTGCATATGAATAACATGATTACAATTGAAATACGCTCCGTGATTCGAGGGACAGTCACAACTATCAGTTGTTCACCTACTGATATATCCATGTTGGTTTGCACTTCTGAAAATGGTAGTCAATTTAAATTGACTAGAAATATCTTATAAAAAAGATGGAAAGACCTTTGTTAAAAAAAGAACGTATCGGCGTTATGCTTATTAATCTTGGAACACCTTGTGGGATAAGTCGTCGTGATCTGCGTTGTTACCTTGCGGAATTTCTATCAGATAGGCGTGTCATAGAGTGGCCGATCCTTTTTTGGTATCCAATCCTGTACGGCATAGTGTTAAATACACGACCAAAAAAATTAAGAAAAGCCTATGCGCGTATATGGAACGATGAAACGAACGAATCCCCATTACGCACCTACACGCGTTTGCAAGCTGAGAAGTTACATAGAATTCTTGACAATGCAGATATAGATGTCCGGTGGGCTATGCGCTATGGTCAACCTTCTGTGAAAACTGTAACAAACGCATTGATCGCCTGCGGGTGCAGACGTCTTGTGATATTATCACTTTATCCGCAATATTCTGCTACGACGACTGCAGCTGTCAATGATTCTGTGTTCAATGTCTTGAAAAAAACACGGGTTATTCCAGCCATCCGGATGGTTTCTTCCTATGCGGACGATTCAGTATATATTGATTCTCTGACATCTTCTGTTCGAAAACATCTTGCTATACTCGATTTTACACCTGAGGTCATCCTCGCTTCCTATCATGGTATTCCAAAAAACTATGCAAAGCGTGGCGATCCGTATTTAAGGGAATGTGAGCGTACAACAGTAGCGCTTCGTCACAAGCTTGGTATGGATAAAGAACAGATGACGATGACGTTTCAATCCCGATTCATGTTTACAGAATGGTTAGAACCATATACCGACAGAACAATTGAACAACTCGCTCGTAATGGCATACAGTCTATTGCTGTATTAAATCCTGGGTTTGCATCGGAGTGCCTTGAAACGCTTGATGAGATCGTAAATAAAGCAGCTGGGATTTTTCATAAAAATGGTGGTAAAAATTTCACACATATTCCTTGCCTGAATGATAGCGAGGAAGGCATGCATGTGATTGAACACCTTGTTCGTCGTGAGCTTTTCGGCTGGGTATAAGTCATGACCGCAGAGATACCTTACACTTACATACATCCATTGATGGTAACTGTCAATGTATGGTATACATTTTAATTTTTTATACAAAGTCTCTTTACACTGAAAAGACAGGGCAGGAAAATAAATATCATGGAATTTACGGGTTTAGGCATTGCGCTTATAGTTCTCACTATTTTGGTTCTATCCACATGTTTTGCAGGTATTAAAATGGTACCTCAAGGATTTCATTTTACCGTTGAGCGCTTTGGTCGCTATACAAAAACTCTCTTGCCAGGTCTGAACATGATTATTCCTTTTGTCGACCGCATAGGTGCACGCATCTCCATCATGGAACAAGTTCTTGATGTCCCGCGACAGGAGGTTATTACAAGAGATAATGCAACTGTTTCAGTGGATGCTGTCGCGTTTTATCAGGTGTTGAATGCTGCACATTCAGCTTATCAGGTTTCTGACCTTGAGTATGCACTGATGAATCTAACCATGACCAATATTCGCACTGTAGTTGGGTCAATGGATCTGGATGAACTTTTATCAAACAGAAATATTATCAATGAAAAATTATTGCGTGTTGTTGATGAGGCAGCCCATCCTTGGGGTATGAAGATGACTCGGATTGAGATTAAAGATATTCAACCTCCACGTGATTTGGTAGATGCTATGGCGCGGCAGATGAAAGCGGAACGTGATAAACGCGCTCAGGTACTTGAAGCCGAAGGGAATAGGAATGCTAATATCTTACGGGCTGAGGGCCTGAAACAGGCGCAGATTCTTGAAGCAGAAGGTAAACGTGAAGCTGCTTATCGTGAAGCTGAAGGACGCGAGCGTCTGGCTGAAGCAGAAGCCAAAGCAACCGTCATGGTCTCCCGTGCTATTGCCGAAGGAGATCTACAGGCTATTAACTATTTTGTTGCACAAAAATATACCGAGGCCCTGACAGCCATTGGGTCTGCCAATAACCAGAAGATTATTATGATGCCGCTTGAGGCCTCATCTATCATTGGTTCTATTAGCGGGATTGCTACCATTGCAAAAGAAGTACTTTCCTCTGAAAAAAAGAGTGCAACACGCCAAGTGCTTCAATCAAAATCTGAGTCTTAAAGTATCAATGTTCTATAGTACTATATCTGGCTGTACTTCCTTTCAATATTGCGACCAATAGGCGATAGGCTGATGTTGGCACACGGTAGCCTGTTCATTTTAGGAGTGGCATCAGCTAGGCAGAAACCGCGAAGAAATCACAAACTAGTCAGTCAGCCGGAGCGATTTTAATATGATTTTTTAGTAAAAAATAATGTAATATGTAATCAGCGAACATTTCTCTAATGAGAGTATTCATATGGCGATTCTTGTAACAGGTGGAGCAGGCTATATTGGATCCCATGTATGTGTCTCTTTGTTGAATGCAGGGTTTGATGTTATTATTGTTGATAATTTTAATAACAGCTATCCTGAGGTGTTACACCGTATTGAAAATATAACAGGACGAACTCCAATCAATATGCCGTGTGACATTCGTGACCGAATGATGATTGAGAAGATCCTCAAAAATCATGGGTGCACTTCTGTTATTCACCTTGCAGGGTTAAAGGCAGTTGCTGAGTCAGCAGGATGCCCACTGTTTTATTATGATTGCAATGTTGTTGGCACTTTGATTCTGTTACAAGCAATGCAGTCTATTCGCGTAAAAAATCTCATTTTTTCATCAACGGCCATGGTGTATGGCCTTCCTGAGTATCTACCTTATGATGAAAAACACCCACTGGTACCTGAGAATGTTTATGGCCGTACAAAGCTTATTATCGAAAAAATGATGGCTGATCTTTATACCGCTGATCCTGAGTGGAGCTTTACTATTTTGCGTTATTTTAATCCTGTCGGTGCTCATGAAAGTGGCTTAATAGGCGAAGATCCAAAAGGCATTCCAAACAATCTTATGCCGATAATCTCGCAAGTTGCTTCAGGGCGGAGAAAAAAACTGACAATCTGGGGTGATAATTATAAAACGAAAGATGGAACTGGTATACGTGATTACATACATGTGGTTGATCTGGCAAATGGGCACATTGCTGCACTTAAGATGATGGAAAAACCGGGGGTTCATTTATTCAATCTCGGATGCGGCAAGGGGTTTAGTGTGTTGGATGTCATTGGTGCATTTGAGCATGTTTCTAATCGTCCTGTGCCTTATATTATAGGTCCACGCCGCCCAGGAGATATTGCAGAGTTTTTTACAAATTCTGAAATGGCAAGAAAGGAGTTGGGTTGGGAGGCAAAACGTGATCTGCACCAAATTTGTGCGGATATGTGGAACTTTCAGGTCAAAAATCCACAAGGATATCGGCAGAAAGAATCCTAACTCTTGATTGACAGGGATTTTCTTCATTGAAACATGCAAAAAGTCTTCTATAATGCTTTGCTTTTTAAAGATGGTAGAGAGAGCTAGTATAGAAAGAAAAGTTTTTTGAGGGACATACACATACATAGCAGTGAAAGCGCTTCCCCGTGAGTTTTCCTTTTTGCCGGAGTTAAAATGGGTAATACAGCTGAAAAGCTCAAAATTTTGCCCCTTGAGGATCTGCATATTAAGGCAAGGGCAAAATTTGGGGCATTTTCTGGTTGGAATATGCCTATAAGCTATCCTGTAGGTGTTATGAAAGAGCATCTTCATACCCGGTGCTTCTCTGGGCTTTTTGACGTTTCTCACATGCAAGTTATTGCTATGGAAGGTCCGGACATAGACGCCTTTCTTTCCTTTGCCTTGCCACTTGATACGACGACACTTTTTTCTGGTCAATCATGTTATACCTATATGCTTGATGAAAAAGCAGGTATTATTGATGATTTGATGATAACCCGGCTAGGAAAAGACCGTTTCATAGCAGTGGTTAATGCAAGCAATGCAACGGTGGATATTGATGAATTTAGGTGTCGCATTGCGAATTTTAACTGTGCTATCAGACCACTGAACCATATAGTATTACTTTCCTTACAAGGGCCGAAAGCGGCAGAAATCATGTGCAGTCTTGGCTTTTCGAATGAAAAATTGACTTTTATGCATGGATATGAACCATACGATGGTTGGCTTGTAACTCGGTCAGGTTATACCGGTGAGGATGGATTTGAAATTGCTCTTCCTATAGATGTTGCGCATGCATTTACTGAAAGATTATTGGCTGATCACCGTGTTCAATGGGCAGGCCTTGCAGCACGCGACAGTTTACGGCTTGAGGCTGGTCTGTGTCTGCATGGTCAGGATATAACAACTGAAACAAATCCTGTTGAGGCTAATCTGACTTTTGCTATTCCAAAATCTTTGCGGGGAAAAGCAGGTTTTGTTGGAGCAGATGCTTTGTCTAAAGCGCTTATCACTCCGCCAGTGCGGCTCCGCGTTGGACTAAAACCAAATACACATCAACCGGTCCGCGCTGGTTCCATGCTTTTTGATGAAAACGGTCGTCAGATAGGTATTGTCACCTCAGGTGGCTTTGGGCCTTTCTTTGGTGGACCAGTTGCGATGGGCTATGTTGCAACTTCTTGTGCAAGACCAGGTGTCAAACTGTTTACCAATGTTCGTGGCAAGATGATAATCATTGCTGTCCACTCTCTTCCGTTCGTGCCACAGCGTTATTTTAAAGGATAAATTGATGATTCCTCTATATTTTACTGAAGATCACGAATGGATCCGATTCGAAAACAGCATTGCAACTGTGGGTATTACCAATCATGCACAGGAAGAACTCGGCGATCTTGTGTTTGTCGAATTGCCGGAGGCTGGCGGGAAAATTATCAAAGGACAGAGTGTGGTCGTTGTTGAATCTGTCAAAGCGGCTTCAGATATTTATGCTCCAGTTGATGGTCAGATTACACAGGTGAACGAAATCCTGTCTTCTGACCCTGCTCTTGTTAACCAGTCAGCCGAGAAGGATGGATGGTTATGGAAAATGGTTATTACGAATGAACAACAGCTGGCCGGACTGCTGGATGCAGAGGCCTATAGAAAATTTATCGGATGATATACGACAATGGATAAAACTGCTTTTTCTGTTCGCCATATTGGCTCACAGGCTTGCGATTGTGATGTCATGCTCAAAAGGCTTGGTGCTACTTCTTTTGAAGCATTGATTGCTGAGGCCGTTCCGAATAGCATCCGTCTCAGAAGATTACTTGATCTCCCACAGGCGGCAACTGAGTATGAAGCGCTGGATGAATTAAGAGCGATTATGATGCAAAATCGGGTGCTAAAAAACTTTATAGGACAGGGATATCATGGGACCTTTACACCTCCTGTGATCCAGAGAAATCTATTTGAAAATCCAGCATGGTATACAGCCTATACACCTTATCAAGCGGAAATAAGTCAGGGACGTCTAGAGCTTTTGTTCCATTTTCAGACCCTTGTAACTGAGCTGACAGGGTTGCCCGTTGCAGCGGCTTCTCTGCTTGATGAGTCAACAGCATTAGCGGAGGGGATTACGATAGCTTATCGCTTTTTCCGTGAAAGACGCAGATATATTATCATAGCAGGTATCCTGCATCCACAGACACTAGACGTTATAAAAACGCGCACAGATGCGTTAGGAATTGAGATTGTAACAGAAGATGATATAACCGACCAGGTCGCCGCTGTTGTTTTTCCATGGCCTGATACATATGGTGTTTTCCACAATTGGTCAGAAAATATCCAGGCAGCAAAAAGCAAGCATATACTTGTCATAGTGGTAGCCGATCCTTTGGCTCTAACCATTCTGGATGCACCGGCAAAGTGGGGCGCTGACATCGTTGTAGGTTCAATACAGCGTTTTGGAATACCAATAGGATTTGGAGGGCCTCATGCCGGGTATCTTGCCGTTTCGGCGGTTCTGACACGGCTGATACCCGGCCGCATTGTCGGGCAGTCCATTGATACAAAAGGGCGTATTGCCTATCGCCTTGCCTTGCAGACACGTGAACAACATATCCGTAGAGATAAAGCAACCTCCAACATCTGTACAGCACAGGTTTTGCTCGCTAATATGGCTGTAGCCTATGCTATTTGGCATGGTCCTACAGGGTTACAAGCCATAGCGAGACGCGTTCATCAGATGGCCTGCCGTTTTAAGGAAGCTGTTACAACAGAGGGTTTCAAGGTTATTGGGAAATATTTCTTTGATTGCGTGACGGTATCAGTTCCTGGTCAGGCAGAGGCTGTAGCAGAAAAAGCACATGCAGGTGGGCGTCTTATCCGTATGATTGATGCTGATCAGGTGGGTATCAATTTCGACGAACTCTCAACGGAAGAAGATGTGGTAGTTCTCAGTGACCTGTTTGGTGGATATCCGATCACGGAGGTGCAAAGCGCATTGCCCTCTCCATTGCGGATTGATACATTGATGAGCCAGCAGATCTTTCACTATGCCCAGTCGGAAATGAAGATGATGCGTTTTCTGCGTCGACTTGCGGATAAGGATCTTGCACTTGATCGAACGATGATACCACTTGGTTCTTGCACGATGAAACTCAACGCCACGGCTGAAATGCTGCCTTTAGGATGGTCCGAAGTTGCATCTCTACATCCCTTTGCGCCGCAAGGTGATACTGTTGGATACCGGCAAATGATTGAGCAATTAGAGTGTTGGCTGTGTACTATTACAGGCTTTTCCAGAATATCGCTACAACCAAACTCAGGTGCTCAAGGTGAATATGCAGGTCTTCTTGCCATTCGCAATTATCACGAAGCGCGTGGGGAGAAAAAGCGTCATATCTGCCTTATTCCGGAATCAGCTCACGGGACCAATCCCGCCTCAGCACGCATGGCTGGGATGCAAGTAGCAGTTGTGCGCTGCCTTGAAAATGGTGATGTTGATATAAACGATCTTAGAAAAAAAGCGGTGCAGCATTCTGACAGTTTGGCAGCGTTAATGGTAACTTACCCTTCAACACATGGCGTTTATGAAGAAGGGATTCAGGAAATGTGCGATATTGTTCACGGCTATGGTGGGCAGGTTTATTTCGATGGCGCAAATCTTAATGCACTTGTCGGTCTTGCTCGTCCTGCCGATATCGGGGCTGATGTCTGCCATATAAACCTGCATAAAACCTTTGCCATTCCACATGGGGGGGGAGGTCCGGGTGCTGGACCGATCTGTGTAGCAAAGCATCTGGAATCTTTTTTGCCAGGGCATGTTTTTTTTGGTACCAGGCACGCGGTCTCATCTGCTCCCTTTGGGAATGCTTCCATTCTCGTCATTACATGGATGTACATCCGTATGATGGGACCGGATGGACTGAAACACGCAACGGAAATGGCAATTCTCAATGCGAATTATATTGCTGCCCGCCTGTCAAAGAGATATCCTATTCTTTATAAAGGCAAAAAAGGAAGGGTAGCACATGAATGCATTGTCGATATCCGTGTTATAAAAGATCAGTTTGGCATAACGGTTGATGATATAGCTAAACGGCTCATGGATTATGGGTTCCACGCACCGACCATGTCATTTCCTGTTGCAGGAACATTGATGATTGAACCTACAGAATCCGAATCGAAATCAGAGATTGACAGATTATGTAATGCATTACTTTCCATTGCAGAAGAAGCACAACAGGTAGGTGCTGGCATATGGCCAAAGAATGATAACCCATTGGTTAATGCTCCACATACTTTGGCTGAAATAGTAGATGATCAATGGAATCATTCCTATAGCAGAGAGAAGGCTGCTCTCCCAGATAAAAGTGTTGCGGCAGCAGATAAATACTGGCCACCAATCTCACGGGTTGACAATGTGATAGGTGATCGAAACCTCATTTGTTCCTGTCCACCACTGTTAGTAGACTGAAATGAAAACGATGTATGGTTACAGGAAGCATACACTCTCCCTGCTCTTCTGCATTCATTCTATCTTTGCTGATTGGCTTCGACCAAAAAGCCGTGTAGGATATAGGATATTGTGTTTGGTTAAGCCAACACTATACTATGCGTTATGAGTCAACGTATAAATTCTTTTTAAAAGGCATTATGACTTCAGGAGGGTTTCATATGAGATTCCGTGTCGGATTACATAAGCTAACAATTCTGACGATTTTTTTTTCAGCCATTCTATCGGCCATAGGCATAGGTATGCCTATACTGCACGCTGTGGAACATAACCCTATCAAACTAGGTGTGATGGGTGGTGATGAAGAAGATGTTTGGAAGATTGCAGTTGATATAGCCAGCAAACAGGGCCTCCATATTGAGCTTGTTCCTTTTTCTGATTATTCTATTATTAATGAAGCATTGAGTGCAGGGGATATTGATGCCAATGCTATGCAGCATAAACCTTATTTTGACGCACAGCTTGCTCAGCATGGATACAAGCTATCCATCATCGGTCATACAGCTTTGTTCCCAATAGGCGTTTATTCACGTAAGGTTAAAAATCTTGATGAATTGCGTGATGGTGCTATAATTGGTATTCCTGATGATCCTTCCAATGAGGGTCGCGCACTACAGATTATGGCACAAGCAGGCCTCATCACGCTTAAAACGCCTAATGCTATTTTAGCTACGCCGCTTGATATTAAAGACAATCCGAAAAAATTAAAATTTCAAGAAATGAATAGTGGTATTGTCGGACGCGCCATTGCCGATTTTGATGCTGTTATCGTTAACAATACATGGATTACGAGCTCCGGTATCAATCCTGACAAGGAACTCATTGCTTTGGAAAAGATCGAGAATAATCCGTACGATAATATCATTGTGGTTCGTACAGAAGATGTTACGAAACCATGGGCAAAAAAATTAGTGGCAGCTTATCAGAATGACAGTGTGCGCAATAAACTACAACACATTTTTGGAAAAACCTTTGCGACATCTTGGTAAATGAAACATTTTGACAAACCTCTTTTAGAACTGAAAAACATACAGCGTCTTTTCTCGAAGACGGCTGTAATCGATGGTGTTTCTTTCTCCGTCCATAGGGAAGAAGTTCTTGGAATCATTGGACGCAGTGGGGCTGGAAAATCAACTCTGATACGTTGTATCAATGGACTTGAGTGCATCGATAGTGGTCAAATATTTTTTGAGACACAAAATATCGCACAGCTCAATGATAATGATCGTCGCTTGATTCGACGCAGAATTGGTATGATTTTTCAAAATTTTAATCTACTTTCTTCACGACGAATTATTGATAATGTCGCTTTGCCACTCAAACTCTCAGGGGCATCAAAGGCAAATCGTCGCCGAAGGGCGCTTGATTTACTTGATATTGTGTCTCTTGCTGACAAAGCAGCTCACTATCCAGTACAGCTTTCTGGCGGACAGAAGCAAAGAGTCTGCATAGCTCGTGCGTTGGCAACCAATCCTAGTGTTTTACTTTCAGACGAGGCTACCTCAGCTCTTGATCCTGAAACAACACAGTCTATTCTTGAACTGCTCACCAAGATCAAGTCTCATATGGGCCTAACCATTATTCTAATCACTCATGAAATGGAAATTATACGTTCAATTGCCACGCGGCTTATTGTTCTTGATCAGGGTAGAATTCTTGAAGAAGGATCAGTAAGAGATGTGTTTGCTCAACCGAAAAACGAGACCACAAAATCACTTCTTCAGGTTATTCTCCCTACCTTACCATCCACAATTGCTGCGAAGCTTAACTTCATTGACGGACAGGATGCTATTATTGAGTTTCACATCTCCGGTTTAGAAGCCCATGAACCTTTTCTTAATAAGCTTGAAGCAGAAACTGGAATGGTCGCGCGCATTATACAAGGAGGGATTGAGTATATCCAGAATGAAGCTATAGGCCGTTTTTTCCTTGCTATAAAAGCAACTGATAAGCAGAAACTGGAAAAAGCATATGCGTGGCTTGCTCAGCATAGCGATAAAAGTGAGATAGTAGGTTATGTCTAATCTTGAAATACTCTTCAGCCTTGTACCAAGAGCTGTTCTTGATACATGTTGGATGTCAGCAGCATCGTCTTTTTTTGCGCTTTTTTTTGGGTTACCAATTGGTCTTCTTCTCTATACAACATCATCTGGTAATTTATTTGAGAATGCCTGGATCAATCGCCCTGTCAGCGCAATTGTTGATAGTATTCGAGCCATTCCATTTATTATTCTTGCTGCTAGCATCATGCCGATCACGCGTATAGTTGTAGGAAAAGCGGTAGGGAATGAAGCTATGATTTTTATTCTATCAATATCAGCTATCCCTTTTTATGCACGTATGGCAGAGCTCTCTTTTCGTAACGTTGAGAAAGACCTGATAGATACAGTATATTCTATGGGTGCAACAAGATTCCAAACAATTCTTGAAGTGGCGCTTCCCGAAGCATTACCAAGCCTGATCACTGGGTTTACTGTTGCTATCATAGCAATAGTGGCCGCAAGCGCCACGGCTGGTTTTATTGGGGCTGGTGGTCTAGGACAACTGGCCATTAGCTATGGTTATCAGCGCTACAACCCAACTGTTATGACATCAATCATCTTTATTCTTATCGTATTAAATGTTTTAATACAATGGCTTGGTGATAGGATCACGCGTAAGTTCAATCACTCGAGATAACAATAGAGATAACTAACAGGCTGGCTGTGTAGAGGAAGGGCATCTCTTAATCAGATGAAGAACACGGGTTCTCCTCATCCCAGCGCGAGCCGCATGGTACTTTCGATCCAGAGACCACGCTTTTGAATAAGCTTGATATGCTTTATTCCTATCACCTTGATGTTCGAATACTAATGCCATATTAAACCAGCTCTCAGCAAAGTTAGGATCCAATGCAACAGCAGCAGCGAAATCATCAGCTGCATTTTCCCAATCCCCCACTGCGATATAAGAAAGCCCACGGCCGTTATATGGCATCGGAACACGAGGTTGACGTGATATAGCCATTCCGAAATCAGCAATAGCCTGCATATGCTGACCACGAACCTGCTCAATCCATGCACGATTATACCAAGCACGTTCATTCATCGGATCACGTTGAACTGCCTGACTGTAGTCATTAAAAGCAAAGTCAAATTGCCCCGCTTCACGATAAACATTGCCACGCCCAACATAAGCCGCAGCATAGTACGGGTTAATCTGTAAAGCATGATTATAATCATCTAAAGCAGATGCACTCTCATTCATTGATCGATAAATCAAGGCACGATTTGCATAGGCGGCATAAAAATCAGGATCAAGATGAATCGCCATACTAAAATCCCGAATCGCCCTCCTATAACGTCCTGCGCGGCCGTAAGCAATACCTCGGACATTATATCCAACTGGGTCATATGGGTTGGACAAAATGACATCGGTCAATGATATAAGATTTTCACGAAGACCCTGTGCCCGACCTTCTATATTCTTTTGTGGGAAAGTTGCTTGACACCCAGTCACTAATACCAACAAGCCAACTGATACTAACCACAAAAAAGGCCCTTTATCCATATGAATAACTGGTTCCTTAGAAACAACCACTTCAGTATAATCGACAGATCGCAGTTGCCAGTTACCTATTCTTCAATAAAAATCACCAACCCCTACCTGCAGAGTGCAGTGCTTCATAACTTCATCATCTTATCTTCTACAGAATAGCATCCAGTTTTAGTAACGCATTCCCCCGCCTCCACGTGATAATCCTAACCCTTCGCGCATAGCACGCTTCCGCACCACCTTACGGGCACGACGCACACCTTCCTGCTTTTCGCGAGCCCTTTTTTCTGATGGTTTCTCATAGTAAAGACCCATCTTCATTGCACGAAAAAAACCATCACGCTGCATTCTCTTTTTCAGAGCACGCAACGCCTGTTCAATATTATTATTATGAACGACTATTAGCACTTTTCATCCTATCTATCACTTACAGATGATAATCAATATTACCATATATATTCTGCAAATATTTCAACATTGCACAAAAAATCCAACCCTACTTGCATAAACTTCCCCTTTAACTTGAACTATAAGTGGAAGGAGACATTCTACACAATCAATCTAAAAAGTATGTGAAAGTCTGACTTGCTATCAAAAATACACTGTATTTGTCCAGACGTCTAAATATATTTTCACTGTCAATATTCATCAATGTTCTATTGCCAGTCACGAACGTCAACAAAATAACCTGCGATAGCAGCAGCAGCAGCCATGGCAGGTGATACTAGATGGGTACGCCCTCGATATCCCTGTCGCCCTTCAAAATTACGGTTAGAAGTGGATGCACATCGTTCCCCTGGTTGCAAGCGGTCATCATTCATAGCAAGACACATAGAACAGCCAGGCTCACGCCATTCAAAACCTGCATCAGTGAAGATTCTATCCAGCCCCTCTGCTTCTGCTTGTCTCTTTACAAGACCAGAGCCAGGGACCACCATAGCTGAAACGCCACTAGCAACACGGTGTCCATGAGTCACAACAGCAGCAGCTCGTAAATCTTCAATACGGCCATTAGTACATGAACCAATAAACACACGGTCAATGGCGATGTCAGTCATTTTCATTCCAGGAATAAGCCCCATATATTCAAGCGCGCGTTTCTTGGAAGCACGTCTTGTTACATTGTCAATGTCATCAGGATTTGGCACGACACCGGTAATTGCCACCACATCCTCAGGTGAGGATCCCCAAGTAACTGCTGGGGTTAGATCTCTAGCATCAATCTTCACAATTCTCTCATAAAAAGCGTTTTTGTCAGATTTTAATGTTTTCCAAAAGCACACAGCCTGCTCCAACATCACACCTCTTGGTGCATGCGGACGATGTGCAATATACTCAAACGTCTTGTCATCCGGAGCGATAAGACCAGCCCGTGCTCCACCTTCAATCGACATGTTGCAAACAGTCATACGCCCTTCCATAGAGAGCGCTTCAATAGCCGTACCGGCATATTCAATAACATACCCTGTAGCACCAGCTGTACCGATCGCACCTATAATGGCAAGGATCATATCCTTAGCAGTCACACCGTATGGCAGCTCTCCATCAACACGGACAAGCATATTTTTTGCCTTCTTCTGGATAAGTGTCTGCGTTACTAAAACGTGTTCCACTTCCGAAGTCCCGATACCATGTGCCAATGCACCGAATGCACCATGTGTCGAAGTGTGACTGTCGCCGCAAACAATTGTCATCCCAGGTAAGGTAAAACCCTGCTCAGGTCCGATAATATGAACAATACCCTGCCGGATATCCTTTTCTGAATAATACTCAATTCCAAATTCTGCTGCATTTCTAGCCAGTGCATCAACTTGAAGCCGGCTTTCTCTATTTTTGATACCATCAGTACGATCCGATGTTGTTGAAATATTATGATCAACAACAGCAAGACTTTTTTGAGGGCAACGCACCTTACGGTGGGCGAAACGTAAACCCTCAAAAGCTTGTGGACTCGTCACTTCATGCACAAGATGGCGGTCAATATAAAGCAAGCAGGTCCCATCTTCCTCACAATCAATGATATGGCTATCAAAAATCTTGTCATAAAGCGTACGCAATGTACTCATGTAGATCATCCTTCATATAAGGCTGTCTTGTCTAGATGCAGAACACAAGCCGGTCAATACGCAAAAAAACACTCAAGCAAGTGCTTACCCTTGCTGCATAATAAATCTAACCATTTTATAAAACATTAAAGAAAATAATGCCGTTCCGATAAACCATTTAAAAAAATAATAACTGTTCCACGAATTTTTTAGTAGTTCGCTTAGTTACGATTTTTTACTACTATTACACTGAACAAACAACAGCATCCTTTCTGTTTTTATCTCTCTTTTCAACAATACGGGCAGCCTTTCCAGTCAACCTACGCAGGTAGTAAAGTTTTGCACGGCGAACACGACCGCGACGTATAATTTCTACCCCTTCAATCAGCGGAGAACATACAGGAAAAACACGCTCAACACCTTCACCATAAGAAATTTTCCGGACAGTAAATGTTTCATGCAAACCACCTCCTGAACGGGCAATACAAACACCTTCATAAGCCTGCACTCTCGTACGTGTACCTTCCATGACACGCACTAATACGCGCACTGAATCACCTTGTTGAAAAAACGGCAGCCTACGCTTTTTCTCAATTATAGCATGCTGTTCTGCCTCAAGCTTGGCAATAATGTTCATTTTGTATCCTACCCTTTCACCCGTTACTCTTCTTTTCAAACAGAAGGAGTGCTTTTAGTCTATACGACACGTTCTGAAATATGGTATGGATATCCACATGCCTCAGGAACAATTTCACTCTCACTCTGGCCATGATATAATACTGGCGCGATGGTATGCAATTCATGCAAGAGAATCAATATTTCCTTTTTTTATAAGCTGCCCAAAGATCAGGTCTGCGGACTTTTGTCATACTTTCTGCTTGCTGTCTGCGCCATGTAATGACTGCATCATGATTCCCTGATATCAAAACACGAGGGATCGACCTGCCCTCAAAAACATGTGGTCTTGTGTAATGAGGACATTCGAGAAGACCAGTTTCAAAGCTTTCATTATATCCTGATTCCGCATTACCCATCACTCCTGGTAAAAGACGTACCACAGCATCCAGAATAACCAATGCTGCGATTTCTCCACCAGACAAAATATAATCCCCAACAGAAATCTCTATGAGATTGCGAGCTTCAACGATGCGCTCATCAATTCCTTCAAAATGGCCGCACACGAATGTTGCACCACTGAAACCGGCAATTGTGCGCGCTAATGATTGATCGAAAGACCATCCACGTGGGCTCATTAGAAAACGTGGGTACTCCGCCGGACTTGCATCAATTGCCCGTGCTAGAATGTCTGCTTTCATCACCATGCCAACACCGCCGCCTGACGGTGTATCATCAACTGAACGATGCGGTCCTAATGCAAAGTTACGGATCTGCTGTGTTTCAAGCGACCACATCTTCTTCTTCAGGGCCCTCCCTGCAAGCGAACAGCCAAGCGGTCCGGGAAACATTTCTGGATACAGGGTTAGAATTGTTGCATGAAAGTTCATCGTTGACCTCCCTGACATTCATTGCATTAGGCCAGACCGGAAGCGACAGGATCAATGTAAATTCGGCCAGCTGCCATATCAATATGAGGGATTGCCGTTTTACTAAACGGGATCAATTGATTTTTCCTATTTTTCATCATTAGCTCGACTAGATCGCCGCCACCAAAATTAAAAAATGCTGAAATATAACCAATTTTTTGGCCAAGTTCATCACATGCTTCGAAGCCAAGTAAGTCATTCTGATAGAACTCATCTTCTTCAAGATTATCAGGCAATTGTGTACGATCAATGAATAATACAGTGCCGTTGAGTCTCTCCGACAACGTGCGACTATTGCCCCCTATAAAACGCACAATCACCATCGTCTTTTGCAATCTTATGGATTTTACCCAATAGAGTTGACCACCCTTGTCATGCAGCGGACCGTAATCGCCAAGTGCTATCGGGTTCTTCGCAAAAGATCTCACACGCACCTCCCCGCCTGTTCCGTGAGCAGTACTGATAACAGCCATCAAAATGGATTTCCGATGTTCTGACATAAATCCTATAATTACCTTTCGATATCTCCCCTGAGAATCATTCCAGATACAAACCAGATACAAAGGATAAAGGAGGATAGTGCATTCCAGGAAATATTTTACAGTCCAAGAGTACCAAAACGATTTTTGAATCTGGAGATACGACCTCCACGATCAACGAGTATTTGCGAACCACCGTTCCACGCTGGATGAGTGGTCGGATCGATATCAAGATTAAGAATCCCTCCTTCCTTTCCCCAGGTTGAATGGGTTAGATATTCTGTCCCATCGGTCATGACGACCTTAATGGTGTGATAATCAGGATGAATATCAGCTCTCATGACGTAATTTCCTATTCTCTCTAAATAAAGCTGTTACGGAAGGGCCTTCAAAAAAATCGTCCTTAGCTGTACATCAGTGCAATGATGATAACAAGGGCACAATTGAACATGACTATTGCTTTGAAGAAAACTATTGTTGAATCAACAAATAAACACAGTGTTCTATCATTTTCTATACTTTACCCCTATATTTGGCGCTATAAGTATCTGGGACTATTAGCTATTTTTTCCTTGATTCTTGCCGCGACTGTGATGCTGCTTGTACCACTCACCAGCCGTTATATGATAGACGATGGTTTTTTAACAGCCAGCGATATCGCAATCAATTCCTACTTTACCATTCTGCTGTTTCTCGCTGCAGTCTTAGGATTCGCATCAGCAACCCGCTATTATAGTGTTATTACATTGGGAGAGTGGATCATTGCTGATCTACGCCGGGATATTTTTTCTCACCTTATGATTCTTTCTGCTGCATTTTATGATCGCTCTCATTCAGGTGATATTTTATCACGGATCACATCTGATACAATCTTAATAAAATCTTTTGTCGGTGCAACGATATCAGTCATGTTGAGGAACATGATTACGGTAATAGGAGCTATCTCCATGATGGTGATCACAAGCCCTAAGCTTTCAGCCATCGTTCTTTTTTCTATTCTTGCTGCGCTTTTACCCCTGATTGGATTTAGTCGGAAAGTACGGCTCCATGCGCGCTCAGCACGGGATGCACTCGCCCGTGTCGATGCACTTGCTTTTGAGCATATTACTGCAATCCGCACTATTCAGACATTTAATGCCCAGACTATTGTTGTGAACCGTTTTTCTGATCTTATAGACTTGTCATTACAGGCGATCAACAAGTCAATCTTGTCACGGTCATTTCTTACGGGTTTCGCTATTTTTCTTGTATTCGGCAGCATCATTTCTATTTTATGGATCAGTGCACAAGATGTTCTAAAGGGTCATATGTCATCTGGGACCCTCGGACAATTTATGTTGTATGCTATCTTTACAGCTGGTTCTCTTGGACAACTATCAGAAATTGGTGGAGAATTTGCCCAAGCAGCCAGTGCCACAGAGCGTTTAGCTGAATTACTGAACGAGAAGCCAGAACAGATAGTGGGCAGAACGCATCAATTTCCTGAGTCACCACGAGGTTGTCTTGAGTTTGACAATGTCAGTTTTTCTTATCCCTCACGTTCTGATATGCTTGCACTCAATCAGGTCAGTTTTTCTGTTAATCAGGGAGAGACCGTGGCCATCGTCGGCCCTTCTGGGGCAGGGAAGAGCACAGTTTTCTCATTGTTGCTTCGTTTCTATAATCCGCAACGGGGAGAAATCTATATTGACGGTGTAGACATAAAAAAAGCAAGTCCAACAGATGTCCGCGCGCGCATCGCTCATGTCGCGCAAGATGTCACTATATTCAATGGAACTCTACGGAAAAATATCGCCTTTGGCAAGGAATATGTAAAAGACAGAGATATTGAAAATGCCGCCCGTTCCGCCTATGCTTCTAATTTCATTATCCCATTAAAAGATGGGTTTGATAGCCGTACCGGAGAAAACGGCATAATGCTTTCCGGCGGACAAAGACAGCGCGTTGCTATTGCTCGTGCCCTTCTGCGTGACGCACCAATTCTTCTTCTTGACGAAGCGACCTCAGCACTTGATGCCGAAAGCGAGATGCTGATACAATCAGCCCTGAAAAAATTGATGAAGAACCGTACAACATTGGTCATTGCCCATCGCTTGGCAACAATTTTGAATGCGGACCGTATATTGGTTATGGATCATGGAAAAATTATAGAACAAGGCACCCATGACATACTCATGACACAAGGTGGAGTATACGCCCGCTTAGCGAAGCTGCAATTCACCTTATAGTTATAGCACTTGATTTACAGTGATCTCTCCAGCATAGCCTTGCTCGTAAATAAAAGAATTTAAATAACATATGAGCGCAGTGGTTCAAAACCGTTAAAAGCAACAGAAGCGTAGGTGGCTGTGTAAGCCCCAGTACCAAAAATGAATAGTTCATCCCCTATACTCAACGACACTGGTAGCTGATAAAGTGCATTTTCATACATGATATCCGCTGAATCACATGTCGGGCCAGCGAGAACGCATGGACCAACTGCATCTCCATCGTGTGGAGTAATAATTGGGTAGCGTATAGCTTCATCCATTGTCTCAGCAAGACCATTGAATTTACCAATATCAAGATAAACCCACCGCACATTATCATTGATCGCTTTTCTGGAGACAAGAACAATCTCAGTTCGGATAACACCAGCATTGCCAACCATGCCACGGCCAGGTTCAATAATGGTTTCAGGAATACGATTACCAAAATGACTGCTCATCGCATCAAAGATAGCCACACCATAGGCTTGAGCTGTTGGCACATCCTTCAGATATCGTATTGGAAAACCACCACCCATATTGACCATCTTCAGAGTGATACCTTTTTTTGCCATGGTTCTGAAAATACTAGCTGCATCTGCCAGTGCACGATCCCAAGCACTAAGATCTATTTGTTGAGAACCGACATGAAAAGAAACACCGTAAGATTCAAGATCAAGTTTCCTGGCATGACGCAAAACATCAATCGCCATCTCTGGGTCACAACCAAATTTGCGTGACAAGGGCCATGCTGCCCCTGTCCCATCTGTCAGAACACGACAAAATATTCGTGTTCCAGGAGCAGCGCGGGCAATCTTTTCCACTTCTTCGATACAATCAACTGCATAGAGAGAGACGCCGAGTGCATGAGCACGAACAATATCGCGTTCTTTTTTGATTGTATTGCCATAGGAAATACGATTCGGTGCTGCACCAGCTTCAAGCACCATCTCAATTTCAGCAACGGATGCCGTATCAAAACAAGAACCAAGTGACACTAAAAGACGTAATATCTCCGGAGCAGGATTGGCTTTTACTGCATAAAAAATACGAGATTGCGGCAGTGCTCTTTCAAATCCAAGATAGTTTTCTCGTATCACTTCGAGATCAACAACAAGACATGGCCCTTCTGGATGACTGTCTTCAAAAAAGTGCATAATACGCTGTATTGCCATATTGATCCTCCTGGGACCTCGCGGTTCCAACCTTATATTGTCAGGTACAAACTGACCTGAACAGCACAAAGCGCAGACGCCCTTCCCCATAAGATGAGTGAGTATAGGGAATATAGGGAAGCTATGCTTAACACCACGACAGCTCGTAATAAGCTGTCTTGTTCTACTTTGTCTGCCTTTTCGATTGGAATTGGAAAACCGTTTCCGCAATGAAGGCAATGAGGGTGTGCCTCTACAGTATCCCAACCTTTCAGCCGGATAACACTAGAAAGGCCCACACCGTCGTTGCTTCAGGATGTCCTTATTCTATCAAGCGATAGAAAACTAGATCGGTTGTTAGTGCCAGGTACCTTACTGACCGCTTGATCCTGTCATTTCATTTTAAAAATGGCGAACACCCACAGGCACGTGCGAGTCTGGGCATATAAAATTTATTCACAAAAAATCTGTTTTTCAATAGAAAAAAGGATGATTTTCGTTTTTTTATAGCGTCTCTGAAATAAAATGATGCATAATGATGCATCTACCACTCACTCTTCCTCTTCCTAAAGAGGAAACACTTATCTTAAAAAAATGAAATAGGGACGGTTATGCGCCGAAAATGCAACGCACACGCTCTGAAAAGTACAAAAGTACAGCAGAAAACCGAGGAGCTGTACACCAAAAAGGATACAATCACGTGTCATATAAAAAATTTTACATTTTCTACTGCCTACCTTTCCTAAGAACTCACCGATTCATTCCCGCTAGACCCTACCCTGCACGGTTTCTGATGGGACGATCGTTTAGAAAGATTTGCCGTATCCAGAAAACGCAGAACACGGTCTGTCGGTTGCGCACCATGACCAAGCCAATAGCGAATACGTTCGGCTTTTAGTTTTACGCGGTCGCCATCTTTCGGCAACATTGGATTCCAAGAACCGACCTTTTCAAGAAAACGCCCATCGCGTGGACTGTGCGCATCAGCAACAATAATATGATAGTAAGGGCGTTTTTTAGAGCCAGCGCGGGCTAAACGGATCTTCAAAGACATAATTTATTCACTCTCCTGTGTCTAGTCTAATGTGTGCGACCAGTCAGTCACCTATTTCTTTCTTATCCCTTTCCCTTGCCCCCCCAGCTCTAGGGCAGCGGTATCTTCATGATGGTGCACAACTTCACGTACAATAAATTTGAAAAAACCTTCTACAAAATCAGGATCTACCTGAGCCTCCTTTGCTAGTGAACGCAGACGCTCAATTTGATTTTTTTCCCGCTGATGATCAATAGGTGGAAGACCATGTTGTGCTTTCAAGATGCCCACTGACTCGGTACAGCGGAATCTCTCCGCTAGAATATGCACAAGAGCTGCATCAAAGTTGTCAATAGACGCCCGGAGTGCTAACAACTGCCGTGGTGTTCTTTCTTCTTTCATTATCATCATTTCCTTTCTCAGCCGGCCCGGACCTGCACTGGAGAAGGGAATACTCTCCCTATTATTGCCTGACCTTATAGGTTCTACCCATTTTCTTAAGGGGTTCCAACTGTTTCATATCTATAGATGATAAATCTGGAATACCATCATCTGCACCTCCAAAACCAGTATTTAAGCCAAGATCCCCTATCATCTGTCCCAACATACTACCACCCTTTCTCCCCATGACTTTTATCGCATTAGCCATCTGTCTATGCATTTTCAGCAGCTTATTTATCTCCGCCGCTGTCGTACCAGAACCCTTTGCAACACGCTGCTTACGACTATGTTTCAAAATATCAGGATTAGCGCGTTCCTTGTGCGTCATTGAGGAGATGATAGCAAGTTGACGAGTTAAAATGCTGTCATCAAGTCCCGCAACTGTAAAACGATCTTTCATCCGACTCATACCCGGTAATAACCCAATGATACTACTTAAACCTCCAATCTTTTTCACTTGATGCAACTGATGAGCGAAATCATTGAGGTCAAAAGTGTTGTCCTTGTGCGCTTTCTTAGAAAGATTAATAGCGTGTTCTGAATCAATAGCTGCCGCCGCTTTCTCGACCAATGAGACAACATCGCCCATGCCAAGAATACGATCTGCAATCCGCTGAGGATGAAATTCTTCAAGCGCATCCATCTTTTCTCCGGTAGCAATAGCCTTGATCGGTTTACCTGTCACAGCCCGCATAGAAAGTGCAGCTCCGCCACGGCCATCACCATCCATCCGGGTAAGAATGATACCGGTAATGCCTACGTATTCATCAAAGGAGCGGGCAAGGTTGACTGCATCCTGCCCTGTCAAACTGTCAGCAATAAGAAAAATTTCATGAGGTTTGATTCTTGTCTTTATATCAATGACCTCTTCCATTAGTAACTTATTGATGTGAGAACGACCCGCAGTATCAAGAATCACAAGATTCTGCCCGCAAAGTCTTGCTGCCTTTATAGCACGGGAAGCAATTTCGATCGGAGCTTGACCAGTAACAATTGGCAGTGTAGACACACCGACCTGTTCGCCAAGTTGGCGTAGTTGTTCTTGTGCTGCCGGACGAGATGTGTCAAGTGAAGCCATAAGCACTCTTCTATCCTGCTTATCCCTCAGACGTACAGCAACCTTTGCAGCTGTTGTGGTTTTACCTGCACCCTGAATCCCCACCAGCATAATAACAACAGGATCTGGTGCATTCAAATCAATATTTACTCCATTTCCACCTAGCATTTCAACAAGCTGATCATGAACAATCTTGACAACCATCTGTCCTGGCTGAATGGTCTTGAGAAGTTTTGCACCTACTGCTTTTTCCCTAACTTTTTCGATGAAAGAGCGCACGACCTCTAAAGAAACATCGGCATCTATGAGTGCACGCCGAACCTCTTGTAGAGCAGTTCCTACCTCCTGTTCAGATAGCAAGCCACGCCCTATCAATTTATCAAAGACACAAGACAGCCGCTCCTGTAAAGATTCAAACATCGTCCACCTCTAAAATTATTGATAATCATGCAGGGTGCGGCGCATTCGGTATCCTGACCAGGCAGAGTATCTACCGAGGGCAATAAAGCGACGCATTCCCCGTTTTTTTCAAAACGGTATTAGTATAAGTATGACATTACATTAGCCTGCTTTAAGAAAATTATGTATAAAAAAACAATTGCATTGGATCGATCACAGAGGGCGAACTATAAATGCTCACCTTCTTAGCTAGGACACCTACTACAGGGTTCACTTTTATTACTTCTCAACACCCTGCAGATAAAGCTAGTGCCACATGCAGGCTAGATTCAATAAAAAATAGGTTTAAAGAAACTATTAGCAGTGCTGGTAAGTAGTAATGGTCTCATCTTTCTTCCCACAGCATGTATGATGTGACACTGAACCCTCTTATTACATTAATTGTATTGTACACCAATTGTTTCTGCTGATCAATCATATAATGAAGACACAATATCCGCTTAAATGGATCTCAAAACTTTTACGGACCATCGAGAAAAACCAATCCGGTCTGATTCGGAATTGGCATTTTCGGTTCATCACTTTTCCAGAGCATATAGCCACACTATTGATTTATTGCCCACAAAGTGACTAAAGCATGGCTTTCAGTTTATAAAGTTCAGCAAGTGCTTCACGTGGTGTTAAAGTATCCGGATTCAATGCACCGAGGACTTGCATAACAGCGGGAGATAGAGTCGACATATCTTTGTGCTCTGGTCTCATGGATATAAGCGGCAAATCATCAACCCATTTTTTGCCCTTATATGACACTGTGTCATGTTCAAGTTGCTGCAGTACATCGTATGCGCGGGTGATAACTACTTCAGGCAATCCTGCAAGTTTTGCCACCTGAATCCCGTAGGACCGATCAGCTATACCATGATCTACTTCATGCAAAAACACGACATTGCCATTCCATTCATGCACTTTCATCGTATGATTATAGAGGCGTGGCAACTTGCTGGATAAGACAGTCAGTTCATGGAAGTGCGTGGCAAAAATCACACGACAACGATTAACTTCGTGCAGGTATTCTAGAGTGGCCCACGCAATAGAAAGCCCATCAAATGTCGCAGTACCACGTCCTATCTCATCCAGGATCACAAGAGATCTGTTACTAGACTTATTGAGTATAGCCGCAGTTTCCACCATCTCTACCATAAAGGTTGAACGGCCGCGTGCTAAATCATCTGATGCACCGACACGGCTAAAAAGCCGGTCTACAATACCAATATGCGCTGACTCTGCAGGTACGAATGATCCCATCTGTGCCATAATAACAATAAGAGCATTTTGCCTAAGAAAGGTTGATTTTCCGCCCATATTAGGACCAGTAAGCAAATGAATGACACCAGAAGTGTCATTCTTCTTTGCCGGTGAGAGGTTACAGTGATTAGCAACAAACGGGTCAGCCGACTGCCGACGCAGTGCCTGTTCTACAATTGGATGACGGCCACTCATAATATAAAATGTCAAACTGTTGTCAACTATGGGTCGGCAATAAGCCTGCTCTTCTGCCAAGACTGCCAGAGCAGCTGATACGTCAAGTGCATAAAGAGCTGTAGCACCATTGCGGATGAGGTTAGCAACAATGATTATTTCATTTGTCAGTTGATCGAAAATTTTAAGCTCTATGGTTAATGCCTTGTCCGCTGCATTGGCAATAAGGCTTTCCAGTTTCGCCAGTTCAGCTGTCGTAAAGCGCATTGTATTTGCCATGGTCTGGCGATGAATAAAGAGTTCTTTTGCTTGAGCAGTGTTTGTTAGAGCAATGGATTGTCCTGTTGTTACTTCAATAAAAAAGCCAAGAAAATTATTATATTTTATTTTAAGATTTTTTATACCTGTTTCCTCGGCATAACGCGTTTGCAGGGCAGCAATCACGCGACGGGATTCATCTCTGAGAGTACGTGTTTCATCAAGCTCTGCATGATAACCAGGGCGAACAAAGCCGCCAGTTCGCTTCAAAAGCGGTAATTCATTGGCCAGTGCATTATCAAGATTCTTTAAAAGCAAGGTAGGAAACATATTAATGTTATTAATGATATCCTCTAATTCAGATGGAAGCAAAGATTGTTTAAAAAGCTTGCTGATGCTTTTTCCTGTCTTCAATCCATGTAAAATGACAGAAAAATCCCGCGGACCACCACGGCCCATAGCAAGACGCGCTAGAGCGCGGTATATATCAGCAAGGCCTTTCAACTCAAAACGAACAGCTTGGCAAATATGTGGCTCTTTTAGAAAAAAGGAAATAGAATCAAGCCGTTCTTCGATAGCATCTGGATTTGTCAGTGGAGTCATAAGACGTTCAGTAAGAGTACGGGTTCCACCAGATGTGACGGTACGATCAATGGCTTTTATGAGGCTACTATCATGTTCTCCTGAAAGGGTCCGCATGAGCTCAAGACTTAAACGCGTTGCTGGGTCAATGAACAGCATTGAAGAATCATCTTCGCGCTCCGGAGGCATCAGAGGCGGGTGTTTGCTGATCTGGGTTTTTTCAATGTAAGCGATTATCCCTGAGATTGCTGCCAGTTCTGCCTGGGAAAAATCGGCATAACCATCTAATGTGGCGACACGATAATAGCGGGAGATCCGCCCTGCAGCAGTTGAAATGTCAAAAAGACATGGTGACTGAGGAGAGACAACACGTCCGACACTATCGAAAACAGGACGCAATTTTTCATGATGAAAGATATCATCTGCAACAATAAGCTCCTGTGGATCCACTCGCATGATATCAGCAAGCAGCCGATCAACCTGAGTTTCTATAACACGAAACGTACCGATTGAAATATCAATCCAAGCAAGGGCAAAGTTGTTGCCGCGGCGGGTCTTCACATATCCCACTGACATTAGATAGTTAGCACAGGAAGGATCTAGCAGTTTTTCCTCTGTCAGTGTTCCAGGAGTAACTAGGCGGATCACCTCACGTTTGACGATGGATTGTGCTCCACGCTTTTTGGCTTCGACCGCGTCTTCTGTTTGTTCACAGACAGCAACCCGATAGCCAGATGCGATGAGCTTTTGCAGGTAATCATCGGCCGCATGAACCGGAACACCGCACATCGGTATATCCTGGCCTAAATGCTTGCCGCGTTTTGTCAGTGTAATTCCAAGAGATTGGGCAGCTTTTACCGCATCATCAAAAAAAAGTTCATAAAAATCTCCCATACGATAAAAAAGCAAATAATCAGGATTAGCTGATTTCAACCTCATATATTGCTTCATCATCGGTGTTGTTTTTTCCGCTGATCCTGATGCTGGAAAAAACTTTTCTTGATTACGCCACTCGGCTTGTATTTGACTATCAGGCATAGAATATTATTCTTACAATGAATCCAGAACCTAAACTTGTATCGGTTTCGCTCTTCATCATGACATGATCGGGAAGAATTGATCATTTCAACCGCAAAAAAGCAAGCATTATAAATGTGGTGACCAAGTTGATAGGTGACCACTAATTATTGCGATTTGATTTTTAGAATCAATAGAAAAAAATATTTAAGGAACAAGGACTATGACCTGTACGAACGACAAAAAAAGGAACTCAGTGAAATCTGTTGCAGAACAAGAAGCTCTTGAGTTTCATGCACAACATCGCCCCGGAAAATTGGAAATTGTTCCAACAAAGCCGATGGCAACACAACGTGATCTGTCGTTAGCCTATTCACCAGGTGTAGCAGTCCCAGTTGAGGCGATCGCAAACGATCCAAAACTGGCTTATGATTATACTGCAAAGGGAAATCTTGTCGCTGTCATTTCCAATGGCACTGCTATTCTTGGCCTAGGAAACCTTGGAGCAATTGCCTCTAAGCCTGTAATGGAAGGAAAAGCTGTTCTGTTCAAGCGCTTTGCTGATGTCGATTCCATTGATCTTGAGGTCGATACTACAGATATTAACGCTTTTATTCAGGCAGTGCGCTATCTTGGTCCATCATTTGGGGGTATCAATTTAGAAGATATTAAGGCTCCTGATTGCTTTCTGATTGAAAGCCGTCTGCGTGAAATCATGGATATTCCTGTCTTTCATGATGACCAGCATGGTACTGCAATTATTGCTGCCGCTGGGTTACTAAACGCTCTATATTTGACGAAGCGCAACATGCAAAATACCTGCCTTGTCTGTAATGGTGCGGGATCTGCCGGCATTGCCTGTATCGATCTTATCAAAGCGATGGGATTTAGAGCTGAAAATGTAATCCTCTGTGATACGAAAGGCGTTATTTACAAAGGTCGTACCGAGGGGATGAATCAGTGGAAATCAGCTCATGCTGTTGATACAACTAAGCGCACTCTTGCAGAGGCGCTCAAGGGTGCAGATATTTTCTTTGGCGTCTCAGTCAAAGGAGCACTGACACAGGATATGGTCAAAAATATGGCACCCAATCCGGTTATTTTTGCCATGGCAAATCCTGATCCTGAAATTACTCCAGAGGCAGTATCTGAGATACGCTCAGATGCTATCATAGCTACTGGCCGCTCGGATTATCCAAACCAGATTAATAACGTACTTTGTTTTCCCTATATATTCAGAGGAGCACTTGATGTCCGCGCTAGTACGATCAATGAGGAAATGAAAGTAGCCGCGGCGCATGCCCTAGCTGAACTGGCCCGGGAAGAAGTCCCAGACGATGTGGCCACTGCTTATCAAGGACATCGCCCGCGCTTTGGTCCAAACTATATTATTCCTGTTCCATTTGATCCGCGTCTGCTATCCGCTATTCCTGTAGCTGTAGCAAAAGCTGCCATGGAAAGTGGGGTAGCAGGTCGGACACTCAAAGACCTTAACGCCTACAAACAGGAGCTAACCGCCCGACGCGATCCCATCGCCTCGACTATGCGTGGTATCTATAAGCTGGTTCAGCATCAACCGAAACGCATTGTCTTTGCTGAAGGTGAAGAGGAACAGGTGATGCGGGCGGCCGTTTCTTACGTTAATCAAAAGCTGGGCAACGCTTTTCTAGTTGGCAGAGAAAAACAAGTGCGACAAACAGCGATGCAAGCTGGTATCGATTTAAAGCGTGAAGGAATCCAAATCATCAATGCCGCTATTTGTAAACATAATGACATATATACTGATTATCTTTATGAACAAATGCAACGTAGGGGTTGGCTTAAACGTGACTGTCAACGCATCATAAAAAATGACCGCAATCATTTTGCCGCAGCAATGGTAGCGCTTGGCGATGCTGATGGCATGGTAACTGGTGCAACCCGCAATTATGAAACAAGCCTTTCCGATGTTCGCCATGTGATACCAACCCGAAACGGGGAAAGGCTGATAGGTATCTCCATTGTCATTGGGCGCGGGCGTACAGTGTTTGTTGCCGATACCGCTGTCTATGAACGTCCAGATGCCATTGCTTTGGCAGACATTGCTGAATTGACAGCGCAAACTGCTAGGCGGATGGGCTATACCCCGCGTGTTGCTTTCCTTGCCTTCTCAACTTTTGGCCATATGAAGGGTGAAAGTACACACCGTATCCAAGAAGCGGTCAAAACCTTGAAAAAGCGCGATGCCAATTTTGAATTTGATGGTGAAATGAGTGCTGACGTCGCTCTGAACACCGGGCGACTGATAGAGCAATATCCTTTTATGGGTCTGAGCGCAGCGGCAAACGTTCTGATTATGCCTGGATATCATTCCGCCTCTATTGCCACCAATATGTTACAAGAACTTGGCGGAGCGACTGTCATTGGCCCGATTCTTGTTGGCCTCGCAAGATCAGTGCAGATCGTACCGCTTGGAGCACGTGATTCTGATATTGTCACAATGGCTGCACTGGCAGCTTACAATGAATGTAACTTGACATGACCTGCAGCATTCAATTCATGACGATGCCAATTTCAGGGGGCTTCAGATGGCAGTATTCTCTTCACCCATGCGTATATGAAAGAGCTGACTGAAATCAATAGGATCAATCATCAGCGGCGGGAAGCCACCATTTCGCGTGATGTCTGCAACGATTTGTCGAGCAAATGGGAAAAGAATTCGTGGACACTCGATAAAAACGAGAGATGCCAAATGTTCTTCCAGAAAATTCTGGATTTTGAAAACACCACCATAAACAAGTTCTATCTTGAAAAGAAGATCATTGTCTATCCCTGCTTTTGCATGTAGAGTTAAAAGAACATCATAATTATTATCGCCCATTGAATTCACATGCACGTCGATACTGATGTTGATAGGCGGCTTATTTTCACGCTTGCCACACGCGTGCGGCGCATTAGGACTTTCAAAAGAAAAATCCTTGATATATTGCGTCAGTACATTCAGAATAGGCGCTTCAGTTTGCGTCTTCGCCTTACCTATAGCCATTTAATACTTCCTCGTAGGTCGTGGCTAACATGGAAGTCATGCTGCTGTCAAGGAATCATGAATCTTCGTTGAAGGCTTTTAATCTCATACTTGATCATTATCATTTTCCCATAGGTTTCGTGCGCCAAGGAGAATTTTTCGGCGCCACAGCATGATAATCGTTGACATCTCCCTCGATTTTCTTTGTGTCTTGCCAGCGTCTTGTTTTGAAAAATCGGCCGAAGATAATGCGTTTTTTTGATAGAAGGCGCCAAAGAAAATGACGCATAAATCTGAGAAAAAGAAGGAGGCCAATAATATCGCTTATGAAGCCAGGAATGATCAGAAGAATTGCACCAACAATAATCATTGCACCTTCAGCTAGTTCGTGCTCCGGTATATGACCGGCATTGATTTCATTCTGAATACGCCTCAGAATATTAAAGCTCTGACGGCGCAGAAGGTAAAGTCCTGTAAATGTAGAAAGCATGACGAGAGTCAAGGCCTTTACAACGCCTATTTGTAATCCAATAATAATAAGACCAGCAATTTCAATAAAAACCGCACACAGAACGGCAAAGCCTGAAACTGCAAAATTTGAAAAAGCGGGCTTTGTCATTAAAATACCTTTCTCTTCCTTCTTTTTTTCCTTGATACCCTTTACATAGCGATGCAAAAGCGGCATTTGAATGATTGTATTATAATTATACTCTGTATTCGATAGTATCTATGTATTCATTCGATATGGATGAGGTTGAGAATTAGGTCATGTACACATCCGGTCTTTTTATCGTATGCTCATGCTCTGTGAAAGGAGATTGCCTGCGCCGATGGATTTGAATATCGTGACATTAATTTTTTTGGTGCTTGCTGTTCTTATTTTTATTCAGCTTCGTAGTGTTCTAGGACGGCGTACAGGGAATGAACGCTTGCCTTTTGATCCATATTCAAAGCCTGTAAAGACGGGAGTTGACAGTAGTGGCAAAACTGTTGCTGCGTCACAGGAATCACGCCATGGAAATGATGATTTTGCCGATATTGATGCATTAGCTCCCTTAGGTAGCAAGCTCAATGACGGGTTGCGAGCTATAAGCGAGGCTGATCCCGCTTTTTCCCCCATATTATTTTGTAATGGCGCTCGGGTTGCTTATGAAAAAATTATCACGGCCTTTGCCAACGGCAGACGCAGTGATATGGAAAATCTGCTTTCTAAAGACGTGTATGAAGATTTTTCCCAAGCAATTGATGAACGCGAAGCTTGTGGGCAATCAGTGAACTTTTCCTTTATTGGTATTAACAAATCAGAAATAGTTTCTGCCGACCTTCAACAAGAAGAGGCATATATAGGCTTAAGTTTATCTAGTGAGATCATATCTTCGACCTATGACAAGAATGGACAGCTGGTAGACGGAGATCCTCAGAAAATTATTGAAGTCCATGACCTCTGGACATTTGCCCGTGACACACGCACTTGCGATCCAAACTGGAAGTTAGTTGCCACTGGCAACGAGGAATAGATAATGTATAGAGGCGATAGACGGAGATCCTCAGAAAATTATTGAAGTCCATGGCCTCGCTCGCCTTTGATCTGTAAACGCTTGATGATGATGTAATGCATCTCATCGAAAGATATGGGATAAAAAATGAAACACCCATCAGTCAAAGCAGTTGGTGTGCAAATTTTGCACGCTTTTGATAGTACTCTTCATCGTAAAATTGCGCGGGGACATTGTCATATTGACGCACGTATTGACCTTCATGGCTTAGTACAACAGGAAGCTTACTCCCTGCTTCTGCATTTTTTTCAAGTGTCACAACAGCGTGGTCTACGCTATACTTTAGTCATTACGGGAAAGGGATCTCCTGCCGGTACTTCTGGTCTTTTACGAAAGATGGTTCCCCATTGGATGGGAACAGCGCCGTTTCTCTTATATGTACATGCTTTCGATTCCGCAGCGCGCTGCCATGGCGGTTCTGGTGCGCTCTATGTCAAATTACGAAATGTTTCATTCAAGTCAAGCAAGGAAGTAAGCGAGCATTAGGCGGGAAGGGGCGAAGAGAGAGAGTTATCTCTACAAAAATAACTAGCTCATGCTATCTGTTATCCATGATGCTGATAAGCATTTCTTAATCCAAAATAAAGCCATATCGAAACCGAGACCTTTTCCTCCTGGCTCCCCTTCCTTCTATAGAGGGATCGATCATACCTAAGATTTTATAGAAAGAACTGTTTTCAGCGTGTAGAATGAATAAAAAAGCGACCGCTCAAGCTCTCCTCCTCCATGCCAATGGCCGTGATCGCAACTGTAACAGCTGTATTCAGTGATACAATGACCAAGAAATAGATGACTGCCGTCCTCACAATCTCGCTCATTTCATGCCCTATTTTTCATAAAAAACGAGCCTCACGAAATATAATAAACTATTACAAATAGTGCAATTGAAATCTATCCACCATGAATCCTATCTTTCTTACCTTAGCTTGTATTTTTCTGACGCGCGTCTCTCCATAGGCAATCCAAGGCAATCCGGTGATCTTGATCTTTCTTTATCAGATCACTCTGATGGATCTTAAAGCGTTTTCAATGTGTTCAGGGTATTCGAGGATTGGTCTCTAGAAACCAATTCTTACCATAACCATCTCTTGGAGTTGGAATCATTTACTCGTTTAGCAAGTATTGCAACAATAGGACAGTAGCAGATGTCACTTATCCTCATTCAACAGTAACAGATTTTGCCAGATTACGTGGTTGATCAACATCAGTCCCGAGTAAAACTGCTGTGTGATAAGCAATAAGTTGTACTGGAATCGCATAGACAATTGGTGCGACTATATCAGGTACTTCTGGCATCATGATCGTCGCCTGGGCTATAAGAGCAGTGGCGACTGCACCACGTTTATCTGTGATAAGCACGATACGTCCTCCACGGGCAGCTGCTTCCCGTACGTTGGATACTGTTTTTTCAAACCAGTGATCATAAGGGGCAATAACGATAATCGGTATTTTTTCATCAATCAGGGCAATTGGCCCATGTTTCAACTCCCCTGCAGCATAACCTTCTGCATGAAGGTAGGATAGTTCCTTGAGCTTCAAAGCGCCTTCCAGAGCAATTGGATAAGATGTGCCACGTCCAATATATAGCATGTGATTTGCTCTTAAAAACTCGCGACAGAGTGATTCGATAGAGGGTTCTAACTTTAAGACCTCGCTTATATAACGTGGTATCTCTATCAAAGCTCCAATCAATGCATCTTCTCGTTTTTTATCTATGACACCGCGCGTTTTACCTGCAGCGACAGCCAGAGAGGCCAACACAGCTAATTGTGATGTAAATGTCTTGGTCGAGGCTACACTGATTTCTGGTCCTGCCAATGTTGGAAAAACTATATCAGCCTCCCGCATAATACTCGATTCCACAGCATTGACAATTGCTCCCGTTTTCATACCCTTTTTCTTGCAGTATCGCAAGGAAGCTAGCGTATCTGCTGTTTCTCCTGATTGGGAAACAAAGAGTGGCAACGTGCCAGCCGATAGCGGTGGGTTCCGATAGCGAAACTCGGATGCGACATCATTCTCAACCGTGAGACCTGCTAAGCTCTCAAACCAGTATTTAGCAATCAGGGTGGAATAGTAAGCTGTACCACAAGAAGCAAACGATAGTCGTGTCACGGCAGACCAATCCACCTTCTGGGGGCGGAGTACACTGCGGGCACAATCAAGATAGCGCGCCAATGTATGAGAAACAGATTCTGGTTGTTCGAACATCTCTTTCTGCATAAAATGCCGATAATTACCTTTTGAGATCAGTAATATTCCTCCAGCTGATTTTTTCTTATGACGTCTGACTTGCTTGGCATTTTCATCGAATAGGGTAACAGAGTTCCTGGTTAAAACTGCCAGGTCTCCATCTTCAAGATAACTCACTTTATTAGTAAAAGATGCAAATGCAGTGGCATCTGAGCCAAGATACATTTCACCTTCCCCATAACCAACAGCAAGCGGCGGACCTCGACGAGCAGCAATCAAAAGATCTTCCTCACCTGCAAACATCAGAGCAAAGGTAAATGCCCCCTTCAAACGGGATAGTGAATACTGTACCGCTTCAAGCGGCGTTTTTCCTGTATATAAGGTGTCTGTAATGAGATAGGCAATGACTTCTGTATCTGTATCGGTTTCTAAAATATATCCCTTGTGTTGTAGGGCAGTGCGTAGTTCCAAAAAATTTTCAATGATACCATTATGAACAATGGCTAGTTTTTCTGTCATATGGGGATGAGCATTACGCTTGATCGGAGCACCATGGGTTGCCCATCGAGTATGACCGATGCCAATCGTACCATGCAACGACCGTTTTGTGAGCTTGTTCTTCAGAGACACTAATTTACCCTCTGCGCGAAGGCGGATTAGTTGACCGTTTTCAAGGGTTGCAATACCGGCTGAGTCATACCCACGATACTCAAGCCTTTTTAAAGCGTCTACAAGCAAAGGCGCGACAGGATTCTTCCCTAAAATGCCGACAATCCCACACATACAGCACTCCCTCTCTCTAATCTTTTTTATAGAGTTACTTTATTTTTCGTTGTTTTTTTATGTAAAACTCTCGTCTGTCCTGGTTTATTTACTTGCCGTGCACGGCCAAAGGCAAGCTCATCATCCAAGACGTTTTTGGTGATAACACTGCCAGACGCAATATAGGAATGGTTACCGATAGAAATCGGAGCAACGAGTGATGTGTTGGAACCGATAAAAGCACCATCACCGATTTTTGTCTGTTGTTTATTATAACCATCATAGTTGCAAGTGATAGTCCCCGCACCAATATTAACATGTGTGCCAATTTCCGTATTGCCAATGTAGGTGAGATGATTAATTTTTGTTCCTGAACCAATCATAGCCTTTTTTATTTCACAAAAATTGCCAATCTTCACATTTGAATGCACATCAACATCAGGTCTCAGTCGTGCATAAGGACCAATTTCGGCATTTGCACCGATGCTTGCCCCTTCAATATGACTGAATGCACGAATAGTTGTCCCAGCAGCAATTTTGACTCCAGGGCCAAAAAATACATGTGGCTCAATAACAACATCAGCGGCTATTTCTGTATCATAAGAGAAAAATACACTTTCAGGGGCTTGCAAGACTACACCAGCAAGCATCATAGTTTGCCGCTTGTCCCTTTGCCAGATTATCTCTGCATTGGCTAATTCTGCACAGTTATTTATACCGACAGCGTTAACCATTGGGACTTCAAGTGCCTTAACATACAAACCACGCTGGGTAGCAATTTTTACAATATCAGTCAGGTAATATTCTCTTCTAGAATTGTTGGGTCGAATTGCATTCAGCAAGGAAAGAAGATAATGTTTCTTTATTGCCATCAGACCACCATTGCAGAATGTAATCTTTTTTTCATCTATGCTCGCATCCTTTTCTTCAACAATAGCTATGATTCGGCCTTTTTCTTCTATTAACCTTCCATATCCAGCAGGCTGATTAATACGAAATCCTGTGACAACAATATCTGCACCATCTGCCAATACCTTTTGGATCTTTAAAAGAACTTTTTCCGCAAGCAACGGGGTATCCCCGAAAGCAATAAGTATATCATCTGCCGAATTTTGCAGTGCTGCACGTGCAGCTAGCACAGCATGCGCAGTTCCCCGCTGTTCCTTCTGATGAAATATCAATGTATTAGCGGCACATTCCTTGACAGCGGTAGTGACAGCTTCTGCACGACTCCCTACTACCACAGCTATCTTTTCAGCTCCAGCTGATTTTATTGTGCGCACCACATGACAGATAAGTGGCAAACCACCGATTTTATGCAGCATCTTGGGAAGAACAGACTTCATCCTTCTTCCCTCGCCAGCTGCAAGAACAATTGGTAGAAATGTTCGTAACATCATAAAATTCCATATTTTTCATTGTTTGGCTAAAAATAGTTTGGGAATGTTTCAAGAATCTTGGAGAAGGCATTCTGCCTATCACCACTCATAAAAAGAATCCCAGAGATAATTAGCAAGAGGCCAATTATTTTTTCCACCTTTCCAAGATGGATACGCACCCGGTGCAGAAAATGCATAAACGCACCGGAAAATAAAGAAGCTAATATGAAGGGAATCCCTAATCCCAAAGAATAGAGAATTAGAAGGAGCATCCCTTCGCTGATAGTCTCTTTTGAACTGGCAAGTGTCAGAATTGGCCCCAGTATTGGTCCAATGCAAGGTGTCCAGCCAAAGGCAAATGCTAGACCCATAATAAATGCACCAATCAATCCGTCAGGCCTTTTTCTGTTAGAAATTTGAAACCGCGCTTCACGTGAAAAAACCGACAAATGTAGAAGACCAAGAAAATTCAAACCCATTAGAATAATGATGAAACCGGCGATCGCTGCGATTTGATGCTTCCACTGGAACAGAAAGCTTCCGATCGCAGTGACACCAGCCCCGAGAGTCACAAAAGCGAGAGTAAAAGCAAACACAAATAAGAAGGCTGCAGGAAACAGCACGTGCCTAATCTGTTTTTTTTGGTCTATTCTGGATCTTGAACGCAAATCCTCAACACTAACACCTGCCATATAGCAAAGATATAAGGGCACTAACGGCAGAACACAGGGAGAGATAAAAGACAGCATACCTGCCCCTGCGGCCATTGGCCATGAAATTTCAATTGCCACAGCACCTATCCTGATTATTGAACTTTGAAGCTCTTCACTTTACTTTATACATCATGTTTTTATAAGCTATTTTTTCTGTAAGAGAAAACTTTTTTACTGTCCTTTTTTTGCGGAAGGAAAGATGAGTATTTTACTTGCCATATGAACAACATGATGCAACGTTAGATTATAATTTAAGACTGAGCACATTCGTCCAGCAGTGGACCAGACCTAATTAATTATACTGCAGTGGAATGAACTCTATTTCAAGCGTTTCGATCAGAAGAAAATTCTGAGATCTTAGGAAGAATCAAGAAGACTCAATATATGTATGTCATGCTAGTTCAGTGTACCAGTTAGAGATAGGCTATGAAAAGACAAAAGCTGATATTGTGTTGCTGTTATGCCGTTGTGAGTATAGGAGCTTTGTTGTCATTCACTGACACATTGGGCATAGATGCAATGAATTCAGGTCGGGGTGCGCTTGATTATTTTCGAACTGGCATTGCTGCTTATAAGAAGGGAGATACGGAAGAGGCTGTTCGCTTGCTACGTTATGCGGCTGCGATGGGATATATGGGTGCTAAATGGAAGCTTGCTCGCATGTATGCTGAAGGTGATGGTGTTCCGGAAAGTGGTATGGAAGCGTATATTTTTTTTCTTGAGATTGTACATGATGGTGCCGACCCTGGTTCACAGAATGAGAGTTATATTTCAGATGCCTTGGTCGCACTAGGCCATTATATGAGAAAAGGTATTGCAGGAACGTCTGTTAAATCTGATCCTGTACGCGCCCGTTTTTTTTACGTGCAGGCTGCGTCAAACTTTGGGAATCCCCGTGCACAATTTGAATTAGGACGAATGCTGTTATTAGGTGAAGGGGGAGACAAAAACCTACTCCAGGCAGCCCGTTGGTTTCAGCTGTCTGCAAAAAAAGGCAATGCAGCTGCACAGGCCATGCTTGGTAGTATGTTGTTTCAGGCAGGAAAGAAAATTCGCGGTCTTGCGATGATGACTGTAGCCTTTGAAAGGGCAAAATCTGTTGACCGTGACTGGATTCAGTCCATGTGGGAAAAGGCATTTTCTGTATCTGCTGAAAGAGATAGACGGACTGCAATATCACTTGCAAGTGACATTAGCTTCTAGCTATAGTGATGATTGCTCCAATCTATTCATAAGCACGCAACAGATACCTCTGTTGCATTCAGTGATCAAGAATTTTTGATAGAAATTCCTATGCTCTGCTCTTGGACTTTGATTTTTTTGTTTGCTGAAAAAATCTTCGCTTGGACACTCTTCCAGTATCATTCCTTGATCCATAAAGATAATACTCTCTTTTCTGGCAAACCCCATTTTATGAGTAACACAAATCATATGCCTTCCTTAGTAAGGCTAACCATCACTTCAAGAACTTCACCAACCATCTCAGGATCAATAGCAGAAGTTGGCTCATCAAAAAGAATGACAATAGGATCCATTATTAATGCGCGGGCAATCGCAACACGTTGCTGCCAGGCTTTATGGTCGGGGTTGGGTGGAGAGGTACCAATGATTGCGTAAGCAGAAATAAACTTAGGTCTCTAACTGACACCTGGCTGCCAGGCAGTTTTCAGAGTTTAAACCTAAGGAGGTCATCAGAGCCTGAGTAGCATCAATCAATCACTTCCCATGTCTAGCAATTGCGGAATGCGGAATTGACAGGGAAACAGCATAAGGATGCGGGATATTCAAAAAATGTTGGATGAACTGAACGAGCGCAATTTTGCGCCCGTTGAATATACCGATAAAACAGGCAAGAAACGCTACCTTCTACGCGTGAAATGCTGATTCTTGTTTCCGGCTTGATCTTCGCACCCGACAATAGTCATAGACAGGTGGCAGGAGCTTGAGAAAGGTCGAAGCAAAGGAGCGCTTCCGGTCCTGCATCGTCCGTCTTCAATACAAAATGCGGGATTGCTAAGGCTCTTGGTCAGCTCGTGCTGTCAGCAACATCAGCAACCGCATCACTGGCGTAGACATGATGGATGCCATGGGTATCCCGCATATAACGGCTGACAAGAAGAATCCTGATTGAACCCCTTCGCAAATTGCTCCTCGCATAAATGCATCAATGCAAGGAATGCTCAAGCAGTATCTGCTTGTTGAATTATGAATTAACAGAGAAAGGTGAAAAATCCGGCGGGATATATTCAAGTGTCATGCTCACAAAACTCCAGCAACTGCACTTCGCAAATAATCAGATGTCTTCTTCAGTAAATAAAAGGCCGGCAGCAGCAAATACGGTCTGCTGTGCCACCAGTGGGACAAGTGCTTCCGGTCATATAGACAGGACTGGTATAATTGGAATAGAAAAAGAGCCTTTCGCCCAAAGCCATTGTCTGATAGGCAGGCACCAGCAGGCTGCTGCTGCGGGCTGTTTTTCCCCTTCTTCGGGATCAATGATGTATTTTACATCATGCGTCAACAGTCGCAGGCCGGGGAATACCGACAGGCTTTTAGCGGCGGATAGGGATGCCGAAGCCTTGGTTCTGTCTTGCAGTGTGCTGCGGCGTTGTCATTTAAAAGGTAGGCTGCACGTTCTCTGGCCGTTTCGGCCATGCGCTTTTTCAGGTGTGCGCGTTCCTCGCTGCTCATTTCCGCCTGGGCCGGCGTCCATTTGCCTTCAATCCCCAGCTTGTAATCACCATACGCGCCTGATGGCGGTTTATCTGCATGGAGTACATACCAGATGTGCTTTTTGCTGCGCGTTGCCCGTGTCGGCACGATGCACCTTATGCACCTTACCGTCCGCAGATGCCTGCCGCCCACGCTGGATCCATATGGATACCGGCGTTGGGTATCCAGAAACTGCGATTCAATATCATGCATGTTTTTTTACGAAGAGTGCTGTTGATATGTCAGTCATGTCATGAAGAACAGTGCCGGATGCGCCATTTCTGTTCAGGTGATTGAGGACCCTGGCCCTGGTTGGCCGGAGCTGACCTCCCAGCCATGAAAACAAGCGATCTGCTGCCCGACCATGGTGACAGTGTGAAAGCCAATTAAGTTTTCGTCAAGCTTTTTGAAAAACGTTCTCACTCATTTCCTCACTTCATCAAATTCTGAAACGAGGTTTCTATATTAAAAATGAGAATTCTTGAAAAGACGATGAGAAACGACCAAGGAAAAACAATGCAGAGAAGAATCGATAGGTCTTGCTCATCTTAAGAAAGAGGATAGCAGTCAGCCCAGACCATCGCAACAGGCGTTGCGTCGGCAACTCAACGCTTGGCGGCCAACGCTTTTCTCAGGCATCACATCCATTCCCTGCTGGTGTGAAACTCACAGCCAAATTTTTGAGATTCAAAGCAGCATTGACGTCTCGATCATGCAATTGCCTATCCGAACAAATTACTGCTATCCTGGCATGCAATTTTGACAGTCTTTCCTTATCTTTGGGAAGATGGAGTTAAGCGGTATGGGCGAACAACGCCTCACGCATGCGCACCTACCCCATGCGTGAACCATCGATCTCAATCTGATCATTGGTATGAAGCGGTCATGCACGCCTGTTTTCCAGAACTGCGGATAACGGGCGCGTCTTTTTGAATGCTTGTCCCAGCTGAATGATCGCCATCTTCGGGGTATTCTTCTCACCTGCTCCCAACCTCTCTCTGTAAAGCAGAAAGTCAGCATTAAAGCCGATATGTTTAGTCATTTTTGTATAAATTTGAGTAGCGGTGAGATGATCGATCGGTATTTTGTTGTCGCGAAGCTTTTACAATCGAGCGTAACATTTACAGAACAGCATCGGCCCCCAGCAATTTAGGATGCACTCGGTGCAGGTGCAGGGGCAACAGTAAGTTTGCATCATTTTGTTTGCTTGGTTACACGGAGATTCCGATATCTGATTGCCGGACGAGTAATAACCGTCTCTTCAAGGTAAGTGGTTTTCGCCAAAACCTTCCATCCGCGTCCGAACACAGTTTCTGTATCCTTGAGAGCATCAAGAAGCTCAGCAGATGCGCGTTTTCTGTTGTCATTCGCCAGCTTTGCTGCAATATCTGCTCGGTGCTTGGCAGCAATCAGCGATTCCAAATGATCGGCATCTGTTTCAGCCTCCAGAATATCAAGATTGATGCTTCTGGCAGTGGTAGCATGACGGTAGAGGGAGCGGATTGTCTCATAGTCGGCAAGATAATCAGGTGCCGGCGGATCGCCCTGTTTGACACGATCCAACATGGATGTCCCCGCATCAAAGATTGCGCCAATCACTTCCCTGTCTGCATCACGGAGAAAGACATGCGGACGGTTACCACCGATCAGGCCGCCAATAACGCCCCATGACAGGCCGCAGCAGCCGATCTGGTGCTGAAGCTGGATTTCAATATGCGGCGGAGCCTCACCTGCATTCCAGTCGTCAAGCCCGACAAAAAGATCAACGTTCTTGATCTCAAGGCAGCCAAGACCCTTGTCCGGGTTCTGCCTGTCGCGGATGAGATAATCAGGTGAGCAGCCAATGCCGGGATGGGATAGACTTTCCGCATAAAGCCATGGATGACCGACGACAATTTCCCAGCCTTTATCCTCACAAATGCCTGTCGCAATTCCCTCTTGCAGGCGCTTGCCCCATTTGATGCGGTCGCTTTCCTGCACCACCACTGAGACATTACCGGCAAGACGGTGATAAAGATCAAAAGCTGTCATATAAGGAGATACACCAAACAGCGCTGGACTGGCTGTGGCGGTGATGTGTTTTTCACGAAGGGCCAGCCAGCCGGTTTCGGTATCCGGCTGGAACCATTTTGCCGTGTCTTGCGGGAGAGCGTGTTTCTGTTTCATGCCATATGTTTACAATTTGTAATTATTGAAGAAAACAAAAAAGATTTGATTTCCTCTGTTTAGGGGAGATGGATGAACAGCTTGCCACACTTGAGGGAGGGATGCTGGTGCCCGCGTGTGTTTTATTGCGAAGCGCGGTTACTGATGGCAGGACTACGCATGGCAGCTGCATTCCGGATTAACAGTGGCCGCCAGCCAGAGCCGTTGCATACACGGGTTCAATCCGGCCCGCACACCGTGCTATTGAAGCTTCAGGCCCCTGACCTGATTGCCCGCTCACGCTAGCTTTATGATAAAGAGGGCATATCCGGTTCTGCGGTTGATGAATGGGTTTCCGCTGCGGTGAGTGATGGGATCAAACCACATCGCGGCTCATGGCCGGTGAACGCGCGGACATGCTGTACCGTTGCAGCTTGAAAGCTATCCCAGAAGCCTATCACTTCTGGCGCTTGCTGACAACCGTCTCCCAATTCCGTGGCGGCAGCGCGAACATGTGCGTATTCACATCAAGGAAAGAGGCAGGCAGGCTACACGGGATACGAAAGATCACGCTTTGTCAAGCTGTTCCATCTTGAAGCCTATGATGATGCAGAACTGGATCGCAAGAAAACGGCGGCCCTGTTTACCGCCTTCTGCATCGGGCAGGGTGAGACCCCGATCCTACACGGCGAGGATGACGAGGATGAACCTCTGCCTTGCAGCCTGGCGCTTTTGACGACAGTGATGTGCGCTTGTCCACCCCGACCGAGGTCGGCGGCTCCTATGAACCGTTCAAGTACCGCAACCTTCTGAAAATCTGTGCCGCCTCTGCCCTATGCGGTCGTGACCGGCGATGTGACGCGCGGCAATTTCTTTAACGTCTAGGTCTAGTTCAGGCGCCAGGTCACTCAATGAGCGCGGCTATGATCGTGAGGATCTAGATCACGCGATTGAGGAAGAACGCAGGGAGACAGCATCCCTTCAGGAAGATTATGAAAGCAATCAGGGAAGCGAGTCTTTTCAACAGTCCCCATCTTGCCCGGAAAATCTTTACACGCACCGGTATGGCCCCGCGTATTCTTGAAGGCCGCACCCTGTGTTAGCCTAGGCCCAGCACCGCGAGCGCACGTAACGAGGACCTAGCTGCCGGGTGGTAGAGGAAAAACACGCGGAAGATGAAGAAAAACCCAGAAGCCGCAAAGCAAAAGGCAGCTAATGGCGGTGGTTAATGACCGCGGCGTCGATACCTTGGCAGGTCCTGTCAATGCGCACGGCGTATTTGCAAATGAATTATGCAGAACCTGGAACTGAATGATGAACAGGTTACACTGGCAACGGATTGCTACAATTTGACATCCTCCCGCCTCCCCTTGCTAAATTGAGGGGATTCCTACCGTGTCCTTGACTGAATCACCTCGGAGGGTTTCTGCTGCTGACCCCTTAATGGTTCACTTCACAGGAAAACATGTCCTGCCCCTGCCCTGATGTAACAAAAAATGGCAGCAAAACGCACTGCACGTCTGTTCACCGCAATTGCATTTTCCTGATATTTGAAAATCTGCGCGACGTGGGAAATAGACGGCGTATCCCGTTCTCTTTTTGCCGGGTCAAGTGTCTAGAAAGACATGTTCTGCATGCGATCCTCGCATCGCGTGTTTTTTTGGCCGTTCTGTGGAAAGACCGAGCGCTCATGTTCAGCCGCGCCAAGTTATCCCAGCGGTTACCCTGACTTGATAAATGAAATTTTATAATTTTTTTCGGATTTTGATGGTTTATGTACGTGCGTGCAGGCATTGATTTTCTTGGTGAGCGCGCAGGGGCTTGAACCCTGGACCTACTGATTAAAAGTCAGTTGCTCTACCAGCTGAGCTACGCGCTCCCAAACAAAAAAATCAGAATACTAAAAAATATTAATTTACGAAGACTATCACATACTGTCAAGAGCTTTTCTTGAAAATGTGCAGCAGAATTCTCTATGCATTTGCATGGCTTTTCCTGCTGTCTTTGCTAAAGACACGCCGGAAAATTGTATCAACATATTTGGTATGATATTTCAGATCAAATTTTTCTCTGATTGCTTCTTCGGACAAAGTTTGGCGTATATCTTGATCAGATAGAATTATTTCCAGAAAATCTTTTCCCTGTTTCCATGCACTCATAGCATTCCGTTGAACAATATGATAAGCATTCTCACGGCTGACACCAGCTTGTGTCAGCGCTAAAAGAACACGTTGTGAGTAGATAAGTCCATGAAGCTTATCCATGTTTTTCATCATATTATCGGGATAGATCAGCAGTTTTTCAATGACATTTTTCAGACGGACTAAAGCAAAATCAAGTGTTATGGTAGCATCTGGTCCAATATAGCGTTCAACAGATGAATGTGAAATATCACGTTCATGCCATAGTACTACATTTTCCATTGCTGGTATAGTATAAGAACGTACCATGCGAGCAAGACCGGTAAGGTTTTCTGCAAACACAGGATTGCGCTTGTGTGGCATGGCTGAAGAGCCTTTTTGGCCAGGGGTAAAGTCCTCTTCAACTTCAAGGACCTCTGTGCGCTGCAAGTGTCGAATTTCCAGGGCAAGGCGTTCAATGGAAGAGGCAAGGACGCCAAGCGTTGCAAAAAACATGGCATGCCGGTCACGCGGGATGATTTGTGTTGATACCGGCTCTGGTTGCATGCCCATTGCTCTGGCAACATGTTCCTCAACACGTGGATCAATATTAGCGAATGTGCCAACCGCACCCGAAATGGCACAGGTTGCAATCTCTGAGCGTGCATTCTCCAAGCGCGTGCGGCTGCGGGAAAACTCTGTATATGCATATGCAAGTTTAGTGCCGAATGTTGTTGGTTCTGCATGGATACCGTGGCTACGACCAATGGTTATTGTATCCTTATGTTCATAAGCGCGTTTTTTCAGTATAGACAGCAGACCATCAAGAGAATCAAGCAGTATATCACTTGCGCGCATTAACTGCACGTTAAACGTAGTATCAAGGATATCGGAAGATGTCATACCCTGATGGATAAAGCGAGCATCTGACCCAATAAGTTCAGCGAGATAGGTTAAGAAAGCGATAACATCATGTTTGGTAATGGTTTCAATTTCATCAATCCGTTTAACATCAAATTTTGCTGCGGAGCCTTTTTCCCAAATGACTCTGGCTGACTGTTCAGGTATCATGCCAAGATCAGCTAAGGCATCACAAGCATGTGCTTCGATTTCAAACCAGATACGAAATTTTGTTTCAGGAGACCAGATAGCCACCATTTCTGGACGAGAATAACGCAAAATCATATTGTCTATCCTGTCTTTTTTAGAGACGCTATTTCCAGCGCTGTTTTTTCTAATTTTTATTGATAGGATCAATCAGTCGTTTTTACTGCGGCCTGACGAATCGCTAAAATGCGTGGTGCATAGGTTTTCGGATCACCTCCTTTATAGATGGCAGAGCCAGCAACATAAATATTCGCACCTGCTTCTGCTACGAAGCGGACATTTTCTGTATTGATGCCACCATCAACTGCAAGATCAATGGGACGTCTGCCTATCATCGTTTTAATACGACGGATTTTTTCAAGTGATTGTGATATAAAATTCTGTCCGCCAAAACCAGGGTTGACGCTCATGACAAGGACAAGATCAATATCATCCAATATATATTCAAGAGCATGTTCAGGTGTCGAAGGGTTGAGTGAAACACCGGCCTTTTTCCCTATCGCTCGTATGCGCTGTAGTGAACGGTGCAAATGCAGGTCTGCTTCTGTATGAAGCGTGATGATGTCACATCCTACTTCAGCGAAAGCCTCAATGTAAGGATTACATGGAGTGACCATCAGATGTACATCAAAAATGATATTTGTCAATGGACGGATTGCTTTTACAACGGCTGGTCCGAAGGTGATGTTTGGCACAAAATGCCCATCCATGATATCAATGTGGATCCAGTCTGCCCCAGCTTGAATGACATCAACTACTTCCTGACCGAGATTAGACAAATTTGATGCTAAAATTGATGCTGCGATAAGCTTGGGACGTATCATGTTTATGATCCTTCCTTTTTAAGGATAGCTTATTCTATCTGAGAACATTCACACATATTTATGTAGCATAGGCCAATTTTATATCTATAATCGTGAAACTGATATCAATGTGCAGAATTTTCCACCATTTATAGGCTGAATCTTCTGAAAGAAAGCAGAATTTATCTTGCATAGTTTTAAAAGTTGTATAGTTCGAATGTATGCATGAGAAAAATAATTTAGATACTGTTATTATGGGGAGACAAGATGTTGTATCATCGCAGTGTTATCGTAATGCTATGAGCTGTTGTGCGACTGCGGTCCATATCATTACGACAGCAGGTTCTGCGGGTTGGCGAGGTATGACAGTTTCTGCCTGTTGTTCGCTTTCTGATAAACCGCCAACGTTGCTGACCTGTATTCTGAAACAGAATGAGGCGAATCGATTATTTCTTGAAAATGGCCACTTTTGTATTAATACCCTGGCGGGTAGCCATCAGCCTCTTGCTGAGATATTCGCAGGCCGTTGTGGGTTAAATCAGAAAGAACGTTTTGCTAAAACAGGTTGGACAAGAATGAAAACCGGTTCACCTGTCCTTGAAAATGCGCTTGCTTCTTTCGATTGCCGGTTGGTTTGCTGGTATGATCACGCAACCCATTATATTTTATATGGTCAGATTGTTGGTATTTCCTGCTCTGATTCAGAGAATGCACTTGTTTACCTAAATCGCGGATACCATCATCTTGCATTGTGAATGATCGTGGTGAATTGTTTCAATATCTTTGATATATATTTATATTATTAAATATTAATTTAATAATGAATGCTCTGAAGAAGACTATTCTATATTTTTTATTGAAATAATTCTTACTTAAGACATTTTAAATGATTTTAACTAGACAATGTTTTTTTTTACCTAAAGAAATCTTTATAAGACATTGCTGATCGATATCAGAAGCATTAATGATTCTTTTTTCATCTTTAATTAATTGATCATTCACCTTTATACTACACCCTTGTATATAACGGCGAGCTTCAGTATTAGATTTCGCTAATTGCATTTTGACAAGGAGAACAGGTAAGAGAAGACCTTCCTTTATTTTAGATACTGGAATATTAATACTTGGTAAATCATGATGCAGTTTACCTTCATCAAATGTTTTGCAGGCGGTTTCTGCTGCAGCTTCAGCAGCTTGACGGCCATGCAACATCACTGTAACTTCAGTGGCAAGGATTTTTTTGACCTCATTAATTTCTGTTCCTTGCAACTTTTCCAAGCGGGCAATTTCTTCCATTGGCAAGGTTGTATATAACTTGAGGAAGCGCAGAACATCTACATCTTTGACATTACGCCAGTATTGCCAAAATTCATAAGGGCATAGCATATCAGCGTTAAGCCACGCAGCACCATTGAGTGATTTTCCCATTTTGGTCCCAGATGCAGTTGTCAGCAGTGGGGAAGTCAAGGCATAAAGCTGTGGTGTCCCCATACGATGTCCCAGTTCAATTCCATTCAGAATATTCCCCCATTGATCAGATCCGCCCAGTTGTAAGCGTACACCGTAATTTCTGTTCAGCTCAATAAAATCATAAGCTTGCAGAATCATGTAGTTGAACTCCAGGAAAGAGAGCGAATGCTGACGATCAAGGCGCATCTTGACGGAATCAAAAGATAACATCCGGTTAACGGAGAAATGCCGACCAACATTAAAAAGAAATTCGAGATAATTGAGTGGACGCAGCCAGTCAGCATTATTCACCATGATGGCAGCAACTGTGCTATTTTCAAAATTGAGATAGCGTGAAAAGATCTTTTGTATTTCAGCAATATTTTGCGTAATGCTTTCTTCTGTCAACGATTTACGTGCTGCTTTCTTGAAAGAAGGGTCCCCGATCATACTTGTAGCTCCTCCTAGCAAAACAATCGGTTTATGTCCTGTTTTCTGCATCCAGTAGAGCATCATGATCTGGATTAGACTACCAGCATGTAAGCTTTTAGCTGTTGGATCAAAGCCAATATAACCTGTTACAGTTTCTTTCATAAAAAGATTATCTAACTCTTGTGCATCTGAGAGCTGATGGATAAAACTGCGTTCTTCCATAATGTGAAGGAAATCAGATTTAAAATGGGACATTGAATTCTCCTGTATCTGTTGACGTTTATTTGATCATTTTTGCAATCAGAAGAAGACGACGAATAAAAGCGCCATCAGCTAGTTTCACCTATTTTATAGTGTCTTTTTTGACATTATCCGTCCTGTCTGGTATAGTGGTATGTAGGCATCTGAGTGCTTTTATCGTTCTGCAAATAATCTATTTACATATACTGTACGTTGGGATCGCTGCAAAACACAGTCCAGTAACAGGTGGAAATACTCATTCCTCTCGGATAACACCGATGAATGTTGGCGAAAGTCGTGACCTGCATCCATCCCATAGCCCGCAACAAACTGGTAAGGACATTGAAACCCAACATAGTCTACCTTAACCTTAAGATCTACCTGTCGATGCAAGGTGGATTTTTCCAGAAGCACAGCGATAGAGAGGGTATGAGCACCTCCCACACAAGATCGGAAACAAACTTCAATGTCTTTCCTGAATCTAGAACATAATCAATTAACAATACATCATGTCCACTGATATCACTTTGGATATCGTGCAACAGATGCAGGATGTTCCCGCTTGTCCTTCCAGAACCATAACTTGAAACTGTGACAAATTCAACGGCTAAAGCAACGCCAGCTTGGTAAAGGGCACGAATAAGATCGGCTGCAAAAACAAATGATCCTTTAAGAATCGGCAAAATCAAAAGACGTTCGGGCCTTGTTGCTGCAATGGCTTCAGCAATCGCCTGATTACGCCTGGCGATTTCATCCTCGCTGAATAAGATTTCAACAGTCTTGCCGTTTATGAAAGGCATGGATTCCATTACATTGCATTGATTTTTCAAATTCGCTTCCTGATTCCAGGTTTTGTTAAAAGAAATATGAAATGGCATTGTAAAAGAGATCATTCAATTTTCTTTTAAGCAATACTCTTCAGAGGGATATTAACACTATGCAGGTTTTTTATTTGAAAGAAAAAATGCTTGAAGGTATGGTCATCTGTATTCAGAATGGTGGAACAGTCGCGAAAGATAGTGTTTCACTAATTGAAATTTATGGTTTTACCAGGGATACTGATTTCTCTTCTGAAGATGGACCGCTGATGCAGCGATAGTACTCTGTAATATCTGTTTCAATATCCCTGTTGATTCCTTCTGGGTTCCTCCAGAGTCGGACTTGGCCTTTTTTTCCAGGAAAGACTTCACTTCAACTCATCTGTGAACGGATGACCGTCTTTTCAAGGATACGTCCGGCCACAACACCTCTTGCACGAAATGAGAAATGTCATGGTTGTGTAAAAGGAGTATCCTGGTGTTTAATTCGCCATTGGATCATAGGATCGATTGTTGCGGTTGCGATAAAGCAGGCTCCCGTTCTAACGGTCTATAGGAAGGATGTCTGGTTGGGAAAAGCAGCAAGCTGGATGCCTGAGGCAAACGGAAGTTGGCTGACGGCTTTAAACTGCACCGCACAGCATGATCTTGATCTCCTCTAATGAATGGGTCAGATTGGTACTCGCTCCGCTTCCTGATCCTAGAACATGGAAGGTCGGTCATGAGTATATGATTGGTTGATTGATATAGAGGTAAAGCCGATTGTTTTTTCAGGATAAAAGACGTTTGAATGTTTTCTCCATCGTTCCAAGGAATGATGTAAATAGTTCTATACTTGCTATAATCATTGCGATTTTGACATGTCTGGCAAGCCTAACATTAAGTGGGATTAGTCTGATTCAGATCTCCGCAAAAAACTGGAAAAATCAGGTCTTGCGTGAGGCGACCATTCAGATCTTGCCGACTGAAAAGCTGGATATGGGAAAAGCACTTGGTGAGGTAGTAACAATTGTCAAATCTTTCGGAGGTATTGCTGATGTGCGCATTATAAGCCGAGCTGAGACAGAACAATTGCTTGCGCCATGGTTTGATACTGGCTTTGATGATGTTCTTCCTCTACCTCGGCTTGTTGTTATAAAAATACAGGATGGATTGTTCCCTGATTTTGATGGTCTACGTGATGCACTACAGCAGAATATTCCTGAAGCGCGGTTAGATGATCACAAAGTCTGGATTGATCGACTAACCGCTATAGTGTATGGCATGTTAATCATCAGGATAGCTGTTTTTTTTCTGATTTTGAGCGTAATAATTCTGACAATTATCTTTGCAACACGCGGTATTCTTTCAAGCTATATTGTCGAAGTATTGCATTTTATTAGTGCAGATGCAGATGTAGATTTTTTTATCGGTCAGTGTGACTGTTATTTCTTTTGTCTCGGCTTTAAAGGAGCATTGGCTGGTGGTATTTGTGCAGTTGCTATTTCTTTTTTAACCTCAGTGTGCTGCGCATCTTGCACATCTGCGATGCAAGTAGATGGACAAATGTTTGTCCTGCTTGGTCATCTTTCAACAAGCTGGATCACTTTTTTCAAAAATTTTATGCTTATTATATTTATTGCAATACTGATAATCTACACTAGCCACTATGCAACTAGACATCGGTTACGTGAAATAAAGAGAGTGCTTTCTTGAGTTCTATTGGTTAGCAGCATGCATGCGGAAAATCTATGCTGTGTTCTTGATCTGCGTATGAAAGGACAGAGATGCAGAAGTATAAAAATAAGGTCAATGCATCTTCGTATTATTCTCCTTTTTATAATTTTTTTTCGAAACATGCGCTTTCAGGAATACTGTTTTTGCTATTTTGCCTTATGCTCTTTGGGATCGGGTTTATCATTTTTAATGAAAAAGTATATAGGTTACAGGTGCCTGCAACCTCACAAGTGGCAGATGCTATTGTTGTTCTAACAGGAGGACGTGCTCGGTTGGAAACAGGCTTGAATCTTCTTGAAAACGGTAAGGGAAAGCGGCTGCTTATCAGTGGCGTCAATCCAATGGCGAGGCGCTATGTCCTGATGCAGAGCATGCACGCTGATCCAGACCTTTTTCAATGTTGTGTTGACCTTGGGCGGCAGGCGATTAACACAGTTGGCAATGCTGAAGAAAGTGCACGGTGGGTTGAAGAAAATGGGTATCAGACAGTTTTTATTGTGACTAACAGTTACCACATGCCACGGTCCCTGATAGAATTTAAGCGCAAAATGCCCTATACAGATCTTATACCCTATCCTGTTAAACAGATTAGCAGTAATGGAGGAAGCGTGTTCTATCTTTTTGCACATTTGCGAACTTTGTTGGTCGAATATATGAAATATCTTTCTGCCTATGCCCGCAGTTTTATAGTGTAAATTTGAGTGTGGAAAAAACTTCAGATGCTGGGCGGGATATGCCAGATTTAATACAATCATGCGCAAGCCAAGCCATACTCTAGCTGGTATATACGCTCTACAGCACGATCTTCTGTTACTGACAGGTATCAGTCAGTAAAGATGACTGTCTGGGCTTATGTAAGCTGCAAGTGTAGTGTACCTTTGGGTTCATTGCGATTCGTTGAGGACAGGATAGTGGATAAGATAAAAGCTTTGGATGCAGCATTGTCTCAGATTGAACGGCTATTTGGTAAAGGTTCAATTATGCGTTTGGGGCAGCATAAAAATGCGGTGGAAATTGAGACAATTCCTACAGGGTCCTTATCCTTAGATATTGCCTTAGGGATCGGTGGTTTGCCGAAGGGACGGATTATCGAAATTTATGGTCCGGAAAGTTCAGGTAAGACCACAATGGCGTTGCACACAATTGCCGAAGCACAGAACAGAGACGGGGTGTGTGCCTTCATTGATGCGGAACATGCGCTTGATCCGATTTATGCTCGAAAATTAGGTGTTAATCTGGAAAATCTTTTAATTTCACAACCTGATACAGGGGAACAAGCGCTTGAAATTACTGATACATTGGTACGTTCAGGTGCAGTGGATGTTCTCGTGGTTGATTCAGTTGCGGCATTAACACCACGTGCTGAAATTGAGGGAGAAATAGGTGATATGCTTCCGGGACTACAGGCCCGTTTAATGAGTCAGGCCCTGCGCAAATTGACAGGGTCCGTTTCACGCTCAAATTGCATGGTCATTTTTATTAATCAGATCCGCATGAAAATCGGTGTTATGTTCGGCTCACCTGAAACAACAACTGGTGGTAACGCACTGAAATTTTATGCTTCTATACGCCTTGATATTCGCCGTATGGGTGTTTTGAAAGACCATGATGAAGTAATTGGCAACCAGACACGTGTCAAAATTGTTAAAAACAAGCTTGCACCACCATTCAAGCAAGTTGAATTTGACATTATGTATGGTGAAGGGGTTTCTAAAGTCGGTGAATTGATTGATCTTGGGGTAAAAGCTGGAATGATAGAGAAGTCTGGAGCTTGGTTTTCCTATAGTTCACAACATTTGGGACAGGGTCGTGAAAATGCCAAGAAATTCTTACGGAAGAATCCATCAGTTATCCAGGAAATTGAAACCTTATTACGTCAGAATGCCGGGTTGATTGCAGATAAGTTTCTTGAAAAGAGCATCCCTGAATCATCATTGAATGAAGATGGACGATAATCGTAGAGTAATTGGTTAGCAGCAGCAGGAGTGAAGTACAAGGAGTGAGATCGATACATACATACACTTCCTTCATTTTAATTGTTCGATATTCTACCCGTAACATTTGTTTGTGGTTTTCTACATTGTAATTCATCTTAATTCAGTTAAGACTAGCGCATTTTGATGGACAACCTATAGTTGAGAAGCAGATGGATCGATCATAGGCGTGGGCAAGTGTATGAATTTGAAAATAAAAGGGTCGTATTACTCTCTTGAAGGGGCTGTCCTCATTATTACAAGTATCTTACTCAGTGGTTGCAGTTCTGGAGTGATGAGATTTAGAGGTGAGCTTCCTCCCGAATCTATCGCTTTCCATCAGAAGACTGTTCAGGGGGAAACACCACAATCCATGTTACCTGGTGCAGTTGAAAGTCGCGCGCTTCTTCCAATACCTATACCCTCCCCTAATCCTGAAGCAGTGATCATTGATACGCCGCCATGCTCACCATTGCTACCTGCTTCTTCAGCAAGGACAGGCAACACCATACCAAAGACAGACAGGGCAGACCAACGCGAAGTGTACATTGTCCAAAGTGGCGATACTCTTTATGGAATTTCGCGTAGAAAGAATATGAGCGTTGATTCATTGAAATATGAGAATAGATTAAGTAGCAATCTCATCCGTATTGGCCAAGAATTAATTGTTTATAGCAAATTGAATAAACGTGCTGTGATACAGCCCGCAGCAAGTGCACTGTTGGAAAAACCAACTACCATACAACACAAAACCACTATAGTGACTCCTATGCTGCAGAAAAGAAGCGTAGACAGCGGGGATCCATTAAAAAAGGAGACCGATGTTCTCGCTGTTGCTCAAAAAAAACAAGCTATAATTGCTGATATAACAGCGCAAGAACATAAAGAACAGAAGAAGGCCGTTCCTGTCACTGTTATACCTAATGCTGCATTATCACATATGCGTTGGCCTGCACGGGGGCATATCCTTAGTCATTATGGTCAGCGTGAAGGAATCAGCACTAATGATGGTATCGATATCATGATACCTGAAGGAACATCGGTAAAGGCTGCAGATAGTGGTGTTGTAATTTATGCAGGTGATGGTCTTAAGGAATTCGGTCATACGATCCTCATTCGTCATGAAAATAACATTGTTACGGTTTATGGCCATAACAGCAGGATTTTGGTAAAACGTGGACAGATAGTACGTCGTGGCGATGAGATTGCTAAATCTGGTATATCAGGGAATGCATCAACACCAAGGTTGCATTTTGAGGTCCGAAACAAATCAGTTCCGGTTGATCCTCTTCAATATCTGAGCAATTGATTTTTGCTCGCACGCGCGGTTGCAGAGATATCCTTAGGCTAGTTAGGCATGAGATGAAGCTGGATCAAGAGGCTTGATTTAAGCCTACTCGTGTAAAGAATACGGGAGTCTTGAAAAGATTTCTTTTCAAGAATTGATGAGCTGGATTCCAGATTCATATATCAAGATCCGCAATAGAAGCCGCATGCTCCTGAATAAAGCGAAACCGTGCATTGGGTTTGCTGCCCATTAAATTATTCATCATTTTTCCTGTTTCAGATATACTCGTGTCGTCAATTGTAATCTGTAAGAGTGTTCGCTGATCAGGTGCCATAGTTGTTTCTTTAAGCTGTTCGGCACGCATTTCACCAAGACCTTTGAAACGGCCTATTTCAATTTTTCCGTGTCCGGTAAATTGTGTTTTCAGTAGTGCATCTTTATGTGCATCATTACGCGCGTAGGCAAGCCGTCCTCCCTGACTGATTCGATAAAGCGGTGGAACAGCCAGATAAAGATGGCCATTATATATGAGATCAGGCATTTCCTGGTAAAAAAATGTCAGCAGTAGAGAGGCAATATGTGCACCATCTACATCAGCATCTGTCATAATGATAACCCGCTCATACCGTAGGGCATCTTCACGATATTTCGCACGGGTTTCGCACCCGAGAGCCTGTATAATATCGGCAAGTTGCTGATTGCCGCTCAATTTATCATGGCTAGCACTGGCAACGTTGAGGATTTTACCACGTAGTGGCAAAATGGCCTGTGTTGCACGATTGCGTGCTTGTTTCGCTGAACCACCAGCTGAATCTCCCTCGACAATAAAAAGCTCGGCACCTTGAGCGGTATTCTGCGTGCAGTCTGCCAGTTTACCTGGCAGGCGCAGCTTACGCACTGCTGTTCTGCGTTTTATTTCTCTTTCCTGACGTCGTCGGAGGCGCTCGTCAGCCTGTTCAATAACCCAATCAAGAAGTTTTCTTGCTTCTTGTGGGGAATTGGTAAGCCAGTAATCAAACGGATCACGCATAGATGTTTCAACAATGCGCTGTGCTTCTATGGTTGTAAGGCGCTCCTTAGTCTGTCCAACAAACTCTGGTTCACGGATAAAAACAGATAGCATGACTGCGGCAGAGAGCATGACATCATCTATTGTAATCCTTGAAACGCGTTTATTGCCAATCCGTTCTGCATAACCTTTCAAGCCACGTATAAGTGCTTGTCGCAAACCTGCTTCGTGAGTTCCGCCTTCTTTGGTGGGTATGGTGTTACAATAAGAATGGATGAAGCCGTCACCACCGTACCAAGCTACTGCCCATTCAAGAGATTCATGGGTACCGCGCTCTCCTATTGTTCCAGAAAAGACATCTGCTGTAACACGATGCTCCTTGCTCAGTGATAATGTAAGAAAATCTTTGAGTCCTCCTGGGAAATGTAACTCTGTCTTTTCTGGAAGATCCTTATGTTGATAAAACATTGCAGGGTCACAGTGCCAGCGAATTTTAATACCGCTAAAAAGATAGGCTTTGGAACGAGCCATCCTATAGAGGCGAGCAGCATCGAAGGTAGCCTTTGGACCAAAAATTTTGGGGTCTGGGTGAAACCGGACCTTTGTCCCACGTCTATTGTGAATTTTTCCAAGATTTTCTAGTCCGGTTGTCGGTATACCGCGTGAAAAACATTGCCGATACAGGCGTTGCCCGCGTGCAACTTCCACTTCCAGGTCATCAGATAAGGCATTTACGACGGAAATGCCGACCCCGTGTAATCCGCCAGATGTTTCATAGATCTTACCATCAAATTTACCGCCTGTGTGCAGTTGAGTCATGATAATTTCCAGCGTTGATTTATCAGGCATTTGCGGATGATTGTTTACCGGAATACCACGTCCATTATCGATAACAGTGAGATAACCATCAGTATCTAACACAACCTCAATCAAACTAGCATAGCCAGCTATAGCCTCATCCATTGCATTGTCAAGGACTTCTGCAAAAAGGCGATGCAGCGCATTGCAATCTGTACCACCAATATACATGCCTGGACGTAGCCGTACCGGTTCAAGTCCTTCTAAAATGCGGATTGCTAAGGCATCATAAGTAATGTCTGATTGCCCAGTATCATCTGGGCCTTTTTGTATAACAGGTTCAGGTTTGACTAAGCTAACTTGTTGTCTAATATCTCCATCCCTAACGGATGCATATTTTGTATCTGCAACTTTTTGCACTGGCTGCCTCAACTCAAAAAGATCACCGTTTACAATATCATCTATTCCATGATACAATTTATGTTCTATAATACGGAATTCATCGTAGTCATGTGCTACATTTTCTGCATTATTCATTATTAAACACAGCACAAATTTCGTATTTTCTTCCTGCTACATTTGCAGGGTATGGTTAGAAAATTCTGATCGACACGCACCGAATACTTCATGAAAAGCAATTCCGAGCGCAGTGTCAACATCTTCCATTGTAGCTGTTAATCCCAGATGAACAAGACTTGTCACTCCATGTTCAGTAATACCACAAGGAATAATACCACTGTAGTGTTCAAGAGATGGGTGCACATTAATAGCAATTCCATGGTAGGTGACCCATTTCCATAAGCGGATGCCAATAGCGACAATTTTATCCTCTGTGGATCGGCTATTGTCTACTTTCGATTGCTGAGGTCGGCGAATCCAAATACCAACACGATCTTCCCGTCGTTCTCCCGTGATACTAAAATGAGCCAGCGTACGGATACTCCATTCTTCCAGTGCAGCAACAAAAGAACGGATATCTTGTTTGCGACGTTTGAGATCAAGCATAACATAGGCAATCCGCTGGCCAGGGCCGTGATAAGTGAATTTGCCACCGCGTTTAGTATAATAAACTGGCAAGTGGGTAGGTATTAGTAAGTCTTTTGCTTCAGCACTTATTCCAGCTGTATAAAGCGGTGGGTGTTCGACAAGCCATATTAATTCATCAGCAACATTTTCACGAATGTTTTTTATCCTCTTTTCCATGAAGGCAATTGCTATAGGATAGGGTGTTAATCCAGGCTCAACTCGCCACTCCACTGGTGGAGCATCACCAGTAGCTAGAAATGTACATGCTAACTTATCTCTTGAAAGAGTATTAGGATTTTTTTCCATGATGGTCATTGAATATCCATACTGTGAAATGCCAAAAAAATATTTTGGCAAACAGTTTTTCTTTCAGTGCAATTTTAATTAAAAATTAATAGAATTAATAAAAAGATGGATGATCCTACATGGTTTTAGATGAAAAATATTCCCTTCCTAGCGCCGAAAACATAATCAAGCACCGTTGTATGATAATCGTGATATCATCCCCCTCTGGGGTGGGAAAATCAACTATATCACGGCTGCTGCACGAAGATGGTGATATGAATTTATCTCTATCCATAAGTATAACAACCCGGAACAGAAGACCAAGCGAAATTGACAATATTCATTATCATTTTGTCAGCCGCAGGGAGTTTGAATATCTTCGTGATAATGGTGAGCTGATAGAATGGGCTGAAGTTCATGGCAACTATTACGCAACATCGCGGAAAAGCGTTGTCAAGATACTGAAAGAAGGACAGGACATGCTTCTTGACATTGATTACCAAGGCGCAGCGCAGCTTCGGCAGAAAATGCCTCGAGATGTAATTTCGATCTTCATGTTACCACCTTCAATAAAAGAGTTAAAGTCAAGGCTACACCTTCGCGCTGCAGATAATCATCAAACCATTAACCTAAGACTTGAAAATGCCCGCATGGAGATGCAACACTGGCAGAACTATGACTATATCCTGATCAATGAAAATCTAGATCGTTCCTTGGCTGCAGTCAAGGCAATTATCATGGCTGAGCGCTTGAGATATTGTCGTCAGCTCGGCTTAAATAAATTGGTTGACAAGCTAATCAATGAAGAACTGTAAGTTTATCTGTACAAAAAGACGAAGATTGATTCACAGCATAGAGGATTGCTCAAAGAACGTTTGCTAAGGCAGTAAACTCTCTAATGTCTAGTGTTTCTGCACGTCTTTGACCATTGATACCAACTTTTGCCAATAATGTTTCACCACCCAGTTTCTTCAAACTTTGGCGTAGCATTTTACGTCGTTGACCGAAGGCTGCTTGTGTAAGCTGTTCAAGCGCATAAGCAGAGCAAGTGAGCGGGTTTGCTTTTGGCATGATGTGTACAACAGACGATATCACTTTTGGAGATGGTATAAAAGCCCAAGGTAGTATATTGAAGACAATGCGTGCTCTTGTACGCCAGCCGGAGAGTACCCCAAGCCTTCCATAGGCGGGGCTTCCTGGCTTAGCGATGATTCGCTCAGCAACTTCCCTTTGAAACATGAGAGTCATTGATTCATAAAAAGGTGGCCAAGGCGAACACAACAGCCAGTTAAGGAAAAGTTTTGTTCCTATATTATAAGGTAGGTTAGCAACAATTTTCGGCTTTTCTATACCAGAGTTAAAGATTTTTGCATAGTTAAATGCGAGGGCATCACCACTAATAATGCGCAGTCTTCCTGGGTAGACTGTAGCCATTTCTTGCAATGGAGGGAGCCATCGTTCATCCTGCTCAATAGCAGTCACACAGGCTCCATATGCTAGCAAGGCCAATGTCAATCCACCCGGACCTGGGCCAACTTCGAGAATCTGTTTACCTTTAAGCTCGCCTGCTTGCCGTGCAATTTTAGCTGTTAGATTTAAGTCAAACAGAAAATGCTGTCCAAGTGATTTCTTCGCCATACTTCTATAAGGCTTTATTACAGAACGCAAGGGAAGAATACAGTCAATTGCCATTAGTTCAAATTCCTCATACGTTGCATAAGATCAATGCTCATACGGAGAGCTGCAATCAGGCTTTTTGGTGATGCAATGCCTTTTTGCGCTATGTCAAAAGCAGTGCCGTGAGCGGGCGATGTCCGTATGAATGGCAACCCGAGCGTGACATTGACAGTATTGTCAAATCCGATCGTTTTTATCGGAATCAGTGCTTGATCATGGTACATGCATAAGACCGCATCATATGTTTTGCGGGCACGTATGTGAAAAAGCGTGTCTGCAGGAAAAGGGCCTTGTATATCAATACCTTTCTTCCGCAGAAGATTAATAGCAGGACGTATAATGACATTCTCTTCCTGTCCCATAGTTCCATCTTCTCCTGCATGTGGATTGAGTCCGGCAATGAAAAGCCTTGGTTTGACAATACCGAATTTTTTACGCAAATCGCTGACTGTAATCCGCGCTACTTCAATAATAAAGCCGATATCAAGTGCTTCGGGTACATGACGTAGTGCTATATGTACAGTAATCGGTACTGTCTTGAGGTCAGGTCCGACAAACATCATCACTGGTTTTGTTCTCTTGCCTGTTATTTTTTGTGCTAGATGGGCAAGAAATTCAGTATGCCCAGGATATTGAAATCCTGCTTCATAAAGGTTTTTTTTTGCAATTGGACAAGTGACAATAGCACCAGCTAACCCATTTATAACAAGATGAATTGCTCTTTCAATAGCTTCCACTGTTCCAGCTGCATTTGTCGTCAAGGGATAACCAGGTGTATTGCTCTGCCGACTGTTCAACGGCAAAACCGGGAGAGCATTATCAAAGTGTGCTGCAAGATCACTTTCATTCGTCTTATGCAATGGCACGTCAAGTCCTAAAGAAACGGCACGAGCCTGTACAACTTCTGGATCTGCCAGAATGAAAAAAGGCGGCAAGCAATGCGATGCACGCCTCTGCCATGCCTTGCAGATAATCTCCAGACCGATACCGGATGGGTCTCCACTACTTAATACCAGGGGAAGCATATGATGTTCTCCCTAACTCTTCTGCAGACCTAATACATATCATGGATGAGGTCCTATGCAATAAAGATGGTTTTTGTATTTTCTAGAGGTTTTGAATATGGGCTCTTGCATACAATTCTTTCATATATTTTTCCTCAATTACCGAAACTTTTGGCACTTTTGAAGAACGATTATCCTCAATTGAAAAGATAAGTTGTGCAACACGATCATCTGAGACCTTGCGTATAGAACAAATCATTAGAAACTCTACACCTTGGGTAGTCTCCTGAATCGGTGTTGCTTGACCAACCGGTGTTGCCAACACGCTTTTTTCCCACTCAGATGGAATTTGCGGTTCTAGAATACGTCCCAAGTCGCGAATTGTCATATCAATCATGCCTTTTGCTTGTTGGCGTAGACTCTCACAACCGCGTATCTTTCTGCGAAAAGAATTGGCCTCATGCCGACGCTTATCAAGGAGAGATGAGCGATGTTTCAGAGGTATCACAAAAATGATTTGTTGCATACGATACTCATTGACTGCGGGTTTAAGCCCACCATTTTGTAGCATACGCTGAACGGCTTCCTCTTCAGAAATTATGCCTTCTGCACGAAAACGCGAACCAACAAGATGACCCCAACCTATCTGGACACGAATGTAGGATTTGAAGTGTTCCGGTGTCACCCTTTCCTGATCAAGCATTTGTGCTAATTGTGTCTCCGTCATGTGATTATGTGCGGCAAACTCAGAAAAAGCACCGTTAACCATGGCATCATTCACAGTAATATTGTGCCTATTTAATTCGATACGGCGGAGCATTTCTTCAATAAGTTCCTTACGGGCAAGCTTGTCCAGATGACCATCATCACGCCCTTGCAAACGCAAAAACGCCATTCGTCGATTAATATCGTAGTTAGTGATAGCATTGCCATTAACAATCACTGCAACCTGTACTACTGCCTGCGCAAGCGCTGTATTCAAGTTAGATATAATACTTACCACGGATGTGGGTAAAAGTAACAGGCATGTAAAAAGATAACTCCTGATTTTTTTCATCTTCTAAACTTTCGAGATTCTGACACAAAGATAAGAACAAAATAGACTAAAGATGAAACGAATCTCATTGTAAGAATGATGTTTTGCTTCCAAAATCACCAAGTGTCCTAAATGATAGGAAAATATTCCACTTATGGGATACAGTACGTTCTCCTGGATTACGGGTTTTCTGATAATTGAATATCAGCCCAAAGCACTCATCTTGATAGGAAACACCTGAACCAGTCTGTACTAAAGTTTCCGAAAAAATATCATATATTGCATCTGCATTCATCTGCCATTTATCATCCAGTTTATAACTGCTACGGGCACTGATTTCCTGTCTGTTTTGTGCATAACCGTAGCTAGGTTGGCGCTCTATATACGCATATTGTAGTCCCACTGCTAAAGGTTTCCACTGTTTTTGCAGTTCAATTTCACCACGGCGGATTGACATATTTTTTTCATCAAAACGACCACGAGCCGCTATGGATAGCATGTTGCTATCATCAATACCAAGCATAGTAACATAATCGGAACGTGCTGTTTCAAGACCAGAGTCAGTCCCGATGATCTTATCAGAAGAAAAAGAATTTTTCCCTGCTAGATGATAAGATTGGCCAAGGAGACTATAAACTGACCAGCCATTTTTCGTATCACCGGAATAGCGCATGCCAATATTGATACGGGAACCACCCTCAATCCGATCATACCCGGAAAATTTATCACGTGAGAAAAGCGTCGTTGCATCAAAAACAAAGCTCTGAGCATCTTCATTAACAAGTTGACCAGCGTATCGTTCGTCACTACGTAGCAAAATTTGGGCCACTGGCTCAACAATATGGGTCATCTTATCATAAGACAACAACACCGGATAACGTACTTCCAAGCCTGCAGTCGCCATACTTCGGAGAACATCAGACTGCATATCAATCTTCTGATAGGATTCATCCGGATGAATACTAATGGCGTCACTTCGTAGAGAGAACAGTGGTGATAAAACAAGACCGTAATTGCTAATAAGGCTTCGTTTCCATTCAAGATCAACAGTGAAGCGGACACTGGTTCCAGTCATAGTCATATCGGTAAGATAGTTAAGGGGGATTCCTTTGTGAACAGAAGAACGATCCGTTTTTTCGCGATAAATCGTTTGTAGATTTGCAGTGAATTTCAATTCACCACCTAACACTCTTGCGTCTGGGATAAATGTATAATCAATACGCGGCAATACCCAAGGTTGACGTGAGTCTTGTCTTAGAATTGCATCTTGTTGCAAAGTATTTTCCTGAAGCGTAAAATGATAAAATTTTACACCAAAGTAATTGCGATCTGCAAGACCAGTTAGATACACTTGTGAACGGTGTACATCATTACTATAACCATCGAGGTTGTAGGTCCGGCTGAAATTTTGGTCTGACTGTGCCATAATCTCCCAACCGTAAATCCAGTGTGTATTGATAACAAACTTGCCTTGTGTCCCGACCATATAACGGTTTTTCTTGTTTCGCGTATCCAGGCCCAGGGGGGAATCCTTGGAATCATGATCGTAGATATGAGCAAACCGCAAATTATAGAACCCACTCTCAAGATGATGTCGCCATATCTCTTGAATTAACATACCCCGTTTAAGATATTCAGTCACAGATAACGTGAGATCATAATTGGGAGCAATATTCCAAAAGTAAGAGTTTGTCAGATTGACTCCAAGTCCGGTTGTATGCTCTAGTCGAGGGACTAGAATGCCGCTTTTCCTCTTCAGTTTTGGATCTTTTATCTCAAAGATCGGAAGCCAAGCAATAGGTTGGCCAAACATTTCAAACCAGCTGTTTTCAAAACGTATGGTTTCAGTGGGTTTGTGCCAGATTATTCTCTTAGCTTTTATTTGCCATATAACAGGTTTTCCTCGTTTGTAATCGCAAGATTGGCAAGTTGTGTAAATACCATTGTTAAAAACAGTCATCCATCCACGGCTACGCTCAGCACTTTCAGCTGTAAAACGGATATGATCTCTTGTTTCAACGCGTAAGCTATTTATAAAACCTTCCCCAAGATCATCTGTAAGATCTATCTTGTCTGCATAGACTTTGATACCGTTGATATCAACGATTTCGACATTGCCGTCAGCAGTGAATCGATGAGTTATTTTATTATACGTGACATGGCGAGCAACAATCTTATTGCCTCCATCTTCAATCTGTACCTGTCCCCGGGCAGTTATAATCCCAGTTTTGCTGTCAAAAACCAGTTCATCTGCTGAAAGAAACATGTGTGAATTGTCCATAGAAACATTATTATAGCCTGTCATTAATCCAGAAGTTTCCCGGGCGTGAACGACGAGTACAGAAAAAATAAGGATGCAGACAATGACAAGCACGCTGTAGGCGAGAACCTCGGATATGACAGTGTAAAAGCTATATTTGCATTCCACTAGCCATCCTCCTTGTGAAGCAAAAAGGAAATGCCCAGAAAGATTGGAATTAATACCGGAATCCATGCTGCTGCTATTGGTGACACATAGCCAGCATCGCCAAATGCTCGTACTAAGGCTATTATAACATAAACAAGAAACCCTGCCAAGATTCCACCCAGAATCATTACACCTGATTGGCCAAGTCTTGTAAATTTTAATGAGACTGTTGATGCAATCAATGTCATGGCAACGAACAGCGCTGGAAGTGCAATAATTGATTGCAAATGCATGTCAAACGTGCGAGCTGGATAACCAAATGATTTGGCTATCTTAATCTTCAGTGGCAACTCATAAAAAGGAATCGTCGACGGATCAGCCAAACGTTCTTCAACGAATTCAGGTCTGATCTCTGTAGATATTCTTATTTCATCAAAATTTTCAGGGTGAGATCCTAATTTATATCGTGTCACGTTAGAAAGTTGCCAGTAGCCATTCTTTAGTGTCGCAATTCCAGCGTTTAGCCACTCTTGAATAGTCTGATCATCATTAAAACGGATGAAAATCGCAGAAACCAGCGTGCGTCCGCCATTAATAACCATTTTTGCTCCAATCGTTGTTATCCCTTCATCAGTCTGTTGAGTCAACCAGGGGATCCGGTTTCCTCTTTCTAGAATCAGGCTGCTACTGCCGCGCCAGTTTGCAAGAATATTCTTTGATTGCGCTGTTCCCCATGCTGCCAATGGATTTACGATCAAGATAGCTCCGAGGCCAAACAAAAAGGCACCAAAACATGCTGGCAACAAAAATTGCCATGCTGAAATTCCAATCGAACGGGTAATAACAAGTTCAAGACGACGATTCAGTGTCATGAACGCTGTCATTGCAGAAAACAAAGCAACAAAAGGACAAAGTCTTTGCATGATGAAGGGGATACGCAGCATTGATACAGCTAACACACCGAGAGGCGTATATCCGGGAAGATGAGCTAAACGCCCAATATTTTCTGTAAAATCCATTAGAAGCGACAGAAAGAATACACCACCAAGAACAAACAAGGTTATTTTTACATAGTGTATGAAAAAATAACGACTGAGAGTCCAGGAAATCATTGTGTATTCTCTATATGACCTCTATATGAGAGGATACCAGCAGTTATTTTAAAGACAGCATTAAGGCAACGCACAGGAAATCCCACGTGCCTGTTTGTAAAAAGCATATAGATCAGCAATGCTGATATCCCAAAAGGGATGAGATAGAGACATGGAAGATAAGCAAGATTATTCACTGCGCGCTCTGCGAAAAAATAGCCAAGCCAGTAGATAAACAATGATAATAAAATTGCTGAAACGAGCACAGAAATACGCCTTTCTCTATAGGGGTGGGCATTACTAGAAGCTACTAAGGCAACAAGAGAAAAGACGAGTGGATAAAACCATTCAGTCAATCGCCTATGTAATTCGGTGGTATATCGCATAGGATGCTGCTGATAATAGGGGTCATCTAAATCAGGCTTGAAAAGATAGGTCAAAAACCGATCTTTCGGATAAATGATAACCATTTGATTTGCAGGTGTAAATTCACTCAAATCAAATGTATAGGAATCGAATTTGATGATAGACACACGTCCATTTTTGTTGTCACGTCTCTGAACTTCCCCATTGTTCATAACTAGTACATGCCCGTTCTTATTACTCGTAAGCATACCACTCACCGCACAGTAAAAGAGATCAAAATCAGGATGACTTTGATCAATGAGAACAAGACGGCCAATGCTACTGTTTGGTCTTCTCTCTCCAATTTCCAGATAAATATTTTTACTGACTTCATGAAAACTGCCTTCTTGTATGAGCATGTTAATCAGAGTGCTATTCGCGGCGGCTATCATTTTCCGCATATGCAGGCGGGCATGGGGCGTGATAAAATTTGCAGTAATGAAGGAGAGTATGGAGAGCATGATACCAAGGAGGAGAACGGGCCGCCAGATTGCCCGACATGGGCTATCTATGGCATTGACAATGACGAGTTCTGAATCCTGATTCATCGTTGAAAAGGTTTGGGCGATTGCAATCACAAAGGCAAAAGGCATTACCAACTGTGTGGCAGAAGGAATAAAAAGGGCAGAAAATTTCAAAGTGGTTAGAAATGTTTGCCGACTTGTTGTCAGAAAACTGATATGTTTTACCACCTGCACTGTCCAGATCAGGCCTGTAGCGGCCATAAAAATAGTAAAAAACAACGCTGAAATGCGCCTCGAAATATATCTCTCGATCAAAAGCATAGAAGGGCCTATTACATGTGCTTCCAGACAATGATGCTGATTCAGGCATCAGGCTATTAGGCATGATGATGACAGGATATCATAAAAAAACTTGTTATAATACGAGTCTTTATGTAAGATTATTCACTTTTAAAACCCCGTCAGGAAGGGATCGTCAGCTGGGAAACAGCTTACGATGACGTTAAGGAAATAGAAATGTCTGTAACTCTTATCACTGAAATTGCTTCTGTTTCCCAGCCTGCAGAAGGAACGCTTGTCGTTTTTATGGATTCTTCAGGGCAGATTGCGAAATCTGCCATAGAAATTGCTGGGGAATCTCTTATTAAACACTTGATAAAGGCTGGTGGATTCAAGGGCGAACGTTTCAAATATGTTGCAAACTATGTGAGCGGTAAGGAAAATTTTGAGCGCCTTATTTTACTTGGCATAGGAAATCATAAAAAATTTCACTCTGATGATTGGCTAAAACTTGGTGGTGTCTGCTGTAGTGTTATTGACGATGCTGCCTGTGCGACAATCATTCTAGAATTGGAAGGACACATGCTTTCCGAAGATGAGATAAGCGATTTTATCTGTGGATTTAGGTTACGCAACTATAAGTTTGACAAATATAAGAATAAAAAGCGTGAGAAAAAAAATAATCTGAAAGTCATATTACAGACAGGGAATATATATAAAGCAGAAAGAGCTTTTGAGTGCGCACAGAAATTAGCAGATTCTGTAATATGGACACGTGATCTTGTTAATGAACCAGCGAATATTTTAGGAACAGAGGAATTTGTAACCCACATTCAGGAATTGGCAGACATTGGTGTACAGGTTGATCTTTTTAATGAAAAGGAATTAGAAAAATACGGGTTTAGTGCATTACTAAGTGTTGCACGAGGGTCAAAACGTCCTGCACGGATCGCTGTGATGCATTGGGCTGGCAGCAAAAAACAGGATAGACCAGTTGCTTTTGTAGGAAAGGGGGTTGTGTTCGATACGGGTGGGATTTCACTCAAACCTGCAGAGAATATGGGAGATATGAAAGGCGATATGGGTGGTGCTGCTGCTGTTGCCGGCGCCATACATCTTCTAGCAACTCGTAAAGCCAGAGCAAATGTTGTTGGTGTGGTTGGCATTGTTGAGAATATGCCAGGTGGCAATGCCATGCGTCCTGGCGATATTATTACCTCCCTTTCTGGTCAGACCATTGAAATTACCAATACGGATGCAGAAGGGAGGCTTGTATTAGCTGATGCTCTTTGTTTTACTAGAGAACGTTTTAATCCCGTGTTGATGGTTGATCTTGCTACTCTGACCGGGGCAATCACAGTTGCGTTAGGCCAGCAATACGCAGGCCTTTTCTCAAATAATGATGCACTTGCAGAAAAGCTCTACACAGTAGGAAATCTGACTGGAGAACGTTTGTGGCGCATGCCACTTAGTGAAGACTATGACACCATGATTGACTCAAAAGTTGCTGATATGCGCAATAGTAGTGGACGTCTTGCCGGATCTGTCACGGCTGCACAGTTTTTGCAACGTTTTGTCAGTGATACACCATGGGCGCATTTAGACATTGCTGGCACAGCTATGGGAGTGCCTGAAAACGAGTATAATGAATCCTGGGCCTCAGGTTTCGGGGTGCGTCTTCTTAATCGCCTGATTTCTGATTACCACGAAAATAGGGATTAGGATATGAGAGATGCTTTTTTTTATCATCTCACCCTACTCCGGTTAGAGGATATACTGCCTAGATTAATAGAGCGTTCTCTACAGCGTGGATGGCATGTGACAGTCCAGTTTACAACAGAAAAGCGTCGAGATGCTGTTGACTCCTTGTTGTGGATCTGGAAAAGTTCCTCTTTCATTGGTCATGGCACCGAGCAGAATAAATGGCCAGAGGAACAGCCTGTATTCCTAACAACAGGCGATGCTAACCCTAACGCTTCACAGGTGCGTTTCTGTGTAGAGGGTGCACGGTGTGCAGAACCAGATAGCTATGAACGCGTTGTTATTATGTTTGACGAACAGGAAGTTGATCAACTTGCTCGGGCACGACAGGAGTGGAAAAGCCTGAAAGGCAGAGGATATAACCTGACTTATTGGCAGAAGACGCTGAATAGGAAATGGAAACAAAAGAAAATATCTCACACATATGAACATGAAAACGGTTATTGTCCCTGAATTATCACAACTCTTGTTGTCTCATTTTGTATTTCTTTGCGACCATCCATGATGAGAAAAGCTATATGGAAGCATATTCTTATTTCTTTTTGGGCCGTTGCTTTATCGTTGCTTTCTCTCTTTACACTGGGTTTCACCTCTCTGTTTTCATTCTTTTTTGGCGCTGATTACATGAGTTTTTCAGCAGATATAATATTTCTTTTTTTGACAGTTATTTATACCCTTTTTCTGTGGCATATGATTGTATCTCTTCGCTTTCCGTTTTTTGCCATGGTGATGGTGATGCCAGCGTGCCTGATTTTGTGGATCTTACTATTTTAACAGCATCTCGACGCTTTTCTGTTGTAAACTGGACTGTCACATGCCATCCACGCTGTAGAGAACGCTCTATTAATCTAGGCCCCCTCCGTATATCAATCATGCATGGGTGAATTGATTCGTTGGCATTGATGCTGATGTGTAGGTTGACCTTTTCAGGTTCAAGAGACTGTTCTGGCGTTTTAGCTATGCCATAATCATCAGGTTAATTTGCGATCACGCGCAGCAAGGGTGCGCAATCGCAAGGCATTGAGTTTGATAAAGCCTGCGGCATCCTGCTGATTATAGGCCCCTTGATCATCTTCAAACGTTACTAACCTTTCCGAATATAGGGATTTATCGCTCTTCCTTCCCATAATAATAACATTCCCTTTATACAATTTTAGTGTTACTTCTCCCTCAATATGCTGTTGTGATAGGTCTATAGCTGCTTGCAACATCTTGCGTTCAGGAGAGAACCAGAAACCATAATAGATTAGTTCTGCATAACGCGGCATCAGTTCATCCTTCAGATGAGCAGCTCCACGATCTAACGTTATGGATTCGATCGCGCGATGCGCATGGAGTAAAATACTACCCCCTGGGGTTTCATAAATACCACGTGATTTCATGCCAACAAAACGGTTTTCAACAAGGTCAAGACGGCCAATGCCATTATCACAGCCGTAATCATTGAGTTTTGCAAGCAAGGTAGCCGGTGAAAGTTGGTCGCCATTAATCGAAACAGGATCTCCTCTTCTGAATCCAATAGTAATAATTGTTGGTTTATTGGGGGCAGATTCGGGGGAAATAGTACGCATGTATACATTTTCAGGTGCCGGTTTTGATGGATCTTCTAATGCCTTACCTTCTGAAGATGAATGCAGCAAATTAGCATCAACAGAAAATGGGGATTCTCCATGTTTATCTTTGGAAACGGGAATTTGATGTGCTTGCGCGAATGCAATCAGATCTGACCGGCTTTTCAATTCCCAGTCCCGCCAAGGCGCAATAATTCTGATCTCAGGATTCAATGCATAGGCTGCAAGCTCAAAGCGCACCTGATCGTTTCCTTTACCAGTTGCCCCATGGGCTATAGCATCCGCCTCTGTTTCTTTTGCAATCTCAATCAGACGTTTGGATATCAATGGCCGGGCAACCGATGTTCCCAAAAGATAAGTGCCTTCATAAACGGCATTCGCACGGAACATGGGGAAAACAAAATCCTGCACAAACTCTTCACGTAGATCTTCAATATAAATTTCCTCTATACCAAGCATTTCAGCCTTCTTGCGCGCAGATTCCAGTTCTTGACCTTGACCAAGATCAGCAGTAAAGGTTACAACCTCAGCATTAAATTCTGTTTGTAGCCATTTGAGAATAATAGAAGTATCGAGTCCCCCCGAATAGGCAAGTACAACTTTTTTTATGTTATTCTGTTTATGCATGGTTCAAAAACCCAGTCTATTGAGTTATCTTTCTGAATTGTTTAAACAGGAGTTTTGATCTATGCAAGAGTGGATATACAGTTCATCTCTGTCGTAGAGAGCAAAATATGCTGTAGCAGTCAGTATCTAACAGTATCTAATCACTCATTTTTTTAGAGGCTGATCTGGACAAGGATTTGAGTTGACCACAGGCCGCCAAAATATCATTGCCGCGCGTTGTCCGGATTGGTGACGCATATCCTGCTGTGTTGACAATAGCGGCAAACTGCTCTATCCTTTGCCGGTCTGAACATTGATAGTTTGTGCCAGGCCAGGGATTAAATGGGATCAGATTAATTTTTGCAGGAATCCCTTTTAAAAGGTCAACGAGTTTTCTGGCATGATCAGCACTATCATTAATATCTTTCAGCATCACATATTCAAATGTGATACGGTGTCTCAATACAGGATAATTACGGCAAGCATCCATCAGTTCAGCTAGTGGATATTTTTTGTTGATTGGCACTAATCTGTTGCGCAAAGCATCATCAGTTGCATGCAGAGAAATCGCTAGCATCACACCAATTTCCTTCCCGGTACGGTACATTCCTGGCACAACTCCTGATGTGGATAATGTAATCCGTCTCTTGGAGAGAGATAATCCTTCTCCGTCGCTTATAATAAGTAATGCCTTCTTGATGGCCTCAAAGTTGTATAAGGGTTCTCCCATACCCATCACAACAACATTGGTAATTTTTCGACCTTTTACGGGAACGATGGCATTATCAGGTATGTTCCTGCCAGGAAAGTCTCCCAGACATTCACGGGCAACAAGAAGTTGAAGCAAAATTTCCTCTGCTGTTAAATTTCTTACAAGACGCTGAGTGCCCGTGTGGCAAAATGAGCAAGTCAGTGAACAGCCAACCTGACTTGAAATACACAGGGTTCCCCGTTCCTTTTCAGGGATATAAACAGTTTCAATTTCAACAGGAAAAGCGTTCCCTCGCGTTGAAAAACGCAGGAGCCATTTGCGTGTGCCGTCTTTTGAGATCCGATCTGTCATAATTTTAGGACGAGTAATGGAGAAATCTTCTGAAAATTTTTCTCTCAACTCTTTGGAAAGATTGAACATATCATCAAAGGATGAAGCACCACGTACATACAGCCAATGCCAAAGCTGGCGGACGCGCATCTGTATATGACGGATGGGTATACCAACTAGTTGCAGGGTTTCAGCTATCTCATCACGGTTCAGCCCAACCAGGGGTAATTTTTCAAAGGACATCTTTATAAGATATGATTTACAATTTTTGGAAAAACTTTACGGGTAGCAATAGGCTCCAGGAAAAAACTTTATACAAGATTATGATGCAAATGTATCATTGAAAATGATAACAAATTCACCTATCGTACCCGGAAAAGCGAATCTTATAGAATCATGCTATTGACATTTTTGAATAGCATTCACAGCTGCAGTGACCCCCTTCAATAAAAAGGTATATGTTGTATTCGTCCCACGCTGTGAGATTGCTTTGACAGTCATTGATACGCCTGCCTTCATAGCAGCAACTAAATTTGCCTCGCCCTCTGTCATATCCATCCATGCAGATGCACCTTTAGTGAATAAGCTGAAATTCTGAGCCCCTATTTTAACATTAACATATGAATGTTCACGCAGATTATACCCTGCCATAAACTGTGGTTCAAACGTTACAGTTTTTCCAGGCCCCAAACGTTTAGTGATAAGGAAAAAATTGTCTCCATGCTTAACAGTTGAGGGCGCTTGGTCTGTCGGTATAGAGAGGATGTAGCAGACAGTGTTTTTATTGGCGTTGTAGGAATAAGCACCCCAATAATCAAACTGATTAAGTCTTGTAGGTGTCTGGGCGAACACGGTCCTATTCATGTTAACTATTAATATCAGTGTTGTAACAAAAATCTTCCAAAACATTATTTCACACGGTTACCTTCTCGTTGTTATTTCATCAGTGAGAATCCTTGACCAGGTTAGCAATGCATTCTGGAATCACATAAGACAACATGCCATCGGCTAGATTAACGGATCCTTATATTTATATTTTGTGCCTGATGAAAAGCTTACATTTCCGGACTTTTAAAATCATATGCCAATCGTTACATGGAGTCCATATTGGGCGTTGTGAAGAAGATTCCGGCAGTATCGATTGAATTGAAGAGGAGAATGTGGATATTGACATGTATTATACATACTATTATGGAGCTTCCTGATTCCCTCTCTCTTATATCATTTTTCATCTGAATGTTCAGAATTTTGTAAAACAGGTATTGGCGTTTATTTTATCTTACTGCATAATCATCTATTATGATGGCAAGACTCGATCATATACGTAATTTTTCCATTGTGGCACACATCGATCATGGCAAGTCAACGCTTGCTGACCGTCTGATTCATTGTACTGGCGGACTTGAGGTGCGCGAGATGAGAAATCAGATACTTGATTCTATGGATATAGAGCGAGACCGCGGTATTACCATTAAGGCACAAACTGTGCGGCTGTACTATAATGCTGACGATGGTGAAACTTACATACTAAACCTTATTGATACACCTGGCCATGTTGATTTTTCCTATGAAGTCTCCCGGTCGCTTGCAGCCTGTGAGGGTTCGCTTCTTGTTGTTGATGCAAGTCAAGGCGTTGAGGCACAGACTCTTTCTAACGTATACCAAGCGATTGATAAAAATCACGAGTTGGTAGTTGTACTCAATAAAATTGATCTGCCATCAGCTGAACCGAATCGGGTCAGAGAACAGATTGAAGAAGTGATAGGCATTGATGCCTCTGGAGCTCTTGAAATTTCGGCAAAAACAGGCCTTGGTATCAAGGCTGTTCTTGAGGCGATTGTCAGGAAATTACCTCCTCCAAGGGAGGGTAATAGGGACAGACCACTCAAGGCTATGTTGGTCGATAGCCGGTATGATGTTTACCTTGGCGTGATTATTTTGATCCGCGTTATCGACGGTATACTCAAAAAAGGCCAGATGATCCGCTTGATGAGGACAGGTGCTAGATACCTAGTTGAGCGCGTAGGTGTTTTTACACCAAAAATGCTACAGGTTGATGATTTAGGACCAGGTGAGCTTGGTTTTATGACGGCCTCTATCAAGGAGATAGCAGATACAAGAGTAGGTGATACAATTACAGAAGAGCGATGTCCCTGTACAGATATCCTGCCAGGATTTCAGCCTGCACAACCAGTTGTATTTTGTGGCTTGTTTCCTGTGGACGCCGCTGATTTTGAAGATCTGCGCATGGCTATAGGGAAATTGCGACTCAATGATGCGAGTTTATCTTTTGAAGTAGAAGTATCCACAGCCCTTGGTTTCGGGTTCCGTTGTGGGTTCCTGGGGCTTTTGCATCTGGAAATTATTCAAGAGCGGTTGGAACGTGAGTTCAATCTCAATCTTGTTGCCACAGCACCTTCAGTCATTTATCGCATAAATATGACAGATGGCTCGATCAAAGAACTACACAATCCTGCTGATTTACCAGATGTTTTTAAGATTGCGGCCATTGCAGAGCCTTGGGTCCAAGCGACGATTATAACACCGGGTGAATATCTTGGGGCTATTTTGAATCTTTGTCAGAACAGGCGCGGCGTACAAGTTGATCTTTCCTATATTGGTCCACGGGCAATGATAACCTATGATCTGCCACTGAATGAGGTTGTCTTTGATTTTTATGATAGACTGCAATCTCTATCCAGCGGTTATGCATCCTTTCACTATCAGTTTCTCGATTACCGAAAGGGTGATTTAGTCAAAATGTCTATTTTGATTAATAGAGAACAGGTCGATGCGCTTTCTATTTTAGTGCATCGTTTCACTGCTGAAAAACGTGGTCGTGCTATATGTGAGAAACTGAAAGAACTAATACCGCAGCATCTTTTTCAGATTCCGATTCAGGCTGCAACTGCGGGGAAGATTGTCGCGCGTGAAACAATCAGTGCACTGCGCAAGGATGTGACAGCAAAATGTTATGGTGGTGATGTAACCCGTAAACGTAAACTTTTGGAAAGACAGAAGGCAGGGAAAAGACGCATGCGGCAATTTGGTAAAGTCGCAATACCACAGGACGCTTTTATTCAAGTTTTAAGAATGGACAATTAGAAGAGTGGATAGCACGCTGTTTTTGAGCGTCTTCTGATTACTACACTTGTGACTCCTTAATGGAGATCATTTTGTCGGAGTCGTTCTGCTGAAATGACATACTTCCGTACGGGCAATCCGGATGCCGAATCTCTCAAGCCCGACATAAGAGCGTTCTTTTGAAGCCAAGAGTACAATGGAATGTAACCCCAAATGCTTTAGTATCTGTGCTCCGAGACCAATTTTACGCCATTGCTGTTCACGGATAACAGCTTCAGCATGATTTTCTTGGTTCTTGTGTGTACAGGTGTTTTTGCTGCCTTCTTTTTTTGTGACACAGATAGATCCCTCGCGTAAATAGATAAGAACACCGCGTTTATGCTCTTCTTTTATCCATTTTAGCATTTGATCAAGATGATGTGCCTTCCAGAAAATATCATTGAACACATTCTCATAATATAGATGAACCGGGATATTCTCTCCGCTATGTATATCACCTATAATAAGAGCAATATGCTGTATTGACTCCCATGGCAGTTGGTAAATGTGGGCAACAACAAACCCAATCATGGTTTTCACAGATATTTCTGCCAGATGTTCAATGAGCTGCTCCTTGTGTTGCCGATAGGCGATCAGATTGGCAACAGTTACTTGATGTAAGTTATTTCTCTTTGCGAAAGCGCTGACTTGTGACCCACGCATCACTGTCCCGTCATCGTTGATTAACTCACACAGCACTCCTACCGGTGGTAGCTTGGCAAGCCGACAAAGATCGACAGCTGCTTCAGTATGGCCTGAACGAGTTAAGACACCACCCTCACGGGCAATGAGGGGGAAAATATGCCCAGGCCTTACAAAATCCGTAGGAACAGCATGCGGATTAGCTAAATTGCGTACTGTTAACGTTCGGTCATCTGCTGAAATGCCAGTCGTTGTCCCATACCGATAATCGACTGTAACAGTAAAGGTGGTGGAGTGAAGCGAATCATTGTCAGAAACCATCGGTGCTAAATGCAGACGTTTTGCTTCCTCATGCGGTATTGCCGCACAAACAATACCAGATGTATATCGCACAATAAATGCCATTTTTACAGATGTGCAGTGCACTGCTGCGATGATCAAGTCTCCCTCATTTTCGCGACCATTATCGTCCATGACAACGATAATTTCACCCCTTTCAAAAGCGCGTATTGCTTCAACCGTGTTATTACCCATCAAGGTTTTCTCTTAAATACGGCCTGTCTGTCCACGATGATACAAAAAATGGTCAGCGATTGCACAGGCTAGCATTGCTTCACCGACTGGTACAGCGCGGATGCCTACGCATGGGTCATGGCGTCCATAGGTAACAACATCAACTTCACGGTGCTCAGTGTCAATTGAACAGCGTGGAATAAGAATCGAAGATGTCGGCTTCACTGCAAAACGTGCTACAATTGGTTGTCCTGTGGAGATACCTCCAAGAATACCGCCTGCATGATTGGAACAAAAATTAGGATTTTGATCGCGGTCAAGACACATCTCATCAACATTTTCTTCACCGCGTAGCCGGGCAGCAGTAAAGCCTTCACCAATCTCAACACCTTTTACCGCGTTAATTGACATTAAATAAGAGGCAATGTCCTGGTCAAGTTTACCATAAACAGGGGCACCAAGACCGCTTGGTACATTATCTGCTACAATCTCCACCACAGCACCGGTTGAAGAGCCGGCTTTGCGGATATTATCTAAATAATTAGCAAAAACCTGTACTGCTTCAGTATCCGGAGAAAAAAATGGATTACGGTTAACTTCATCCCAATCCCATCGGCAACGCTTTATCTCATATGGACCAATTGCTGTTATGGCACCACGGATTACAATGCTTGGTACAATCTTTCGTGCCAAAGCCCCTGCCGCAACGCGCGCTGCTGTTTCCCGTGCTGATGATCGTCCACCACCACGATGATCACGTATGCCATACTTAATGTCATACACATAATCCGCATGGCCTGGCCGGTATTGTTGTGCGATATTATGATAGTCTTTTGAGCGTTGATCTGTATTTTCAATTAGCATAGACACTGGTGCGCCTGTAGTAATGAAGCCTCCTTCATCACCATCAGGGACCACACCAGAAAGGATACGGACTTGATCCAGTTCACGTCGCTGGGTTGTATATCGTGACTGTCCGGGTTTGCGTTTATCAAGGTAAAATTGGATATCTTTCTCTGTAAATTCGATTCCGGGTGGACAACCATCTACCACACACCCAAGGGCAATCCCATGGCTCTCACCCCACGTAGTAACACGAAACATACGTCCAAACGTATTATATGACATAATCTGGCAAAGACTCCACAAAAAAACTATTCTTTAGCGATTCCATTAGGAATTTGATATTTTTTCAGATTGCACCACAATCCCAGGCACAAACTCAGTGGAACTATAGCATATCTCGTTACAACAGAAACTGTTTGTTCAGAATTAAAAGGTTGTGAGTCTATTTTTTTATTGTACTTTTAATGTTGTTAACATTTTCTTCAATATTCTATGAATTAGAATAAAATAATATGATGTACATAACACAGAAGGTTAGAAGAACGAACCTAACAAAGGGCATTCATTATATGAGATGTAACATATATCTCCTTCCTAAGACAGGTTGAATGCTATTGATAATAGGTGTTTGTCTGATTCTAAACGTGAATTATTTTTATTTTAAGTCATGAAATGACGTTCATGTGACAAGAAGCAGTAAGATATTTGACGAGGTCTGAATCCTGCCAGTTATTTAGGAGCAGTTTTTTAAGCCTACTGGGAATGTTGTGATTCACACTTGCATTTTTGGTCATATTACAGTGTATAGTATAATAAATCGGTGTATAATTAGAGTCTTGACATGGCTAGGGAGACATCTTTTGTAAGCGGCAGGGGTCCTCCCTGTTCGCAAGGGGAACAACTAGAATGGGTGTTGATTTTTCAGAGTTACGCCAAAGGATGGTCAATAATCAGATCCGAACAGTTGGTATTGTCCAGTTTTCTGTTCTTTCTGCATTCATGCATGTTCCCCGAGAAGAATTCGTTCCACAAGATATAAAAAATCTTGCCTATATTGATGAAAGCATCATTGTTCCAAGTAGAGAAAACACAGGTTTTTCCCGTTATATTATGGCGCCGGCGCGTCTTGCCCGACTTGTGCAACTTGCCGATGTCGTCAAGACTGATTCAGTTTTGGACATTGGGGCGAACATGGGATATTGTGCTGCTGTTCTTTCACTGCTTGCCAAATCTGTTGTTGCCCTTGAAAAGGATTCAACCTTGACTCAGTTAGCCGCAGAAGCTCTAACTAAAAATTGTTATGATAATGTAACTGTCATTACAGGTCCATTGACGATGGGGTATGCTATACAGGCACCTTATGATGTTATATTGATCGAGGGAGCGGTAGATTTCATTCCTCCAGTTCTTTTTAGACAGATGCGTGAGGGTAGCAGGCTTGTTGTTGTTGAGGGGCATGGTAATGCAGGCACTGCTCGTCTTTATGTTCAGAAAAACAATGTTATCTCCATCTGCAGCAGTTTTAATCTAGCAGTTAAGCCTTTGCCTTGCTTTCTTGAAAAAGCCAAATTTATTTTTTAGCTATATTTATTATTATTATATAATGCCTCCACCCCCATTAATTAGTACTTTAATTAGACTGGAATGAACAAAAGCAGAACTTATAAAAATAAGTTTTATCAGGCATGCATATCTCTCGCTTCAGATAGTTTAAGATTATTCATTATTTGTACTATATACTATTTTTTAGTGGGATAAAAGATTATATGAAAAAAGTACTGTTAATAATATTCTTTGTGTCTTGGATGATTTTTACAATCTGTAACTCGATCTCAGCAGAGACATTGATTGGGGCTTTGAGTAAGGCTTACAGAAGTAACAGTGCGTTGAATTCTGATCGTGCGACTGTTCGAATCTATGATGAAAGTGTTATGATTGCCAAAGCAGGTTATCGTCCTTCAGTCAATGCTTTTGGTAGTTCTCTCCGTGGTCATCATTCGGGAACACCCGACAATACTGTCGGGTCTATCGGGATTCAGTTGGATCAGAAAATTTTTGATGGGTTTATGACAAGAAATTCTGTAGCTTCAGCAGAAGTACAAGCACGGGCACAACGTGAATTTTTGCGTAATAGTGAGCAAAATCTGCTTTTACAGGCTGTGCAGGCATATGCCAATGTGTATGCTGCACGAAGAATCGAAGTTTACCGGAAGGAAAATCTTTCTGCTCTTAAAAGACAAGTTCAAGCCAGCATAGCCCGGGTTACAGCTGGAGAAGGTACGCAAACGGATCTTGCGCAATCCGAAGCACAGCGCTCGCAAGCTCTTTCTCTGTTGCATCAAGCATCTGCTGATGTGAAATTACAGGAGGCGGTATATCGCCGCATCATTGGTGATAATGCTGGTCCGCTTGAGTTGCCGCCTGACTCAAAAAATCTCCCAGGCAACATGGAAGATGGATTTCGTATTGCTTACTCAGAACATCCGGCAATTAGATCTGCAAAATATGTTGTTTCTGTTGCTTCTTATGCGGTGAAGATCAAGGAAGGTGCACTTTTGCCACAGCTTGATTTGATTGCCAGTACTTCTTATGATAAAGTATACTCTGGTATAGGTTTTAGTGATCATTCAATTGGGATCCGGTTTAGTATTCCAATTTATCAAGGGGGGGCATTATCTGCTCAGGTACGGCAATCAAAGGAAAAACTTTTGCAGGCGCAAATTCAGGAAGTTTCAATTCGTGAACAAGTACGCGAGCAGCTTGTTTCAGCATGGTCGCAACTGAAGGGGGCACAATCTGCCGTTTTTGCTTATCGGGATAGTGTCCGTGCCAGCAAAATTGCACTTGAGGGGCGTATCCAGGAAAACAGAATTGGACAAGCAACAGTCCTTGATGTTTTTAATTCACGTGCAATCATGAATGACTCGCACATTAATCTGGTTTTAGCTGAACGTGATGCTGTCATTGCTGGCTATGCTGTCAAGCTTGCACTTGGTAGGTTGACTGCATCGAATCTTGGGGTACGACCTGTTGAATCTTAGCTTGATAAGAATTATAAGACCGTTTTAGTAGATTGATGTTCATTCATGTGTCTAGCATATAGATGTAAGTAGTAACTTGTTTGTCATTGAAGAACTGTCTTAATCTGTTGCTGGAAATGAGGTGAAAATTACTGATATTAGATTAGAATATATTGTATTACTGATATTAGATTAGAATATATTGTATTAATGATATGCTATTGTATATTTATTATGGTAGGCAGTATTATACACAACTTAGTTAATGTGGGGTAATTCGATGGCGCAGAGTTCAGATACAATGCAGGAACCTGGCATGGATGAACTTCTGACATCTATTCGAGAGATCATTGAGGAAAATACTCATTTGCCTCCCTCGAGAGAAGAAAGTAGAGTCCATGATGGAGGGGAAAAAGATGATATATATGCGCATCACCATCAGGCAGAGAGTGATGTGGGTTCATCTGAAATAAAACAGGCTACACGTGTTGTATCCGGGAATAGTGGTGTTCCCCCTGTCCAGGATGCAATGAATGCTCTTGCGGAACGCATAGGTCTGCGTAAAGCATCAGCTCTCTCTAATGCCCAAACAGGGGCCCATCAGACACAGCATATGGCGTCAAGGGAAGGAAAGTATGATGGCCCTGGCGTTTCTCCTCCTAGAGGACAGCCACAGCATCCGGGGCGTCCTTCAGATCCTAGAGGACAGCCACAGCATCCGGGGCGTCCTTCAGATCCTAGAGGACAGCCACAGCATCCGGGGCGTCCTTCAGATCCTAGAGGACAGCCACAGCATCCGGGGCGTCCTTCAGATGCAGGGCAAGGGGGAGATGAGAAGGGTATTCACAATGATGTCGAGCGTTCGGCTGAGATTCTGTTACGTTCTTATATTTCGCAATGGCTTGATGAGCATTTCCGACAGTTGTTTGAAAAGATATTACGCGAAGAAGTTCATCGCTTTATAGAAGCTCTACGGCGTTAATTAATCCGAGCAGCTGCGATAATATTTTTGAGATCTTCTGAGGTGTGGGGAAGAGAGGTGAAGAAAGTTCTTCCGATTGATTATAAATATTTGGAGCACGGTAAATGCCGTTAGGTTGTGGCTTTTTTCTTTGTATAAAAAAAAGTGCAGGTTGGCCTATATTCCTGAGGATCATAGCCTTGGTGTGGTGTAATAGAAATGCTCAACAAAACGTATAATTCACAGGAGACTGAGCGACGCATTGCCAAAGCTTGGGAGAAAGAAGGTGTTTTTCGTGCTGGTGCAGGTGCAAACCCTGGATCGGATGTTTTTTCCATTGTGATTCCACCACCAAATGTAACCGGCTCATTACATATGGGGCATGCCTTGAATAATACAATTCAGGATATTCTCATACGATTTGAGCGCATGCGCGGAAAAAATGTGCTATGGCAGCCGGGTATGGACCATGCTGGTATCGCGACTCAAATGGTAGTTGAGCGACAGCTCGCTGAACGCAAAGAGACAACCCGTCAAGAGATGGGTCGAGGGAAATTTATTGAACGTGTTTGGCAATGGCGTCATGAGTCTGGCGGTCTGATCGCTAATCAATTAAAGCGGCTAGGTGTTTCATGTGACTGGTCCCGTGCACGGTTTACAATGGATGAAGGCTTTTCAAAAGCGGTTCTAGAGGTTTTCATTACATTATATGAAAAAAATCTTATTTATAAAGACAAGCGGTTAGTCAATTGGGACCCAGGACTTCTGACAGCAATTTCAGATCTTGAGATTGAGCAAAAGGAGATGCAATGCAGTCTTTGGTACTTTCGATATCCTCTTGAAGAGGTTCTCTTTGATCCGGTTGATCCTTCAACCTTTATCGTTGTTGCAACAACACGACCTGAAACAATGCTGGGTGATACGGCGGTTGCTGTCAATCCTCATGATGAACGTTACCAACGCTTGATCGGCAAGAAAGTTATTTTACCGCTTGTTGGTCGAAGGATCCCTATTATTGCTGATGATTATGCTGATCCGCAAACGGGCAGTGGTGCTGTTAAGATTACTCCAGCGCATGATTTTCACGATTTTGAAATTGGGCATCGTCACGATTTGCGCATGATTAGTATTTTGAATCAGAAAGCTGCTGTTGTACTTCAAGGTAATGTTAGCTTTTTAAAAGGACTTGAAAAAAATTCAATGCTTGATGCACTGATCGCTTGCTTAGATGGACTAGATCGATTTTCTGCTCGCGGGAAGATTATTGAAATGATGGATGAAGGTGCTTATCTTCATGATATTAAAGAGCATATTTGCATGGTGCCACATGGGGATCGAAGTGGTATTCCTATAGAACCTCTGTTGACAGACCAATGGTACATGAATGTTTCTGAGTTGGCAAAGAAAGCTATTGCTGCTGTACATGACGGATACACAGCTATTATGCCACATGCCTGGGAAAAGACCTATTTAAACTGGATGGAAAATATCAAACCGTGGTGCATTTCCCGTCAATTATGGTGGGGACATCAGATACCAGCCTGGTATGGTCCAGATGGAACAGTTTTTGTGAAAAAGACTGAAAAAGAAGCAATAACTGAAGCCACAATCTATTACGGTGGGGAGGTCAGGCTTGTCCGCGATAAAGATGTTCTTGATACATGGTTTTCTTCTGCACTCTGGCCATTTGCAGCGCTAGGGTGGCCTGAAAAAACAGCTGATCTGGCTATATATTATCCTACAACTATTCTTGTTACCGGTTACGATCTTATTTTCTTCTGGGTTGCCAGAATGATGATGATGGGTCTTTATTGCATGGGACAGGTGCCGTTCCGTGCCGTTTACATACATGCATTGGTGTGTGACAAATACGGTACAAAAATGTCTAAATCCAAAGGAAATATCATTAATCCACTGGAATTGATTGACAAATACGGTGCTGATGCGCTCCGTTTCACGCTTGCTATTATGGCTGCACAAGGGCGCGATATCAAACTTGATCCAGGGAGGATCGCTGGGTATCGTAATTTTAGTACGAAATTGTGGAATGCGACCCGTTTTGGTGCAATGAATGGTATGTTTCATGATCCTGATTTTATTCCAGAAAAAACAAGACTAGCAGTGAATCGCTGGATTTTGACAGAACTGACTCGCGTTACTGAAGATGTTACAAAAAATATCTCTGTCTGTCGTTTAAACGAGGCTGCTGAAGCTCTTTATTGTTTTGTGTGGGACTCTTTTTGTGACTGGTATATTGAACTAGTTAAGCCAATCTTCCAAAGTCAAGATCAATATATATTGAGAGAGATACAAGGATGTATCGCTTGGTGTTTGGATACAATCTATAAGCTTTTGCATCCATTTATGCCATTTGTGACAGAAGAACTCTGGATGTGCACCGCAGAAAAAGCGACTAGCCGTCCGTCGATGCTTGCAGTAACAGCATGGCCTGATTTATATTTTTGTGATGAAGTAGCTTCTGCTGATGTTAAATGGCTGATTGATCTCATAAGTGGTCTCCGTTCATTACGGGCAGAGAGAAATATACCTGTGACTGTTCGGACATCACTTGTAGTTCTGGACGCGGATCAGTTAACCTATAACCGCCTCACCTGCCATGAGGATGTTATTAAGCGCCTTGCTGGTATTAAGGGTATTAGCTTTTCTAAAAATGTGCCTGTTATGTCTATCCAGATGGTTTTTAGAAATGTGACCTTTTGTATGCCACTTGGCTCATTGCTTGAATTTGACATCGAAAAAACAAGGTTGCAAAAAGTACTTAATAAAGTCTTACAGGATATTGAACGGATAACAAAGAAGCTCAAAAATGAAAGATTTTTAGTAAATGCCAAGACTACTGTCATTGAAGCTGAGCGTGAGCGCCTGGATAAATATCTTGCGTTAAAAGACAGAACAGAAGAGGCGCTGACACGCCTTTGGACAATTAGATAATTTTTTTATAGATCATTTTAGACAGGAGAAATCGCTTCTCCTTACTTTGTGGTCTGGATGGATGCATTCGGTCGTGTTAGCTGCATCAATGATGCGGATTTGCGGCGTTATACGGTTTTTCCAGTAATTAAGGAATAGGTTACCGGCCAGATGAATCGTATTCATCCGGTTAGCAAAAAGAAAATTACCAAGCTGGGTTCCAAGAGCGCGAAAAGCAATTCCTCTTAAGTGCGTTCCATCTATTGTATTCTTCAGATATATACTGATATGCTCTTTGCCGACTTCGCGAACGTCCACAAGCTTAAGGGCTGGAACAACAAAAATCGGCGCATCATGGCCAGCCCCATAGGGTCCTGCCCTTTCTAAAGTTGTAATCAGCTGTGCAGTGATACCACCTGCTGAAACCACACCATCAATCAATAAAGTGTGTTGATTCTGCTGTAAATTTTTAAAAAAATCTATCTTTTCTTCAAGCCATAGTCGTAACTCTTCAATTTTATCGATCCTGACAGTAAAACCTGCTGCCATAGCATGACCGCCACCTTTCTCAAGTAGACCTTCCGTGACAGCACGGGTGATAATTGCTCCGATATCAATACCAGGTATGGAGCGGGCAGATCCTACTCCCATTCCATCAGCTTTGACTGCAATGACTAATATAGGCTGATTGAGAGTCTCTTTTAGACGGGCAGCAATCAGACCGATAATTCCAGGATGCCAATTGCCACTTACAACAACAATGCCCGGAAACAGTTCTTTTTTTGCAAATTTACGCGTAATTTGCATCTCTGCTTCTTCGAGCTGCTGGGCTTCCATTACTTGTCGCATCCGGTTCAGATCATCAAGTTGTTCTGCAATCTTTGCCGCTTGTGCTTGATCATCACAGGTTAGAAGCTGCGCTCCGAGAGATGGATCATGACCAATGCGGCCACCAGCATTGAGGCGTGGTCCCAGAATATAACCAAGATGAAATGTATTAAGTGGAGCGCCAATCCGGGCTGCCATAGCGAGAGCTGTCAGGCCTGTATTATGCATGCCATGGGCTATCTTCAGTCCCTTTACAACAAAAGCGCGGTTAATTCCCTTAAGCGGAACGATATCACATATTGTGGCAAAGGCCACAAGATCAAGATAGCTTAGAAGATCGGGAATATTCTTCCTCCCTTTTTCCCGTAATATGCGGGAAACAGCGGTCAATGTTATAAACACAACGCCTGCAGCGCACAAATGCTCCTGTCCAGAAAGGTCATCTGGCCTGTTGGGATTTATTTGTAACCAATCTGCTGCAAGAAGCAGATTATCTGAAGACATTTGATGATGGTCCAGTACAATGACACTGGCTCCTGCTGTGCGGGCTGCAGAAAGAGCAGTGATACTATTTGCACCACAATCAACCGTTATGATAAGACTGGCTCCTTCAGCGACCAAACGACGCACAGCTATGGCATTAGGTCCATAACCTTCTAGAATCCGGTCCGGAATATAAATACGACTATCTGCACCAGCAGCATTGAGGAAGCGTGACAGAATCGCTGAAGCACAAGCTCCGTCTACATCATAATCACCGTAAATTGCCACCTGTTCATGTTGCAGACATGAACATGCGATTCGTGCAGCAACCTGTTGCATATCCGTAAAATGTGCTGGATTAGGCATCAAGGTGCGTAATGTCGGGTTAATAAAACTCTCTGTATTTATTTCATCAACACCACGGGCGGACATAACACGGGCAAGTAAATCAGCAACACCATATTTCTGTGTCATTGCAAGAGCATTATTTATACCCGACTGGTCAAGACGTTCAAGCCAAACTTTATTTTTTGCCGATTGGTGTATGCCAAGGACACAAAGTAAATTCTCTTTGAGTCTCATATAATACATGCTTTCTGTTTCGTGTGTGTAATAGTAATAGGTATAATATAATAGGATTAAAAAATCTAAAGATGATGCAAATCTTTTTTGCTATGTAAAAAAAGAATAGGTCTTTTCTTACCGAAAAGAAACGTCTTAATAAAAACAGAAAGATTGTTTTCAGAAAGCGTTCCACGCTTTATATTTTCGTCACATAAAATGAGAAGATAGTTGAATCATGTCTGACTCTTTTTTTCTTATGAATCATGAAACTATTCTCAGAATACATCTTTTTGTTTGACTGTTTTACACTTCCGTTTTATAAAAAAATTTTTAGTTTTTGTAGAAAAGAGTATAATGGATCTGTATCCTGGTAGGACAATATGATTTGGCCAAGAATAAAAATTATGATGCTATTCTTATTCAACGTGTTTTCAGAGCACGTCTTTTGCATGCTGTACTTTTTGAGCTGATTGCTGTTCTTCTGACCACTTTATTGCTTGCTGTTGTCATGGAAGAAAATATGCTCAATATGGGCATTCTGTCTGTTATAATTTCATTGACGGCAACAATCTGGAACAGTATTTACAATTATTTTTTTGATTGGATGCAAAACCGTCTTAACTTTTCACGCACCAAATGGGTGCGTATTCTGCATGCCATAACTTTTGAAAGTGGATTGACCCTTCTCACAGTCCCGGTTGTTGCGCTTTATCTATACATAGACTTGTGGACGGCCTTCCAGTTGGAAAGCGTTCTACTTTTATTTATGTTTCCTTACTCTATTTCTTTTAACTATATTTATGACAACCTCTACAAAAAATTTTTTAATTCAGAATGATGGAAATTCTCAATGAAGAGATCAGGAAAAAGGATAGCAGACTAAAATTGAATATATCATTTTTTTGAAGCACGACATCACCTTAAAGATAAATCACCTGCATCTTTTTCAGGAGGAACGTTCAATCCTTATCAGCTGCGGTTTATCAAGAAGGTTACCATCCTGCATGATTCCGCTCAAGGCCTTATACACGGCTGATTCATTTGTTTGATGCGTTGTGAGCACAATTGTTTTTATTCCATGAGTTTGTGTTTCTGTAATTGGTCTTTGAACGATCGATTCCAAGGATATAGCATTTTGTGCCATGCGTTTGGCAACTGATGCAAAAACCCCTGTACGGTCATCTACGGTAAGACGAATAAAATAACCACCTGCATGAGCACGAATTGTCGCTTTTTTATAAGGCTTCAAAGCGATTACAGGACTGCCTAAAACAGGACCATGCTGAAAATCAGGTTGTGATTTAGCAATATCGGCAATATCTCCGAGAACAGCAGAAGCCGTGGCATTGCCGCCAGCCCCGACTCCGGACAGCAGTAATTTCCCCAGAAGATCTGTTTCAATAACAACAGCGTTCGTTACACCGTTAACTTGTGCAATGACAGAAGATGTTGGTACCATTGTCGGCTGAACACGTTGTTCGATACCGGTGTCAGTTATAGCTGCTACACCCAGAAGTTTAATACGATAACCGAGTTCATCTGCAGCACGGATATCAGCCAAAGATATATTTTGGATCCCCTCAACATAAATATCATCTAGTGAAACAACCGTGCCAAAGGCAAGGCTTGTCAGAAGTGAAAGCTTATGAGCTGTGTCATTTCCTTCCACGTCAAATATCGGATCTGCTTCAGCATAACCGAGAATCTGTGCTTCTTTCAAACATCTCTCAAAAGAAAGATTCTCCTCGCCCATACGGGTTAAGATATAGTTGCATGTTCCATTCAAAATACCATAAATACGCGATATGGTATTACCGGCAAGCGACTCCCGCAGAACCTTGATCACCGGAATACCTCCAGCAACAGCTGCTTCAAAATGTAAGAGAAGACCATTTTTTTCTGCTAGTCGGGCAAGCGTAACTCCATGCCTGGCAAGTAGCGCCTTATTTGCTGTGACAACATGGTGTCCTGCTTTCAGTGCTGCTTTCACTGCATGACAAGCTATCCCTTCTTCGCCGCCGATTAACTCAACGAAAACATCAATATCTGCTGACGACGCAAGATCCAACGGATCATCGTACCATATAAAAGATTCAAGTTTTATTCCTCGATCCTGTTTGTAATTACGTGCGCTGACGGCAACAATTTGAACCTGGCGCCCGCATTGGCGCACCAGTCTCTCTGATTTTTCCTGAAAAAGGCGAACAACGGCACTGCCAACAGTTCCAAGACCAGCAATGCCAATGCGTAAAACTTTATTCATATTATCTGTTATCCTGTGTTTTATTTTTTGAAAAAAAGCGCTTTATATTGCGTGCAGCCTGTCGTAAACGATGCTCGTTTTCAACGAGAGCAATACGTACATGGTTCTCTCCATGCTCACCAAAACCAATCCCAGGAGCAACAACCACATCTGCTGTCTCAATGAGCAGTTTGGAAAAGCCAAGAGAACCGAGATGTCTTAAAGACTCTGGCACTTTTGCCCAGGCAAACATGGTTGCATCTGGTGATGATATCTTCCACCCAGCTCTGGAAAAACTCTCTATCATGACATCTCTCCTTTTTTTATAGATGTCACGGACCCGGATAATATCAGAACCGTCACCATTCAGGGCCGCTGCAGCTGCGACCTGAAGTGGAGTAAAGGCCCCATAATCAAGATAAGATTTGATTCTAGTCAAGGCCGAGATAAGTCGTTCATTCCCAACAGCAAAGCCTATGCGCCAACCTGGCATAGAAAAGGTTTTTGACATGGATGTAAATTCAACTGTTACATCCATGGCACCTGGCACTTGCAAAACAGAGGGAGGAAGATGATCATCAAAGTAGATTTCTGCATACGCGAGATCGGAAAGAAGAATAATTCCATGTTTTCTGGCAAAAGCTACGACTTCTTTGTAAAATTCGAGAATAGCGACATGAGCTGTCGGGTTTGAGGGATAATTCAAAATAACTGCTAAAGGTTTAGGGATAGAATGGCGGACTGCATGGTCAAGCGCTCTTAGAAAAGAATCATCAGGGGTTATTGGTATAGATCGAATAATGCCACCTGACATGATAAAACCGAAAGAATGAATTGGATAAGTTGGATTAGGACAGAGGACTACATCACCAGGTGCAGTAATGGCCTGTGCCATATTGGCAAAACCTTCCTTGGAACCAAGCGTGACTACTACCTGTGTTTCAGCATTAAGCTGAACGCCAAAACGACGTTTATAATAGTGAGTCTGTGCTTTGCGCAGCCCTTGAATACCCTTTGAAGATGAATACCGGTGGCTTCTAGGATCCTGTGCTACCTCACAAAGCTTATCAACAATGCTTTGCGGCGTTGGCAGATCAGGATTTCCCATGCCCAGATCAATAATGTCTGCGCCTGTTGCACGCGCTGCAGCCTTGAGGCAATTGACCTGTTCAAAGACGTAAGGCGGCAAGCGGCGCATTTTATAGAATTCTACTGACATAGTTACCCTGTATTTTTTGTATATTTTTATATGCTAAAATGCTGGGACGAATTTTCTTACTTGACTCAATCATCGTATTTTTATGCATCAGCATTTTCTGGTTTTTTACTTTGTTATTTTTTATATTTCTTGGGATATTACTCCTACTCCTTTTAAGAAGGAACTGCAGAAGATGACCAAAAGTGATCTCACTTGAATTCCTAGATTTGATCTTGTCGATTTTTCTTTTTCAGATAATCATGATGGAGTTTCTGGCAATGGCTTTCCCGACAAAAACACGGGTTATTTGCCCATGAGATTTATGCCTCTCCTGTAAGGTTTGCAGTATAATAAGCCGTGAAAATAAATAATATGATAATAATTAACTGATTTTATGCATGAGCACTACGTATTTTTATGTCACAATTATTTTTTATGAGTTTAGTTAGAAATGCATCATTAGTTATTGTAAATAATATTATTATATTCTTTTATATATAAAAGATGACATATACATGTTTTTGTAAAGTCATTTGACAACTTGCTTGCAAGAAGAACAATGATAAGCAATATTTTTAGGATAACATGCAATAAAATGCTTGCAGTATCAGAGTAACGTCTCTATAAGCCCGTTCATTATTCATGCGCCCATCGTCTAGCGGTTAGGACGCTGCCCTTTCACGGCGGAAACAGGGGTTCGATTCCCCTTGGGCGTACCAGATAGGAAGTTTCTATATGTTAATTTTAACGTTATAGTGCTATTATAAGGATAGTATTCTATCTGTATAGATTGCTGTGATCAGTAGGATCCAGAGGGCTGGCATAATAATAATCAAGGGTTCTGTGCACTGTGCTGTGCTATGCGAACCCAACAGGATCCTTCCACTTTATTGCATTCACGACACACGATAGGATACTACAGAAAATTCGTGATAGATCACTACCTAGGGCTTACTAGGCTTAAGCCTAGCTCGCTCTGGTAGAGATTTATCTCTATCATTCACAGCGCACTATTGTTGCCTTAGGCGTCGTTTCATTGACCAATATCACGCAGTTTCCTGCCTTCCATAAGATTTGCTTCAATCCTTTCCAGTGAGATTCCTTTTGTTTCAGGGACAAAGCGCCATGTTAAGATGATAAACGATATATTGAGCACAGCATAAATCCAGAATGTATTAGCTGATCCAAATGTCTCTAAGAGTGATAAAAACGTTGTTGCAAGAACCATATTAGCTAACCAATTTGTTGCTGTTGAGATGGTAATCCCAAAATCCCGGCCCTTCAATGGCTGGATTTCCGAACATAAAACCCAAATTAAAGGTCCAGCACTCATGGCAAAACCTGCTATAAAAACCAAAAGCATCACAACTGAAAAATAGCATGCCCAGACAGTTCCGATATTGAGAGATAACATCAGCCCCAAGAGACACAGTGAACACGCCATGACAGAAAACCCTAGCAACAATGTTGGACGCCTGCCCCACCGATCAACGACGCCAATAGCAATAAAGGTCGCCAAGACATTGACAATGCTGACTCCCACAGCACCCCACATCTGTTCTGCTACACTTGAAAAGCCAGCCATACCGATGATCTTAGGCGCATAATATAAAACGACATTGATGCCTGTAAACTGTTGCATAATCTGTAATGTAACACCAAGAGCAACGGAGCGCCGGAAATGGGGATTGTTCTGGAAAAGCATCCAACCTGTCTGCCTGACCTTCATACTCTCATGAATATCATATAGCTCTATTTCAGCTTCCTGTTTTGTCAGACGAATTTTCTCAAGGACCTGCTTTGCTTCATTGCTACGTCCTTTAGAGGCGAGCCAGCGTGGGCTGCGTGGCAAAACGAGAACACCTAAGAATAAGAATACCGATGGGATTATAACAATGCCCAACATCCACCGCCAAGCTCCATAATAGCTCAGAAAGGTATCTGAAACAAACGCTGTAAAAAGTCCGACTGTGATTAGCAACTGATAAAGAGAAATCATGCGACCGCGGACTTTTTCAGGGGCTATTTCTGAAAGATAAAGCGGGGCAGCATAGGAAGCAACACCAATTGCAATACCGAGTAATACTCGCGCACTCACAAGAATTTCTACATTAGGTGTCAAGGCACAAAATAATGAACCGATAATAAAAAGGACTGAGGCCACAAGAAGACTGTATTTACGACCGATATAATAGGAAAGCCATCCAGCAAAAATAGCGCCACATGCTGCTCCCAGCATCAAAGATCCCATGACACGTTCCTGCATGGCAGCTGACAGAGAAAACTCTACAGCAACAAATTGAAGCGCGCCGGACATAACGCCTGTATCAAGTCCGAATAGTAATCCGGCAATAGACCCCAGAAAACAAATAATAGTAATTGTCCTTTTTTTTTGTTTTTCACAGCTATCCAATTGATTATCTCCCATTTGACTGATCAAATTTTTTATTATAAGAATAAATAAAGTAAATGAAATAGCAGTGGAAAAAGGTTTTTTCCCACAACTTAGTTAAAAGAAATCTTGGGAAAGACGGAAGATAACGCAATGCGTCTTGCAGTTGTCGGTGCAAATGGGCACATGGGACGGGAATTGATCCGCACTGTAATAGAAACAGATCATGTTGAACTTGCTGCGGTTCTTGTCCGAAGTGGTTCCATATGGTTAGGGAAAGATGCAGGCACATTAGCCGGGACTGAACTTTTGGGTATCGAGGTGACTGACAATCCATGTCTTGCTCTGGAAAAGGTTGATGGTATTCTGGACTTCACGCGGCCAGAGGCGAGTATTGCTTATGTCAGTTATGCAGTACAAGCCTCTCTTGTTCATGTTATTGGTACAACTGGTTTTTCGGATGAACAGGAGAGAGTGATTGCACATGCAGCCCGTGATATAACAATTATAAAATCTGGAAACATGAGCCTTGGTATAAATTTGCTTGCCGGCTTTGCAAGCAGGGCAGCACCTACGTTGCTAGCTGAAGATTTCGATATTGAAATTCTTGAAATGCACCACCGCCGCAAAGTGGACGCACCATCAGGTACAGCGTTATTTCTCGGGAAAAGCGTAGCACAAAACTGTAACATTGATCTTGAAAAAGAGGGTCTCTGCATTCATCATGGTGATACTGGTGAACGGCAAAAAGGAACTATCGGTTTTGCAAGTTTGCGTGGCGGAACAGTTGCAGGTGAGCATTCGGTTGTTTTTGCTGGAGAAGGAGAACGTATTATTCTCTCCCATATCGCAGAAGACCGCTCTATTTTTGCCCGTGGAGCTATAAAGGCGGCCTTGTGGGCAAGGGATAAACCACATGGCCTTTATTCTATGCTTAACGTGCTCGGTTTAATAGATTAAGAGTGGATTGAACAAGCTCAGACACGATGAATACGATATACAAAAAGAAAGATGATTGATCATGGCACGCACGCTTGTTCTCATACGTCATGGTCAAAGTGAATGGAATCTAAAAAATCTCTTTACCGGCTGGCGTGACCCAGTATTGACAGATAAAGGCCATGAAGAAGCAATCTTAGCAGGTAAGAGGCTGAAAGCCTTGGGCTTACAGTTTGATATTACCTTTACCTCCGTCTTGCAACGAGCGCAGGTGACATGTCAGCATATTCTTGATGAAATGGGCCAGACAATGTGCAAAAGCATGAGCAATCAAGCTCTGAACGAACGGGATTACGGCGTTCTTTCAGGTCTTAATAAGGATGATGCGTGTAAAAAGTGGGGAGAAGAGCAAGTGTATGTCTGGCGAAGGTCTTACGAGATTCCACCGCCAGGTGGAGAAAGCCTACGCGATACCGGTGCACGTGTTTGGCCTTACTATATCCACATTATCCAGCCATATGTGCTGCGAGGCAATACAGTACTTGTAGCAGCACATGGAAACTCATTGCGTGCACTCATGATGGCACTTGAAGGATTGAACAATCAAGACATCATCAAGAAAGAACTTGCCACCGGCGTTCCAATCATTTACCAATTGAATACAGATTCATCAATTGCTCGCAAGAAAATAGTAGAAGTATGATTCGGTGCTTATGTTTTTTTCTGCATTGCGGATCAAAGATATCCTGAACTGTTCTCCAATTTTCCGAATTTTTGAAAGACCATCGAAAATATCGAATGTCAGTGAAATGAATAATGTTGCCCAGATGGCGGAATTGGTAGACGCGCAGGTTTCAGGTACCTGTGCCGTAAGGTGTGGAGGTTCGAGTCCTCTTCTGGGCACCATGTCCTAGCACATAGCCGCTCTAAGGACTGAATTGTTGAAAGATATACCGGTCGCCGAGATTGTTTTTAAGCTGTTGTAAAACAGTTGTATTCTTCATTTAATTTAAAGAGTCGATAGAGTCGATAAAGAGACCCGTTCGCTAAACAAAGAATCCACTTTTTATAAAGATTAAAAGCAGCTTTCTCAGTTTTCTTCTCTCGCCTTCATAACTTCTTAATATAAGCCGCCAGCGCCGCTTTCAATAGCACGGCTTACTTGTGGCGAGACCAAGGGCACTTGTATGCCTTCCCGAAAGGATTCAGTACTCCCAATTATTTGATAAATATCGGCCGGCCCTGTACCGGGCTTGAAAGCCTCAATTATGATGTTGTCTTTGCTGGCCTCTGCATGCATACCGGTTCTTCGATCAATAGCAATTTTCATCATACTCTCTGGCATTTTGAAATCAACATTTGGCTTTCCCTTCATAGCATGTCTCATAAATTCTCCAAATATAGGGGCTGCTAGTGCGCTACCCGTACCATCAGTTCCAAGCGATTTTGGTATATCGTAACCTACGAAAACGCCTACAACCATGTCAGGTGTAAAGCCGATAAACCAAGCATCCTTGAAATCGTTTGTCGTACCAGTTTTACCAGCAATAGTTCTATTCAGATCACGAAGACGCCTTGCTGTCCCACGTTGCACCACACCTTCCATCATAGATGTGATCTGATATGCGGTCATGGGATCAAGAACCTGATCTCGCTCATCAATGAGTTCCGGCTCTGGCTGGTTATTCCACTGTTCTACATTACAGCCTGCACATCTACGCTGATCATGACGATAGATCGTGTGTCCATAACGGTTTTGAATACGATCAATCATGGATGATTGGATAGAACGACCGCCATTAGCTATTACTGCATAGGCTGTCACCAAACGCAGAACCGTTGTCTCCCCAGCACCAAGCGACATGGAAAGCATCGGCTGCATTTTGTCATAAATACCAAAACGCTCAGCGTATTCGGCAACAATCGGCATGCCAAGATCATTTGCTAGACGTACTGTCATTAAATTCCGTGAATATTCAATCCCGTTACGCAATGTCGCAGGTCCAGCAAATGTGTTGCTATAATTCCTCGGTTGCCAAATACCTCGTGATCCTTGGTCGATCTCAAGAGGGCCATCAAGCACAACCGATGCTGGTGTATAACCGTTATCCAATGCAGCAGCATAGACAAATGGTTTAAAGGCAGATCCCGGCTGGCGATAAGCTTGTGTCGCACGATTAAACTCGGACTGTAAATAGGAAAAACCCCCAATCATAGCTAGAACCCGACCTGTTACAGGGTCCATAATCACCATTGCTCCCTGGACCTTCGGTATTTGCCGTAAATGATAAGAATTTTTTTTATTTTTTTTTGCTTCCACAAGGATCACATCTCCAACCTGCAGAACTTGTGCTGGATTTGTAGCAGTTGAGTGACGGCCTTGTTCATCAACCATATGTAGTGCCCATTTCATATCTTGTATGGTAATAAAACCTGTTTCTCGTTCTTTAGAGACAGTGCCTGATAATTCATTTCGCGGTTTCAAACCAATTTTTACGCCATTTTTCGTGTTTTTTAGGACAACGGCGATCTTCCATGCTGGTATGTCTAAAAATACCTTAACTCTTGATAAAGACTCTCCCCAATCTCCAAGAATATTGTCAATATGTTCATAAGCGCCTCGCCAACCGTGGTTCTGATCGAACTGGACAAGCCCATTATGCAAAGCGGACTGTGCTATCGCCTGTAGATGTGGATGTAGCGTTGTCCGCACAGAAAGGCCTTCTTGATATAGAGCATTGGCACCATAGTGTGCAATCAACTGTCGACGCACTTCTTCGGTAAAATAGCTAGACGCAAAAATGTGAGACTCATCACTGCGTAATATCACACCAAGTGGCTTGTTTTTTACAGTTCTCCCATGTTCTTTTGAGATATAGCCATTTTCGACCATCCGGTCGATAACCCAGTTACGCCGTGCAACCGCCCTATCTCTGTTTTTTAAAGGATCGTAATTGCCCGGTCCCTTTGGTAAAGCTGCGAGATAGGCGATCTGTTCAAGGGTTAATTCATTCACTGATTTATTGAAATAGGTTAAGGCAGCAGCAGCAATACCATATGCTCCGCGCCCAAGATAAATCTCATTTAAATAGAGCTCAAGAATATGATTCTTAGAATAAGCTTTTTCAATGCGCAACGACAAAATAGCTTCTTTTATTTTCCGTTGCAGTGTTGCATCCGATGTTAATAGAAAATTCTTTGCAACCTGCTGGGTTATGGTTGATGCTCCTTCCAGTCGACGACCAGACCTGATATTTCTTATATTCTTGATAAGAGCTCGCGCAAATCCTTCTAGATCAAGGCCAAAATGAGCATAAAAATTCTTGTCTTCAGCGGAAATGTACGCAGCCTTTATCTGATCTGGTACAGACTGTATTGGCAAATACAGTCTCCGCTTAGATGCAAACTCTCCCATCAAGGATCCATCAGCAGCATGAATCCGCGTCATAACCGGTGGCTCATACTTTTCCAAAACCTCATAATTCGGAAGATCTTTTACAACACTGCTGAGATAAACCATCATCACACACAGACTGATCACAAGGAAAACACATCCGATTGTGAAGACACCACTAAAAAACTTTATTATCTTAACCGACATCATTTTTTCCTCAGCCTGCCAAGATCTTAACCTTTATAAGAACTAGCTATCTAGCTATACACATATACAAGCCATCACAGTCGAGAAAGCTTGTTTTTTTCCACATATGCATATCAGCGTGACCACGTATTGATTCAGCAATCAGTACAGCTATTTTTTTCTGCCACTGTGGATCAGATATCTTTTTTTCATCCTCGGCATTGGAAAGGTATCCTAACTCAATCAGTATAGAAGGAATATCAGGATTCTGCAAAACACGAAATCCTGCATATCTGTGTGGATTTTTAATAAGATGAACATTGCCTTTTTTTAGGGAATCAATGATCCGAGTAGCTAAATCAATAGAAAAGGCCTGTGTTTCTCGCATTGCCAAATCAATAAGAATATCTGTTATCTCTGAAAAATCAGAGATGGAAGAAAAATCCTTGAGCAAGGCTGCCTTTTTGTTTTCATATTCTGCCAATTCCTCAAGGGTATCGGATGATTTCTCAGATAAAGTATACACTGTGACACCACGTAAGCTATCAACATTGATATGATCAGCATGGATAGAAATAAAAAGATCAGCTTCATAGTGGCGTGCGATCATTATACGTTCATTGAGGCGTAAAAACATATCGTTATCACGTGTCAACAAAGCATGAATATTCGGCTCTCTCTGCAACAGATCACGTAATACTTTTGCGAAGGCAAGCGTAACCTCTTTTTCCAGTATACCACTGACACCTATGGCCCCGCTGTCAAAATCACCGTGACCGGCATCAATCACTACTGTGAACAACCGGTTTTTCAACTGGTTCTTCTGTATTTTATCACCCCTTTTTTTCGCTGAATCGCGTTGCGATTGCTGCTTCTGAATTACCCTTTGAAATTCCATCTCAGAGACACTGACAAGATCAATGACCAACTGCCAGATCTGATTTTGCACTAGTTCCGCGGTAATGTGTTCTAATTTAAATCCAGATGTTGCATTGAAAATCATGCGTGAATATCCATCACTCATCATGCTATAGCGTACATCTTCTAAAAAGCCGTGAAGCCTTATTTTTTCTTGCTGCACAGTAAACTTTGCAGCTCTCAGGTTAATGATTAGCCTGGCTGGGTTAGCGAGCAATATTATCTTATAATCCGGATTTTCATTGAAAAGTGCGATCACCTGGACGTGATGCATGTCACCAGCTGTACGTAGTCTTAGAAGCTCTAATGTTTTTAATTCAGCAGCATAAGATGAGCAAACTGCAAATAGCACAGCCGAGCAAAACATTATTGTCTGTAGGCGTTTGAAAAAGATAAAAAGCATGAAATTTCCTGCCTGACTGTCTCCCCGACACCATCAAAATTCAGACATTGCTATCCCCTGTGTCTAGATGTATCCTTAATCCTTTACAAGCTATAGAAATATTCTTTGTACTATCTTATCTATAAAGTCCCATTACCGTGTGGTGTGAAAGTTCGTCGATCCGGTCCCGGATCTTTGTTCAAACAATATTCTTGATTCTTGCCCGGAGCCTATTTATATGCTTCTTTTAAGACACCTGAGGATTGCTGGAAGTGCAAATACTCTTGCTGCAACATGGCAATGGGATTTTTCTTGTTGCTTTTCGGTACGGGCAAAGCTTCCCATTATTGGCAGACAGATACAAGCTCGCGTCCTTTCAGGATTTGCGATGCGTTCTATAGAGCATGTCGCCATTAGGATTGTGCAGAATGTCAAACAAAATGCTTATCGATGCTTCCCATCAAGAGGAAACTCGCGTTGTTGTTACACGTGATAACCGTGTTGAAGAGTTTGATTTTGAATCGGAACATAAAAAACAGTTGAAAGGCAATATTTATCTTGCCAAAATCACTCGGGTTGAACCTTCATTACAGGCCGCGTTTGTTGAATACGGAGGCAACCGGCACGGTTTTCTGGCTTTTTCCGAAATTCATCCTGACTACTACCAGATTCCCGTTGCCGATCGTCTCGCACTTCTTGAAGCTGAGGAACAAGCTGTCATACAGGAAGATGAAAATAGTGATACCACTACCCTCATAGCGGAAACAGAGAAGCAATTGCTTAGTACACTCAATCAACAAAGAATTGAAAGCGGAGCCTGTAAAAACAGAAAGACAATAGCCATTGGACCTGCAGATCTAACCGATCTGGTCTCAGAACCTGCTACTGGCAATGATCATAGGAATTGTCTGACCTTTGATATGGTAGACGGAGAGGAAATGATCGAATTTGTCGGAGCCGGAGATGTACTGGAAGATATTCCCATCCTCCGTGTGACGCGACGTCATTATCGCATTCAAGAGGTTATAAAACGTCGGCAGATTTTGCTTGTACAAGTCATCAAAGAAGAGCGTGGTAATAAAGGGGTAGCACTTACAACTTATTTGTCTTTGGCCGGACGCTATTCTGTGCTGATGCCAAATACAGCGCGTGGCGGCGGTATCTCTCGGAAAATAACCAATACAGGGGATCGTAAACGTCTCAGAGAGATTGTCAAGGACCTTGCTGTTCCTAAAGGTATGGGTGTTATCCTGCGTACAGCAGGTGCGAATAGGACAAAAGCGGAAGTGAAACGTGATTATGAATATCTTATGCGACTTTGGGAAAGTGTACGTAATCTTACGCTCAGATCCATTGCACCTGTGCTTGTCTATGAAGAAGGTAGTCTTATCAAGCGCTCAATCCGCGATCTTTACAACAAGGATATTGATCAAATTCTTGTTGCTGGTGATAAAGGTTATCGTGAAGCCAAGGATTTTATGCGTATGCTGATTCCAAGTCATGCTAAAGTTGTGCAACCTTACCGTGATACGCTGCCAATTTTTGCATACAACGGTATTGAGGCTCAACTGGACCGTATGCTGCAGCCAGAAGTCAGTCTACAATCAGGTGGATATTTAATTATTAACCAGACAGAAGCACTGGTTGCTGTTGACGTTAATTCAGGGCGTTCGACAAAAGAACATTCAATTGAAGAGACCGCAACGCGTACTAATCTTGAAGCTGCTGAAGAAATTGCCCGGCAACTACGTTTACGCGATCTTGCTGGACTGATCGTCATTGATTTCATTGATATGCTGGAAAAGCGGAATGTTCGTGCTGTTGAACAAAGACTCAAAGAGTGTTTGAAGGAAGACCGTGCTCGTATTCAGGTTGGCCGCATATCACATTTTGGTTTGATGGAAATGAGCAGGCAGCGGATCCGGACCTCTGTATTGGAAAGTACAACACAGCCCTGTCTGCATTGTTCGGGCACTGGTTATATTCGGTCCGAGTCGTCCGTTGCGCTTCATGCAATCCGTTCCATTGAAGAATATCTTCAGCATAACAATACTCACAATATTATTGTGCAGACACCTGTCAGGACGGCACTGTACGTGCTAAACAATAAACGCAAGGCTCTTGCTAATCTTGAAGAAAGATTTGGCTTGACCATTGATATTAAAGCGGATGATACAATTGGAAGTGAGCATCTGGTTATTTCTAAGGGATCTGTCACACGAAAGACATCTATAAACGATAGCCTACCTTTATCAAAAGAAAAATCTCTGTCTGAAAAAACAGTGAATCTTATAGAAGAGCCAACAGCACAGATTCTGGAAAAAACTCATGAACAGCATTGTCATGGACATAGGGGAGAGGGCGTTCATGAAAATGTGGAAAGGCCGCCAGAGGAAAAAAAGGATAAGATTCATATATTGAATCGGCCGCATGGTGAAGAGGATCGAAGACGGCGGCGGCGGCGTGGGAGACGGGGTGGACGGCGTAATCATGATAATATAGTCCTTAGCGAGATTGACCAGAAGTCTGCAGAATTAGCAGACTTATCTACGGCAGAAAGCAGTAAAAACCCAGATATCATTCTTGTGGAAAAAGAACCCGGGGTTTCTGCTGCAAAACAGCAGATAGTTAGTCAAGCCAAGAAGGAAGATAAGGAAAACAAGCCTGCAGCTCTTGAAGAAGCAGCTCAACGGAACAAGAAGCAGGAACAAAGAACAAAAAACACACCGAAAAAAACTATCACTTTGGAAATGATTATGCCCATGACTGAAGAACAGGAGATTCAAGAACAAGTACCTCCTCATGATAGGAAAAAAACAACTGTGGATGAAAATGATCTAAGGGTAGCTACAAGTACTGTTAAGCAATCAGCGGAAAAAACGTGTATATTAAGCAGGAAGGACACGATATTTGATGAAGTCAAAACACAATCTGACAGCAAGGAGTTCGTGGACCTTTCAGGTTCTTCTTTAGGACAGGCTTCTGTGACGTCTCTAACAGAGAATACAGCTAAAGAAACTGGGAAAGCAGAAAAACGGGCTGGATGGTGGCAACGTAAGGGTTTTTTTTGATTCGAGTAATTTATTAATATGTTTGAGGAATACCGCATGACAGTGTTATGATTATCGTTTTTTCTCGCATCCCTATGCTCTGTTATTAATTCTGAATTTCATTCTCTGTACTTTGCCGTGTTCCAAACGTTTTCAAGAATATCTTTCAAGTAAAAAAAGTGCTCATGAATATGTAGCGACATTGGAAAAATTGGAAAAAGAAGTATAAAGCCACGCAAAAGCTGTACTGTATTGAATACGGTGACATGTATGATGCAATCGCGGGATTGGTTGATGTCTATCCTAACCACACAGCAGCACGATGTTTATGTTTCTTACCGATAGATAAGAGATAATGTGGCAATAAAGAGCCATCCTCTCTGATCTCACTGACAGGAAGGACTGTTTCTCTTCGTCTGTGCGATGAAAAAAACTATCCTACTCCTGTAGCATGGCTTTACAAGGTATATAAAAATGCGGTGAAAATTGATCTATCCTTATCCAGTTTCCTATTACTGTCTTCTTTCAGACTTCAGCCTATTCTTTCGAGTGATTTAGGAAATAATGGTTTTATCTTTACCGTAGACACGCTGTGCCAAAGCAACTTTAATAAAACCGTCAAGATTGCCGTTCAGTACATCCTGTGGATTGGTATTTTCCATGCCTGTGCGCAGATCCTTTACAAGCCTATAAGGTTGCAACACATAAGAGCGAATCTGATGCCCCCAGCCAATATCAGTTTTCAAAGACTTGACAGCATTTGCTGTCTCTTCGCGTTTTTTCAATTCTTCTTCATAAAGACGGGAACGCAACATTGACCATGCAGCAGCACGATTCTTATGCTGTGAGCGCTCAGCTTGACACTGGACAACAATCCCTGTAGAAATATGTGTAATACGAACTGCTGAATCCGTTGTGTTCACATGCTGTCCTCCCGCACCTGATGCCCGATAGGTATCAATGCGCACGTCTGATTCTGAGACATTGACCTCAATATTGTCGTCAATGACTGGATAAACCCAAATACTGGCAAACGAAGTATGCCGTCGGGCATTTGAATCATACGGTGAAATGCGGACAAGGCGATGCACACCCGATTCCGTCTTGAGCATACCATAGGAATGGTAACCCTTGACACGAATCGTAGCCGACTTGATGCCGACTTCCTCCCCAGCATGTACCTCCATAATCTCAACATCTATGGCATGTTGCTCCGCCCATCGGGTATACATGCGCAGCAGCATACATGCCCAGTCTTGACTCTCGGTTCCACCAGCGCCGGCATGTACTTCCAAATACGCATCATTGGCATCAACTTCACCCGAAAGAAGCGTAGCAATCTGCCATCTTTCAATATCATTTTGCAGCTCATACATGAGCTTCTCGGCATCCGCTACAATAGAAGCATCATTCGCTTTTTCACCTAATGCGATAAGTTCAACGGAATCATCTAGTGTACGTGTAAGTTGGTTTATACCAGAAATGGCTTCCTCAAGATGCTGGTGCTCACGCATTAAATTCTGTGCCTGCTGTGGATCATTCCACAGATCTGAATCCTCTATACAGCGGTTAAGATGCTCCAGTCTCTTCAATGATTGATCCCAACCGAAGACGCCTCCTCAGCAGGCCGATGGCCTGCCTGATTTCATTAGCCAAGGCTTCAATTTCAGAACGCATGATTTCTTATCCTGTTTGAGACTTGTTCATTACAGGACACAATATAATTATCACTGAAACGAAATGTAAGTTGAAATACAAAAGTTCAGGCTTATACTTCTTGTTTATTTGTCATGTAATTTCTGCAAGGCGGCTTTATAAAGCTGTGATGTAGATGCTGCAATGATATTACCACCCTTTTCTGCTTGATCACCATTCCATTGTGTAATGATGCCGCCTGCCTTTTCAATAATCGGAATCAACGCCACAACATCGTACGGGTTCATTTCTACTTCTACGACTATATCAACAAAACCGGATGCCAACATAGAAAAAGCATAGCAATCAGTGCCAAACCGTGTCAGGCGAACAGCTTTTTCAAGACGCCTAAAAGCCGGTCCAGTTGTCCTGTCGAACAAAGAAGGTGTTGTTGAAAAGAGCGTAGCATCAGCAAGACTAACGGTATTACTTACACTTAATATCTGTAAGGAATTGTCAGCGTGCCGAAAAAAACTTCCTTTCATCGTGGCATAGAATACTTCCTGTGTAAAGGGTTGTGTCATCATACCTGCGATCGCGTGGTTATTGTGTAGAAGCCCTACCAGGGTACCCCATACCGGAATGCCGGAGATAAAGGAACGAGTGCCATCTATTGGATCAATCATCCATAAATATTGAGAGTTCCCTCTTTTCATCCCCTCTTCTTCACCACAAATGCCATGATCAGGAAAAATTTTGGCGATATAATCACGCAACCCTTGTTCTGTTTTGATATCTGCTATGGTGACAGGATCAAATCCTGTCTCATTCTTGCTGTTAACAGCAAGAATCTTCCGGAAAAATGGCAATGATTCGCGTGCTGCAATTCTGGCGAGTTTTAAAAAAAAATCACTGTCAATGATGATGGACATAGTCTTTCCTACTTTAATCCGGTATCCTTCACCGTAAAACCGTTTTCATATGCTGAGCAGCAGTCAATCTCCTAGGAAATATGAAGATATACAAGGAACATAACATGCTATTGCAAAATTGGGGAAGGGGAAAATAGAAGAGTATTATATAGCATCAAAAAATGTAGCTATATCACAATGCATGGAGCAGAAACACATAGATATATGTGGTATATATAATATAACACACAAAGAAATCTAACATTGATTCTCTGTCTGACGCTTTTCCCATAAAATGGCTCTCTTCAATGTCTATGATCTTTTAAGTAAAAAAGTGTAAGAACTCTATAAGAGCTTAGGTACATAAATGAAACGAATTCTGCTTGCAGAAGATGATGATGATCTGCGTCGCTTTCTAGCAAAAGCACTCGAAAGAGCCGGTTATAAGGTTATGGGATTAACGGTATCAGTGCCTATGAACGCCTGCAGGAAGAACCGTTTTCTCTTCTCTTGACGGATATCGTGATGCCTGAGATGGATGGGAACTTGCCCGCCGGGCAGTAGAGATTGAGCCTGATCTAAAAATCATGTTTATCACAGGCTTTGCTGCAATTGCCCTCAATTCTGATTTCAGAGATCCCAGTGATGCCCGTGTTTTATCCAAGCCTTTTCATCTCAGAGATCTCTTTAGTGAAGTCCAAACAATGCTACTTGCTGTACAAAAGCTTGATGTCTAAAAAATTTTTGGAGAATGCAAGGCTTGTTATATAAGAAAATAACGGTCTTATATCTCACAACTTCAATATATATTGTAGAATAAAGGGAAGTTCGTTTTTTTAAAAAAATCCTTGTTTATCTACATGCTTTCATCTAAACTATTTTAGTTATAGTGCTTTAACTATTTTAAAATACCTTGGATGAGTCAGTTTGGGCCTGTAGCTCAATTGGTAAGAGCCAGCGGCTCATAACCGCTTGGTTGGGGGTTCAAGTCCCTCCAGGCCCACCACCCACCATTTTGAGTAAGAGTAATCTAAATCTATACCTACCCTAATGGAATGGGAATGATTAAAAAAGAGATATACAAGCGGGTAGTATCGTTAAAATAGAAATTTTAAACCTGGAGGAATTGGCAATCCAGCCATTATTTCCTGTGTTTTAGAAGCTATAGCTGCTTCAACCTTTGCCTTTGCTTCATTATGTGCTGCTATAATAAGGTCCTCAAGAATTCCACTGTCCTCCGGCTTCATTAGGGAAGGATCAATTTTGATGCCTTGAAAGTGACCTTGTCCATTCAATACGACAGTAACATGTCCACCTCCTGAGATGCCTGTTGCTTGCAGGTTAGCAATCTCCTTCTGCATTTCCTCAGCCTTTTTCATCATACCCATGATGTTGTGCATTGAGTATCCACTCCTTATAATTTTATATTTTATAATGGTATATCACAGCGCATCTTATCTACCTTCCTTGCTCCCTGACCATGCTTGAAGCACCCGGTAAACGGACATCAAGAACCTTTGCTTCTGGAAAAAGATCTAGGATAGCAGCGACGTCAGGATCACTCTCTACACCAGACAGTAGTGTATCCCGATGCAATCTCTCTTCTTCAGCAATGGTCTCCGTTGCACCACTATCTCCATCAATAGCATTGACAATCCAACGTTCTCCTGTCCACTCATAGAGTGATTTTGCAATTTTCCACGCAATGTTTTGGGGAGCGTCTTTTGTAGGTATAAATTCTATGTGTCCTGCTGTAAAGGACAATAGACGGATATACTCACGTAAAATAAATTTTAGATGAAAAGCACCTTTTTTCTCAGAAAGAGCGATGACATCATCTAGTGTTTCAAGTCTATACTTGTCTCTGAGAGGTTTTTCCCAGCCATGAGATAATGTGGATGTTCCTGGTAAGACCGATGTACTGATGGATGAGGTACATGCTGCTCTAGTAGAACTAGGAACCGTTTCCATTGAGGAACGTGACCCGTCAGCAATAAATTTTAATGCCTCGTCAAGTGTCGGCAAATCAGCCGCGTGAGAAATGCGGATTAGAAGCATTTCAGCTGCTGCATGAGGTAGTGCTGCACCTTCAACTTCTGCAATTCCTTTCAGAAGCATTTGCCAGCTTCTAGAAAGACTGCGCACAGAAAGTTTTTTTGCAAAAGCTAATGCGCGAGATCGTTCTTCTTCCACAAGAAAGACGTTCTCTGATAGTTCTGGTGTAAAACGCATACGAGTGACTAACTGATTAAAATCGGCCAGCCCTATGATGATCATTTCCGGATCACTGCCTGCCTCGTACAGCTTTCTAAATTCCCATAGGGCTTTCGCTGTTTCACCACTCATGATCTTCTCAAAAAGATTAATAATTTTTGCCCGGTCAACCTGACCAAGCATAGTGCTCACAGTCTCAACTTCCACTTTTCCATGGGCAATTGCCTGATCCAAGATAGACAGTGAATCTCGTACAGAACCCTCACTGGCACGTGCAATCACTGCGAGGGCACTGTCCTGGACCTCAACTCCTTCAGCATCAGAAATCTTTTTTAAATATTGCACCAATTTTACAGAACCGACACGACGCAGATCAAACCGCTGGCAACGCGACAAAACTGTTATTGGGACCTTACGTATTTCTGTGGTGGCAAATATAAACTTAACATGTGGTGGAGGCTCTTCAAGAGTCTTCAGTAGTCCATTGAAAGCCTGCGTGGACAGCATATGCACTTCATCAATAATATAGACTTTATAACGTGCAGAAACTGGATAGTAGCGTACCTGTTCAATGATCTCACGGATATCATCAATACCTGTATGAGAAGCTGCATCCATCTCAACTACATCAATGTGGTTTCCTTCCATGATCTCTTTGCAGTGTTCACCTAATACTTTCAGATCAGTGGTCGGTTCATTAATGACCTTTGTTTTATAGTTAAGAGCACGTGCAAGAATACGTGCTGTCGTTGTTTTTCCAATACCACGTATGCCTGTCAACATCCAAGCTTGAGCAATTCTCCCCGCTTGAAATGCATTTATTAGCGTACGCACCATCATATCCTGGCCAATGAGATCGGAAAAATCCTGCGGACGATATTTACGAGCAAGGACGCGATAGGAATGTTCTGCTATCTTTATTGTCATAATACGCATTTATTATAATTATCATCTGGCTTTTACAAAGAAAAAGATATCGCATCATCGTCCTCTTCGTCGTTTTCTCTGGATACGAAAATTAAGAGGCTAACAGCTAATAGAAGGCTGGTACGATGACCCAAGAAAAATCGTTAGGGCTGCTTCCTTCCAGACCTGACCCGGTTGGCGAACAACTTACCCACCACCAGCCTCCCAGCATTCATATTGACAATATTAGCAGAAAAAGCAAGAGAAATGTTCTCTTTTTATTCACCAAAAAAAGTCATGCATATTGTGAATTTTCATTCGAAATAAATATACCTGTTATTCTTGTAATTTAGTATATAAACTGTATCATATGGATGACTGCCCTGCATGTAGGAAGAAGACTATAAAAACGGATTTGCAAAAGGTATTTCGTGGTTAGAAGTTATCTTTCCGTTCTCGGAGTTCAGCAAAAACACTTTCATCAGAAGCGTTGATAAGATTGAGATTTATACGGATTTTTGGGTCTGCAGAGCGCAGAAACGGGTTTGTCATACGCTCAAGTGACATAGTTGAAGGCAATGCTAGTTTTCCACACTGGCGTAAAGCGATGACATTAGCCATACGCTTCTGCAAGACCTGATTATGTGGATCAACCATTAAGGCAAAATATCCATTACTGACTGTATATTCATGGCCGCAATACACTTGTGTATCGTCAGGGATCTTGTTAAATTTCTGTAAAGAAGAAAAAAGCATCGCAGCGGAACCTTCAAAAGGTCGACCACAACCCAGAGAAAATAACGTATCTCCGGTAAAGATGTGTTTTTCTTGCGGTATATAATAGGTCATAGACCCCAATGTATGACCTGGCATTTCTATTGCTTGGACTAGACAGAAGCCAGTATTAATAGTCTCACCATCCCTAACGGTCCTATCAAGCCCGGGGATTTTTTCTTTTTCATCTTCTGGTCCGATAAGAAGGGAACCGGTTTTTTCTTTTAATATGTGAATACCTTCAGTGTGATCAGCATGATGGTGGGTGATGAAAACTATGTCTAACAGCCATCCCATCTTATCAAGCTTTTCAAGGATAGCTGTTCCATCAGATGCATCAATGGCAATTGTTTTGCGGCTTACTTCATCATGAAGAAGAACTGCAATATTATCTTTTCTGCAAAGAAATGGTTCAATCAACATGGCTATCCTCGCTGGCTTTTACCGTCATTGACGGGGATGCTTTATAATCAATCGTCTTAATAGTATGGCGAATAATAAAAGGTGTCTGTATAATGATGAACAGAATCGTAATAGGAACCGTGCCGAACACTTTAAAAGTTGTCCATAATTCATCACTGAAATAACGCCAGATAATTTCATTGAGGATAGCAAGAAACAAGAAAAAATATATCCAGTTTCTGGTCAGTTGACGCCAACCTTCAGCATCCAGTTGCAGAGCTGAATCCAGCACATAACTGAGTAGAGACTTTTTGAATACAAGCCCACCAAAAAGTACAAGGGCAAACAGCATGTTGATAACAGTAGGCTTCATCTTGATAAAAACATCATGATGAAGCCAGAGTGTTAAAAAACCAAATATGAGAACGAAAATACCTGAAATACAGGGGATCACTGCAATGTGACGGGTAATAATCCACGAGATGATAAGAGCTATGACAATTGCAATCATGAAGATTGCCGTTGCTGGATAAATTGGTTTGCTAAAGGAAGAAAACAATGGTATTCTTTCGAGAAACCACTGTCCGTGGAGATTCACAATAAAGAAAATGAACAATGGCCCCATATCTAGAGCCAGTTTTAGCCATGGAGATATATTCCGGTTAGTGCTGACATCTGGTCGATCAGAATTAAAAAAGAGTTGCTTCATGTCTAATGAATTCCTGTGATTGTTTTAGCAAATTCCGAAGCTGAAAATGGTCTAAGGTCATCGACACTTTCGCCAATACCAATGAAGTAAACTGGTAATTTATATTTGGCAGCAATGGCAACCAGAATACCGCCTCGTGCCGTACCGTCTAGTTTTGTCATAATCAGACCATTGACACCGGTCACATTTTGGAAAATTTCGACCTGTTTGAGAATATTTTGTCCGGTTGTTGCATCAAGAATTTGTAAAACCGCGTGGGGGGCTTCAGAATCATGCTTCCCTAGAACGCGTACAATTTTTGCAAGCTCATCCATTAATCCCCTCTTGTTTTGTAATCGGCCAGCCGTATCAATGATCAGCACATCATGACCTGATTCCTTTGCTTGTGTATAGGCTTCATAGACGAGACCTGATGCATCCGAACCCGCTTGCGAGGAAATGACCGGTGAACCAGTGCGATCCCCCCAGATGTGTAATTGTTCTGCTGCAGCCGCACGAAAGGTATCTCCTGCCGCAAGCATGACAGATAATCCATTTTCTGTCAGTTTAGATGCCAGCTTACCAATCGTTGTCGTTTTTCCTGAACCATTGACACCGACTACCAAAATAACATATGGTTTGTGGTGTGCAAGATTAAGCACTAATGTTTTTGCCACGGGATCCAAAATCTTACAGATTTCATCATTGATAACGGTGCGTACTTCGTCTATTGAAATAGTCTTGCCAAAACGGTTTGCACGTAATTTATTAGTGATATGTATAGCTGTTTCAAGACCAAGATCGGATTGTATCAGCATATCTTCAAGGTTTTGCAGTATATCTTCATCCAATTTACGGCTGATCAAGATAGAGCTGATGGACTCACTCAATTTTTGTGATGAACGTGACAGACCAGATTTTAACCGATCAAACCAAGAGCGCTCTGGCACTTTCTGAAGAAGATGATCTTTTTCAACGGCTTTTAAATTGTTTTCTTTTTGTTGCTCTACTTTTTGCTTGCATGATCGAGTGAATGCTTTTTTGATCAATCTTATTTTCATTCAATACATGTCCTTTTAGGCTATGAACTGACCGGGATACACATAGCATTAAGTCAGCCTTTTGCTAGGCGATGCGGTATATGGTTACCTGTGATCAGATTGAATAGACCTGAACATTCATATTGTGTCGGTCCTGTCATGATAACATGGTTATTTTTTTTCCAAGAGATATATAGCTTTCCACCTGGCAATGTTACAAGAACCTGTCTTTTTGTAAGGAGTCGGCGGCAGGTGGCTACGACGCTAGCACAGGCAGCTGTCCCACAGGCATCGGTAAGGCCTACTCCACGCTCCCACGTGCGCAAGTCTACGCTGTCCCTTGAGGTCACACGGACAATAGAGATGTTCGCCCCTTTGGGGAACATGGGATCACATTCAAGCTGTGGGCCATAATCTTCCAGGTTGTAATCTGCAACACTGTTCTCAACTATAAAAATAGCATGAGGATTGCCCATAGAAACAAGAGAGGCATCCACAAGCAAGCCACATTGCAGCGCAACATGGTTGGTATCTTTAATTTCCACTGCAAGGGGGATATCCTGCCAATTCCAGCGTGGATTGCCCATATCCACAGATATCATTCCATTTGGCAATCTTTGTGTGCAGATCATACCACCTGCCGTGTCAAAGATGAAACTCGTACGCTGCTCCCTGATATAGAGCCATTCAGCAACACAACGCATCCCATTTCCGCACGCCTCGGCTAAAGAACCATTCTTGTTCCTAATTTCAATGTAATAATCCGTGTTTTTGTCCTCTGAATCGTATATTGCCATCATTTGATCGAAAGTCATTTCGTTTGTTAGCGCTAAACTGCATACCGCTTCAGATGTAATCCTATCATGGCGGCCTCGCATATCAACGACAACAATTTTATTGCCTGATCCGTTCATTTGTGCCATGCTCGCCGGAGTAATCATTGAATTCATCCTCTTCCCATTGTATAAATTATGACGCTTTCATTCAGAAAGCCCAGTTACAATCTCTAGGATTGACAGGGACTTTTCACTACGGCGTTCGCTCCATGTCATTGGTATATATATCTGGCTACATGGCTACAGTCTTTTTACAATCTGGGTGATTATAATATTGATCTGTATCTTCTGACACACACTCGTATATTGAATAAGGAATAAAAAAAAGAATGCCTTTTTATAAAGCCTCCTTAACAGGCATTGTGATCGCAGCAATGGCGATAATAACTGCGTGTTCGTCAGACCGCTTGACCAACTTACCTCATATGGAACACCCTGTTGTCATTCAATCTGCCCCGCTGGGATCTATTTCACAGAGCGTACTGTCATCACCAGCAGACATGCAGCATTCCGATATGCAAGAAATGGGCATACAGCAACAAGAAAACATGCCTTCTACGACTAAGACAGCACTAGAAGACGCTGCATTGATTCCATCTCATGTGGCCGGGGTCTGGAAAGTTTTTCTTGGTGGGATGAATTGCCAGATTGCAACGCCACAGACAAAATTTGGTCAGGGATATCGGGCATGTCCTATCCGTTGTCCTGCTGTGTTATCAGGAGTAAATTCTTGGAACATCAACGGTGCACAGCTGATCTTTTATGACAAGAACGATCAAAGTATTGTAACACTCTATCCCTCCGATGTGTCACGATTTGAGGGCTGGACGGTGTCAGGCGTAGGTATTATTCTTAGCCGTTAAGCGGATGGATGTTTGTTTGGGACAGGGTTCATGGGCATGTTACGCAAGCGTTATGATGCACTGGTTGAAATAGGCAGTCTTTATAGTGACTCAGCACAGGCTTCTGTGGTTTCTTACTATGATGCTCTTTTACAGATGCATGATGAAAGGCTATTGATTAAAAATAAGACTCTTCTTGATCGGCTTTTCAGTAAACATAAGAGGAAGAAAAAAAATCTTCTCAAAGGCCTTTATGTTTACGGTGATGTTGGGCGTGGAAAGACGATGCTGATGGATCTCTTCTTTTCCTTTTTGCCAGATGGTTGCAAACGTCGCGTGCATTTCAACGATTTTATGCATGATGTGCATGATCGTATCAAGAAACATCATAAAGATCATAATCTAACCAAAGAAGGACAAACGAGACAATGGAATCTTTTCGATGATTTAGCTACGACCTTGGTAAAGGAGGCATATATTCTGTGTTTGGATGAATTTACGGTGACAGATATAGCTGATGCCATGATTTTAGATCGGTTATTTGTAGCGCTTTTCAGAAAGGGTGTTGTTTTTGTTTCTACATCCAATGTCGCTCCAGATGAGCTTTATCGCGATGGCCTGAACCGCCAGTGTTTTCTTCCATTTATCAGCGTGTTAAAGGAACATGTTAACATAGTTAGCCTTGACGTCTTAACTGATTATCGGCGAAAGAAAAAAATTGCCCGTCAGGTTACTTACATCGCACCGCTCAACGAAAAAGCTGATGAGCATATGGATACCGTATGGACAGCCGTCACCGGTCTTTTTGGAGAAACAAGTGTTGATATTACCGTACACGGCCATGTGGTTAAAGTACCCAGGAGTTCTGGCTCAGTAGCTCGTTTTTATTTTTCCGACTTGTGTTCCAAACCGTTGTCCGCTTGTGATTATATAGCTCTTGTTGCCCAATACCGGACATTCTTTATTGATCATGTTCCTCTTTTGGATGATACATGTCGTAATGAAACAAAACGTTTTATTCTTTTGATTGACACGCTTTACGATCACCATGTACGCCTTTTTATATCCGCAGATGCCAGGCCAGATCAATTATATAGAGGTCATATACAAACGACGGAAACCTTTGAGTTTAAACGGACAGCTTCACGTCTTTTCGATATGCAAAGTAGCGATTATTTGCAAAGATGGACGATGGGAGATTCATGAAGTGGACATCATGGAAAGAGTATTTTTTTTAAACTTTTAATTTTTGCTAAAAAAAAGAGAATCTTTCCGCTTTTTATCTTAAATGTAGTGGCTTAAAAGCGATTTTTTAGGATGAGTTGACAGTGGTATCATCCGCATTTGGAGAATCATGTATGATTGGGTTGTTGACATGGTAGCGGCTGTACTACATACGACGACAGAACCACGAGATACATTATAGGAAGAAATCAGATGGCACGCAATAAAATTGCTCTTATCGGATCAGGGATGATTGGCGGTACGCTCGCGCACATGATTGGTCTAAAGGAACTCGGCGATGTTGTTCTTTTAGATATAGAAGAGGAGATGCCACAGGGTAAAATCCTAGATATTACTGAATCATCCCCTATAGATGGCTTTGACCTTTCTTATAAGGGGACCAATGATTATGCGGTCATTGAAGGATCTGATGTTATTGTCGTCACTGCTGGCTTTCCACGTAAACCAGGCATGAGTCGCGATGATCTTCTTGAAAAGAATCTGTTGATTATCAATCAGGTTGGGAGAGGTATCCGTGAGTATGCTCCCAATGCATTTGTCATTTGTGTCACTAATCCGCTGGATGCAATGGTTTGGGCATTACAAAAGTTTTCTGGCTTGCCGCGACAAAAGGTAGTAGGTATGTCAGGTGTACTGGATTCTGCACGCTTTCGATACTTTCTCTCAGAGGAATTGCATGTTTCTGTTAAAGACGTGACGGCATTTGTGCTCGGTGGACACGGAGATTCAATGGTGCCACTGGCACGTTATTCAACAGTTTCTGGCATTCCCGTTCCTGATCTCATCAGGATGAATTGGATTAGTCAAGAAAAACTTGATAGGATCATTCAACGAACACGCCATGGCGGAGCGGAAATTGTTGGATTACTTAGAACCGGATCAGCATATTATGCACCAGCTTCTTCAGCACTTTGTATGGTCGAATCTTATCTCAAAGATAAAAAGCGTGTTCTTTCTGTTGCTGCCTGTCTAACGGGTCAATATGGTATTAGAGATCTTTATATTGGCGTTCCTGTCGTGCTTGGAGCAGGCGGTGTTGAGCGTATTATTGAAGTTGATCTCAACGAATCTGAAAAGGCAGCTTTTGACATGTCTGTCAATTCCGTAAAAAGCCTGTGTGATATATGTATTCAGCTTTCATCAAGGCTCTCAGGGTTATGAGAGGGAAAAATACTGCTCTACCGTTCTACCGTTTCCTGTAGAAACGGAAATCTGTCACAAATGGAGAGCGGTTTTATGTTTTCTTTAATAAAAGAAAAGGACAAATGAATGAATATCCATGAATACCAGGCCAAACGGTTGCTGCATACATATGGCGCACCGATTGCTGATGGCGTCGTCGTTTATTCTGCAGAACAAGCGGAGGAATCGGCAAAAAAACTCTCAGGTTCGCTGTATGTTGTGAAAAGCCAGATTCATGCAGGAGGCCGTGGAAAAGGCAGATTTAGAGAACTGAATCCTACTGCTAAGGGTGGTATACGTCTTGCCTATTCTGTAGAGGAAGTGATGGTTAATGCCAGGGCCATGCTTGGTTGCACTCTCGTCACCAACCAGACAGGGCCTACCGGAAAGCAGGTTAAATGTCTTTATATTGAAAATGGTGCAGATATCAGGTGTGAGCTTTATCTTTCTCTTCTCGTCGATCGTATCGTTGGTCGCGTTGCTTTTGTTGTCTCAACAAAAGGCGGTATGCATATTGAAGAAGTCGCTAAGGAGACACCGCATAAAATCGTAACCTTACTGATTGATCCCGATACAGGTGTAACACAGGATAATGCCGTTACCATTGCTGATGCTCTTGAACTTGACGGCATTGCGCGTGAAGAAGGTCTGAAGCTTTTTCCCCTACTTTACAAAGCCTTTATGGAAAAGGATATGAGTCTTTTGGAAATCAACCCATTGATCATTATGGAAAACGGTCATTTGCAGGTGCTGGATGCAAAGCTTTCCTTTGATGATAATGCGCTTTTCCGCCACTCAGATATTCTTGCTTTGCGTGATATTTCAGAGGAAAACCCAAAGGAGATTACCGCTTCGGACCATGGTCTTGCCTATGTGGCACTTGACGGTAATATTGGCTGTATGGTCAACGGTGCTGGTTTGGCAATGGCAACAATGGATATTATCAAGCTTTATGGGGCGAATCCAGCAAATTTTCTTGATGTTGGCGGCGGTGCTTCAATAGAAAAGGTCAAGATAGCGTTCAAGATCATAACTGCTGATCCAAGTGTTAAGGGTATTTTGATTAATATTTTCGGTGGTATTATGCGTTGTAATGTGATTGCCGAAGGAATCATTGCTGCTGTCATGGAGGTGGGATTAAAGGTGCCGCTCGTTGTTCGTCTTGAAGGGACAAATGTAGAGAGTGGAAAGAAGATTCTAAAAAAGAACATTCCGAATATTATTCTCGCCGATGATCTAGATGAAGCTGCACAACAAATTGTTGCTGCAGTAGAAGGAGTCTGAATATGTCTATTCTTGCTAACAAGGATACTAAGGTTCTCGTTCAAGGATTAACTGGCAAAGCAGGTACGTTTCATACAGAACAGGCATTGTCTTACTATGGGACACAGATTGTTGGTGGGATTCATCCTGATAAAGGTGGTATAATATGGAGTGGCAGCGGTGGACAGCGCTTACCAGTTTTCGCGTCTGTTGCTGAAGGAAAAGAAAGGACAGGAGCAGATGCTTCTGTCATCTATGTGCCACCTGCTCGAGCTGCAAATGCAATTACTGAAGCGATTGAAGCAGGTATTAGTCTTGTGATCTGCATTACAGAAGGTATACCGGTCCTTGATATGGTGAGGGTCAGAGCTGTTCTGGAGAAATCGAAGTCCCGTTTGATTGGGCCAAACTGTCCTGGTATACTAACGCCGGAAGAGTGCAAAATCGGTATTATGCCAGGTTCAGTCTTCAAAAAAGGGGCAATTGGTATTGTGTCGCGATCTGGCACCCTGACTTATGAAGCTGTCTTGCAGACAAGTAATGCAGGACTTGGTCAGACAACAGCAGTCGGCATTGGTGGTGATCCTGTTAAGGGTACAGATTTTATTGATATTCTGGAAATGTTCCTTGCCGATGATGCAACAAAATCAATTATTATGATCGGTGAAATTGGTGGCTCTTCAGAAGAGGAGGCTGGACAATTTCTGAAGGATGAGGCAAAAAATGGTAGGAGAAAACCTGTAGTGGGGTTTATTGCTGGATGTACTGCCCCTCAAGGACGGACAATGGGACATGCGGGTGCTGTCATTTCTGATGGGAAAGGCGATGCAAAAAATAAGATTGCAGCAATGGAGGAAGCCGGTATTCGAATTGCGCCATCACCAGCAAAGCTTGGTGAAACACTAGTTGAAGTCCTGAAAACATAATTTTTTTGCAAACACGTGAGTAGTTTCCTCGTAAAAATGTATGTTCTAAAATCTACGACCAGATATCAGGTGGTGTTCTGTGGTCAAAATACTTTTGAGTGTTTGCGTATATATATGAGAGGGGACCCATCCCATTTATAGCCTGTGTATATGTAAAAGGGGACGGAGCATCCGGGAGAAATATGATCGAACAGCAACAGAAGAATGATTTTTTCGCCCTTACTTCATTTCTTTACGGCGGGAATGCCAATTATCTCGAAGAGCTTTACGCAGAGTATGAGAAAAATCCGACAGCAGTAAATACTGAGTGGTGTGATTTTTTTAAGATTCTTCATGATGGCACAAGCCATTGGCCTATTTCAGGGAAATATGGTGATGATTGGCTTGGTATTCCAAGATGTATGCTCGGTAAACCGCAACAGAATGTTTTAAAAAAAACAATCAGAAGTGCATCCTCCAAGTTGTCCCAAGATCAAGATGAACATGTTCAAGCTGCCCGGGATTCTATACGGGCTATCACAATGATTCAGGCTTTTCGTATCCGTGGTCATTTGCATGCTCGTCTTGATCCGCTGCAATTGGCTGAAAAGCCAGAGGATTATAGTGAATTATCACCAGAAACCTATGGTTTTACACAGGAAGATTATGAACGCAAGATTTTTATAGACAATGTTTTAGGACTTGAATATGCGACCATTCCAGAAATGCTTGCAATCCTCAATCGGACTTATTGTTCGACAATCGGTGTGGAATTCATGCATATTTCTGATCCGATACAGAAGAGATGGATCCAGGAGAGAATCGAAGGACCGGAAAAAGGCATTGGATTTACACCAGAAGGTAAAAAGGCTATTCTGAGAAAACTGATAGAAGCCGAAGGATTTGAGCAATTTCTCGATATAAAATACAAAGGGACCAAGCGTTTTGGTCTTGATGGTGCGGAAGCACTTATTCCTGCTCTTGAGCAGATTATAAAGCGTGGAGGTGCTCTTGGCGTCCAAGAAATTGTCATGGGTATGGCACATCGTGGTCGTCTTAATGTGCTGGCTCAGGTTATGTCAAAGCCACATAGGGTCATCTTTCATGAATTCAAAGGTGGATCTTATAAGCCAGATGACGTAGAGGGATCAGGAGATGTAAAATATCATTTAGGTGCCTCTTTTGACCGCGCCTTTGACGGCAATAAGGTACATTTATCATTGCTTCCTAACCCGTCACATCTCGAGATTGTCAATCCAGTTGTAATGGGCAAGGTGCGGGCGAAGCAGGATCATCTGACCGGGATTGGCAGTCTGCCGGACTTGAGAGACCGTGCAAGGATCATGCCTTTGCTTATCCATGGCGATGCGGCTTTTTCTGGACAGGGTGTTGTCGCTGAAATGTTTGGACTCTCCGGACTCAAGGGTCATCGTGTTGCTGGTTCACTGCATGTCATCATCAATAATCAGATTGGATTTACAACAAATCCGCGTTTTTCACGTTCTTCACCATATCCTTCTGATACATCGAAAATGATTGAAACACCAATTTTCCATGTCAACGGGGATGATCCAGAAGCTGTGGTGCATGTGGCAAAAATTGCAGTAGAATTTAGGCAAGTGTTCCATAAGCCAGTGGTGCTTGATATGTTTTGCTACCGCCGTTTTGGCCACAATGAAAGTGATGAACCTGCATTTACTCAGCCGCTGATGTATAAGGCAATTCGCAATCATCAAACTACACTTGGTCTTTATGGCGAGAAGCTTATTACTGAAGGCGTGGTGACTACTGAAGAGATCAATTCCTATAAACAGGCTTGGTGGAAAAAGCTTGAAGTCGAATTTGAGGCAAGCACTACTTATAAACCTAATAAGGCTGATTGGCTTGACGGTATGTGGACAGGATTACGGATAGCTGACAGTGCCGATGAACAGCGTCACGGTTGTACCGGTGTTGCAGTCAAGACATTGAAGAAAATTGGGTATAGGCTGGTTGAGGCGCCGAAAAATTTTCATGTCCACCGTACCATTCAGCGGTTCCTTGAGAAGCGGACCAGAATGATCACAACGGGTGAAGCCATTGATTGGGCAACAGCAGAGGCTCTTGCTTTTGGTTCTTTAGCAATTGAGGGAACCCCGATACGCCTGTCAGGGCAGGATGTAGAGCGTGGGACATTTTCACAGCGTCACAGTGTGCTTTATGATCAAGAGAGTGAACAGCGTTATATTCCTCTCAACAATGTGCAGAAAGGTCAAGCTATCTACGAAGTCATAAACTCGATGCTTTCGGAAGAGGCTGTTCTCGGGTTTGAATATGGTTATTCATTAGCTGAGCCGCGCGGCCTTACTATTTGGGAGGCACAGTTTGGCGACTTTGCCAATGGTGCACAAGTGATTTTTGATCAGTTCATTTCTTCTGCTGAGCGGAAGTGGCTCAGAATGTCAGGTCTTGTCTGTTTATTACCGCATGGATTTGAAGGACAAGGACCTGAGCATTCGTCCGCCCGACTAGAGCGCTATCTCCAACTGTGTGCGGAGGATAATATACAGGTCGCTAATTGCACAACACCAGCAAATTACTTTCATATACTTCGTCGTCAAATCAGGCGCGATTTCCGCAAACCCCTTATTTTAATGACACCCAAATCATTACTGCGTCACAAGCGGGCCATTTCTTCTATTCACGATATGGCAAGTAATTCCTGTTTCCACCGTTTGCTACCTGATGATGCTGAAAGTCTCAAAAATCCGGTCATTAAACTTCAAAAAAATGCGGGTATCCGTCGTGTTGTGTTGTGCTCGGGAAAAGTGTATTATGATCTTTATGAAGAGCGGGAAAAACGTGGTATCGATGACGTTTATCTTCTACGTGTTGAACAATTGTATCCCTTTCCGGCTAAAGCACTTGTCGATAAATTGTCACGCTTTCTATCTGCTGAAATTGTCTGGTGTCAGGAGGAGCCGAAAAACATGGGAGCATGGTCATTTATTAGTCCATATCTTGAATGGGTTCTTGCGCATATCGGGGCAAAATACAATCGTGCACACTATGCAGGTCGACCTGCATCGGCATCGCCGGCAACTGGGATAATGTCGAAACATCTGGAACAGCTTGCGGCATCGCTTGAAGATGCTTTAGTGCACGATTTATCATAAACTATATGGAAAACTATTATGGCAATTGAAATCCGTGTTCCTGCTCTTGGAGAATCCGTTACCGAAGCTATTGTTGGTCAATGCTATAAAAAAGATGGTGAAATTGTTAAAGCTGGTGAATCCCTGATTGAGCTTGAGACTGAAAAAGTGAGCATTGACGTTCCGGTTCCTGTTGCCGGAAAGCTTACAAAAATCTTTATTAAGGAAGGCGATGTTGTTACAGTCGATTCTTTGCTTGCTTTAGTCATTGAAGAAGCGGTTGGAAATGCTTCTGATACTGCTGATTCTCCGCTAGAAGAAAGACCGATAATAATGCACCCTGCACCTTCTGCCGCAAAACTGATAGCAGAAAACAATCTAAACACTAGGCAGATGAGAGGATCTGGTAAGCGCGGGCAGATTTTAAAGGAAGATGTACTTGAAACCTTATCAAAGGAGAACTCTTCTAATTCTAAGGCCTCGCTCAATGAATCTATTCTTGGGACTTCCGAATCTGATCGGGAAACCAGGGTCCGAATGACAAGGCTTCGCCAGACGATTGCTAGTCGTCTAAAAGATGCACAGAATACAGCAGCAATGCTGACTACCTTTAACGAGGTAGATATGTTCACTATAATAAAGTTACGTAACCGCTATCGTGATCTTTTCGAGAAAAAACATGGCGTGAAACTAGGGTTCATGGGTTTTTTTACTAAGGCGGTCTGTCAGGCTCTGAAGGAAATTCCAGCACTGAATGCTGAAATTGATGGTACGGAGATTATTTATAGAAAGTATGCGCATATAGGTGTTGCTGTCGCTACAACCAAAGGACTCGTTGTCCCCGTTGTGCGTGATGCTGATCGGATATCGATCGCTGATATTGAAAAAGAGATAAACCGTCTTAGCAGACTTGCACGGGATGGCAAGTTGTCTATTGCTGATATGCAAGATGGTACGTTTACCATCACCAATGGAGGTATTTACGGTTCATTAATGTCAACACCAATCCTGAACGCACCACAATCAGGTATTCTTGGTATGCATGCGATTAAGGAACGGCCAATGGCTCTTGATGGACAGATTATTATCCGGCCGATGATGTACCTGGCTGTTTCTTATGATCATCGTCTTGTCGATGGTCAAGAAGCCGTCACGTTTCTTGTTCGTGTGAAGGAAAATCTGGAAGATCCTGAGCGGCTGATCCTCAATCTTTAGAGGCAATATATATAGAAAGACAGTAGGGGCCCAGGCAGTTAGCACATCATTAAATTGAATATAAAGGAATGCAGAAGCTATGGGAGGGAAAGGAAAGATAACATGTCCTATGATGTGGTAATAATTGGTTCTGGCCCTGGTGGTTATGTTTGTGCTATAAAAGCAGCCCAGCTTGGGCTTAAAATAGCTGTGGTTGAAAAAAGCAAAAATTTTGGTGGGACATGTCTGAATGTTGGTTGTATACCCTCTAAGGCATTGCTGCATGCTTCAGAGGTCTATGCAGAAGCTTGTCGCGGCTTTGATGCATTGGGTATAACACTTTCTAAGCCAGAGCTAAAAATTTCTGAGATGATGCAACATAAACAATCTATGATTGCAGCCAATACAAAAGGTGTGAACTTTCTGTTCAAGAACAACAAAATTGATAGTTTTCTCGGTAGTGGTAAAATTCTGGAATCCGGGAAGGTGGAAGTTCTTGCAAAAGATGGTAAAAAATTTTTGCTTGAAACAAAGAACATTGTAATTGCTACAGGAGCAGCTGCTGCCAATATTCCTGGTATCAACATTGTTATTGATGAAAATGTTGTTGTTTCATCAACTGGTGCGCTTTCTTTTGAAAAGGTACCAAATACCATGGTTGTTATCGGTGCTGGTGTTATTGGTAGCGAGTTAGGTTTAGTATGGCGACGTCTTGGTGCAAAGGTCATAATAATAGAATTTCTCGACAAAGTACTTAGTACTATGGATGTAGAACTTTCTAGAAAGTTCCAGAAATTTATGGAAAATCAAGGGATTATTTATAAACTTGGTACAAAGGTTACAGAGATTGTAAAAAGTGGCGCAGGTGCTATTGTTTCTTTTGAGCCAGTTACAGGAGGAAAAACCGAGCAAGTTGCGACTGATGTGGTTTTAATTGCTGTTGGGCGTCGTCCATTTATCGAAGGTCTTGGCTTGCAGGCAGCAGGTGTTGTGCTTGATAAGCATGGACGCATTAGCATTGATAGACGTTGGCACACAAATATTAGTGGCATCTATGCTATCGGTGATGTCGTCGGAGGGACGATGCTTGCTCATAAAGCAGAGGAAGAGGGAATTGCTGTTGCAGAAATTCTTGCTGGGCAAGCTGGACATGTTAATTTTGATGTCATTCCCTCTGTTGTCTATACGCAGCCAGAAGTTGCTTCTATCGGAAAAACAGAGGAAGAACTCAAAGCTGATGGTGTTACATACAAGGTTGGTAAGTGTTCCTTCACAGCTAATAGCCGTGCTCGCGCTATGAGACGTACAGATGGTTTTGTCAAAATTTTAGCTTGTGCTAAAACAGATCGCGTTCTCGGAGGGCATATTGTGGGATTTGGTGCCAGTGAAATGATTCACGAACTTGCTGTGCTGATGGCATTTAGTGGTTCCTCTGAAGATTTAGGCCGATTATGCCATGCTCATCCAACGATGTCTGAAACTATCCGCGAATCAGCTTTCGCAATATTTTCCAAGCCGATACATATATAAGTGTCTAAGTGTCAGTGTGATTGATGCGTTATTCTGTCTTCTGATTAAAATGTTAATAACTGGTCCTCTGTTCCTTCGCGAATCCGTGTCGACAGTCCCATCATATCTAACAGTGTGAGAAATGGACGAGGAGGCAATTCTTCAATATTGACCATAACCCTGACATCCCAGTCACCATTAGCAATAAGCACAGCAGCCGCTGCTGCTGGTACCCCTGCTGTATAGGCAACACCCTGCATACCGGTTTCTGTATAGGCTTCCTTATGATCAACAGTATTATAGATAAAAACTTCTCGCAACTTTCCGTTCTTTGTCCCCTTTATTTGATCCCCAATACAGGTTTTTCCCCTGTAGCCAGGCGCGAGTGAAGAAGGATTAGGGAGAATCGCTTTGACAACCTTCAAAGGCACGACCTCTAGCCCCTCTGATGTTTTAACCGGTTTTTCAGAAAGAAGTCCAAGGTTTTTCAGAACGGTGAAAACGCTAATATAATGCTCACTGAATCCCATCCAGAATCGAATATTCGCAACATCCAAATTTTTGGATAAAGAGTGAATTTCATCGTGACCTGTCATATAGGTTGGATAGGTTCCAACTACCGGTAATTTCCAATCCCTGCGGATTTCAAACATCCGATTTGATGTCCATCTGCTATTTTGCCATGACCAAACCTGACCAGTAAATTCACGGAAATTTATTTCAGGGTCAAAATTTGTGGCAAACCAGCAATCATGGCTACCAGCATTAACATCAATAATATCTATTTCATCAATATGGTCAAAATAATCGTCACGAGCAAGAGTTGCATAGGCATTAACTACGCCGGGATCGAAGCCAGCTCCGAGAATAGCAGTGATCCCAGCTTTTTTGCATTCTGCTCGTCTTGGCCATTCATAATTACCATACCATGGTGGTGTCTCGCATATTTTAAGTGGGTCTTCATGGATTGCTGTATCAATATAAGCAGCTTTCGCCTTAATACAGGCCGTGAGCACAGACATGTTCAGGAAAGCAGTGCCTACGTTGATTACAATCTGCGCTCCACTCTCTTTAATAAGGGCTGTTGTCGCTTCAACGTCAAGCGCATTCAGTGTATGGGTTACAAAGACACCAGCAGTTTTCATAGACATCTTTTCTTTAACTGAGGCGACAATCATCCTGCATTTTGTCTCAGTTCTGGAAGCAATGTGAATCTCACCGAGAATATTATTATTCTGTGCGCATTTATGAGCGACGACCTGTGCTACCCCACCTGCACCGATAATCAGAACATTCTTTTTCATTCTCGGTTTATCTCCTTATGATAGACTTGTCATATAATCTTTATAATCAAAAGTGCGAATAAGACGAATCATGCCATCAAGTTCTTTGATGACAATTGCTGGCATTGCAAGACCATTAAACCAATTTTTCTTTACTATCGTGTAACCACCTGCATCCTGAATAGACAGTCTATCATCGATCTTGAGCTTTTCAGAAAGAAAGAATATACCGAAAATATCGCCGGCAAGGCAAGATTTTCCGCAAACCAACGTTTCATGCGGACCCACTTTCAGTGAAAGCCTAGCATTCTCCCGGTAGATCAGGAGGTCAAGCATATGTGCTTCAACAGAGCTATCGATGATAGCGATGTTCTTACCATTATTAAAAGAGTCAAGCACAGTGACTTCAAGTGTTGTGGAATTACTAATCGATGCCTCACCAGGCTCGAGATAAATTGTGACTCCGTACGTCTCAGAAAATTTTTTTAATCTGTCTGCAAAGGCATCGAGTGGATAATTTCCCCCTGTAAAATGAATACCACCGCCCAGGCTGATCCATTCAACCATGGAAAAAAGGTTTGAGAACTTTTTTTCAATTTCATCAAGCATCTTGTTAAAAAGAGAGAAATTACTGTTTTCACAATTATTGTGAATCATAAAGCCATTGATATGATGAATCACTTCTTTAACCTTTTCTGGATCTTTTTCTCCTAGGCGACTGAATGGGCATACTGGGTCAGCCAAATGAAAGGCTGATGAGCTGATCTCCGGATTAAGACGCAAACCGCATGGTATTAATCTAGTTTTGTGCTGAAAACGTCGTACCTGACTAATAGAATTAAAGATAACCTTATCGGCATAGTGTATTGCTGCATCAATCTCATGGTTAGCCCAAGCCACTGAGTAAGCATGTGTTTCCTTACCGAATTTTTCGTATCCTAAGCGGAGTTCGAAAAGAGAAGAGGAAGTGGTTCCATCCATAAAATCATACATAAAACCAAAAATAGACCAACTGGCAAAGCATTTCAGTGCTAGCAGTACCTTTGCACCGGAACGCTCCCGCAAATAGGCAATTTTCTTCATATTGCGCAAGAGTTTTGATTTATCAATCAAATAATAGGGGGTTGTTATTTTCACGGTTTTTCCTGTGTTAAAATTTTTTTATTTTTACATCTATCTAATTGTTTTTGTATCTTAAGGAACTTAATTTCCCTGGATGGTTTTCCTGTATGCTATCCTGATCTGAAGGCCATGCTGTCGATTATTTGAGAAACAAAAGCGATAGCCATCCTAGTGGTCATGATCGTGTTGTGTACTATATATAGCAGGAGGATAGTTGAAGGTAATACGCGGAGAGGTCAAACGAGTATAAAAACCGTCTCGATATCGATATATATTCGTTATCCTTCTGGCTAGGTAGAAAGGTGTATAGTCGTTCATGAACAGGATGGGATGCAGAATGGGAAAAAACCAGGGAAGCAATGTTGATTTTCTTGGTTGTTCTTTCTTTTATTGGCAGCGCTATAATCGGTTTTTTTCCGTTCCACAGCTTATAAAAACGAAGCCTGTTTTGCAGGCCCTACTTCTGTTATGCTTTATGATTGTGTGTGGTGGTACTACACGTTTTCATATCGCTTGGCCCCCAGAAAGGGGACTTGATTTTTTACTTTACGACTTGATGGACATGGTTATTCTTGCTTTTGATAACTGGTATTGATCTTCTGGTGGTCATTTATGCGCGCTATTATCCGTTGATTGGCTCTTGGTATCATGCAGTGCCCGTGAAGCAGATCAGACGTCTTTGATTGTAACAGGGTATGGAGGCTTTGAATCAGATCGCATGATTTCCGAAAGTCCATTTTATATCCCGGGATTCTTGTGTATACTCTTAGTGTCCCTGTCATTTTTGGTAACCCTATGTCTGCTCAGACTCCTGTCTCTGAAGATCTGCATTCAGCTACAAGGCTGGATTTTTGCGCGTCTTCGGCTCATTCTGTCAAAAACGTTCTGGATAGTTTGTGTTACATTGCTGCTGGGTTCAGATTTTGCTACTCGACTAGGTTTAGTTTTGGTAGTCCTCTCGCTTGTGTTGCAGCCATTTTTCATATTGCTAATCATTAATCATGTAAGGCTTCTCTTGTCATGGCAGCAGGAATAATTTACCATGAGACTGGTACGCGTGAGGCAGCTGACAGGACTTTTTACATTATATGCCTTTTACTGGCACGCTGCAGCTATTCCTCTCTTGAATGGATTCCTGGAAAGGTTTTGAGCTCAAGCAGTTGAAGTGTCTGTGGAATCTTGGCTTGCTAGATTAGCGAAGCAACCGCGGCGCGAGACAATCCAAATAATTGGAGCCAATTAATTATCATCTGGACATTTTCTGGAAAAAGCGCAAGAGAAACAGGCCATTGTCATATTTTAGAATAAAATATGCTGATTTTTCCAAGTCGCGCACGCTTTATCTCAAAGAGGAATGCAAAGCATTGCATTTTTATCGTGGAGCTAAAATCATCATCATCTGACGGCCCTCCAGTTTCGGCTCAGATTCAATCTTTGCGATATTCGCACTATCTCTCTTGACGTGCTCAAGCAACTTCATCCCCAAATCCTGGTGCGCCATCTCACGGCCACGGAAACGCAATGTAATCCTAACTTTATCTCCCTCATCGAGAAAACGGGCAACTGCTCTCATCTTAACGGTGTAGTCATGGGTATCAATATTTGGCCGTATCTTGATTTCCTTAACCTCAAATGTTTTTTGCTTTCTACGTGTTTCAGATGCCTTCTTCCTGCTCTGATATTTCAATTTTCCCAGATCAATGATCTTACATACTGGTGGCTCAGCATTTGGCACAATCTCAACAAGATCAAGACCAGCTTCCTCAGCAATAGCGAGAGCCTTATCTGTTGATATAATACCACGATTCTGTCCATCAACATCAATGAGCTGTATACAGGAAACGCGAATATCCCTGTTTGAGCGTGGACCGTCTTTTTGAACGGCAACTGTTTTGAACGGTCGGCGAATGATTATACTCTCCTAAAATTTAACGATGTCATGTAACAATTGCTACCAAAATCATTGGATTGCACAGCATGTGACCGTTCTTTAGCATAAATTTTATATAATTTCGAGAAAAATATCGAAACTCAACTCTACACTTTGTCCTTTTGTTAACATGAGAGAGATTCTGAATATATGTCTAAATGGTGTAGGTCATTCATAATCTTGATATACAAATCTCTCAGAGAGAATCAGAAGGTCTCTATCAGAAGAAGAACAGCGTTTTTCTTTTTCACTTCTAATATTTATCTTTTAATTTTCAAAAAGTTTACAAAAACGGATTTTGATTCGAGTGAGATTACGATGAATAGTTCTATTCTACAGTTTATAATAGTTGATGACGTGAAAATTGCAGCCTGCTATCGACAAGGTCATAACAGACCTGGTCTTGTTTGGCTTGGTGGATACCGTTCTAATATGACAGGACAAAAAGCTGTTGCTATTGATACGTTTGCAAAAAGACGTGGCCTATCTGCACTGCGTCATGACTATTCAGGACATGGCATATCACAAGGAGATTTTTTTCAGGGGACCATATCAGGATGGCTCAAGCAAAGCCTGGCCGTTTTTGAACGTTTTGCCGATGGACCACAAATCCTGATCGGGTCATCTATGGGTGGTTGGATAGCACTGCGTATGGCACAAGAACTTAAAAAGCGTTATATAAAGCTGATCGGTATGGTTTTAATCGCACCTGCACCGGATTTTACCTCAACACTGATTGAGCAAATATTGACAGAATCACAAAAGCTTGCATTAGAAAAAAAAGGTTTTTTTGAAGTGCAATCAGAACTCGGCAGTATTCCTTACACAAAAGTCTTAATTGATGATGGACATAATAACTTGGTTATGGACGGCTTGATTAACTGTGAATGTCCTATTCATATTCTGCAAGGTATGCAGGACAAATGCGTACCTTACGAGCATACACTAAAACTTATGGAACATTTATCATTAGGTGATGTAACATTGACTCTCATCAAAGATGGCAACCACCAATTATCCCGTCCTCAAGATCTTGATTGTCTGGAGAGCAGTATTGAAACACTACTCACGACCGGCAATAACTCTCTCTAATAATTCACAGAAGGGAACGAGCATGTGTAGTAGTTGGGAAATGATTTAGGGAGGGGGATCGATGATTATAGTGAATTCACATGCCAAGGTTCCTTGACTATCAGCGTATCACCCACCTCTGTTCTGTAAACTACAATGATATAAGATTCTTTGACTCTTTTCCCATTTTCCCATGTTCTTTTTACTGAAGGGTGACAGTTTCCAGCTCATGCTCCTGAGCACCAGCAAGAGCTTGTGCGCGTACGTCAGATAAAACAATAGGTTCACCTGCAGCACCAAACAATCCCCATACCTCAATTCCAGGTGTCATAGGTGGTAAACTTGGAAATTTTTCAGCAAGTTCATCTGTTTTAACACGCTTGAGATAAGCAACACGCCCCTCACCTAACTGCGCAAACTCGAGATCTGTAAAAATAATTTTTGATTCTGTCATAATATCCTCCTGATGTCTAATCGCAGCCTATGATCCATCAACCATTGCTTGCAGAAATCACAACACGCCTCACTTGCTTTTCAAGAGCAGGTCGATCAATATCAACCGACAGCAACCCGTTCTTCAGCGAAGCTGCGACAACACGCATGCCAGCAGAAAGAACAAAAACTCTTTGGAATTGACGCGATGCAATACCGCGATACAGATATTCATGTTCGCTTTCACCAGCTCTCTGACCACGAATGACCAGTTGGCTATCTTCCGAGGTGACATCCAACTCATCTGGTTTAAAACCAGCGACAGCAAGTGTAACACGTAACTTCCAATCATTAACCTCCAAAAAGACGCTCAACATTATATGGAGGATATCCATCACCAGATTTTTCTATTTTTTCTAGGGTCTTCTCTACTGCATCAAAACCTAGCAAAAAAGAATGTGAAAAAGGAGTTGCACGTGTCATATCAGTCCTCAAATTCTAAGCGACTAGGTGATGACGACGGCCCGCCTCCGGCACCGGCATGATCATATCATAAATCATCTCATAATATGGCAAAAACTTATTCTTTAATCAAGACCTAGCCATGGATTAGAAAAAATGATTCTTGACAGTAGTGTCACTATTGGTAGAGTAAATATTTTTGGAAAATAGAGAGTAAGAGGAAAAGAGGATCCATCCTGTGAAGATAGCCGCTGTTCAGATGATTGTCAGTCATGATAAACAGCGGAATCTTGAGAAGATTCTTTCCTATATTACCAAAGCAAAATCAGAAAATGCTGATCTTGTTGTTTTTCCTGAAGCATCGATGGCTGTTATCACGCAAGACAGCATCATGAGATATGCTGACATTGCTGAGTCAATTGATGGACATTTCATTAAAACACTTGCCACCGCTGCAAGACAATACAGCATCTATGTGATCTGTAGTATGTACGAAAGCAAAGCCAGTGAAAAAAAACGAGCCTATAATACCACAGTTTTTCTAGATGATCAGGGTACCCTCATTCACAAATATAGGAAAGTACACCTTTATGACGCATTTTCCTATAGTGAATCTGAAAATATCATTGCGGATCACAACAACTTTATTCCAGTGAGGACAAGGCTTGGCACAATCGCTATTCTCGTCTGCTATGAACTACGTTTTCCAGAAATAAGCCGTACATTGACATTACAAGGAGCGAATATCCTCATTATACCAACAGCATGGACTCGTGGTATTATGAAAGAGGAGCATCTTCTCACGCTCTCTAAGGCGCGGGCAATTGAAAACACGGTTTTTGTGTGCGTTGCTAATCAAGTAGGCGGTGTCTATACAGGTCATAGTACTATTTATAATCCAATGGGCGTTGTCATAGCTAACAAGGGAGAAGGTGAAGGGCTTCTTCTTGCTGATATTAATCATGATCAGGTGCTTACCACCCGTGAAAAACTACCTGTTCTCAAACAACGTCATCCTGAACTCTATAAGCTCAATTAATCTCATTAATATCATTAAATAATAGATTACAGATTAGATAGCAGAAAAATTCTTCTACTTATGTTCAGTTGATGTTAACTATGCAAGAATATATCAGCTATAAAATTAGCCCTGAGGGTCTCTATACAAGAGATGAGATTCATGAGATATTCCGCAGATTTTCTGTCAAAAGTCCTTGTCCGCAAAGTGATCTAAAATATACGAATCCCTATACCCTTCTTGTCGCAGCTGTTCTGTCTGCTCAGGCTACAGATGTCAGTGTTAACAAGGTTACAGAAGCACTGTTTGCAATCATCGATACTCCAGAAGCAATGGTGCAGCTCGGTGAAGAAGCGCTGAGTTGTCACATTAGGACGATTGGCTTGTGGCGCAACAAGGCAAAGAACGTCATTGCATTGTCAAAAATTCTGCTTGAAAAAAAGACTGGCCAACTGCCCAATACTCGGAAAGATCTCATGGCACTACCAGGAGTTGGACGTAAAACAGCAAACCTTATTCTAAATATTGTCTTTCATCAACCAACAATAGCGGTTGATACCCATATTTTCCGCATTGCCAATCGCCTTGGACTTGTTTCTGGTCACACTCCGAAGATAATAGAAGAGAAACTTTTACAAATGATTCCCTCCTATTATCTTCGGCATGCCCATTGTTGGCTTGTTTTGCATGGCAGATATGTCTGCAACGCCCGAAAGCCCAAGTGTAACAGTTGTATCATTTCCGATATCTGCAAGGCCGGAGTTAAAACCGATAGCAATCCTTTTTCCCTTGCAGAATAAATCATGAATCAATGAAGATCCGCTCTTTCCGAAATCATGAATATTAATGCATGAGGCTCTTATATTAAGAATGTATTCACTAAACATCTTATATAAGATTCTATGCTATTCTCCCAACAAGAAATGTTATTTCTATTCTTGCTTTTTTTCTGGAACCTACCTAATTATGGCTACAATCGTCCGAAAAGGTAGTCATGCTATCATAATCATAATGTCTTTGGGGCGGTATGGAGCAGATTTTGAGTACATATGGAGAAGAAGAATGCCCGGAATGAAGACAAAGTCTTCTGCTAAAAAACGGTTTAAAATTACCGCAAATGGCAAGGTCAAGGTGGGCGCGGCCGGAAAACGTCATGGTATGATAAAAAGATCTAGAAAATTTATTCGCAATGCGCGTGGTACTATGGTGTTATCTGGACCGGATACCCGTAAAATTTTTAATTTTTATTTACCAAATCAATAAATTGATTAAAATATGGTAGGATAATAGGATAAACAGATTGTTCGATATTGCAACTGATCATTGACAGGAAGAAGTCATCATATGACACGCGTAAAAAGAGGCGTTACCACCCATGCGAAACACAGAAAAATTCTAAAACAAGCAGAGGGTTTTTATGGGCGTCGAAAAAATACGATTCGCGCTGCAAAAGCTGCGGTTGATCGTTCAAAGCAGTACACTTATCGTGATCGAAAAAACCGTAAACGCACTTTTCGCGCACTTTGGATTCAGCGTATTAATGCCGCCGTACGTAGAGAAAATTTGACATACAGTCGTTTTATTGATGGTTTATCGAAGAGTCGTATTGATGTTGATCGCAAGATTCTGTCCGATCTAGCAATTGAAAACCCGGCTGCATTTTCCGTTTTTGTCGCTTCGGCAAAAGAAGCTTTGGAATACTTGGAAACAACCATGTCTGGCGGCACACACAAAAAAACTACTAAGCGCGTCTGTAAGTGATATTTCAAAGCGGATATCTGAGGTTATGTCATAAAGGATTCATAGTGCGCTTCATATGATTTATCTATAGAAAATAACGGCCTTGCGTTTCTCTTGCGCGCGATCGGTCGTTTTATTTCTCACTTGAAATAGTCAGGAAAATCATGGGCAGTATTGAAATACTTGAGCAGAAAATCCGGAGCGCGATTGATACAGCAGAGTCCATTGAGGACCTCGAGGTTTTACGTGTGAATACCTTGGGTAAGAAGGGAACGCTTTCCACACCCTTGAAAAGGCTTGGTTCAATGCCAAAAGAAGAACGCAAAGCCTTCGGCCTTGTTCTAAACAATCTCAAAAAACACATTGAAAGCCTACTCATCGAAAAACATAAACGATTCAAAAAAACAATGATTTTTCAACAGATTGAGCGTGAAAGCATCGATGTGACCCTTCCTGTTCGCCAAGACCCGACTGAGCGGGGACGGATTCATCCGATTACTCAAACGATTGATGAAGTCATAACTATTTTTTCGGATATGGGGTTCATGATTGCCACTGGACCGGATGTTGAAACCGATTACTACAATTTCACAGCGCTTAATTTTCCTATAGGACATCCAGCACGTGACATGCATGACACCTTTTTCTTTAACACGCATGAAAACGGTGAGCGTAAACTTCTAAGAACCCATACATCTCCAGTACAGATTCGTGCTATGGAAAAACAGAAACCGCCGATTCGTATTGTTATCTCTGGAAAAGCATATCGGATGGATTCTGATGTCACACACTCACCTATGTTTCATCAGGTCGAAGGTCTTGTTGTTGATAGTACAGCAACGATTGCCAACATGATGTGGATGCTTGAGCAGTTTTGCAAAACTTTTTTTGAAGTGTCTTCTAGGAAGATACGCTTTCGTCCTTCTTTTTTTCCATTCACTGAACCATCTATGGAAGTCGATATTCAATGTGACTGTTCAAGCAGAAAAGTGAAATTCGGGACAGGTCATAACTGGATGGAAATTTTAGGTTGTGGTATGATTCATCCCAATGTGCTGCGAACCTGTAACCTGGATCCAGAGATCTATCAGGGATTTGCTTGGGGTATGGGTGTTGACCGTATAGCAATGCTTAAATACGGTATGCCAGACCTGCGGGATTTTTTCAATACTGATATCAGATGGCTGGAACACTATGGATTTTCCCCGCTTAATCCCAGTACTTAAACTATGCTATAGCTATATATTCTATATAAAAACATTCTAATTATAAATGTTTTATAAGATCGTCAATAAGGTTTGGTTCTGCGATGAAGTTTACATTGTCATGGTTAAAAGATCATCTTAAGAGTGATGAATCTCTAGAACAGATTGTTGATAAATTAACTGCGATTGGCCTTGAAGTTGAAAATGTAGATAACCGCTCAGCGCTTCAACCTTTCATTATAGCGCGGATACTGACATCTGTAAAACATCCAGATGCGGATCAACTTCAGGTGCTTCGTGTTGAAACTGGAGAGAAAACCCCTGTGCAGGTTATTTGCAGTGCTGTTAATGCACGTGCAGGTCTCATTGGTGTATTTGCACCCTTTAATACTTATATTCCAGGATATAAGAAAATTCTATCTATAGCAACAATACGTGGTATAAAAAGTTTTGGCATGATGTGTTCTGAACATGAGTTGCTTTTATCAAACGAACATCATAAAATTATAGATCTTCCTGCAGATGCTCCGGTAGGTACTTCCTTTGCCATTTATGCAGGTCTTGATGATCCTATCATTGACATCAGCTTAACGCCGAATAGAGCTGACTGTGCAGGTGTCCATGGTATTGCCCGCGATCTTTTCGCCGCTGGTATCGGTACACTTAAGAAATCCAGAGTTCCAGCAATTCTAAGAAACAGCGAGAAGAATTCTGTAAAAGTTCGCTTGGTGTCCCATGGTAAACAATCACCTTGTCTTGGATTTTCTTGGAGAATGGTCAAAGACACTAGAAATGGTGCTTCCCCTCAGTGGATGCAACAACGTCTTATAGCTATAGAACAGTGTCCTGTTAATGCATTGGTTGATATAACGAATTATCTGACATTCGATAGGTGTCGGCCTCTTCATATATTCGATGCTGACAAAATAGAAGGTGATCTTGCTATACGACAAGCATATGATGGAGAAAAACTTCTGGCTCTTAATGGTAAAGAATATACTCTTTCATCCAAAAATTGTGTTATCGCTGATAGAAACGGTATAGTCGCGATTGCTGGTATTATAGGTGGCAAAAATACTAGTTGTGATGCCACTACACGGAATATTATTGTTGAATCAGCATTGTGGAATCCACTCAGCATTGCTCAGACAGGACGTGAATTCAATATAGTCAGTAATGCTCGTTATCGTTTTGAGCGTGGTGTTGATCCTGGTTTTATGATTCACGGCCTTGAATGTGCTACAAGGATGATTTGTGATATATGTGGTGGAAAACCAACAAATGCCGAAGTGATCTGTTTTGAAGAACCTGTTGAGCGAAAAGTCCTTTTTTCCTTTACTGAAGTTAAACGACTGACAGGTCTTGAAATTCCAAAAGATAAAACACGCTCCATTCTAGCCTGTCTTGGTTTTAAGGTTGAAGACACAACCGAGGATAAAATCGTAACGGTTAAAGTGCCAACTTGGCGACCAGATATCAGTGAAAAAGCAGATCTGGTTGAAGAGATCGTGCGTATTTATGGTATAAATAGGATAAAACCACAACCGTTCACAATAGATCATACCATTCTGAGAAAACCGCCTGCCTTTTTGCAGAGCCGCAATGCGCGTATGATCTTGGCTGGCCGTGGTATGATGGAAGCCATTACTTGGTCTTTTATCTCTGAAAAAATGGCCCGCATGTTTGGTGGGGGCCATCCAGATCTCAAACTGAAAAATCCTATTTCTGACGATATGTCAGATATGCGTCCTTCCCTTTTGCCAGGATTAATTGTCGCTGCTCAACGCAACATCGCTCACGGCTTGACCGATTTAGCTCTTTTTGAAATTTCTGATGTTTATAAGGGTCATGCTCCTGAAGAACAGCATCTTGTTGCTGGAGGAATACGGCATGGTACAGCAAAAATGACCGGATCCGGTCGTTTCTGGGCTAACAATGCTGGTTCTGTTGATGTTTTTGATGCTAAGGCTGATGCACTGGCTGTTCTGGCTTCATTCCGTATATCAACAAATGGATTGCAAATCGAAAGAGGGACGCCTTCATGGTATCATCCGGGGCGTTCTGGTATTATAAAACTTTCTCCTGAAGTGATTCTAGGTTATTTTGGCGAATTTCATCCTACAATACGAGAAGATCTAGACATACAAGGACCACTGTGCTGCTTTGAAATTTTTATAAATGCAATTCCTGAAGCTAGGAAAAAAGTTAAGAAAATCCGTCCTCCTCTTTTATTGTCACCCTTACAGAAGGTGACACGTGACTTTGCATTTGTTGTTGATAGAACAGTTCCAGCAGCAAGTATCGTGCAAGCGACTTTAAATGCAGACAAGAAACTAATCCAATCTGTTCAAATCTTTGATCATTTTGAAGGAGCACATCTTGGTGCTGGGAAAAAATCTGTTGCGATAGAGATAACAATACAGCCGTTTGAACATACTTTAAAAGATGAGGATTTTGAAGTATTAAGCAGAAAAGTCATTAATAATGTCGTAAAAAAAACAAATGGAGTCTTACGTAAGGATCTTAATATTAATAATAATAATTCTACGCGCTGCAGATGAGGCTGTGCTACAGTCCCAACTATCATATACTCTTACTCTTTAAACATAAGATCGCCTTGGCGATAACAGATTTAAGACAATAGACTACTGTTTGTTTAAGGTGACCTTATGTATAAATGACATTTATGTATAAATGACATATGTCAATCAAAGAAGGAAAAAGATTATGCATATATATTATGATCATGATGCAGATCTTAATCTGATCAAGGCAAAGAAAGTAGCCATAGTTGGCTATGGTAGTCAGGGCCATGCTCACGCCCTTAATCTGAAAGATTCAGGTATTAGGGAAATCTGTATTGCATTACGTGCCGGATCAGAGACTGTCAATAAAGCAAAAGATGATGGATTTACTATTATCACTGTTGCCGAGGCAGCGAAGTGGGCTGATCTAATCATGATAGCAATCCCAGATGAACTTCAGTCTAATATTTATAGAGAGCATATCCATGAAAATCTGCATGATGGCGCAGCAATTGCATTTGCCCATGGTCTCAATATACATTTTGGTTTGATTGAACCGCGTAAAACGATTGATGTTATTATGATTGCGCCTAAAGGTCCCGGTCATACCGTGAGAGGCGAGTATCAAAAAGGTCATGGTGTACCTTGTTTGATCGCCGTTGAACATGATTATTCGGGAAATGCGCATAATGTGGCTCTGTCTTATGCGTGTGGTATTGGTGGAGGCCGTTCTGGTATCATTGAAACTACTTTCAGGGAAGAATGTGAAACAGATCTTTTCGGGGAACAGGCTGTACTATGCGGTGGTCTCGTTGAGCTTATCCGTGCAGGCTTTGAAACACTTGTTGAGGACGGTTATGCGCCTGAAATGGCTTATTTTGAGTGTTTGCATGAGGTCAAGCTTATCGTAGATCTTATCTATGAAGGTGGTATCACTAATATGAATTATTCAATTTCAAATACGGCTGAGTGGGGGGAATATATATCAGGACCGCGTGTCATCACATCTGCAAGTAAGGTGGCTATGAAGAAAATCCTTAAAAACATTCAAAGTGGAAAGTTCACATCTGAATGGATGCAGGAATATAAGGCCGGTGCTGCTCGTTTCAAAAGCATGCGCCGTAACAACGATACCCATCTGATTGAAAGAGTTGGAAAAGAGCTGCGGGCTATGATGCCATGGATAAAGGCTAATGCATTAGTCGATAGAAACCACAGCTGACTATTTTATTTTCATAAGACCAACCAGTATAAGGACCTGTGATGATGGCTTTATACTCTTCTCAGCTGATAAAGCAGAGATATGGTCCGTCATCCATATCCTCTCTAGAAAAATGTTGGAACATGTTTTTCTATGATACGTTTTATCTTAGCTATAACATTTTTTGATGTAATTTATCAGGAAATGATGAATGTCAAGTCAGAACAAACCGATCCAATTTTACTATTGGCCGACGCCGAATGGCTGGAAAATAAGCATTATGTTGGAAGAGCTGAGTGTTCCGTATCATGTGAATTATGTGAATCTTGGAAGAGGGGAACAATTCAAACCAGAATTTCTTAAAATATCACCAAACAATCGGATCCCTGTCATTGTGGATCCAGAAGGGTCTGATGGTCACGCCATACCCATTTTCGAGTCAGGTGCCATTCTTCTCTATCTGGCCCGCAAATTTGGTTGTTTTTATCCTGAGAATGGGCGCAAGCGCGTTTTGGTCGAGGAATGGCTGATGTGGCAAATGGCCGGGCTAGGTCCTATGTCAGGACAAGCCGGACATTTTCGGCTCTATGCATCAGAAAAGGTCCCTTATGCAATTGAACGTTATACCAATGAAGTAAACCGCCTTTATGGAGTAATATTAGAATATCTGGCAGAGAGTTATTCCATTGCAGATATCGCCTGCATCGGTTGGGTGAGCAATTACATGGCCTATGATCAGACAATAGAGGATTTTCCACATCTTCATCGATGGCTTAGAACAATGCGTAAGCGACCTGCTGTACAAAAAGGCCTTGAACTTGGTCGACACATGAAAATAAATTTTTCAACATACGGGCAGGAACAGAACTAACTGAACGATTTATTGCTAATAAGAAAATAATCTCACTCTAGAAATAAATGATAAGGGACAATTGGATACCATTGATTGATAGTGTATGTGTGCGCTATCACGATGAGTGGAATCTTGAAGAAGGGGATCAGCTTAAAAGATTGGCTAGGGGAGCAAGCCTTTCATGGGAATGGCTTCTGTTCAAGAAGATAGGGAGTGAAACAATGTTTGAATTAATGAATGATTTTTTATGGTCTAAATTATTAGTCGTTATATTGATCGGGATCGGATTATTATTCACGATCAGTTCGCGCTTCGTACAGTTTCGCTATTTTACGCGTATGTTCCGCATTTTAGTTTCCGGGCATCTCTTTTCTAAGAATCAAGAAGGGCATCTTAGTTCTTTTCAAGTTTTAATGCTGTCAGTTGCCGGGCGCGTCGGTGGTGGTAATATTGCTGGTGTCGCGGTTGCAATCACTCTTGGCGGTCCAGGAGCTGTCTTCTGGATGTGGGTTATGGGACTGATCGGTATGGCGACAAGCTTTGTTGAATGTACCTTAGCACAAGCCTACAAACGGACTGCACCAGGTGGTGGTTACTTTGGTGGTCCAGCATTCTATATCATTCATGGTTTGGGTAGAAAATGGAAATGGCTTGCCAGTCTCTTTTCTGCCCTGCTATTTGTTACTTTTGGCTTTGGTTTTAACAGTGCACAGTCCTATGCAGTTGCTGTATCGTTGCACGATGCGTTCGACGTTTCTACAATTGTTCTTTCTTTCGGGTTGGCTTGTGTTGTCGGTATCATCATTTCTGGTGGAATCAAGCGTATTGCAAAAATTGCTGATATCTTGGTGCCATTTATGGTGTTTGGTTATATACTGCTAGCATGTATTGTATTGGTATTGAATTTTCATTCAATTCCTTCCGCATTTTTCATGATTATCAAAAGTGCTTTTGGCTTTGAGCCTCTCGTCGGTGGAGGTATTGGTGTTGCAGTGACAATGGGTGTGCGTCGTGGTCTTTATTCAAGCGAGGCAGGACTCGGTAGTGCGCCTAATATCGCTGCTGTAGCAGATATTTCTCATCCGGTAGCTCAGGGTGTTGTACAGTCTTTCTCTGTTTTCATTGATACAATGGTTATATGTTCTTGCACAGCATTCATCATTCTGCTTGGAGACGTTTATCAACCAGGCTCTGCTGAGATAACAGTCACAGGTGTTGCCCTGACGCAAGCATCATTGGCAGGTTTTATAGGTGTATGGGGGAGGCTTTTTATAAGTATTGCCCTCATGCTTTTCGGGTTTACAACAATTATCTATAATTACTACCTAGGTGAGAACAGTCTTGCCTGGTTTGGTTTTCAACATAAGAGTATTATTATCGCTTACCGTATTATGGTTATTATTCTTTGCATGTGGGGCGCTACCTCAGATCTTAATACCATCTTCAGCTTTGCGGATATTACAATGGGGCTTTTAGCAGTAGTCAATCTCTTGGCTATTACATTATTGATCAAACCGGCTTTGCGTCTAATACGTGATTACGATCATCAGATAGAACAAGGTATTGAAGAACCAGTTTTTGATGCCAGTGTGTTTGCACAGCATGGCATCGACAAAACTATATGGTGTAACAGTAAACGAGGGGGAAAAATCTGTAATTGATCTTAAAAAGACACACAGGTTTGAATTTTTTCAAATAAAACACAGCTTTGAAATGTTCTAGATTCTTAGACCAGGAGATAAGCAGTTATGTTTTCTACTGGTCTGCCTGTTATTGTGTGCCTAATGTGCTTTCTTGTTAAATCCTCTGGTCTAGGAGATGAATACATGAATCTTTTCGCGCCTCAGCATCTTATTCCGATTCTCGTTCTTCTGTTTTTTTTATTTGGGCGTGGCAAAATTTCTGAATTTATGGGAGATTGCGCCAAGGGGATCAAGAGCTTTAAAAAGGGTTTACAGGATGATGACGTCGTAGAGAAAGAGAAGGAGGAGTCTATTTCTGCTGCACCACGGGAAATGGGGACGCATGATACTATTAGATGCTATACTAATGGAACTGTGAAATGATATCAGATCATCCTGCTTGCAACAAGCAAATACTGAGTGTCGCTTTTATATGTTCGGAATAGATAGTTCGGAACTGCTGATCATTGTGATTGTATTGATTATCGTTGTTGGACCAGAGGATTTCCCAAAAATAATAGGTGTTTTTTGTACAGCAAAAGCACACATGCGTATTCTTACACAAGAGATTCGCGAACTGCTTTCTGAAGCAGTGCATACAGCGGATATGAGTATACATAGCATCAAAACATCTGAGGATGATCAGCAGAAAAATATGGAACATGTTGATCATGATTGCCATTCTATCATACAGGATAAGGACATTGGAAAAGAGGATCCAGCTAAGTGGATTTCTTCACTTTCTGGTGAAAAATCTGAACCAGTATTGACAGATACAAGCAATGCCGTTGTTCATAGGACAAAGGAGAAAAGTAAGCGTGACTGTGCAGAAGAAGATAACGATTAAGAAATATCAAAATCAAGGCAGGGGTTCAGGACCGTCTCTGAGTCAGGTGCATGTATGTCCTTTGACGTAAGCGATGCCTTACTTATAGACCATTTTAAAGAATTACGGCGACGTCTTATTGTCTCCTTATCTTTTTTTTTTCTTGCTTTCCTACTTTGCTTTATAGCAAAGGAATATATTCTTGATTTTTTATTGCTGCCTTACCAATGGGCTATGAAATTTTCTGGTGGGAATCCGAATGATATCCGTCTCCAGTCAACGCAGGTTCTTGAAACTTTTTTGACAAAGCTCAAGATTGCTGCTTTCGGTGGGATTGTGCTTGCCTTTCCTGTCATCGCGTTTCAGGGTTATTGCTTTATTGCACCGGGTTTGTATAAAAGTGAACGTTTGGCATTTTTTCCCTTCCTGATTGCTTCTCCTATTTTATTCCTCATAGGTTCGGCCTTCGTTTATTGTATCATTGCACCGCTTGTTCTGTGGTTCAGTCTTTTGCAACAGCTAACGCCAAAGACCTATCTTCAGATTGAGTTCATTGCTAAAATTTCTGAATATCTTGATTTTATCACATCACTTATTCTAGCATTTGGACTGGTATTTCAATTGCCTGTGATAATTTCAATATTAGTGCGGACAAATTTATTGAGTTGTGCAGTGCTGGTTGCAATCCGCAAATGGGCTGTTGTGATAGCTTTTATTATTGCAGCTATGGTTACCCCTTCTGATATGTTCAGTATGTTTGGTCTTGCCTTACCAATGATCATGCTCTACGAAGTATCCATTCTTGTGGCACGCGTGATTGAGAGAAAACGGAATAGAAAAGCGCAAGCTACGTCCGATAAATCATGATTTCTTCTGTATCAACAACTTTGCTTACAGGATTAAGCTATGCTTGATATAAAATGGATTCGTAAAAATCCGAAAATGTTAGACAATGCTCTTTTCTTGCGAAATGATGATCCAAAGGCTGATGCTGTACTGTTTGTTGATCAAAAGCGGCGTGCACATGTTAGAAGACTGCAGGAGATGCAAGAACGGCACAATATTCTTTCAAAAGAAATTAAGAAAGCCATAGTTGCAGGTGATACAGTGCACGCTGAGGCACTAAAAAGTGAGGTATCCAAAATAAAAATCTATCTAGCCACAGCTAGCGATGAGGAACGTCGTTTGACACAGGTGCTTGAAGATATCTTGTCACGCCTACCAAACATTCCTCTTCAAGAGGTCCCCGTGGGTAGAAATGAGGAAGGGAATCTTGAAATCAGACAAGTTGGTGTACCACGTTCATTCAATTTTCCCCCGAAAGAGCATTATGATTTGGGTATAGCTATGCAGTGCATGGATTTTGAACGGGCTGCTCATATATCAGGGTCACGATTCACTGTGCTGTTGGGCAAGCTTGCATTTCTTGAACGTGCGATTGGTCAATTTATGCTTGATGTTCATACACGGGATCACGGTTATCAGGAAGTATCACCGCCTTTGCTGGTTCGGCATGACTCAGTATACGGTACGGCACAGCTTCCAAAATTTGCGGACGATCTATTTCGGACTACGGATGAACGCTGGCTTATTCCGACAGCGGAAGTACCGCTAACCAATCTTATGCGCGACGAGATACTTGATGCCTCTATGCTTCCTTTGCGTTTTGCAGCACTGACTCCTTGCTTTCGCTCAGAGGCTGGTTCTGCTGGCCGTGACACATATGGCATGTTTCGTCAGCACCAATTCTGGAAAGTAGAAATGGTTTCTATTACTGATTCTGATTCATCTCTTGGTGAGCTCGAACGTATGACAGGATGTGCTGAAGAAATTCTCAAACGACTTGAATTACCTTTCCGAACTGTTGTTCTTTGCACTGGCGATATGGGTTTCAGTGCCTGTAAAACTTATGATATTGAAGTGTGGTTACCCGGACAGAATAAATACCGTGAAATTGCAAGCTGTTCGCTTTGCGGAGATTTTCAGGCTCGTCGGATGAATATGCGCTATCGTTTAAAAGGGAAAAAGGCTCTTCACTTTGTTCATACACTCAATGGGTCGGGCACGGCAGTTGGTCGTTGTTTTATTGCTGTTCTGGAAAATTACCAACAATCAGATGGAAGAGTAATGATTCCAGCAGTCTTGAGACCTTATATGAGAGGGCTTGAGGTTCTTGATCCCTATGAAGAGAATGTCTGAAAGTTCTCAAAATACACCAGTGTGTCTGGTTTACAGAAAGGGCAAGGAAACAGATGGAGAGGATGGTCAGAGCGCACTGAATGATGTTTGTTTACAACTAATGTATTTTTTGCAGGTGTGCACCACACCTGTTTTATTTGTTTTATGAAAACCGATCGCAATAATCGTCATTTGTTTGTCATGAGAGCAAGAATGAAAGAGCAGTATTAGCAGACATTCTTCCTTGTTCTTTCATTTTTTCCCCATCGATTAGATCGTCTCCAGTTTGAGTTCCGGCTGTAATGCCCTTACCTAGGTCTGTCTTGCTGTTGGAGATTTTCTGCAGCAAGTCTACAATCAGTATGTTTCCAGCACTGACAGGTGATTTTATGAATAGCGTTAATGAAATTAGATCCGCCTTTTTGGATTTTTTCCACCGAAACGATCACGAGATTCTGCCATCCAGCCCACTTGTACCGCACAAGGATCCAACATTGCTGTTTACCAACGCTGGTATGGTGCAGTTCAAAAACGTATTTACAGGACTTGAGAAGCACGTATACTGCCGTGCAGTCACAGCACAGAAATGTGTACGAGCTGGTGGTAAGCACAATGATCTTGATCATGTTGGCTATACAGCACGTCATCATACATTTTTTGAAATGTTGGGGAATTTTTCCTTTGGCAATTATTTCAAAGAAGAGGCAATCTTTCTGGCATGGAATTTACTGTTTAAGGAATTTGGCCTAAATAAAGAAAAATTTCTAGTGACAATTTATTACGATGATGATGTTGCTGCTGGGTATTGGAAGAAGATTGCAGGTCTTTCAGATAAGAAAATTATTCGCATTGCCACAAGTGATAATTTCTGGACCATGGGCGATAGTGGCCCCTGCGGTCCATGTTCAGAGATTTTTTATGATCATGGCAGTCATATTATAGGCAGTCCGCCCGGCAGTGCAGGGAAAGATGGTGATCGTTTCATTGAAATCTGGAATCTAGTCTTCATGCAGTATGAACAGATTTCAATGAATGAGCGGTTGAAGCTATCCAGGCCTTCTATTGATACAGGTATGGGCCTTGAACGTCTTGCTGCTGTGCTTCAGGGTGTACATGATAATTACGATATTGATCTTTTCCGTACCCTGATCCAGGCTTCAGAAGAAGTGACGGGTGTCAAGGCTATCAGCGAATTTACAGTCAGCCATCGTATTATTGCTGATCATTTGCGTTCATCTGCTTTTTTGATTGCGGATGGTGTCTTGCCGTCCAATGAGGGGCGTGGCTATGTCCTCCGACGTATAATGCGTCGTGCCATGCGCCACGCTCAACTTCTTGGGGCCAAGGATCCGATTTTATGGAGATTATTACCCACACTTGTCCACGAGATGGGACAAGCGTATCCTGAATTACTCCGTGCGGAATCATTTATTTCAGAAACCTTAAAATTGGAGGAAACTCGTTTCTGCAGAACACTGGAACACGGCCTCAACCTTCTTGAAGACCTTGCTAAAGATGTTGGGGATGGTGAATGCTTTGATGGAGAAGTTGCTTTCAAATTATACGATACCTACGGCTTTCCGCTTGATTTGACACGAGATGTTCTGCATCGTCGTGGGATTACTGTTGATATTGCAGGATTTGATAAGGCGATGACACGACAAAAAGTGGAAGCACGTGCCAACTGGTCAGGATCGGGTAATATGGCTACCGAGAAGGTATGGTTTACCGTTTACGATCAGGTTGGGGCAAGTAAATTTTTGGGGTATGAAACTGAACAGGCTGAAGCTTTTGTGACTGCCCTTGTCTGTGATGGCCAGATCATTGCCGATGCTCGTGAAGGAGATGATTGCGCGGTCATTGTTAACCAGACTCCATTTTATGGTGAATCTAGTGGGCAGGTTGGTGATCAAGGCATTATTTCCGGGGAAAACTTTATATTTGATGTATCTAATACAACAAAAATGGCGAATATTTTCGCTCATCTTGGAAGAGTGAGAAAAGGTCGTATTGCCACAGGTCAGTTCGCAGCCCTTTCTGTTGATTCTGAAAGACGAGCAAGAATATGTAGCAATCATTCTGCTACGCATTTGTTACATGCAATGTTGCGTAAAACACTGGGAAAGCATGTTGTACAAAGGGGATCTCTTGTGACGTCTGATCGCTTGCGTTTTGACTTTTCTCATCCAAAAGCTGTCACATGTGAAGAACTTGCTCGGATTGAAGAATTGGTTAACAATATTGTACTGCAAAATGATGAAGTCACAGTGCGGCTATTGGCAGTGGATGATGCTATTGCTGAAGGTGCAATAGCACTTTTTGGGGAAAAATATGGTGATGAAGTACGTGTTGTTTCCATGGGAAAAATTAAGAACAAAGATAAAGATAGACAACGATATAACCCATATTTATCAAGTGAACTTTGTGGTGGAACACATGTCCGACGGACCGGTGATATTGGTCTGATTCATATTATTGCTGAGGGTGCAATTTCTTCTGGGGTCCGCCGTATTGAAGCTCTGACAGGAAAGGCTGCACAACATTATCTCGTAGAGAAGAAGGAACAACTTGCAGGTATTGCGGCGATTCTTAAATCGACGCTGCAGGATGCATATAGTCGCACCTGTGTTTTGATTGACAAGTGTTACAGTCTGAGCAAAGAGCTGGATGATACGCGACGGAAGTTGGCACTCAGTAATCAAGGTAAAAGCAGTAGCGAAACGTTAAATGGGTTCGCCTTTCTAGGACAGATTGTTTCAGGAATATCTTCTCGCGAACTGAAGTCCTTAGCTGATACAGGGAAGAAGCAGCTTGGCTCTGGCGTTGTTGTATTTATCAGTGTCAATGCAAGTGAAAAAGCCAGTATTGTTGTCGGAGTGACCGAGGATTTGACAGTGAAAATAAATGCTATTGATCTTGTCCGTATCGGTGCAGCTGCTCTGGGCGGACAGGGTGGAGGTGGACGGCCTGATCTGGCACAGGCAGGCGGTCCGCTGGGCGGCAGTGCAGAAAAAGCGATTGCTAGGATTCGGAAGAAGCTAGAGACTGTGAATATCGGATGAGATTGCTTCAATTTAAGGGAAGGGATAGGTTTTTATGGCGAGAGCATTTATTTTTCCCGGTCAGGGAAGTCAGTTTGTTGGAATGGGGAAAGCATTAGCAAAGCAATGTCCTGAAGCACGTGCAATTTTTGAAGAGGTTGATGATTCACTTGAGCAAGAACTTTCAAGAATTATGTTTGAAGGACCTGAAGAAGCATTAACTCTGACCGCAAATACTCAGCCTGCCCTGATGGCAGTGTCTATTGCTGTACTGAGGGTTCTAGAGATACAAGGGCTAGTGCTTGAGGATAAAATCCGATATGTTGCAGGACACTCACTGGGAGAATATTCGGCACTTTGTGCTGCTGGCATGTTTTCTCTTAGAGATACAGCACGCCTTTTGCGCATTCGTGGAAATGCGATGCAGGAAGCTGTGCCTGTCGGTGTGGGAGCTATGGCAGCCATTATAGGCTTGGATAACAGTATTGTTTCTGCGATTTGTCAAGAAGTAGTGGCATTAGGTGTGTGTCAGATTTCCAATGACAATGGCAGCGGACAACTAGTGGTCTCCGGAAACCGAGAAGCTGTTGAGCGTACTGTAAGCATCGCTAGGAAAAGAGGTGCCAGGCATGTAATCATGCTGCCGGTTTCTGCTCCGTTTCACTCAAAGTTGATGGAATCTGCAGCTGAAATAATGAACGCTGTTCTCGATGGGATTTCCCATCATAACCCCAAAATACCTGTTATTTCTAATGTTTTAGCAGAACCTGTACAGAGTGCTGTCAAAATAAAGAATCTTCTTGTGGAACAGATCACAGGCAGAGTACGGTGGCGCGAAACGATTGAATGGTTTGCTGCTCATGACATAATGGATCTTTACGAAATAGGCTCAGGACGAGTACTTACTGGTCTGGCAAAACGTGTTAACAGGGACTTTAATGGAATGGCAGTGGGGACAGTCAAAGAGATTGAAATTGCACTTAAAGCACTTGGTATCTAAGGGTGAGGGAGACGGCAATGTTTAAACTAAACGGGCGTAGGGCACTCATCACAGGTGCAACAAGCGGTATTGGTGAAGAAATTGCCCATAGTTTTCATAGGAGAGGCGTCATTGTTGGTTTACATGGTACGCGCCGGGACAAGTTGGACGAGCTTTCGCAAAAATTAGGGATACAGGAGGCTCATGTCTTTCCGGTAGATTTTACAGATCGTTCTGCGGTGCAAAAGTTTGCAAAAACAGCTGTGCAAGACATGGAAGGCATTGATATTTTAGTGAACAATGCCGGTATCACGCGTGACGCTTTATTTGTGCGTATGAGTGATGATGATTGGGATCATGTTTTATCGGTGAATCTCACTGCTGTCTTCAATCTGACTCATGAGATTGCTCGTGCAATGATGCGTCGTCGTTTCGGGCGTATTATTAATATTACTTCTGTTGTAGGAATTTCTGGAAATGTAGGACAGACAAATTATTGTGCAGCAAAGGCAGGGCTTATCGGTTTTTCAAAAGCTCTTGCACAGGAAATTGCAGTGCGTAATGTCACGGTCAATTGTATTGCTCCGGGTTTTATTGAGACTGCCATGACGGATAAGCTTTGTTCCCGGATTAAAGAAGAGCTTGTGAAGAAGATTCCGATGAAACGCATGGGGCAAAGCAGTGATATTGCTGCTGCTGTAGTTTATCTTGCCAGTGATGAATCTGCCTATATAACAGGCCAGACATTGCATATAAATGGTGGAATGGTCATGGTTTAATAGAGACATCAGAAAAATGCTTTGCGTCCTGGGGATACTCGTGTTAATCCCCCGCAAGGGAAGCATTTTTCTCTCTGCAGGTGATATCCTGTGAGGAGGTAGGCTATCCACAGGATGCAAAAGGGTTGTATTATGCAATCTACTTGATGTATCCATTGTTTGATCAGAGTATCCCAGGCCGTTACTCAAGGCTGGGAAAATATGGAATTGAGGTTTTCAGCATGAGTGATACACAAGAACGTGTCCGGAAGATTGTTGTTGAACATTTGGGCGTAGATGTTGATAAGGTAACTGAGGGTGCAAGCTTTATAGATGATCTGGGTGCTGATAGTCTTGATACTGTTGAGCTTGTTATGGCTTTTGAAGAAGAATTTGGTGTAGAAATTCCCGATGATGCTGCTGAAACCATTCTTACAGTTGGCGATGCTGTACAGTTTATCGACAAAGCTTCCACCTAATAATAAATAATATATATAGAATACAATAAATAATCAGGATAGCTTTTTCCGGTTTTAGTGTTTTCTTTTGGTAGATCATCAATGAGACGTGTCGTCATTACCGGGTTGGGGTTGGTTTCGCCACTTGCCGGCAATGTGGAGCATAGTTGGAAGCGGCTTCTTGCCAGTCAGAGTGCTGTGCGGCGTGTCACAGAGTTTGAGGTAGCTGATCTGCCTTGCCAGATTGCCTGTCGTGTTCCTGTGGGTGACGGGTCTGCTGGAACTTTTAATCCTGATTTGCATATGGAGGTAAAAGAGCAGCGTAAGGTTGATCCTTTCATTATCTATGCATTAGGTGCCGCTAACGAAGCACTGGAGGACGCAGGTTGGTCTCCTATATCAGATGAAGATCAGATTCGTACTGGCGTAATGATTGGTTCAGGAATCGGTGGGGTTGAGGGTATTGTTGAAGCAGGTTATACATTACGGGACCGCGGTCCAAGGCGGATTTCACCATTTTTTATTCCTGGCCGTCTTATAAACCTTGCCTCCGGGTATGTTTCAATCAAACACTGTTTGCGCGGACCTAATCATGCTGTTGTCACGGCTTGTTCAACAGGGGCTCACGCTATAGGGGATGCTTCTCGTCTCATTGGATTAGGAGATGCTGATGTCATGTTAGCTGGAGGGACTGAATCACCGGTCAACAGAATTTCTCTTGCTGGGTTTGCTGCATGTAAGGCACTTTCAACAAATTGGAACAAGAATCCGGCATATGCTTCACGACCCTATGACCAGGACCGTGATGGCTTTGTGATGGGCGAAGGCGCTGCTGTCCTTGTTTTAGAAGAACTGGAACATGCTAGAAAACGTGATGCTAATATCTACGCCGAAATTATTGGGTATGGTCTTTCAGGTGATGCTTATCATATTACGGCTCCATCTGAAAATGGTGAAGGAGCAGAACGGTGTATGAGATCGGCATTGAACCGTGCTGGTGTCAGCGCGGAGGAGATTGATTACATTAATGCACATGGAACATCTACAATGGCAGATACAATCGAGCTTGCAGCTGTTGAGCGGGTGCTAGGACCTTATGCATCGAAGGTCTCAATGTCGTCTACAAAGTCTTCTATTGGACATATGCTAGGCGCTGCAGGCGCTGCTGAGGCTATTTTTAGTGTTCTGGCCATTCGGGATAATATAGCACCGGCAACTCTCAATCTTGATAATCCTTCAGTTCCTACAAGAATAGATCTTGTTCCACACAAACCACGAGAACGTCGGATTGACATTGTTTTGTCCAATTCTTTTGGATTTGGTGGAACTAATGCATCTCTTGTGATACGACGTTACAAGCATTGAAGATATTATCCACAAGCTCATCGAATGGGACAGACAGAGGATTGGTGCATAGTGTTCTTACTGATTGTGGCTATCTATTGCTATTTATCTCTGGAATTTTCTGGAATATTAAAAGAACAGGTAGGCATTGGATTGTGCAAAATGCAAATACAGGAGGCAATAGTGATCATGAGGTAGGATCAGCTTCAGTCAAGCTTTTTGGAGGAAAATGGAAGAAGATCTTTTTTTTTATCAATGGCATTTTTACACTCTTTTTTCTTATTGTTGCGGAAGCATGGTTAAGCTTTTACGCAGCATGGTACGTTTTTGAGAGTCCTGGATTATCAAAAGAAGCGCATGTCATTCTTATTAAGCCTGGAATGGGGATTCATGCCATTGGGACAATGTTGCAAAGGAAGGGATTGATCAAGCATTCGCATATTTTTGTTCATGGAGTTCACTGGGAAAAAAAGGATGAGAAACTGAAAGCCGGTGAATATGAAATTCCTGCACATGCTTCAATGCGGCAAATCATGGATACTCTGGTTCTGGGCTGCTCTATCGAATATCAGTTCACCGTGCCAGAAGGTTCGACGGTCGTGCAGATTTTGGAGCGACTCGCTAGCAATGAGATGCTCACCGGGCGACTACCTGGACGATTACCACCTGAAGGTTGGCTTATGACCGATACAGTGAAATTTGTTCGTGGCACGTCCAGAGTCGAGATTATACGATACTTGCAAGATGGCCAACACCGCTTGGTGCAAGAGATATGGGATGGGCGTGATCCCGGGGTACCCCTCAAGAATGTTCATGAACTGGTAACCTTAGCATCCATTGTAGAAAAAGAAACAGGGATTGCTTCAGAACGTCCGCGTGTAGCTGCTGTATTCTATAATCGATTAAAAAAAAAGATACGTCTGCAATCTGATGCAACAGTCCTGTACGGTGTTTTTGGAGGGAAGGGAAAACCATCAGACCGTCTGATTTACCGGTCTGACCTCGATATGATCACACCATTTAATACGTATAAAATCACCGGATTACCTCCTTTCCCGATTGCCAATCCAGGACGGGCTTCTTTAAAGGCAGTTGCCAATCCAATGTATACGGATGATCTCTATTTTGTTGCAAATGGAACAGGAGGACATGTTTTTTCCAAAACGTTAGATGAACATAACAGGCATGTTATAAGATGGCGGAAATTGAAGAAAAGCCAGCATGCTTCTTTTGAAAAATCACTAAAATAGTAGCTTACTAGCTTACTGCAATTTACCGAACAGGCATTGTATGGATGAGTGCGTCTTGCTTTTCCCGTAATCTAGCAATCCACTGATTCCGTTTAGCTGTAACATTGTGCGATGTGATCAAAGCACCTTTTTTTATAGGTGCCTTTACTTTTGCTCCTTCAAGCAAGCCACAGGGAATGGCATGAGAGATACGTGCTTCTTCAACCGACATGATCCAAGCACGGTAGGTATAGAGACCAATAAAATCAAGCATATCACCAGGGTGCAAATCCTTTTTAGCAATTGCACAAACTTCTGCTACTGGTTTCTCCAGCGGTACCATATCCGCTTGGCCATATAGTATAACCCGCGCACAAGTAAGAGGAACTTCCATCGCTGTGAGATGGTAAGGACGATGAAAAGTGAAATAAGGGCCATTGCCGATTTTTAGATCTTCCATCCTTTTTCGGATGCGTGGATGATGAATTTTGGCAATGACAAAGACTCCTGGAGACACATGTTGACCAATAGAATAGTCAACAACACCAGTTTTATTCAAGATACCACCATCGACTTGAGGAATGAGTACTTGATTCAGCACACCAATATCTGCCTTTGGACCGTGCAGGCCTGGACAGTCAGGTAAGAGACCGGTAGCATTCGCTATCGCTGCCATTTCAACCATCGTTTTCGAACCGTCTATAAATTCAACAAGCATCCGCACATTCATTTTACGGTCATGGGCTTCTTCCTCATAATCGTCTGGTATAGCATTGAAAATAAGAGGATTATTTTTTCCTTTTCCAGCAGCAACAATTTTGTATCCCAGAGCAGAGACAAATTCGATTAATTCCATGCAGGAAGCAGGTTCATCACCTGCACCAAGTGTATAGATCAGTTCGCGTTTATCTGCTTCATATTTCAGATATGGACCAATGGTAACATCAGCTTCAACATTCATCATGACAAGATGCTTGTTGTTTTCAAGTGTCTTTATTCCAATTTCTGCGCCTGCTTCAGGATAGCCTGTTGCATCTACAACAATGTCGATTAACTCATTTTTCAACATCAAATCAAGATCACCCGTGGCAGCAATGACGCCACATTCTATTGCTTGAGTCATGGTTGTAGCGTTTTCTACTTCTTGCACATGTCCTTTTTCCTGCCAGGCACTTTCAGCAGCGTCGAACACACGGGACAGAGTTCTGGTGGCTACGGCGCTAACACTGATGCCATCCATTTGCGTCACCTGTGCTAACAGATCACTTCCCATTTCGCCACACCCAACAAGACCAATACGGATAGGATTACCACTATGTTCCCGCTCTTTAAGATCGCTAGCAAGCTTGGTTAAGGCGATATTGGTACTCATCTTTTCCTCTCCATATATGCTGATATTGACTGCTGCCCATACTTTTTGGCCTCTTGAATATGTATGTAATACAATGTCAATATTGAAATGACTGTTAAAAATATCAATTTTTGAGAGATGTATATGGTGAGTTTTGTAGAAGAACAATGCACACTGCTCTTGAACATGCTAGAGTAACGCTTTACAAACGAGTTTTTCTATGTCAGGCTAAATTAAGAACTCGTCAACGGCTTGATGCTTTTTTATTGCCTTTCATTCACAAAGGATATGGACCTTCTGCTTTCTGCAGCGATCTCTAATCTAGAAGCGGTCTGCACAGCTATTTGTATCTATGAATATAGATCATGCTAAATTGAGGTCTAATAGCCGCAATGCTGAGATTACAATCTTGCATATCACTTTCCTAGTGCTGAACTCAGACATATGAGCGACTCATAAACTCATAATTTTTTCTATCACAGTCGGCATGTCTATATGACGTGAGATTATACGTTGCGCTCCGGCTTCTGCCAAAACGGTAGCGAGGCCAGGATAGGCGTGTCTGGCTCCGGTAAATCCAACAACCCACATGCCAGCTTCCTTGGCAGCGGTTACACCGTGGAAAGAATCTTCAAGGACAATAACCCTTTCTGGATTGCTGTGATGCACCTCCGCTGCGTGAAGATAAACATCCGGAGCAGGTTTACTGCGTCTAGTACCTACTTCTGGCGCTGAAAATATGCCTACTCCTTCAAAGAGATCGTCAAGACCAGTTAACGTTAGCATAGTTTTTATACTGGTACTTGTAGAATTTGAGCATATGCAATAGGGTAAGCGAAGCTGTCCGATACTCAAGCGTACATTATCAATCGGCCTCAGCTCAGTTTTAATCCGCGTTGCAAATATTGCCCCAGACTTTTCAATCAGTACACTATTCTCTGGCAGTGATATTCCATGCTGTGTCTTGATCATTTTCAGTGTATCAGAAAACACCAACCCGGCGTAACGTTCTGCTAACTCATTAGCCGATATTGGAAACCCAGCATCTGTCAGCAATTCGGCATTGATTTGCGCAGAAAGGTACTCTGAATCAACGAGAACGCCATCACAGTCAAAAATAACGAGTTCAAGTTTTGCCATCCACCTTCCTGTCTTCATTTTATGGAGATGATGAACAACACTTTAACAGTTTCTATATTAAATTGCGAGATGCGAATAGCTGTCTTAAAGATTTTCAGAAATTTTTCGCATTTTAATGCTATCTTTTTTTTTATTATTGGTCTCTTTGAGCACATCTTCCAGAATATTTGTGAGTATCCATATGCAAAACACATGCGCCGCGTCGCAATTTGAATGGCAAAATCATGTTTTGAAAGGGAATTGTATTACGATTCTTGAAAAGCTTCCTGCGCATTCAGTTGATATTATTTTTGCTGATCCACCCTATAATTTGCAATTGGCAGGCACATTGCGTAGGCCTGATCATAGCCTTGTGGATGCAGTCGATGATCATTGGGACCACTTTGAAAGCTTTCAATCTTATGATGCTTTTACACGTTCTTGGCTTTTAGCCTGCCACAGGGTGCTAAAAAGACAAGGCACGATCTGGGTGATCGGTTCATATCACAATATTTTCAGAATCGGTACTATTATGCAAGATCTTGGTTTTTGGCTACTAAATGATATTGTTTGGCGAAAAGTCAATCCTATGCCAAACTTCCGCGGGCGGCGTTTTCAAAATGCGCATGAAACACTCATCTGGGCCTCACGGGATCGCAAATCCAAAAACTATACCTTTAATTACGCAGCACTCAAGGCCGCTAATGAAGACGTGCAGATGCGTTCTGATTGGCTCTTTCCTATCTGTACTGGGGCTGAGCGTTTGAAAGATGGGAATGGCCAGAAAATACATCCGACCCAAAAACCAGAAGGTCTGCTGACCCGCATCGTGCTGGCCTCAACTAACCCAGGTGATATTATCCTTGATCCCTTTTTCGGTTCTGGGACAACCGGTGTTGTTGCCAGAAGGCTGGGGCGAATTTTTGTTGGTGTTGAAAAGGAGGAAGCTTACATTCAGGCAGCATCTCAGCGTATTGCAGCGATTGAGCCATTTGGGCAAGTTGAATTAGAAGGATTAAAAGGTAAACGAGCTGAACCACGTGTTGCTTTTGTCAGTCTGATTGAAGCTGGTTTAATCAAACCAGGTATGCTTCTTTATGATAAAAATAAAAAGCATGCGGCTCTTGTGCGGGCTGACGGTACACTAGTTTATAAAAATGAAGCGGGTTCTATCCATATGATTGGCCGCAAGGCGCAAAAGAAAGGAAGCTGTAATGGTTGGACCTATTGGCACTATGAAGGGCCTGAGGCTCTCAGGCCGATTGATGATTTACGCAATAATATCCGTAATACACTGATATTCCTTAATGTTTGATCGCTGTATATTATTAACTGATTGTCAAGTTTTTGAAAGCGGTGGGTAATGCCTTTGCCAACGATTTTTTCATTACAGTTGGCAGAGCTTCCTTTTCGAGATCTTCTATTTTTACCCACCAGCCGCTTTTTCCCGTGGTTTCATCAATATTTGTACCGAGGTAAACAGACATAGACAGAGTAAAATGAGTGAAACCATGGATAATATCGCCCTGATAAATCCATGGTGTGGCAAATGGCGCAAGGGATATATCTGTTTTACTTGCATGCAGCGCAAAATGGTTTGGAATCTCGCTCATACCTCCCAGTAGTCCTTTCATATGGCGTTTTTGTAAATAAACACGCCCGTTTTTTGATAGGGCAACAAAAGCAATTCCTGTTCGTATCGCTTTGGCTGCTCTTGGTTTTCTGACAGGAAAATTTTCTGGTTCATCTTGTTTAAATGCAAGGCACAAGTGATTGAGTGGGCAAAGTAAACAATGAGGGCGTTTATAGGTGCACAGGGATGCACCGAGATCCATCATAGCCTGGGCAAAATCACCTGAACGGTGTGATGGTGTTATGGACTTAGTCTGCTGCCAGATCTCTTTTTTAGCTTCAGGAAAGCTGATTTTAACACGAAACAAGCGTGACATGACACGTTCAACATTGCTGTCAACGACAACCTGTGGAATATCGAAAGCAATGGTGGCAAGTGCCGCAGCGGTATACTCACCAATTCCTGGAAGATTACGCAATAATTCTATATCTTGGGGAAAATGACCATTGTACTCTGTAACAATTTTATCTGCACAGGCTTTCAGATTATGTGCACGACAATAATAACCAAGCCCAGACCATGCTTTCAGAATATCATCCTGTGAAGCACATGATAGTGCTTTTATATCTGGCCATTTTCGGATAAACTTTATAAAATAGGATTTTACGGTTTCAACGGTTGTCTGTTGCAGCATAATTTCAGAGAGCCAGACATGATATGGATCATTCTTTCTCCCTGTCTTCTTTTCTGGAGGCGTGACCCTCCAGGGAAATGTACGATGGTGTTTATCGTACCAATTGAGCAGTATAGAAGCAACTTTTTTCATTGTCGATGACAGAAGGGAAGGAAATGCTAATCTGTGCGTATTCGTAGGGGATGATGTCTTCTTCTTCTAAAGAACCTCTCGTGTCTGGCATTAAACAGATGGATATAAAAGCAAGAAACATCACAGCTGTTACATAGTAGTAGAATATTCATAACCGATACTTTTAAACCAGAGCGCTAGCGACTCGGCTGATTCCCCAAAACGGCGTTGGCAACAGCATAGGAAAGACTAACTCCTAATGCCCAAACCGATTTCGGAAATAGCTCCGACAATAACAGTAATGGATGGATGTATAAAAGCAGCTTATAATCAGCATACAAAGAATACAGAAGAAAGCTGTCCAGATATTTGATGTAGATCCGATAAAATGAAGTTTTGGAATTTTCAAGAGGATGTATAGATAGCATGCATCCAGATGCACAACGGTATTCTCGTTCCTATTTTTGCATTTTTCCCCCCTTATGAAAAATATAGCTCCCAATTTTCTAAATATATAACATGCTTGTACAACAAGTATATATCTGTACAATATTATTGCCAATCATTAGAAAAATGATGGGTAATTAAAAAAAGGGATTTATTGTGATTGAAAAAAACTTGTAGACCGTGGTAAATAGGCAAAAAATAAGTAGAGCTAAAGAGCATTTTCAATGCTTATCTGAGGTGATGGCATGGATTCTGGATCCTTTTTTTCGTAAGCGGGCGGGTTTTAGTATTCAGATTCTAGAGAACTGGGCGGAAATTGTAGGACATGATATTGCTGCTACAACGCAACCTTTGAGAATTATCTGGTCGTCACATCGTCCCAGGGTAGAGCAAATATTTGAACCAGCGACATTAGCTGTTGCCTGTAATGGTTTTTCTGCTATGGTATTGCAGCATAAAAGTGCTGAAGTTATTCAGCGGGTTAACACATATTTTGGCTATTCTGCTATTTCCCGTCTGAAGATTGAGCAGAAGGTGGTACGCGCCGTCAAGAACAAGAATATGTCTTTGCTACAGCGGAATGGCTGCCTTAATAATGAACAAAGAATTTATTTGGAGCAGATGGTTGCTGAAATAAAAGATGATGCTCTTCGACAATCTTTGTATAACCTGGGTGAAAATATCTTGATCAATAGAATTCGAGATGACTGTGAAAAAACGTAAAAACTGAACATGTCAATCTGTCCTCATGATCTCCGATCAACAGCCATTTTTTCCGATACGGCAACAGAAAAAAGAGCATATTATGCAGGGTATTATAAATATAAAAAAATTTTTTATTTTTTCTCTTATTTTTGTACTCGTTAGGGTATTGCTTGAGATATCGATAGCTCTTGCCGCTGATGTGTCTGCTAAACCTGCTGCTACTGCGACTATTGATATTGCAAAGCTGATGCGGCCTGGCTATCTCAAGGATATGGTGGATGGCAATGATGATGCACCGGTGACTATCATTGAATACGCATCTATAACATGCAGCCACTGCGCAGATTTCTACCAACATGTACTGTCAGAAATTCGGGAAAAATATATCAGGAGTGGCAAGGTACGGTTTATTTTCCGTGAATTTGCTTACGATCCACGTGCTACTGCCGGTTTCATGTTATCGCGTTGTGCACCCGAGAATAGATATTTTCCGTTGATTCAAGTATTGTTTGAAAAACAAGCAGAGTGGGCCTTTGTCCCGGATGCAAGGTTGCCTCTTTCTAGGCTTGCTAGGCTTGCTGGGTTCACAGACCAGGCTTTTGACGCGTGCCTCAAAGATCAGACACTGCTGGATAACTTGAATAGTGTTGTTCAACGTGGTAGAGATGAATTTGGCATCACGTCAACGCCGACTTTCTTTATTAATGGAAAAAAGTATGAAGGCATGTTGTCTATAGAACAGATGTCCTCTATTATAGAACATCTTCTTTAAAAAAGACGGGTTTTGTTTATTGGGAGAGACGAGAAAGAGAGAAAGTATGTCAACTTTTTCTTTAGCGCTGTTCCTATCAGGAAAACATATTCGCTTGGAACCAGCAGATAGATCAAACAGTCAGAGGGAATGAATGGATACGTTCCCGCTACCTACATTCCGTAAGTGATACTAAACGAAACTATTCCTTAGCAGCTGTGTTATATGTTATATATAATGGGGCAACCTGCGTTTATGAAGCTTTATGTTATCAATCTTGACCGTTCATCTGACCGACTCCGTCGAATTGAGAGACTTTTTGCGCAACAGGATCTGCGACTAACCCGCATTCAAGCCATTGATGCAAAAGATATCAGTGACGCTGATTATAAAAAATTTACAGAAAGAAAACGTTGGCCAGATCCCATAACTCGCGGTGAAGTTGCTTGTTTCCTGAGTCATCGTCTTGCTCTTCAGCAGATTGCCCAGGAATCGGAGGCTTACAGTGCTATATTTGAAGATGATGTAATATTGTCGTCTCATGCGCGTTTTTTTCTTAAAAACTGGTTATGGATTCCCTCCGGCGTTCATCTTATAAAAATAGAAACTGATGGTAAAAAGGTCTGGCTTGGCCCGCCTGTTGCACATTTAGACGTTTTCACACTCGCTAGACTTAAGAGCACTCATATCATGGCTGCAGCCTACATTGTTTCAAAAAAAACAGCAGCTTATCTTGCAGAAAAAATGGAATATGTCTATGCTCCAGTCGATCATTTTCTCTTCAATATTGATTTCGATATTGCCATGGCATTACAAGTGCATCAGCTTGATCCAGCTATTGTCGTACAGGCGAATTTAACCAGCACACTTCAGCATGATCGTGCACAGCATCAGTATGATAAAAAGAAAAAACGGAGCCTGCTGCAAAAATTGCAACGTGAAATGCTACGGATTATAATACGGAGCTATACAGGACTGTGGGGTATAAAAAAAAATATGACCAGCAATGAACAATGGAAACGCATACCTTTTGATCAACTGATAAAAGAATAAAATTAAAAAAACAAGATCTCAAACCTGAGCCGAGTTTGCTCGGACTTGGAATTCAAGATTAAGCAGAAAAGTGCAAGTGCAAAGATGATATTAGCAGCCGCAGGAAAAGAGGCTGATATCCCATACCGAGTTAGTCAACAGGTTGCTGGCCAGCAGTGGCACACTATTACACTACTACAAAATTTAGAAAAAAAAGACAGCATTTAAGCGCGACCAAGCAGAATATTCAGCATTCGGCGTAGAGGTTCTGCGGCACCCCACAATAATTGGTCACCTACTATAAATACGGAATAGATCAACTGACCATTGAGGAACATTTCCTTATAACGGCCCACACCAATTTTTAGGGACCCGTTTATGGCTGCTGGTGTGAGTTTTCTAATACTGTCTTCCTTATTATTAGGTATATAACTCACCCAGGCATGGGCATTTGTCACTAAAGACGCAAATTCTTTTTCACTGACTTTACGTGTTAGCTTCATGGTAATAGCAGCACTATGACACCGTATCACGCCTACACGTACGCATAACCCATTCACCGGAATAGTCCCAGGATACAGACCGAGAATCTTATTCGCCTCTACCTCACCCTTCCATTCTTCACGGCTGTTGCCATCGCCAAGATCGCCATCGATCCAAGGTATAACACTACCCATCAACGGTACACCAAACGCTTGAGTTGGCATTTTCGGATCAGCAATAAGCTCGCTAACTTTTCTCACTAATGACACAACAGACTTTTCATCAACTAGTTCTTCGATATTTAGATGCTGACTGATATAGGAACACTGGGCGATTAATTCTCGGACCTGCCTGGCACCGGCACCAGAGGCAGATTGGTAAGTCATCAAGCTCATCCACTCGATCAGATTAGCCTTGAACAATCCTGCTAACCCCATCAGGCTTAGGGTGATAGAGCAATTTCCACCCACGAATAGCTTGAAACCGTCGTTGATCGCATGATCAATTTTTCCACGATTTACCGGATCAAGGACAATACAGGCGTCTTGATCCATACGCAATGCCGAGGCAGAATCAATCCAATAACCCGTCCAGCCCCTTTCTTTCAAAGAGGGGTAAACGATTTTTGTGTAATCGCTACCCTGACAAGTGAGGATGATATCCATATCCGCCAATGTCTGAACACTATTAGCATCCTTTAAAAGATAGGTATGACCATTGATGGTAGGTCCGGTTGCGCCAATATTGGAAGTGGTGTAAAAGTGTGGAGAAATATCTCGGAAATCGTTTTCCTCCTGCATGCGTTGTAATAAAATAGATCCCACCATCCCCCGCCAACCAATAAAGCCCACTTTGTTCATGCTATACAACCATGTTAGAATATTTATTTTTTCGTATTAGTACATTTGTATATCAACATATAGTTGACGTCACTAAAAATCTGATCGTCAGCTAAGATTCTCCACGAAAAGCGCATTTCTATCAAACGTCAGACAATTCATCTTAGAGAAGAGAGATGGTAGGCGATGAGAGAATCGAACTCCCGACATCCTCGGTGTAAACAAGGCGCTCTACCAACTGAGCTAATCGCCCCTTAGCTATCATTCATATAAACACCGCATAATATAAAGTACAAGTGGCAAGATTTATTTTTAACGGAAAAAATCACTTTTCCTGAGTTAGAAGGTGTATATTTTATTATTTTCTTGGCATTCCTTTCTTGACATCAGAAAAGTAGCTGCTAAGACGGTTACGCGTAATTATAGAGGTTGTTCAGTAAAATGCGCGGGTGTAGCTCAGTTGGTTAGAGTGCTGGCCTGTCACGCCGGAGGTCGCGGGTTCGAGTCCCGTCACTCGCGCCATTGATCTATTAATTACACGATATGCATGTCATCTTTAGAGAATCAGAATCTAAAACCTCTTCACATGGTTTTTACATTAAACTTCTGAATTATATATGGTTATGGTGCTAAAATATAATCTGAGAAATCACGAATAATAATTGTAGGGTTGAGATGTATAATATATATACCAAAAATCCACTGCTATTACCGGAATATGAGCAGCGATACGCTGCACTATCTCCTACACCTATGCTGCTTCCTGCTTTTTTACTGTGTCATAACATAAACATAAATATGACATGGATCCGGTTGCACCATGAAAATGTATCATGACCGCAGACTGTAACGTTCCTATTTAAGGCTGTAAGAGGTTTCTTTGCTAAAGATTCGAGTTTATTGATGCAGACTACCAGTGTATAATCGGCTGTAAATTTTCAAGAGTTTTTACTGCTCCTTTGAAATCTCGGCTCCTTCCGGGAATATGCCGGCTGTAATACTCTGTAAGAAGTGTCATCAATCTATCAACATGCCATGGATATGGTATGATGTTTTTGTGAATCAATACACGCTCAATCATCATACAGCTACTTTGTCCGATAAATCGGTGTAGATCAGTTGCACAAACGGTTTTAAGGCAGGCCATCTGCATCAAGGCATACAGCCAATCTATAATCTATAGATTATTCTATAGAGATATGATATTTTGAAAGATTTTCAAAGAGAACAGCTGTGATAGCCAGATAGCCATGGTGCGGGTGAAGGGATTCGAACCCCCACACCTTTCAGTGCTTGATCCTAAGTCAAGTGCGTCTGCCAGTTCCGCCACACCCGCATGATACAATCAAATTAATCAGTAAGATAAATCTTGCATCGGTACAAGTCCTTTGCGTATGTAGATCATATTCACTAAACTAATAGAGAGTTTTAGGAGTAGGAGCAATCACTGCATAATTATTCTCCAGAGATTGGTTATGCCCGTAGAAAGTCAAGAACAAGTGAAGGTTATTCAATGCAGGTTATCGAGATACTGAGTGAGGGGCTGAAACGTAAAATAAAGGTTATTGTGCCTGCAGAAGAGATGGGTATTAAACTAACAGAGCGGATCGCTCATGCCAGGAATCATGTCAAGCTTAACGGTTTTCGTCTAGGAAAAGTACCAATAGAGCATTTACGCAAAGTCTATGGTCAGTCCTTTATGCTGGAGGTTATTGATGGAATCTTGCATGAGATGCCATATTCTATTTTAGCTGAACGGGGGGAACGTTCTGCTACTCAGCTGAAAATTAGTCTAAATGAAGATAATGAAGATGAAGACGATAGTCATGCTGAACAAGTGTTCAGTGGCAAAGCCGATTTTGTCTTTTTTCTGAATTATGAAGTTTTCCCTGAAATTATCATTAAAGATCTTGCCTCCATTGAGATTATCCGCGAAGTTGTTGAGGTCGATGAGAAAGAGGTTGATGAACAGGTTGAACGTGCTATTTCCTCAATTCGCACCTATACAAGCACAAATAATCCGGCTACCAGTGGTGACCGGGTGACGATTGAATATATAGGAAAAATAGATGGTGAACTGGTTAAAGATAGTGGCAATAGTGGCATGCAGCTTGTTCTTGGATCTGGCATGTCTTCTATTCCAAACTTTGAAGAGCAGCTAATCGGCTGTAGGGTAGACGATACAATACAAATTATGGTAACCTTTCCAGAAAGGTATGAGCCATCGTATCTTGCATGCAAGGAAGCAATTTTTGAAATCAATGTGAAAGAAGTAGCGACTCCGAATGAATTAGAAATAAGCAATGATAATGATACGGCAAGAAAACTTGGTCTTGAATCGCTGGCTCACTTACGGAACGTGATACGTCTTCAGATCGAAAACCAGTATGATTCTATTATACGCCAGAAAATAAAACGTCAGATTTTTGATGCCCTTGAAAAAGATTATCTGTTCGATGTCCCTGAACAGTTGTTGGAAATGGAGTTCAACAATATCTGGAACCATGTTCATTCTGATATTCAAAACACTGATCGCACCTTTCAAGAGACAGAGGAGGCGTTGCAGAATCATCGGGATATATACAGAACATTGGCTGTGCGCCGTGTCCGGCTTGGCCTCATTCTTACAAGGATAGGTGAAGAGGCTGGGATTACGGTCAGTAATGGAGAATTAAACCGTGCAAGTGAAGCGATCCAACCTCCATTTCCTCATTCTAGCATGAGCAAGGAAAAGAGCATGTTTGGCAGGCCAGAAGCGGTACCCCACTTATACGCCCCAATTTTTGAAGAATTTGAAGAAAAAGTAGTTGACTACCTTTTGAGGAGAATCAGTGTTATTGATAGGAAGATAAGCCCTGCAATGCTCTAAGAGAAAAGAGAAGAGCGAACTCTGCATCAGAGTGGTTTCCTGGATTGGATGACTTAATTTACACAAGTTGACACGTGATACAAGCAAGTAAGAATCTGCTGCTTGTTCAGCGTATTATAACATAACAACAGTCGGTCGGCTCTCAAAAAAAATGGGCGTTTTACATTATTTTCGCTTGGCATTTCTCTATACAGGGATTGCCCTCTTACTAGAGGGCTGGCTTGGCTGGATATACACGAGAACATTAGTTGGCCTCGGTCATTTTATCTTTATCTGCTTTATTTTAATTCTTCTAGAAATTTCGCTGTCCTTTGATAATTCAATTATAAATGCGCGTGTACTGTGTAATATGACACAGCAATGGCAGAAGAGATTTTTTACATGGGGAATGATTGTTGCTGTTTTCGGCGTTCGTATGATTTTTCCGCTTGTCATTGTTACAATTGCCGCCCATATAAATCCGGTTTCGGCATTTCAATTAGCTATATGGCAACCAGAGGAATATACAGCCATCATAATGGATGCGCATGTAGGCATTGCTGCATTCGGTGGGACATTCCTCATGATGATGGGATTAAAATATTTTTTCAATCCTGAAAAGGATGTGCATTGGATTCACTGTCTTGAGACGCGAGCAAAGAGATGTGGATCCATGCGTGGTATAGAAATTGCCATTACACTTCTTTTGATTCTTATTTTTTCCAGTCTGATTGATGATGCAGATAAACATATATTTCTGCTAGCAGCCATTTATGCTCTTTTGGTATTTCTTCTCATCGAAGCATCTAGCACGTTCTGTAATATCACACAGGAACAGGTGTATCGTAGCGGTATAGGCGCCTTTATTTCCCTTGAAATGCTTGATGCTAGTTTTTCTTTTGATGGTGTCATCGGGGCCTTTGCTTTGTCAAAGAATTTTCTGACCATTGCCATTGGGTTAGGTGTCGGTGCTCTCTATGTACGTTCTATGACAATGATGTTAGTTGAAAACAAAATACTTAATCGCTACCGCTATCTTGAGCATGGAGCATTCTATGCTATTTTAATGCTGGCTTTTAGCATGTATATTCAGACGTTGATTCATATACCAGAAGTCATTATAGGTTTGAGCAGCATCTATTTTATAATAACTGCATTTTACTCATCAATCCGCTATAAAAATAGAGATCTAGCTTAAAAGAAGCAGGTTCATCTTTTTATAAAAGACAGACTTTGCTGATGAGCAAGAAAGTGCCTCATGATAATTAGTGAAGTGTTGTACTTTTATTGAAGCAATAATGCTTCTAGTCTCTCAAAATTTTTAGAACAAGAAACATGCCGAAACGCATACAAAAAAATTGTTCTTTTTTTCCAGGATTTAATTGATATTAATATCTTTGGATATCAATAATAAAAACCTTTATAGGAGGATATTATCCTTTCATAAGCAATTTTTTTATTGTATTCAAAAAGAAAGATGAGCACCAGAGAGGAAGAGATATGAAGCGCATACCAATGATAAAATGCTGTAAAAATTTACTTGGAAACTGAGGAGCATATGATCAATGTCGCGGGATGAGGTCCAGTTCCAATCAATCCTGCAAGAACTGAAACGTCATGCTAGGGATGATGCACCGTTTGACATCAAGCATGCTTTTGCTGATGATTCTAGGCGCTTTGACACCTTCTCTCTCGTTTTTGATGATCTACTCTTTGATTTTTCTAAATGTGCAGTCAATATCAAGACATTACAACAGCTTGAAAAGCTTGCTTATGCAGCTGATGTGCCTGGACAGCGCGATGCGATGTTTGCCGGTGATCCTGTTAATGTAACCGAGAATCGGGCAGCCCTGCACGTGGCACTGCGCGCTCCAAAAGAGAGTCAGTTTTTTCTTGATGATAGAAATATCGTCCCAGATATTCAGTCCGTATTAATCCGAATGGAGAAATTTTCTGGTGAAATCCGCAGAGGAACACGGACCACTGCAAACGGAGACCGATTCACTGATATCGTCAATATTGGAATAGGGGGTTCAAATCTAGGTCCTATTATGGCAATTAACGCCTTAAAACCATATCATGATGGTCCGCGATGCCATTTTATTTCCAATATTGATGGTGCCCATGTTTCCGACGTATTAGGCAGTCTCGATCCGAAAACGACGCTGGTCATTGTCTCATCAAAAACATTTACAACAAGAGAGACGATAACAAATGCATTGTATGCTAGGCGGTGGATTGCAGATGCATTAGGTGAAGAATCTGTAGAGAAACATTTTGCCGCGGTATCATCTGCACTTGGTAAAGTAGCAGATTTTGGCATTGATCAATCATATACTTTCGGCTTTTGGGATTGGGTTGGAGGGCGCTATTCTATCTGGGCATCCGTTGGTCTTCCACTGATGCTGGCTGTAGGACCGCAACAATTTCGCTTGTTTTTAGCTGGTGCTCATGAAATGGATGAACATTTTCGCCATACACACGTCAGTATCAATATACCCATTATGCTAGGGCTTCTTGGTTTTTGGTATAGGGTTATTTGTAATTATCCAACGCGCTCAATCATTCCCTATGAACAGCGGCTCTTACATCTTCCTGCTTATTTACAGCAGCTTGACATGGAATCAAATGGAAAATGCGTGACTCTAGATGGCTCAGCAGTGAGCACCCCAACAGGGCCAGTTGTCTGGGGTGAACCAGGAACGGATGGGCAACACGCATTTTTTCAATTTCTACACCAAGGGACCGATATAACTCCGGTTGAACTTATCATATTCATTAATGCTCATGAGCCTAACTTGCAATCCCAGCATAATATGCTTCTGGCGAACTGTTTAGCTCAGACAGAAGCATTGCTTTACGGTTGTTCATATGAGACTTCCTATAAGAAGCTGATTTCAAGCGGCATAGATGTCGCTGAAGCAAAAAAACTGGCCCCACACAAAACCTTTCCTGGCAATCGCCCGTCCATTACAATTATGCAGAAATTACTGACACCTTATGCTTTAGGCCGTCTTCTTGCACTTTATGAACACCGTGTAGTTGTTGAAGGCATTCTAATGAATATTAATTCTTTTGATCAGTGGGGTGTTGAATTGGGGAAAGAACTTGCTGCTACCTTGTTACCGGTCGTTGCAGGGAAAGAAGAAGCTGGCTTACATCATGATGGTTCAACACTGGGACTTCTTGCTCATATCAATGCTTATAGGCGAGAGCAGTGAGTGGTGTTCATGCACACTAGCGCTTCTAAACACCTCTCTGTTCCCTTCTGTTCCCTACCTGCATAAGGGTGAGTATCAACTACATGAAAATCATTGGTCAGTGAAACACTTTCGCGTTATTCGTGTTACTTACTATTTGATAGACGTTTATGTCTGATACAGATTATTTGACGGATTTAGTAAAAGCCTGTATCAGAAGATCTGCGCTAAACGAAGTGCTTTTTGCTATCCAAGTTTTTATTTGGCAGGATCATGCTTGTACTCGCTATTGATACCGCTTCTGTCTTTTGTGCGGTTTGTCTTTTTAACAACAACAGGATACTCGCCGAAAAATGCGACAATATAGGAAAGAGACATGCAGAATATTTGATAGGGCAAATCGCTACTGTTATAGAGAAAGGACAAAAGAGTCTTACAGATATTGACCATATCGGTATTAATATCGGTCCAGGCTCTTTTACTGGAGAGCGAATCGGTATTTCGGTAGCGCGTGGATTAGCACTAGCGCTTGACAGACCTGCTATTGGCATCAGTGCTTTTGAAGCACTTGCCTTTGAAGCAGCAGAGCAATATAAAAACCATCCTGTCAGCGTTGTATTTGAAGCATACAGGGAAAAGCTTTACATCCAACATTTTGATATTCACAATAGGAAAACCTGTGAGCCAAGAGTTGATACAGCAGAAAGAATTATTCCAGAGCTTGTTCCAGCATCAGTTTTGACCGGATCAGGAGCTCAAAAAATTGCTCAAATAACACAACATCCGGTAGCAAATACAGCACCAACGGCAAGTATTGCGACTTATGCCTTTCTTTCTACGCGAAAAATATTTACAGAGACCAGACCTTTTCAGGCTCCCTGTCCACTGTACATACGAACGATGGCAACAGGCTCTCGTAACTGAGATCTTTTCAAAGTCTGGACGCGAGAGAGTTTCACGTGAATTCTGAAGAGGTTGTGTCGGCTCAAGAGATGAAAGCCGTATCCGCTCCTCGTCCTGGTTATTAAAAAAATAGGGTACACACAGACCATTACGAAGACCGTCCGGACTACTCTAACCTCACATCAGAGTCTCTGATAGAATGACGTGTGTACTACGAAGGTTCATGCATGTTGATATTTGTTAAAGCCATGCTTCTTAGATAGAATAGGCAAAGTCTATGAAATCCTATGAGGACTGAAAAAGTGATGCAATCAGAAGATAATCGGCGGAAGGTTTTTATCAAAACCTATGGATGTCAGATGAACGTATATGATAGTCAGCGGCTAGGAGATCTCCTAGAAGGAGAGGATTATACCATGACTAGCAGTATGGAGGAGGCTGATTGTATTCTACTGAATACCTGTCACATTCGGGAAAAAGCTACGGAAAAGCTTTATTCTGATCTTGGGCGGGTGCGTGTTATGTGTGAGGAGAACCCACAGACTACAATAATAGTTGGTGTTATCGGCTGCACAGCTCAGGCTGAAGGAGAGGAAATTATTCGTCGATCACCTCTCGTTAGTCTTGTTGTTGGACCACAGACTTATCATCGTCTACCACAAATTCTGAAAGAGGTAGAAAAAGGGGAAAAAGTTGTCGCAATTGACTATACAGTGAAAGCGAAATTTAGTAATTTACCGACAAAAAAAGTAAAGCGCCAGCATGGTGTCAGTGCGTTTCTAACCATTCAGGAAGGTTGTGACAAATTTTGTACTTTCTGTGTTGTTCCCTATACAAGAGGAGCAGAGGTGTCCCGTACTGTGGATCAAATTGTGCATGAAGCTGAAAGATTGGCTGATGCCGGTGTTAGTGAAATTACATTGCTTGGCCAGAATGTTAATGGTTGGCATGGGAAAGGTGCTGATGGTAGTGAATGGCGACTCGGTGCTCTTTTATTTCGCTTAGCAGAAGTCAAAGGACTCAGGCGTCTTCGTTACACAACGAGTCACCCGCGGAATATGGATAATACACTCATTGCTGCTCATCGTGATCTATCAATACTGATGCCTTATCTTCATCTACCAGTTCAGGCTGGCTCTGACCGGATATTGCATGCTATGAACCGCCGTCATACTGTTTCTGATTATCTGCGGCTTGTTGAACGTATCCGTACAGCTCGACCGGATATTGCTTTATCTGGAGATTTTATTGTTGGCTTTCCCGGTGAAACTGATGCAGATTTTGAAAAAACGCTGAAACTTGCAGACGAGGTGTTTTATGCATCAGCCTATTCCTTTAAGTATTCATCCCGTCCAGGAACACCAGGTACTTCTATGGCTGGTCAGGTTGACAGATATATAATGGACGAACGTCTTCAACGCTTGCAAGCATTGCTGAATGAACAACAAAGGCAGTTTTTGCGATCAAAAGTCGGCACTGTTACAGATATTCTTCTTGAAAAAACTGGACGACATGAGGGCCAGATGATTGGCCGGTCGCCTTGGTTAACACCAGTTGCAGTTCAAACAAGAGCATCAGTAGGAACGGTCGTTAATGTTGTAATCCAAAAGGCCATGCGGAACAGCTTTATCGGGACACACGATGGTAAGTAAGCCGATTGATGCTTTATTTACGCTGTGTCTTATACAGATATGATCTTTGATCATAGCAAAGCGGCACGGAATGTGAAAAGTTGATCTTTTTCGTGATAAAATAAAGGTGCTATCTCTAAATTGTAGATGTTGTCGCTGTGCATTTCTTGCAGGAAGATTGTGCTCTTCATTGCCTAACTTTCAAGAAATGATGGGTTGGTGATTAAAGTAATGCAAAGGGGAAAATCTCGTGATAACAATAGATATTGCCATACATGATCAGAACTGGCCTGATGAACAATTGCTTGAAAAATTAGCTACGCAAATTGTGCAGGTCACCACCCTCCATCTTGAGATGCAGGATGTTGTAAGTGAATTGAGTCTTGTTTTAACAGATGATGCTGAAATTTGCCGCCTCAATACCCAGTGGAGACATGAGAACAAGGTCACGAATGTACTTGCTTTTTCTGCCTTTTCTATCAAGGCAGGTGAAAGACCTGGACCTATGCTGGGTGATATAATCCTTGCACGTGAAATTTTGGAACGTGAGGTTCGAGAACAGGAAAAATCTTTCAATAACCATTTCACTCATTTGTTTATCCATGGTCTTTTGCATCTATTGGGATATGATCACAGTGATGACTGTAACGCAGAAATCATGGAAAACTTGGAACGGAAAATTATGGACACTCTCTCGTTGACGGACAAACGGCGCGATTGTAGATGATAGAGACACTTTCTTTTTTTCTACAACAAGCAAGGGTTTTAAGGCCTGTGCTTGTTATCCTTTTCAAGGACTTTCCGCTGATTATCAACGTATAAAGAAACCTGAGAAACTGTCGACAGAGTATACAAAGAACAAAAACGCGTAGAGAAAAGCCTTGCCTTTTTTCAGGAAAAAAATTTTCATGTATATTCACGCCATACAGGCGTTTTCAGGCTGGAAACAGCAAGCTCTCGCATTTTTTTTCGGGATACTGACGGCACTTTCCTTGCCACCAATTCATTTTTTCGCTGTTTGTTTCTTAACATTTCCGCTTCTGGTCTGGCTGCTTGATGGTGTCTATGAAAAATGTGTCATGATGCATAGAAATAGAAAGTGTTATGGGTTAGCAGCTCTGATAGGATGGGACTTTGGCTTCGGCTATTTCTCTGCTGGCCTCTGGTGGCTTGGAAGTGCTATGCTGGTTGACGTTTCTTCTTATGGCTGGGCTATTCCTTTTGCTATGTTAGGTCTTCCTGCTTTCCTTGCCTTTTTTTATGCTCTTGCTACCTGTGTAGCTTTTATTATATGGCAGTGTGGTTATGGAAGAATAGTTGTGCTCAGTTGTGCTTTTGGACTGGCTGAGTGGCTACGCGGACATATATTTACCGGGTTTCCATGGAATGCAATTGGTTATACGGCTATGCCTTTTCCGCTGTTAATGCAACCTGCAGCTATTCTGGGAATCTATGGCATGAATGTATTAGCTGTACTTGTGTATGCCACACCTGCTCTTTTAAATGAACAAAGGGATAGGAAAACCGGTATGGCAATTGCCCTCATTCTGATCACGATAGATATCAGCTTTGGCCTTGCTCGATTATATAATTCCTCAGCGAAAGAGACAAAAACAAATGAGACAATACGAGTCCGTCTTATACAAACTGTAATTCCACAAGATGCAAAAATTGATCATGTAACGTGGCAGGAGTATTTTGAACGGCAACTATTGTATCTGTCTTTGGCCACTCCATTAAAAGGAGAAGCTCTGCCTCAGCTCATTATTTGGCCGGAATCATCGGTTCCTTATGTTCTTGCACATGCGCCGGGAACGTTAATGCGCATAGGCAATATATTAAAAGATGGACAGCTTGTGCTCATTGGTACAATCCGCGCAGAAGAAAACAAATCCGATAAGGGACATTATCAATACTTCAATTCCCTGCAGGTGATCGATCCAGATAGCAGGATTGTTGCATCTGCGGATAAGGTTCGTCTCGTGCCATTTGGGGAATATTTTCCATTTGCAGCCTTCTTCCGTCAATTTGGTCTTAAGGCGTTTGCTGAAACTGCTGGTGGTTATAGTGCAGGGGCGGAACATGCGATCATCCCGCTTGCTAATGGTCTTGTTATTTTGCCACTTATTTGTTACGAGGCGATCTTCCCTATAGAATTCGATTATGAGGGTTTTAACCCAGATGTTCTTGTTAATATTACCAATGATGCCTGGTTTGGCAATACACCCGGTCCTTGGCAGCACTTTGCCCAAGCCCGTATTCGCGCTGTGGAACAGGAGATTCCCCTCATACGTGTTGCTAATCATGGTATTTCTGCCGTTGTTGATTCATATGGGCGAGTCAGCATGATGCTTAGATACAATGAAAGTGGATTTGCAGACATTGACTTACCTAAACAGTCATTTTTTAAAAACAAAACAAATAGAAAAAATATCTATTTTTATTATATATTGACAATATTTTTTTTGTATTCAATAGTATTGAAGTTTTCTCATGAATATTAAGACCTAGACCATTCTCAATGGTTATTTTATACATACATTCTTTTGTAAAGACGCGTAAAATTATTGATCTGCAAAAAGCCCTTTATACGATGAAGCGTGGAGAATAGCATTCTACTTCATCCAATTAAAGCCAGCTGTTTTTATGATGATATATTATCCAGTATTTTAAGCGGGATCTTTCAGAGGGTTTTGCTGTGGTGCATTCATCTTACCTTTTTACCAGTGAATCAGTTTCGGAGGGTCATCCAGATAAGGTCTGTGATCGTATTTCCGATGAAATCGTTGACATGATTTATAGGGAAGCCTGCAAAACAGGTATTGACCCTTGGTTAGTTCGTGTAGCCTGTGAGACGCTTGCCACAACGAACCGCGTTGTTATAGCTGGTGAAGTACGTGTACCTGAAACATTACTCAGAAAAGACAAAACAGGCATCCTGATTCGTGATAAAAAGGGCAATCCGATTGTGAATCCCAGACGTTTTCGTGCAGCAGCGCGTCATGCAATTAAGACAATTGGCTATGTTCAGGATGATTTTCATTGGAAGAGTGTCAAAATTGATGTACTTTTGCATTCGCAATCAGCCGATATTGCTCAAGGCGTTGATAATGCTACTGATCAGTGTGGAGAAGAAGGCTCAGGAGATCAGGGGATCATGTTTGGCTATGCTTGTCGTGAAACGCCTGATCTTATGCCTGCTCCGATCTATTATGCCCATAAGATACTGAAGGAAATAGCAATTGCCCGCCATAAAGGATATGGTCAGGCATGTCGACTTGGGCCTGATGCCAAAAGCCAAATTACTATCCGCTATATCAACGGAACCCCAGTGGAAGTCACATCGATTGTACTGTCGACACAGCATATCGACCCTGATTGGAACTCTAAAAAAGTTCGCAGTGTAGTGGAACCCTACATACGGCGTGCACTGACTGATTTGAAAATTGCTGAAGATTGTCAGTGGTATATTAATCCGACAGGAAAATTTGTTATTGGTGGTCCTGATGGTGATACAGGTTTGACAGGACGCAAAATTGTTGTCGATACTTATGGTGGAGCGGCACCGCATGGCGGCGGTGCCTTTTCAGGAAAAGATACCACAAAGGTCGATCGTTCTGCTGCTTATGCAGCACGGTATCTTGCAAAAAATATTGTTGCTGCTGATCTTGCTGATCGATGTACTGTTCAAATTTCCTATGCTATTGGAATTGCTCAACCCCTCTCGGTCTGTGTTAATCTGCATGACACCGGAAAATTCTGTGAAACTCAAATTGAGACTGCAATAAAAAAAGTGATGGATTTATCTCCATCTGGTATCCGTCGTCATCTTTCTCTGAATAGGCCGATTTACGCTAAAACCTCCGCTTATGGCCATTTCGGTCACAAGCCGGAGCCTGATGGTTCTTTTTCATGGGAAAAGACTGATCTTGTTAAAGATCTGAAAGAGGCAGTCAAGCATGATAGAATCTAACGTATGGCATAGGAAATCTTTTTTTGGTCGTCGGAAGGGCAAGACACTACATCAGCGGCAGAAGATGTTGTATGATACTCTATTGCCTGCTTTGAGGATTAATCTTGGGCAAAATATGCAGAATGAATTGCAGAGTTTATTTGCTCTTCCAGTAAAAGCTGTTCGTTTGGAGATTGGTTTTGGCAACGGTGAATCTCTGTTGCATGAAGCGACCCGTTTTCGTGATGTTGGCTTTATAGGGGTTGAACCTTTTGTGAATGGCATGGCAAAAATGCTGGCTTGTCTTTCGAACACTCCTGATCTTTCTAAAAAGATACGCCTCTACGATAATGATGCAATCTACCTTCTGGATTGGCTTCCATATCAATCTATTGATGGCATTGATTTATTTTACCCAGATCCATGGATAAAAAAAAACATTGGAAACGCCGTTTTATTAATGCGCCGAATCTTGATCGGGTTGCCCGTGTCCTGAAAAAGGGATCTTTATTTCGCTTTGTCAGTGACATTGATATGTATATTAACTGGACCTTGCTTCATACACGCAGACATTCAGCCTTTTCTTGGTTAGCACGTGATAAAGAAGACTGGCAGACTCCTTATACAGCATGGCTCAGTACGCGTTATGAAGCCAAAGCAATTCGTGAAGGAAGAAAGCCGTCCTACCTGACTTTTATTCGGACATGATCTGATTTGATGAATATCTCGTCCTAGCTCTCGCTACCTCTCTGCAGAAAATACTGAGGTACTTGCGCACAGAGAGAAAAAGATTTATGAAGAATAAAATTCTTGATCTTGATGATAGGAGTAGGCCTATTGGGTCTGCTCTTTTTTGTTAACCAATCAGAAAGGACAAGATTCTCCCATGAGAAAAAAAACAACACTGCTGGCATTGATTGACGAACCGCGCCTAATACAGGAGTCAGGTGTTGAGGCGAAGGTAGCCGCTGTCATTGAACCGATGATTAAATCTCTTTTTTTCCGCCTGGTACGTGTTCGGTTGTCAAGAGTACATGTGAATATGCTGATATTGCAGGTTCTGATTGAGCGTATCGATGGACCGATGAGTATTAAGGATTGTGAGGTTGTTAGCAGGATGATTTCACCTGTACTTGACGTGGAAAACTTGATTACATGCCAATACCACTTGGAGATTTCTTCACCGGGTATTGATCGTCCACTCGTTCGTAAAACTGATTTTAGCAATTGGTGTAGTCATCTTGTTAAGCTCGTAACGACTGTAATGATTAGTGGACGAAGAAAATTTCTAGGCAGAATTACTGCTGTTGACGATGATGGGTTTAGTATTGCAATGGATACAGCAAGTACTGTCGGTAAAGCCTTAATAGTGCATATCCCTTTTAGCCATCTCGCAGAGGCACAGCTCATCCAAACAGATAGACCATGTCGAGATAGATTGAATAATATGGTAGGATCTTAGATGACGCGCAAATATACGATGGCTTGTGGCTTGGCAGCAGATCATCATGCCATCTCCAGTGAGAGAGCGCCATTGCCGGTAAAAACACAAAAAAAAGCGACAAGATATGAAGGAGAAAATCCGATGGCTGTAAGTGCAAACAGGTTGGAACTTCTGCAAATCGCAGATGCTGTCGCGCGGGAGAAGTCAATTGACCGCGATATTGTTATCGCAGCGATGGCTGATGCTATTCAGAGAGCCGCACGTTTACGCTATGGACAGGAAATCAATATCCGCGCTGATATCAATTCTATATCAGGCGATATTAAGTTGCAACGGATGATGGAGGTTGTTGGAACGGTTGAGCATTATCTGACACAGATTTCACTTGAAGAAGCACGCATCCAAAAGCCTGATGCTCGTCTTGGCGATTTTCTGGCGGATCCTCTCCCCGCTATGGATTTTGGACGTATTGCAGCTCAATCTGCAAAGCAGGTGATTGTACAGAAAGTCCGTGAAGCAGAACGGGACCGTCAGTACGAAGAGTATAAGGATCGGGTTTATGAGATTATTTCGGGAACTGTCAAGCGTGTTGAGTACGGTAATGTCATTGTTGATCTTGGCCGTGGTGAAGCAATTGTTCGCCGTGATGAATTGATCCAGAGAGAGTCCTTTCGTTATGGTGATCGGATTCGTGCCTATGTGTATGATGTGCGTCGTGAACAACGGGGACCACAGATTTTTCTGTCACGGACACATCCTCAATTCATGGCAAAACTCTTTACCATAGAAGTACCGGAGATTTATGATAACATTGTTGAAATTAAGTCGGTTGCTCGCGATCCTGGCTCACGAGCAAAGATTGCTGTGGTTTCGCGTGATGCATCCATTGATCCTGTCGGGGCCTGTGTGGGCATGCGTGGCAGTCGTGTACAGGCTGTGGTCGGTGAATTACATGGTGAAAAAATTGATATTGTCTCCTGGTCCCCTGATGCGGCAACTTTCATCGTTAACGCTCTACAACCAGCTGAAGTGGCGAAGGTTGTGCTTGATGAAGATGCTGAACGCATTGAGGTTGTTGTTCCAGATGACCAGTTGAGTCTCGCGATTGGTAGACGTGGTCAGAACGTGCGTCTAGCAGCACAGCTGACTGGTTGGGACATTGATATAATGACTGAGCAGGAGGAATCTGAACGTCGTCAGAAAGAATTTTCTGATCGTTCTAAATTGTTTATGTCAATGCTTGACGTTGATGAAATGGTCGGTCAAATTCTGGCTTCAGAAGGCTTTGTTTCTATTGAGGAGATTGCCTATGTTGATACTAGTGAAATATCATCAATTGAAGGGTTTGATGAAGACACCTCTATAGAAGTCCAGAACCGTGCTCGAGAGTATCTTGAGCGTCTTGAGGAAGATTTTGACATGCGACGTAAAAAAATCGGTGTCGCTGATGAACTACGTGACATTTTTGGAATCACTACAGCCATGATGGTAGCTATTGGTGAAGACGGTGTCAAGACAGTCGAAGATTTTGCTGGATATGCGGTAGATGATCTGGTTGGTTGGCGTGAACGCAAAGGGGGTGAGACCATTAATTACCCAGGTGTTTTGAGAGAGTTTGATATAAGTCGTGCTGATGCAGAACATATGATTGTTGCAGCTCGGATCAAGGCTGGTTGGTTAGCAGAAGCAACCATTGCTGATCATGGAAAAAGTGGGAAATCAGGAAAAACCAACGGACAGTAAGGAAATGAGGAAGAGAGATGAGTGAGCGCACTTGCATCATCACACGGACACGTGGCCCATCTGATATGATGTTTCGCTTTGTTGTCGGTCCTGATAAGCTGCTAGTGCCTGATCTGAACAATCACCTTCCCGGCAGAGGTGCATGGCTTGTCATCTCGCGACGGGTACTGGAAAAAGCGATAAAGTGCAACGCTTTTGCGCACAGTTTTAAGCAGGATGTGCACATAAGTGATGATATGCTTGATATCGTGGAGCAACTCCTAATCAAGAGTGCACTTGGCAGTTTATCCCTAGCACGGAGGGGCGGTTCTGTCATAACTGGGGCATTAAAGATTAACAAAGCAATTCGTTCTGGTAATGTTGTTATGGTATTGTATGCCCAGGAAGCAGCGGAAGATAGCAGGCGGAAGATAGCACAGGCTGTTCATGCGGCGACCAGTCAAGGATCTGCCATGATAACTGTGGCAACCCTTTTCACATCTGAAGAAATGAGTTTAGTATTTGGAGTGAATAATGTGATACATGCTGCTATAATACAGAAGGGTTTAACAGCAGACGGATTTATAAAAAGAGCGCGGCAACTCATTGCGTATCGCGATGAGGGATAATGGGTAGGTAGGGATGAAGATAAGATACGGCACTAAGTCGTGAAGAAAGCGGAAACAAAATGATCAATAAAAAGAATGAAGACAAGACAGCTGATGTCTCCTACAAAAAAACACTGACGCTCAGACGTTCTGGTGTTGGGCACAGTACGGTCAAGCAGAATTTTAGCCATGGTCGTACAAAGGCAGTTGTTGTTGAAACCAAACGCCGCAAGATGACTCCTTGTTCAGAGAGAGAGCCATCGGTACGACCATTGACACGTCCGCATGTTGCTCCGCGACCAAAACAGAACCAGGAAACTCCACCACCCAAAGTTATGCCAAAAGTGAGCAATCTTTCATCGATTGAGATGGAAGCACGGCTGCGTGCCCTTGAAGAAGCAAACATACGTGCTGAAGAGGAGCTGCGTGTACAGATAGAACAGGAGGAAAAGGAAAAGCGTCGCATCATGGAGGAAGAAGACGCACGTGAAAAAGAGAGTCAGGAAAAGATAAAAGTACAGCCAGCACAAGATAAGACCCTGAAACAAGAAAATGACAATCGCACGAGAGCTGCAACAGCAAAGGTAAAAGATGCACGATTATTAACGACTGTTGAGAAGAGAATTGCCATCGCAACTTCTTCAGAGAAGTCCCAGCTTGTCTCTCAACAGAACAGGCGCCGCCGTAAGGAGGAAGAGGAGGAAGAAAGTCGTCGCTCTACTTCTCAGCAACGTCGCAATACCGCTATAAAAACAGGCATGCGCTCAGCAAAAGAGGAAGAGCGGCGGCGTGGTAAATTAACACTGTCTTCAGCACTGAATGATGATGGTGCTGATTATCGGAGGCATTCTGTAGCAGCAATGCGCCGCCGTCAAGAAAAATTTAAACGCCCTCAGACACAGGAGACACGCGAGAAAATATCTCGGGAAGTTATTATTCCTGAAACAATGACTATTCAGGAATTAGCACAGCGTATGACTGAGCGCGCGGTGGATGTCGTTAGATTTTTGATGAATCAAGGACAAATGATGAAACCTGGGGATGTGATTGACGGTGATATGGCTCAGCTTATTGCTGAGGAATTTGGGCATACAGTTAAACGTGTTGCTGAATCTGATGTCGAAATGGGCATTTTCAATATACCGGATGATGAAAGCAAAATGCACCCTCGTCCACCAGTAGTCACTATCATGGGTCATGTTGATCATGGTAAGACATCTCTCCTTGATTCAATACGTAAAGCCAATGTCGTTGCCGGGGAAGCTGGTGGCATCACCCAACATATTGGGGCTTATCAAGTAGAGCAGAATGGCTATAAAATTACCTTTATTGATACGCCAGGCCATGCGGTTTTCACCTCCATGCGTGCCCGTGGTGCGCAAGCAACAGACATTGCTGTACTAGTTATTGCCGCGGATGATTGTGTCAAACCACAGACCATAGAATCCATTAATCACGCTAAAGCTGCCAATGTTCCGATTATTGTTGCTATTAATAAAATAGATAAATCTGCTGCAGATCCACAGAAAGTGCGCAGTGGATTAGCGCATCATTCTGTGTTTGTCGAAAGTATGGGCGGAAATGTGTTAGAAGTCGAGGTTTCTGCAAAAACTGGGCAGAATCTGGATAAATTGCTTGATGTGATTTTACTACAAGCTGAGATTCTTGAGCTTAAGGCTAACCCTGAGCGTACAGTTGAAGGCCTTGTGATTGAGGCTAAGCTTGATCGTGGTCGTGGTTCCGTCGCTACGGTGCTGGTGCAGAAAGGAACTCTCCATCTTGGTGATATCATTGTTGCTGGTGATGAGTGGGGCCGTGTGCGTGCGTTAATCAACGAACGGGGTGAGTATCTCCCAGAAGCTGGTCCTTCAACACCGGTAGAGATTCTTGGGATGCAAGGTACTCCACAGGCAGGGGACTGTTTTGCTGCAGTCGCCGATGAGGCACAGGCTCGTGAGATTTCTCAGTATCGTCAACGACTTTCCCGTGCAAAAGGAGTGGCCCGTCAGGCAGGCACGCGTGGTTCACTTGAGCAAATGATGAATCGGTTACAAGTGTCTGGGATTCAGGAATTTCCATTGGTTATTAAAGGGGATGTCCAGGGATCAATTGAAGCTATCAGCGCTACCCTTGAAAAGCTCGGGAATGATGAAATTCGTGCACGCGTTGTACATGCAGGTGCTGGCGGTATTACAGAAAGCGATGTTGCCCTTGCTGCAGCATCAAAAGCGGCTATCATCGGCTTTAATGTTCGTGCAAACAACCTCGCCCGGACTGCAGCGGACAATCAGGGAATTGAAATCCGCTATTACAATGTAATCTATAATCTTATTGATGATATAAAGGCCGTTATGTCGGGTCTTCTTTCACCAGAGCGCTGCGAAACCTTTCTTGGTCATGCTGAAATTCTTGAAGTATTTCATGTTTCAAAGATTGGAAAAGTTGCCGGTTGTCGTGTCACTGAAGGAAAGGTCGAACGTGGTGCTGATATCCGTCTGATCCGTGATGATGTCGTTATTCATGAAGGCAGGCTTAAAACTCTAAAGCGTTTTAGAGATGAGATTGATGAAGTCCCAGGAGGGCAAGAATGTGGTATAGCTTTTGAAAAATATGATGACATACACGCTGGGGATTTTATTGAAGCCTTTCGGGTAGAGCATATTGGCCGTTCACTTTAATCATAGTAATCATAAGGGTAAAGTAGACTGGGGATAATGCCAGTTTGAACTTGATGAGAGAATCTGAAGCTATGAGATGTTCATCCCCTTCGCAGCGGCAGCTAAGAATTGGAGAGCAAATCCGTCATGCAATTGCATATATGTTGCTGCGTGCGGAAATACAGGATCCAATTCTGCATGGTGTCATGCTCTCCATATCAGAAGTACGTATGTCATTTGATCTGAGGATCGCTACCTGTTTTGTGACATCGCTTGATAACAAGAATATTGATAAGCTTGTTGAGGCGCTGAATCACCATGCTAGATATATCCGTGGTCAGATTGGCAAAAGTTTACGCCAAATAAGGTATATACCGGAATGCCGCTTCCAGCTTGATACGGCTTTCGATAATTTTTCAAGGATTGACATGCTTCTCCGCTCATCAGAGGTCGCCCGTGATCTTGACCACGGATAGGATAATAATAAGGAACAACCGCATTGAATGGCAAGGCCGCAAAAAAAAGAGGGAGACCTGTTTCAGGTTGGATTATTCTTGATAAACCGAAAGGGCTTTTTTCAACAGAAGCTGTGTCTAGAGTTAAATGGCTTTATAATGCAGAAAAAGCAGGTCACGCAGGAACCCTTGATCCACTCGCTTCTGGACTTTTGCCAATTGCCCTTGGCGAAGCGACAAAAACGGTACCTTATGTTATGGACGGTGTGAAAAGTTATCAATTTACCGTTGTTTGGGGAGCAGAACGTACCACCAATGATCTTGAAGGAGAGGTTATAAAAGTATCGCATCAACGTCCAACAACAGAGGATATTAAAGCGCTCTTACCCGAATATATAGGTCTTATTCTACAAACTCCGCCGCAGTATTCTGCGATTAGGATTAATGGTTTGCACGCTTATACCCTGGCAAGGAGCGGTAAGAGGGTCGCTATTCCGCCGCGTGAAGTGAAAATTAACGCATTAGACCTGATTCGTATTACTTCAGAAGGTCATGCTGTTTTTGAGATTGAATGTGGAAAGGGCACCTATATACGTTCCCTCGCACGAGACATGGGGTATGCTCTTGGCTGTTATGGGTATGTTGCTGATTTGCGTCGTTTTGGGGTTTTCCCTTTCACAGCAGATGATTTTATAACTTTTGCAGAGTTAGAAGAAGCGTGCCCTTCTCGATCTGATTTTTCCCTGTTGGATGCATTTCTGCTTGAAACTTCAGTAGCTCTGAAGAGCCTGCCGCATTATGCAATTGTAGACAAAAAAATGGCTGATCGCATTTGCAGCGGGAATCCTGTTTTCCTGCATGGTAGACAGCAGGAAAAACTGCGAGAAGCTGATAGAATCTATGTTAGGCATAAAGGGCGAATCTTAGCAATCGGCTATATTTCAAAGGGTGCATTTCAACCCACGAGGGTTTTCTGAGCACAAAATATATGACTGGGCTATTTGATTATTCCCCGCTCTGGGTTTTGTATCCTGTTTCAGGATATCCAAAGACAAGTAAGTGGCTGAATTCTCATTCAGCCTAAAACACCTCTTTATATCAAGATGAATGTGATCAGCAAAAAAGAAGATCAGAATAGGGAAGCTATGATCAGCAGAAGGGTATCAATTATCATCCCATTTTATAATACAGGAGCTTATATCGGAGCATGTCTGAAATCTCTTATAGGACAAACTTATGCCGACATAGAAATTATCTGTGTCAATGACGGTTCAACAGATAACAGCCGCTGGATTGTTGAAGATTTTCAAAAGGACAATAAAAGTATCCACCTCATTAATCGTGAGAGATCCGGACCAGGAATAGCAAGGAAAAACGGATTGGAAAATGCCTCAGGCCAATATGTTATGTTTTGTGATAGTGATGATTTGTATGACCCTGTGATGGTATCTGTTATGCATAGTCTTATTACGGCCACTGAGGACATTGATATAGCCATGTGCAGTTGTAGATTGCGCAATACAATGGGAACAAAACGTAGAGATAAACACTATCTTATTAATAAGAGAAACGGCATTTTTGATCTCACCCAGTCTCTTAAAAGAGCGATCAATGTTGTTCTTTGGAACAAGATTTACAAAGTGGATATTTTAAAAAGGTATAATATTAATTTTATTAATGAAACCTATCATGAAGATGAGAATTTCATATTTAAGTATCTTTCTGTGTCAAGAAAGATACATTTTGTTAATAAAAAATTGTACACTTATTCATATAGGACTGAATCATTATCGGAAAAAATACTAAAGAATCCATATCACATTAAGGAATATCTACATTGTGTCGAGGATTTCTTAAAATTTCTCGAAATACATTCTTTGTTGCAAAAGAATAATCAATATTTTGCAGAAGCTGTAATATATGGATATCACCTGACAAAGAATAAACTGCTTGATAGAGAAACAAAAGAAGACGCGATCCAAAAAATTGGTTATCTGGCTACAAAAGTAGAGATGCAAAACATTAATAATGAAAATCTTAAGAAGAGCTTTTTCACAATCCAACGAGGTTTCAAGGTGGGAGATAAACGCACAAATCCTCTTTTTGATGTTCAGCAAAAGAAAAAAACTGTACCGGTTGTTTTTTCTTGTGATGATAATTATATTAAATACCTTTCTGCTACATTATATTCTGTTATGGAGTATGCCTCACCAACCTATTTTTATTATATTATAATCATAGATTGTGGTATACAGCAGAATTTTATTGATATTATTAAAAGACAACTCGCCAAGTGTGAAAATTTCTCTCTACATATTGTATCGGCAATCTCTTTCCTAAAGGAACACAAAAGATCTTTCAGAGAAAAAGATCATTTCACCTTAGCTATTTATGGCCGCTTGCTCATTCCTAAAATATGCAATCACTTTGATAGAGTAATTTACGCTGATACAGATATCATTTTCGGTCGTGATGTTGCCAGATTGATGGAAATTGACCTGAAAGATAATTGTCTTGCTGCGACCATAGATAGCAAAGCTGAAATTGATCGCAGAACCAATCCTCGGTGGACAAGATATTTTGAAAAAAGGCTCTCTCTCAGTATTGAGAATACTTATATTAATTCTGGACTTCTCGTGTTTAATCTTTTAAAATGGAGAGAATTCTCCATTCATGAGCAATGTATTAGACTCTTGTCACTATCAAAAGCAAAAGAGTTTATTTATCCTGATCAGGACGTCATAAATGTAACTTGTAAAAATAGGATTTTTTACCTTGATCAGTCCTGGAATTGTGCATGTCCAGTAAAGGCTGTTCTTAATAACCCGTTAGTTATAAAAAAGGTTCTTAATTCCGTTTTTTTAGAAGAGCTCACTAGTCAATATAATGCAGCATATAATGGACAGGATACTGTGTTTCATTACACATCTTGTTGTAAACCATGGAACGTCCCGGATATGGAAAAAGCTGAAAGATGGTGGTTTTTTTGCAGAAAAACAGAGTATTATGAGCAAATTCTTTTTGAGAGTATATCAAGACAGATTCAAATGCATCTTATAGATCTAAGATATGATTCTATCATCGATGTTCCAACATCATTGAAAAATGGAAATTTTTTCATTAAAACTTTAATAAAGACTATTTATTTTCTTTTTATGCCTTGTTTTAAAATTAAAACTTCTCTTAAGAGTAAGAAATATTATTTATTTGGCATAAAATTTATAAAAATTGATAAGATTAACAATATTAAGATATATTATATCTTTGGTGTAAGAATTTTTACTGCAAAATTAATAAGAATTTAATCTTGTTAAGATATATTAAATTTAAATAATAATGGCATGTTTTTTACTTTTAATTAAAAAACGTTCTTGGAATTTTTCCATTAAATTCATTTTATGAATCATCTTTTTCACTAAAATTAGCAATCATTATTTAGATAGTATTTGATTAGATATTTTTTTACATATGAAATTTGTGCGGCTCTCGATTGAGAAATCGCCTCAATGGAGCATTGAAGTCTTTAAACATCATTTAACGCGTATATATGATATGATCATGGTGCGTTTGCTTATCAAAGATTCCTACAAAAATTTATTTTTTTTAATTTCAGCATCGAGACTAGATTTTATCTACAATATGTTTTAGGGCATGAGCAACATGCACAAGATATTCTATGATCTTGCAGGTGATTTCCTATTGCTGGACGTCAACCTGACTGATGTATTTTTCTTCATTTTTTTGAAAGGAAAAATGATGTCTATTACGGTTGAGCGCAAAAAGGCTCTTATTAAGGAATATGCGATAAGCTCAGATGACACTGGCTCTTCAGAAGTGCAGATTGCTGTTCTTTCTGAACGTATCGCGAATCTGACTAAGCATTTCAGAATACATAAAAAGGACAATCACTCTCGCTGTGGTCTTCTGAAGCTTGTATCACGGCGTCGACGTCTTCTTGATTATCTTAAAAAAGTTGAGAAGAGGCGTTATGAAACACTAATCAGCCATTTAGGACTGCGACGTTAGAACATTTTTTCTTTCAAAAATGATGGAATACAAGGCATCTCAGACTTCATTGCTTCAGTATTTTCTTTTATGTTTATAGTGAGCTTCTGGAGTTTTTAGAATAGAAATCCTGTTCTGTTTTTGTAGAAGGATAAGTGATCAGCTCATACACGGTAGAGCAGGGTTGTAAACCACTTGATTGAATTTTATATGATCCGGCTTTATTGCTTAGGTCCTCCACGCTACCCTATAAAGGATTGGCAGGGCAGGAGATGCCTTTCTCATACACACGTGTTTTCGCGTATAAACTGAGGACTAGTACTTGTAATGTTTAATACATCTAAAATAGAAATTGAATGGGCAGGGCGTCCGCTTATTCTAGAATCTGGGAGAATCGCACGGCAAGCTGATGGTGCCATTCTTGCAACCTATGGTGAAACTATCGTTCTTGCAACTGTTGTTTCTGCCAGAGGTCCTGGACAGGACCAGAGTTTTTTCCCACTGACAGTTCATTATCAGGAAAGAGGCTACTCGGCTGGTCGTATTCCAGGTGGTTACTTCAGGAGAGAAGGACGTCCGAGTGAAAACGAAACCTTGATTTCACGTCTGATCGACCGTCCACTCCGACCACTTTTCCCGGAAGATTACAAAAATGAGACACAGGTCATTATTACGGTTATGCAGCATGACCTAGAAAACAATCCGGATATTCTGTCCATGATAGCTACTTCAGCCGCCTTAACACTTTCAGGTATTCCATTTATGGGACCTATCGGTGGTGCGCGCGTTGGCTATATCAATGGCGAATATGTCCTGAACCCTAACATTGATGAAATGCCAAAATCTGCACTTGATCTTGTTGTTGCAGGGACCTCAGATGCAGTACTAATGGTTGAATCAGAGGCACGGGAACTGACAGAAGAGGTCATGTTAGAGGCAGTCATGTTCGGACAGCGTGGATTTCAGCCGGTTATTGATGCTATCATTAAACTTGCAGAAGTAGCGGCAAGAGAACCACGGGAGTTTGAACCAAAAGATCTTTCTTGGCTCAAGAAAGAAATGCGTGAATTGATGGAAAAAGATCTATCATCTGCCTACAAGATTACTGATAAACAGGTTCGTTATGCTGTTGTTGATTCAATAAAGGATAAGGTTATAAGAAAATTTTTAGCTGATGATGATGCAGAAGCATTAGAATTCACAGAGGGAGATATCAGTACAGTTTTTAAGCATCTGCAAGCTGACATTGTACGACAGAATATTCTGGATACTGGCATTCGTATTGATGGCCGTGATCTTGAAACAGTGCGACCTATTGCAGCACAGGTCGGTCTTCTTCCGCGTTCTCACGGTTCATCTCTTTTTACACGTGGCGAGACACAGGCGATTGTCGTAGCAACGCTTGGCACCGGTGAAGATGAGCAATATGTTGATGCACTCACTGGCTTGGTCAAAGAAACCTTTATGCTCCATTATAATTTTCCGCCTTTCTCCGTTGGTGAAACGGGGCGTCTTGGATCACCTGGTCGGCGTGAAATAGGTCATGGCAAGCTTGCTTGGCGGGCAATCCACCCAATGCTACCACAAAAAGAGAGTTTTCCTTATACAATCCGTGCTGTGTCAGAAATCACCGAATCCAATGGTTCTTCTTCTATGGCTACTGTTTGCGGCACCTCATTGGCGTTAATGGATGCTGGCGTACCTCTTGCACGTCCAGTCGCCGGAATTGCCATGGGTCTTATAAAAGAGGGAGAGCGCTTTGCTGTTCTATCCGACATTCTAGGTGATGAAGATTACCTCGGTGATATGGATTTCAAGGTTGCTGGCACTGAACAAGGTATCACCTCATTGCAAATGGATATCAAGATTCACGGTCTTACTGAAGAGATTATGAAAATTGCTCTTGAGCAAGCGAAAAGTGGTCGCATCCATATTCTGTCTGAAATGGCTCAGGCAATTTCAGTTTCCCGTGATGATCTTGGTGAATATGCTCCGCGTATTGAAGTGATAAGCATTCCGATAGACAAGATCCGGGATGTTATCGGTTCAGGAGGGAAGGTGATTCGTGAAATTGTTGAGCAGACAGGTGCTAAGATCAGTATTGAGGATGATGGAGCAGTTAAGATCGCTTCATCAGATGCAAAAACCATCGAAACAGCTAAGCGCCGTATTCATTCGATTGTTGCTGAACCAGAGGTTGGTCACATTTATCAAGGCATTGTTGTTAAGACTACCGATTTTGGTGCCTTTGTTAATTTCTTTGGTGCGCGTGACGGTCTTGTTCATATTTCACATCTCTCTGTTAACCGTGTCTATAAAACCTCGGATGTCGTGAAAGAAGGAGATCGTGTTTGGGTCAAGCTCATGGGCTTTGATGACCGTGGTAAGGTCCGCCTGTCAATGAAGTCTGTTGATCAGAAAACAGGGAAGGCCATTTCATAAACTTTAAGATAGAATGGTCATCGCAAGGATAAATTTTGAACCTAATCGTAAGACACAAAACGCTACCAAAATTGCGTAACGTTTTGTGTCAGATATGCATATAAAGACAAGATGATGATCATTCAAGTGTTCCAGAAATAAGTACAGGGAATCAAAGAACACCAAGTGTGTCTATTAGTATTCATGTTTTTACAGATACAACGCGAGTATTATTATTATTCTCATTCATGATAAGATCAAGACTATCACGGTCACGCTTAAACGCTTCAAGTTCCTTTCCTTTCAGTGATTTCTCATCAGGTAGACGGATGTGCATTGGATCGACCTTAGTGTTATTTATAATAATTTCAAAGTGACAATGTGGTCCAGTTGAAAGCCCTGTTGAGCCTATATAACCGATAATTTGGCCCTGATATACTTGTACTCCCGGTTTAATACCTGGAGCAAAAGCATTTTGGTGTGAATAACTGGTGATATATCCATGTGCATGGCGAATTTCTGTGCGATATCCGTACCCACGTGTCCATCCTGCTTTTATAATCTTACCGTCCCCAGCAGCTACTATTGGGGATCCACGTGGTGCAGACCAATCGACACCAGTGTGCATACGCACATAGCCGAGAATGGGATGACGACGTATACCAAATGGTGAACGAAAGACCCCATTTGGAACAGGCTTGCGCAACAAAAACTGCTTTGAGCTTTTTCCTCTCGCATCATAATAATCTATTTCTCTATTGCTAGACTGAAAGCGATAATAGCGCCGTGTTGTCCCAGAAAAATTGGCGCTGACGTACAGGATATCACGATCCGTCTTTTCATCCTTTTCATCTTTCTCATCAGGGATGAGATAAAAAACCTCCATTGAATCGTTGGATGAAATCCGCGATTGCATATCAATCTCGTTGGCTAGCATACGAATAAGTTGTTTTGCCATAATACGCGTCATACCATGCGTTAGCGCTGATTGGAAAACAGCATCATATACTGTCGGCAGTGTATCAGACGATACACGAACAGTTGGTCTTCTACCTTCTAATACTGTGTTGAGTGTCGGCGTTAGCTCTGGTTCCTCCGCCTGAATATATTGATTAAAATCATTTAGTGCTACACTAACATAGTGTTTTTTGTCATTATAAATGCTTGCACGGACGATTTTGTCCTTTCTGAAACGGGTCTCTATCCCGAGACGCAGTACACTATTTTTCTTGAATGTTCTATTATTACTAAGGTGAGCTAAGAGTTCAGCAATTTTATTTGTATCCTCACCTGTGTAATTTCTACGATGAAACGCATCTATGATTAGTTCACTCTCTGCAAGAGGGATGATATCTTCCGAATAATTGCTTACACTGTCACTGCTCTTCTGTTCGGTAAGAAAACTGACATTTTCTTTGAAAATTTTGACATTCAAGGTAGGAGATGAGGAGTGTTGAATTTTTAATTGCATCGGCTTTGTATAAGTAAATGCAGAACTTTCTGTTATATTATTTTCAAATTGAGATTTAGCTAATTGGACAGCGTGTTTAATTTCATCAAGGGTTAAGCAATCTGCATCATCAAAGCTTCTTTTAGAAGCGGAAGTTGGAAACTCAGATGTTTGTAATGTGATTTCAGCCTCACTTTTTAAGCCATAGATTTGTGTCGTGCTTTCTACCTGCGTCGGATGATCATTCGTGGTAAAGAGATTTAACGCGTTGAATTTTGGATAGTTAAAATTTTTCGTGTCACTTTCTGCAAGAATCATGTAGACAAGCTCAAAGGTTTGACTCCTAATCACTTCTCTGCCTTCTATTTTTTGTCTTATAGATAAGGCCATCTGACGCTTATTATTGAAGGTTCTGGGTAACTTTGCTGTGATAAGACGGCTACTTTTTTGACGATCAAAATCAAGAACTCTGCCATACATTTCATGTTCTCTGAGAAGTCTTTGTGGAGTTACAAGTCGCTTCTTTCCATCAAATGCGACAATGAATGCTACACCCATCAGTACAGAGGATATCATAGCAGTCAATAATGCTCCGATCAACCAGCGGATTGAAATTTGACGGCGATCATTATGATGGCTATTTTTTTGGACTCTGATAGGAGGTTCATCACAGAAATAACTTTTCAAATCCTTGTTTTGCATCATGCAATTTTACCACATCTTGATAGGGAAATACAAAATTGAACTTTCAGGAGGATTGAAGA
>QENC01000002.1 GCA_003331005.1 Candidatus Tokpelaia sp. JSC085
TCAACATGCGCATAGTGACGACTCGGTGTTTCGTATTCAACATGTGCTGTCGAAATCGTGATACCTCGGGCTTTTTCTTCCGGGGCAGCATCAATCTGGTCATAGGCGCGGAATTCTCCGAAGTACTTCGTAATCGCTGCTGTCAGCGTCGTTTTACCATGATCAACATGACCAATCGTGCCGATATTAACATGCGGCTTCGTACGTTCAAATCTGTTCTTCGCCATCCTTGATCCCTGCTAATCTTTCGCTTGAGAAACTCATCTAGAGGTTTCTTGCCTTCTTATGCAAGCAACATAATCTAACTCATCCAATACCAAAATATCTGCTGCAAAAGCTATCACCATGACTATTTATCTATCTCCCACGCTCTTCGAATTGTCAATGTTCCCATTATTACCCATTGACCTACTATCTACTATACGTTCAATAACTCAACTCAAGAGGAATACGATCTTGTGCTTCAGCACGACTCATGCCTGGACCTGACTCTAAACGCATGCGAAGCATACAAGATGCCATTCAAAGAAACAGTCTCTAAATTCAATATCACCAAAGAAAAGCAGACATTGAATATCAATGGTTGGTTTTTAATTCATGTCTTTCTGATGCTGGCTCTTGAAAAGAAGTTAGATAACACCTTATTTGATTTTCGTTTCGCGAAATTCAACATGTTTTTTCGCTATTGGGTCGTATTTGCGTTTTTTTATTTTTTCAGTCATTGTGCGACTGTTTTTTGTCGTCACATAAAAAAAACCTGTGTCTACCGTCGATAATAGCTTAATTTTCATTGTTGCAGCTTTAGCCATAATTTTTCCTAACTAACTGTGTGGGAAGAAGCGATTACAATCATCAAATCAAAAGTATGAAAATGTCAACCTTGTAAAGGGAGAGTCGGCAATAGTGGAAAAGCCATCTTATATTAAAGCACAGTTAACCGTGATCCCTGCTAATCTTCGCTATGATTCTCTGTAGAGAACAGTCATCTTTATTTGAATCAAAAAGGGTATCCCATTGTCAGAATGAAAACAATATTTGATTCTCATGGATTGGTACTGATGCTTTTTTTTCACAAATAAAATAATGTAAAGCCGTTGGATAAAGACAGTGCTCTGCCTTTAAAACACGACGTGCCAGCGTATCTTTGCTATCATCTCTATAAATCGGAACAGCAGCCTGTGCCAGAATCAGTCCCTGATCGATTTCCTCCGTTACGATATGAACCGTACAGCCAGTAATTCTTATGCCAGAATCGATGGCACGCTGATGTGTTTCAAGGCCAGGAAAAAGCGGTAAAAGCGATGGGTGAATATTTAAAATACGATCATAATAGGGTGTAATAAGATACGAGGAGATAAGACGCATATAACCTGCGAGACAAATAATATCAGCCTGATAGTTATCCAGAATCTGAAGAATTGCTTTCTCATGCTGAGTTTTTGAGGCAAAATTTGCCCGATCAATAAGATGAACAGGGATATTTCTTTTTTTTGCTTTTTCAAGTCCGATGGCGTCTGGACGATCTGAAATGACGGCGACAATAAAGGCAGGATAATCAGGCATTTCAGCAGCTTTTATCAATGCTTCCATATTAGAACCATGACCGGATATGAGAACAACAACCCGCGTGCGCTTGTTGTTGCTCATAGTGTTAGCTGCCCCTTGTAAATAACACCATTATCCTTATGCTGGCGTTTTACTATTGAACCGAGACGCATAACCTTTTCCCCAGATTTTTCAAGAGAGTTCTGAACATCTGCATTTTCATTAGAGCTTGTAACAACAATCATACCAACACCGCAGTTAAATGTTCGCAAGAGTTCTTGCTCTTCAATGTTTGCTGTATGTGCCAACCATGAAAAGACAGGAGGGACAGAGATGGATGTCAGATCAATTTCAGCTGCGAGGTTTTTCGGTAAAATTCGTGGAACGTTTTCCGAAAATCCACCTCCTGTGATATGAGCTAATGCTTTTATCGCGTGTGTTGCTTTTAATATCTTGAGAACAGAACGCACGTAAATGCGCGTTGGAATTAGCATAGCTTTCGCTAGAGATAATTCTCCGCAGAAGGGTGCAGGCTCCATAAGATCTGCACCACACTGCTCGATGATTCTACGTACCATCGAAAACCCATTAGAATGAAGACCAGACGATGCAAGACCAAGCAGAACATCACCTGCAGCGATATCAATGATGCGTGGTAGCAGCTTTTTTCTCTCGACAGCGCCTACTGCAAAACCTGCCAGATCGTAATAATGATCTCTCGCATACATACCTGGCATTTCTGCTGTTTCACCGCCGATAAGAGCAGCACCTGCCTGTCTACATCCTTTTACAATGCCTGTAATAATTTTTGATCCTTGATCAGGATTCAGTGTTCCGGTTGCAAAGTAATCGAGAAAAAATAACGGTTCTGCACCATGTACTAGCAAATCATTGACACACATAGCAACAAGATCGATGCCTACAGTATCGTGCATTCTTGTATCTATGGCTATCTTGAGTTTTGTACCTATACCATCACTGGCAGCAATCAGAACAGGATCGCTGAACCCAGTAGCTTTCAGATCAAACAAACCGCCAAAACCACCGAGTTCAGGATAAGCACCAGGCCTTACTGTTGTCCTAACGGGTTCCTTGATTCTCTCAACCATGATGTTTCCGGCATTGACATCCACGCCAGACTGGACATAGGTCAAACTACCTTCATGATTCTTATCCATGATCATACTGGTCATGTTCATCAATTCCTTAACTAAGGAAGGAGAAAATCATATTATATAGCACAATAGCGCCAAATTGCAAAAGCAATTCAGACATGAGGGGAAAAATCACATGATACAGCTTGACCAGGGTTCATGAGTGACATATATGCTGCAATAAATCTTTTTGATAGAAAGAATGGAAAAAAGAAAAATTCATCCAGCGACCGCCGTGCCAGTTACTCTGAAGGTGATTCCGTCTTTGGAAAATCTGCCAAAGATACTGTTTTGGGGAGGCATTCTTTTTTTCGTTGCTGTTTTCTTCATCGTATTCAGTGATATTTTACTGCCTTTTGCAGCCGGTCTTATTCTTGCTTATTTCCTGAATCCTCTTGTCGAATTTCTAGAAAGATCTGGATTTTCCAGATTTTGGGCTACAGTGATGATTGTATTTTTCACTGTTTTTATCTGTGTGTTGGGGTTAGTTATCTTTGTTCCAATTCTCAGTGAACAGCTTCTCAACTTTATGAAGAATATACCAGCTTATTTTTCTCGCGTGCAGGCGTTATTTGCAGATCAGGAAGCAAGATGGTTGCAGGAATATATCGGATATATCGGCATTGACATGCTGACATTACAAGGTAGCCTAAATTCCTTTATTAGTCAGATAGCTGATCTTATGAAATCAATTCTGCCCCCGCTTTGGCATTCTGGCAAGGCGCTGATGAATGTCGTAACATTATGTATTGTTACACCGGTCGTTGCCTTTTATATCCTTCTTGATTGGAATAGAATGGTTGCAAGCATTGACTCTTGGGTACCACGTAATCATCTGGAAACAATTCGGGGCCTTTTCCTCCAAATGAACTATGCTGTTGCTGGATTTATCCGCGGTCAGGGCACTGTTTGTTTGGTACTTGGTGGTTATTATTCTGTTATGCTGACCGCTTGCGGTCTTAATTTCAGTCTGTTAATCGGTTTTTTTGTTGGAATGATCACGTTTGTTCCGTATATTGGCTCCGCCATTGGTCTTATCATCGCTGTAGGTCTTTCATGGATGCAGTACTATAGGTGGTTATGGATCGTGGTGATTATCTGTATCTTTTTCGTTGGCCAGTTTCTTGAAGTATATGTCTTGCAACCAAAACTTGTCGGTTCATCTGTTGGTTTACATCCTGTCTGGCTTATTTTTGCGCTTTTTGCTTTTGGAAGACTGTTTGGATTCCCAGGCATGCTGATTGCAGTACCTGCCGCAGCTGTGGTTGGAGTACTTTTACGGTTTGCCCTGCATAGATATCTGGCTTCTTCATTATATGATTCCTCTAGTGTTCTGACGGAGAATCATGGATGAGTCACACGGTGTTCCTTGCCAAGGAAAGGGAAATTGGGTAGTATATATTTTTTCATGCATGCAGACATGCAGAGGAAATTCCTAAAAGGAATCACGCATACTGCAAAAATGTTTTATACTTGTAGTCTGCATAAGAAAATTTTAGTGAGGTCATTCATTATACTGACAACTGACATGTCGGAGCGTAGCGCAGCTTGGTAGCGCACCTGATTTGGGATCAGGGGGTCGTAGGTTCGAATCCTATCGCTCCGACCATTTTTCATAGGATTGTTTTGTGATAGATTATGGTGGGTTTAGTGTTTTTTACTTCTATCGAATCTAATGCAAGTTATACTCATTTTTAAGTCGCGGATTTAGAGGAAAGGGACTGGACACCGCGTATTGGATTGGTATTATATAATATATAGTCGGTGCATGTCGTCAGATCATAATCCGCTTTTCGCAAAAACGGATTGAATTCAATATCGGTTGAGGCGGGACATAATATATCTGAGAATTTCTAGATCAGATCATCTGATATTCCCTGATGGATGGAGTGGTGATAGTCTGACTCCTGCTTTGACAGGAAGAGGCTCCGTAGCTCAACTGGATAGAGCAGCAGTCTTCTAAACCGCAGGTTGCGTGTTCGAATCACGCCGGAGCCACCAATTGCTATAAAGAGAAATCCCAGACATACCCCTGGGTGGTGGAATTTTATCTTTTTTTACGAAAAGTATCAAGTGAAACAACATCAGCTGGTGGTTGCCCTGAACCTTTTCGCTGACTTGTTTCAAGGATTTGTGCATGCCCACCGAATTCTGGCATAAGCTGTGATGTCTTATTATTCAGGACTGTAGGGTTGTCGCCCTGATTCGGATAAGAATTGCTAGAAGTAGGTATATCAAATACAGCTTCAAAAGAAACGGCGGGATCGTAAAATACCCGTATGGCAGAAAAAGGGACTAAAAGTCTTTCAAGAGTATCATCAAAAGAAAGCGTTATCCTAAAATGATCATTTCTCACGTATAGATCCCAGAACTGGTGCTGCACTACGATAGTCATCTGCTTGGGATAACGCTCCATGAGATTAGGTCCAATCTGTACACCGGGAACATTGGTAAGGAATGTAATGAAGAAATGATGCTCCCCTGGTAGGGTCCCGGTATCTGCTACATTTGCAAGAACCTTGCGAATAACATTGCGCAATGCATCCTGAACAAGCATTTCATAGTGAATTCGGCTTTCAGTCATGCGCAATTTTTCCTTTAAAAGGCAACATCCCTAATCTAAAATCTAATTTATTATTAATGTAATATTCTGATTGAATGGAATTCAATTCTATACTCTACTGTACTGCTACTATTCTGATCTGGCCCCCCAGGTATTTGAGCTATACACATCGACTACACGATATACACTTACAATAAAAAGCAATAATCATTTTATATGATATATGAGATGAGAAAAGGATAAAAATAGGCGAGGCTTCTGTTGCCAGGTGCCTCCAAACCCCGCTTGCTCCTGCGAAAGAACAAGACTCACAATTAAGCTACCACACTACTCTCAAGCAGCGAGGCGAGCTTCCGCATAGTTGTCATTTGCAACTACTGAAAAGTCCGATAACGGTGGTACAATGCCGAGCAAAAGAGCGATCTTTATACCTTTGTCGATCCTATATCGCCCCCACCATAAAGCAAGCAACTAACATGATTGCCCCGTGGTGGAGGCGCCGGGTACTGCCCCCGGGTCCAATAGGTTTATTTCACCGTCCATTTATTACCATAGCCTAAAAAAGCAGGTTTAATGTACCCGAATTATAAGAAGAAATGCAAGGTCTTTCTGCTTTTTCAGTCTTCATTCACGGAATTAAAATAAAATAGATTTTTATCTATAAGATATTCATTATAAATTTAATGATGTTTAGTGAGTGAATGAGTGAATGAGAGATCGCTAGCTGCCATGCTAGCCAGATATTAATGAATGAATGTATGACCAATTTTTAGAAAAAAATTAGAAGAAGATTCTCTGAATATAATACACATACGACACGTAAGTTGTGCATCAACGAGAACCTTCTATCTTCTATTGCCTGATTGATATAGCATATCACTGTCATATTATCAGAATGCGTTATTGTCTTCCTGTTCAGACAGGAATCATCGTAAGAAAAAGCAAGATCTTACAACATGCAAAATTATCTTGATCTCCTGATGAAGGTTCTGAAAAACGGAGTCGATCGGCCAGACCGGACAGGTACAGGTGTTCGGTCCATTTTCGGTGATCAAATGCGTTTTAATCTAGCAAACGGTTTTCCGTTACTAACAACAAAAAAACTGCATGTGCGTTCTATTGTTTACGAATTACTGTGGTTTCTCAAGGGGGAGACTAATATTAGCTGGCTTAAGCAGAATGGGGTTTCAATCTGGAATAAATGGGCTGATGAGAATGGTGATCTCGGTCCTATCTATGGCTATCAGTGGCGTTCATGGCCTGCAGGTGGTGATCGTTACATTGACCAGATCAGTCGTGTTATACATCTCATAAAAACCAACTCGCATTCCCGCAGGTTAGTTGTGTCTGCTTGGAACCCAGTTCTTGTTGATGAAATGGCTTTGCCACCTTGTCACTGTCTTTTTCAGTTTTATGTTGCTAAAAACCGTTTATCTTGTCAGCTTTACCAGCGTTCAGCAGATATATTTCTTGGTGTACCATTCAATATTGCCTCCTATGCCTTGCTAACAATGATGATTGCACAAATTTGTAAACTGGAGGTTGGAGAGTTTATCCACACATTTGGAGATGTGCACCTTTATACAAACCATTTTGACCAAGCGCGTGAGCAACTGTCCCGTAAACCGTCTCCTTTACCCATTATGAAACTGAATAGACAGATACACAATCTTTTTGCATTTCGTTTTGAGGATTTTACTTTGGAAAATTACGTCGCAGCACCGCACATCAAGGCATCTGTTTCCATATGAGTCTATCTATTTCTCTTATTGTCGCTGTTGCGGAAAATGGTGTGATTGGAAGAGATAATACCATACCGTGGCGATTAGAAAAGGATATGAAACGTTTTAAACAACTGACATCAGTTAAGCCAGTGATTATGGGGCGCAAAACATGGGATTCATTGGGCAAACCTCTACCGGAACGGTTTAACATTGTAGTTACGCGCAAAAGAAATTTCAAGGCAACAGGAGCGCTTGTTGTTCATTCTCTAGCAGCAGCACTATTGGTTGCAGAAAGTGAGGCTGAAAAAAGGCATATGAATGAAATTTTTGTCATTGGTGGCAGCAAAATGTTCAAAAAAGCTTTACCCTATGTGGATAAAATGTATATCACAGAAGTTCTTGCCTCTGTCAAAGGCGATGTATGTTTTCCAGGATTTCGCTCTAGTGATTGGCTGATGGTTGCAGAAACAATGATATCCGCAGATGAGAAGAATGATCATCTAACACGCTATGTCATCTATGAAAGGAAACCTCTGAAGGTGGTGTGATTGTTTTTTATACTGTGGGATCTTCGGATTGTATAAAACAATATGAGAAAAACCTTTTTATTCATGTTAAAAGCGTTCTACCGAATTTCCATAAACGCTTAGATATAACCGAGAGATGGATGGTCAGCCTATCCGCAACAAAGGAAGAGTGAATATGCCCTGGAGCAATCAAAGTGGAGGTGACAACAATCAAGGTGCTAGCCCTTGGGGAAGTCGTCAGAGCAGCAATCACAGTGAACATAGAAGTCAACGCAAGCGCTTTTCAGGTGGGGATAGGGGTTCAGGATCAATGCCACCAGATGTTGATGAAATTTTACGTAAGGGACAAGATCATTTTAAAAAGTTTGGCGGTGGAGGTCTTATCTTCCTTGGCTGTGTCATGGCAGCTGTTGTCTGGATGTTCCAATGCTTTTATATTGTCCAGCAAAACGAACAGGCTGTGGAATTGCGTTTCGGTCAGCCAAAGAATATTATAGTCATGGAAGGATTACATTTTTGTTTCTGGCCTATTGAAACTTATCGGAAGGTTTCGCGTACTGAACAGACAGTGACTATTGGGACGCGTGAACAGGACGCACTTATGCTATCAGGTGATCAGAATATCGTTAATGTTAATTTCTCTGTTTATTATTATATCGTTGAACCAAGCGCTTACCTTTTTAATGTTAATGATCAGAGTGGCACGATACAGCAAGTTGCAGAAAGTGCAATGCGGGAAGTCGTTGGTAGACGACCTGCTGATGATGTTTACCGCGATCAGCGTGAGGCAGTTGCTACAGAGGTCTCAGCGATTACTCAATCAACCCTCAACAAATACGGAGTCGGTGTTAATATAACACGCGTCTCCATTACAGAAGCTGCTCCACCAAGTGAGGTCGCTGAAGCTTTTAATTCTGTGCAACAAGCTGAACAGGAACGTAACCGTGCAATTGAGCAGGGGAACCAGCATCGGGCACAGAAAAGGGGAATTGCTAATGGTCAGGCATCACAGATCCGAGAAGCTGCAGCCGCTTACAAGGCGCGTATTGTGGAGGAAGCCCGTGGGGAGGCACAGCGCTTTGCAACCGTAGAAAAAGAAGCAAAAGAAGCGCCTGATGTCACACGCTTTCGTCTTTATTTAGAAGCGGTTGAGCAAATGCTTTCCTCACCTGGCAAATTAGTTTTTGATCAGGCACACAGCGGTATAGTCCCCTATTTTTCTTTAAATGAAATCATGCGTAATAACAGAAATATTTCTTCTGGACCAGATGGCAGCACGAATACTGGGTTTTCCGCGACTGTTTCAAATGGAGGGAGCTCATGATAAACCGCTCAGTCTTTTACATCATTTCATGCTGCATCTTAGTTACGGTTGTTGTTTTGTGGATGTCTGTCTTTATCGTCTATCCGCGACAGCAGATAGCGGTGAAGCGGTTAGGACAAATTGTCCGTGTAGAACCTGAACCAGGAATTTATTGCAAGCTACCATTTATTGATCAGACGATTATTGTTGATGACCGGTTACGCCGTTATGATTTGCCAACAAAAACCGTACAAGTGCGTGGCGGCGCGTTTTATGAAGTAGATGCTTTTTTCATTTACCGTATAACGAATGCAAGACTTTTTCTGCAAAAGGTTTCTTCCGGACTGCCATCAACAGCAGAGCAAATTAACCTTGCCCCGCGTTTTGATGATGCTCTGCGTGCTGTCTACGGTCAGCGTGAATTCAGCGCTGCCTTATCATCTGCCCGGAGTGATATGATGCAGGAGGTCCAGCGGCAGATTTCATCAGATGCAAAATCTCTTGGCATTACGATTATTGATGTCCGTATACGCAAGACTGATCTAACACAGGCTGTGTCACAACGTACTTTTGAACGTATGCAGCAAGAACGTTATGCTGTAGCAGAACAATTGCGCGCTCGCGGTGTAGAAGAGAAAGATCGTATCATTGCCGAAGCAAGTCGCGAATATGAAGAGATCGTCGCTGTAGCGACCCGTGATTCTGCTATTTTAAGAGGTGAAGGTGAGGCGGAACGCATCCGGATCCTTCGGGATGCAGTAGCTGCTAATCCTGAATTTTACACTTTCTGGCGTTCTATGGATGCATATAAGAAAGTTAAGGATGTGCCAATGATATTTTCGCCAGACTTGTTTTTTTTCAAGTATCTTCGTTCTCCAGAAAAAAATGGTAGATATCTCTCGAGGAGTGAAACACCCCCGAATAAATAGTGATAGTGGTACTGCAGAGAAATGGTCATATTCTGTCTGTCAGTCAAGCTGATAATATCATAATGTATGTAGATGTAGAGCAGTGGAGGACCATCAGGAACAAGCGAGGGATACATTAATTAGATGCACAGACTGTTCACAAAGCTGTCCTGTACACCATCCATTTCCCTCTGAATATAGAGCACTAATGCTCCTGGGTTATAGCTTCTCTACCCTTCCCTGCTATGCTACGTTGAAACGATGCAATCCATCCTACAACATTGCAGACATTGAGATTGAAGTTGAAGTGAGCTGAGCATAATATAGAATATTCAGAAAACGATGTGCTATCAATATAAATAAGCTTACTTCCTTCTGCAGGTGCATGATTCATGACAATCTCTACGTGATGTCATGATGAATTATGGTCTGGATTGTGCTGTCCAGAGGCGATTCTTATAATCTATTAGAAAGTGTTCTGGTTGACGAGCAAAAGCGGCAAGACCTTCTAATGCAGCTCGAGGATGTGTCATGATAAAGACAGGTATAGTTGCAAGCATATTTTGATGAGGATGTTTATCCTCAAAGTGTGTTCTGAATGCATTTTCATCAATAAGGCGCATGATTTTTGGAATAATTCCACCACCTATATATACTCCACCATGAGCCTTAAAAATCAGTGCAAAATCACCGGCGAAGCGAGCAAGATATGTTAGGAAGAGATCAACGGCTTCTTTAGCCTGGGGCTGATTTTCATGATGGGCAGCACCTGTAATAGCATCGGCTTTGTCGAAGACTGCCTGTATACCATCAACGATGCATATCGCCTCATAAAGACGGATAAGGCCGCGTCCGCTTAGAATATCTTCGAAACTGACACGTCTATGGGGATTATGGTTATGTAAAAAATGTGGGAATAGTGCCATATCACGCCCGGTACGTGCTGAAAAATCCACATGACCGCCTTCCCCTGCAACAGGAAAATAGCGCTTATCTGCATAGGTAATGCCAGCAACACCAAGACCAGTTCCTGGTCCAAGAACCACTCGTGATCCAGAGTTTATCATAGTTCCATGACCGATTTTCTTCAGATAGACTTCCTCAAGAACCGCGGTTGCCAAGGCCTGGGCTTCAAAATCATTGATTACGAAGACGCTTTTAAGAGCGAAACGCCTGATAAGAGCTTTCACGTCAATAACCCAGTGTGAATTTGTCAGCGGAATTGTATCCCCTTCCACCGGGGCAGCGACAGCCAGAATGAGACTATGTGGTTTTTCCCTGGCTAATGGTAGGATACGCTGTTCAATTGCATCATCAATGTTCTGAAAATCGGAGACTCTATCAGTGGGAAAAATCTGCTCCTCGTAATTCTGGGAATTGATCATGGAAAAACGTGCATTAGTGCCGCCAATATCGCCAAGAAGAAATGGGCTTGGAAATTTTGAGAAAAGGCCGGTCATGATTGTACTCCCGCTTTTATTGATGATATTATTTTTCATTCACAAGTACAGAACAGGCCTGTGATAAACTTGATAGTTTCATAATTTTTTGCTCTATCAAAGGAATCATATTCGACATCCATTATTCATGCATGATGGTACTGAACAAACTGATTAAAGGAGTATACTCCGTTCTTTGTGGAAACTGTGGCAGTGATGTGCAGTCTGATAGTAGTAGGTTGATCAGTGTTCAATGAAGACTGGCATTAGTATTTTTCATTATATTTCTCACATGTTTTACTCACAATCTTTCTCACATGTTTTACATTACTAATGTTTCGATCTCTATATTATCTTTGTCTTGGGGAAACAGGAGATCGTCACCGCTTTTTCTAAGAAATAAACCAGTTTTTGATATCATTTTCTTTAAAAATTGGAGAACGCTTTGCTTGTTCAAACGGAATTGTTGGTGGTGGTATAATATCCATCAGTCTGCCAGTGTGCCATGGGTGCATACCTGCTTGCTATGCATAATCCATTGAAGATTAGGGATTCCTTGCTGTAAGGCAGGTCGGTAATGGTAATACAGGGAATACAGGATCATTGCCCTCAGCATTCTGGAAAATGGTGATGATAAGATGTACATTGGGAAGAATGGATCAGAAGTACTACCAGGGCATTCTTCTATCTTCTATATTCCTGACTGTGCTATAACGATAAATAGAGGTCGGTTTTATGCAAAAGCCCTTTCATAACCTGTACTGAAGATAAAAAATATCATTTAGTGATTTCCTCCCATGTTGAACTGAACAACACCATGATCTTCTTTCTCTATTATTATAGCTCGAGTTGAATGGAATGGATTTCTACATCACAGGGTTGAACGGAAAAGTATATTATGGTATTATATTTCTGCGGACGATTTACGTGTGTTTCAAAAAATGCTCATATGTTTTCTTGTGTCTTGTCAAAAATCAAGGTTAGCATAATGAGCTACTGGTGTCATTCCACGTATCGGATAAAACTGGAGAAATGAAGGACATGATTTGATGCGAGCATACCATTTTTGTGCTGTTGGGTAAAGCTTTCAATCAAGCTCATCCATGTAATACAAGACAGAAACTGTGGAACCTGCAGCAAAATTAGCATAAGATAGTGAGAATCCTCCAAACAAATCACGTGTAGCAGCGAGCCAATTGAGATATTGCATATGTATCCGTATATTAGCACGTGCTATACTTAGAATAGCAACTAGATTCGTTCTCGGACAAGATGACGAGTGATATCATGTTCAAATTTGATCTGACTTCAGCCCGATCAAGCGGATTATTAGGGAAAAGACGGTTTTTATGCTTGAAAGTAGCAATACCATAGGTTTCATCAAGATATTCGCAGATAACCATGGCACCAAAAATTGGTGTTTTTTTCTCTACCAGAAGAACCGGAACTGTTCCAGCGTGTATCAGAAAACTGCAATGCGCAAAGGATCCGATGGGCAGGCACAGACAACCCGCTTAGACGGAGACAGTCTTGCTGACTGTATATGTTATGTATAATGCAATACTTGTTTAATATCACTTGCTTAATTAAAAGATTACAGAGCTTATGGTGAGCATGGACACGTGGAAAAAACCTGTTGCCACATGATGTGCTGAGTCGGATATAGAGTTTAAAGTCTGGATTCTCCATGGATTTTTACCAAATTTTTAATTCGCTTGTGCTAGGTCTCATTGAAGGAGTCACAGAGTTTTTACCGGTTTCATCAACAGCACATCTTATCCTAACCGGGCATTTCCTTGGTTTTACATCACATCGCAATGCATTTCATGTTCTAATACAGCTTGGTGCAATTTTTGCAATTTTAGGTGTTTATTGTGGCAAACTTGTGCATTTTGTAAAAGAATTTCCCAAAAATCCCGATATACAGCGTTTTATTTTCGGGATCCTCATCGCTTTTTCCCCAGCTGCTATTATTGGTGTTTTGTTGCATGAATTTATAAAGACAGTTCTCCTAGATTCTTTGTACATCACCTGTATCTTTCTGATTGCAGGAGGCGTCATCTTGCTCTGGGTGGACAGAATCAATCTCAAACCATGTTATCGCAACGTGACATGCTATCCTTTGCAAATGTGTTTCAAGATAGGGTGTTGCCAGTGTCTAGCCTTGATCCCAGGCGTATCCCGTTCTGCAGCAACAATTATTGGGGCATTGTTCTTGGGAGCGGATAAGCGTTCAGCTGCGGAGTTTTCTTTTTTCCTTGCCATCCCGACAATGGGGGGTGCATTTATCTATGACCTGCTGAAAAACCATGATGAACTGTCCTTTGACGATGGAATATTGATTCTTTTAGGGTTTTCTATGGCATTTGCTGCTGGTCTCTTTGTCGTGCGCAAATTGCTTGATTATATTTCATGTCATGGATATTGCTTATTTGGCTGGTGGCGTATTATCGTCGGGTTTCTAGGGTTAGTTGCCTTGACTATTCTAGGATAAACGCTTCTCCAAATTCAGCCAGCAGAAAACCATAGTACATTAGAATAAAAAGAAAGGACTTTTGGACTCCCCATCCACTGGTCTAAACATTCCGCGATCCAGATGTAGTGGCAAGTGCAAAGTATAGTTTGTCTAAAAATTATGTCAGTTTGACACCTTATTACGTACGCATGCACATCCTTTTTGCTTCTTCGCGAATATCATGAGACATATGCATAGAGCAGAATTTTGGGCCACACATGGAGCAAAAATGTGCATGCTTATGCATTTCCTTTGGCATGGTCATGTCATGAAAATCACATGCCGTATCTGGATCAAGAGACAAGTTAAACTGGTCTTTCCATCGAAAATCAAATCGCGCCCTAGAAAGCGCATCATCGCGTATCTGTGCACCGGGGAACCCTTTGGCAAGATCAGCAGCATGAGCAGCGATCTTATAAGCAATAACACCGATTTTGACATCATGGCGATCGGGTAGTCCAAGGTGTTCCTTTGGTGTAACATAACACAACATAGCCGTTCCATATGAACCAATCATCGCAGCTCCAATCGCTGATGTAATATGGTCATAGCCTGGAGCGATATCCGTTGTCAGTGGACCCAAGGTATAAAAGGGAGCTTCACCACAGCACTCAAGTTGTCGATCCATATTCTCCCGAATTTTGTGCATGGGCACATGCCCTGGCCCTTCAATCATAACCTGGCAAGCTTTTGCACGGGCGATTTTTGTCAATTCTCCCAGAGTATCTAATTCAGCAAACTGGGCTTGATCATTGGCATCAGCAATAGAGCCAGGACGAAGACCATCACCTAAAGAAAAGGACACATCATAACGGCGGGCGATATCGCATATTTCATTAAAATGCTCATAGAGAAAACTTTCACGTTGGTGATAGAGACACCACTTCGCCATGATAGAACCACCACGTGAGACAATGCCGGTAACACGATCCGCGGTAAGTGGAATATGAGCAAGTCTGACACCAGCATGGATAGTGAAATAATCAACACCTTGTTCTGCCTGCTCAATCAGGGTGTCACGGAAAATATTCCACGTTATATTTTCCGCAACACCCTTCACTTTCTCCAGTGCCTGATAGATCGGCACTGTTCCGACAGGAACCGGTGAATTGCGGATAATCCACTCCCGGATGTTATGAATGTTGTGGCCTGTGGATAGATCCATCACCGTATCAGCACCCCATCGGATGGCCCATACCATTTTTTCCACTTCTTCAACCATGGAGGATGTAACAGCCGAGTTACCAATGTTAGCGTTAATCTTAATAAGGAAGTTGCGTCCTATGATCATCGGTTCAACTTCTGGATGGTTAATATTTGCAGGAATAATCGCACGACCATGAGCAATTTCATTGCGGACAAATTCTGATGTTATATGATGAGGTATCGTTCGATCAGATTCCTCATCTGAACGGCGCGGAGCGGATTCTACCTGTTCGCGTCCAATATTCTCACGGATTGCTACAAACTCCATTTCCGGCGTAATAATTCCTGCCTGTGCATAGGCCATTTGTGTTACGACTTCGCTAGAGAGCGCGCGTAAAACGTTACAGTATTTCGGAAAAACAGGCGTTTTATTCGCACCATTGGACAAGCCGTTATCTTCTGGCCTGACGCTTCGTCCTTTGTAAGGTTCAACATGACCACGTTCTAGAATCCAGTCTTCACGAATACGCGGGATCCCTCTGTCTATCGCTGTTATTACTGCAGGATCGGTATAAGGCCCAGAGGAATCATAGACGTAAACAGGGCTTTCTCCACTTGATTCTTGCAACAGAATAGACCGCATCGGTACCCTGATTTTGGGAAATATTTTTCCGGATTTATAGACTTTTTGTGAAGCAGGTAGTGGTCCTGACGTCACCTTTGGAATATCCTGTCCCATAATTCTCCTTTTTCCCTGCTGTCAGAGACACTAGTGTAGTGATGCTCGGGATCAATAACGGCCCAGCCTGAAGATGTTTCTGCTCAGGCTTCTTCCGGACACTCTCACAATATTACGTTACGCTTATTTGTCAATAAAGCATGTAATAAAATTAATGAATTGAATCATCGAAAACAAAAACTGTCTATAAACAGTCCCTTGCATATCTCTCTCCAAGATTAAAGCACATGACTAGCGATACATCTCCATCTCGCCAGGAAATTTTCGGGTCTTCACATCATCTGCATAGGTCTTGAATGCACTTTCAATCATTTCGGCCATTGCAGCATATTTCCGGACAAATTTCGGAACAGGTTTACTCAAGCCAAGCATATCCTCCATGACCAGTATCTGGCCATCACAGGTTCCTGATGCACCAATGCCGATAGTTGGCACTTTCAATCCTCTGGTAAGCCTAGCTGCAAGATTCTCTACTACTCCTTCAATTAAAATTGCAAAAGCACCTGCTGCTTCAATTTCCAGCGCATCTGTTTCAATAGTTTTTGCAGTGATCCTCTCTCGACCTTGTATTTTAAAACCACCTAACGTGTGAATTCTTTGTGGTGTAAGACCGACATGACCCATGACCGGAATACCCCGTTCAACAAAAAAGTGCACTGTTGGAGCAAGCCATGAACCACCTTCTAACTTCAGAGCACCACAACCAGTTTCTTTCATAATGTGTACTGCATTGCGAAAGGCCTGTTCTGGTCCTTCCTCATATGTTCCAAATGGCATATCAACGACAACGAGCGCTTTTTTAGATCCTTTGACAACGGCTTTACCATGTGCAACCATCAATTCAAGAGTTACGCCAACGGTTGTTTCCATACTATATACTACCATGCCAAGACTATCACCGACCAGTAAAAAATCACAATAACAATCAGCTACTGCTGCCATAGCAGCATGATAGGCCGTCAAGGACACAATTGGCCTGGCACCTTTGCGCGCCTTTATTTGTGGCGCGGTGATCCGCTGGGTTGGAGCCTGTGAACTCATTTCCTCCTCCATCAGGATATATCATCTAATACTGAAACAAACGGTTATTCTGTAGTATATATGCAGCTTGCGTTACTGCCCAATATATGCTGATCAATCAATTGGATCTTGCCAAAACGTACAGCGAGGATCAAAACAGTAGGTTTTTTTATTGCTTCTTCCACATTGGCAAATGTTTCAACATTTCGTAGATCTATGATCTCAATTTTTCCTCTTTTTTCCTTCTCCAAAACTTTGCGTGCAACCTCTAAAAGCCGCTTTGAGGAACGTTCTCCTGCGTGATAAAGACGTTCTACTGCACGCCATGATTGTGGAATGACAACTGCAGCTTTTCTGTCTTCAGCAGTCAGTAAAAGATTACGTGATGAACTTGCCACTCCATCCGGATCGCGGCATGTTGGGACCCCAACAATTTCAACAGGAAAAGCAAGGTCTTTTACCATCCGCCGCACAATTATCAGCTGCTGAAAATCCTTTTCACCAAAAAATGCTTTATTAGCTCCAATGATATTGAATGTCTTGGCAAGGATTGTTGCTACTCCTCGAAAGTGGCCAGGGCGCTGTTTTCCGAGCAAAACACGGGACAGTTGATCCATATCAACAAAGGTTTCATGCCCTTCAGACCATATTTCCTCGACAGACGGAGCAAAACAATAATCAACACCAACCTTTGCAAGAAGTGCAACGTCTTTTACAAGACTCCGAGGATAGCTACTGAAATCTTCATCTGAACAAAATTGTTTGGGATTCACGAAGATCATAAAAACTGTACGCTGACAGGTAGCAAGACTATGACGGGCTAAAGTGAGATGACCAGCATGCAGCGCGCCCATTGTCGGAACAAAGCCGATTATTTTTCCTTTCTCACGATCCTTAGTTAAAGTTGCTTGTAAGTTCTTAATTGTGTTAAAAACAATCATTTCTTTTTGCCACACGTATGAGTGTTTTTGATGGACATCATTTTCCTGGATTCTTCATCAGGAAGAAAAAATTCTCTGATGAGCCTCATCCAAGTTGGGTCAATTCCCAATGATTTATTCCTGCTGTTTCATAACTGACAACAACAAACTCATGACGTCTTCCTTCTTAGATAGACATGCAAAACTAGTTTGAAACTGACGCTTTCAAGCTGAGTCTTGCATTATACTATTTGGAAAATAACATAAACATATTTTACTTATTATAAGATGAAATTATTAAATTCTAGAATAGAGTAGTATATTTTTCTTTTTTAGAAAAAAAGTAGAATATTTATTAAACTTAGAAACACATTTTTCCGAAAAAATAGTCTGTACAGAATCACTGTACTCAAAGAGAAGAGAATCGATCTCATGTCTTTGTTCTTTGTGAAAAGCTCCATCTATAAACTCAAGGGCTTTAATTATTAGGGAATGGTTTTAAAAGAGCTTTGTCTGTTGTAGGGAGATAAACGTTAAAGTATTTTTGCATATGATAATGGAAATGCTAGTTGATGACACAGTTTGTTGATGATGTTGCCGGAGCGGTTAAAGCACTACGGGATATATTTCCTGAAACACCGCTTCAGAAAAATGAATTTCTTTCCCAAAAATACGGTGCGGAAATATATCTTAAACGAGAAGATCTGACGCCTGTACGGTCATATAAGATTCGTGGAGCTTTTAATTTTGTTTCCAGCATGCTTGGTAGCAATGCTCCTGATACTGCTTTTGTCTGTGCTTCAGCAGGCAATCATGCTCAGGGTCTTGCTTTTGTATGCCGCTACTTTGGACGTCGCACTGTTATTTTCATGCCAGTCACAACACCCCAGCAGAAAATTAACAAAACACGCGCCTTTGGAGGAGATTATGTCGATGTCCGTTTGATTGGTGATACATTTGATCAATGTTATGCGACCGCGCAAAGTTTTGTTGGAAAAGGCGGAGGCATTATGGCACCTCCCTTTGACGATGAGCGGATCATTACAGGACAGGCCAGTGTAATATATGAGATAATTGATCAGTGGAATCAGCTGGAAGTCCCTGATCTGGTTATCGTCCCGGTAGGTGGGGGCGGTCTTGCTAGCGGTATAACCCGGTTTATAAAAGAAACAGGATGGAAGACGCAGATTCGTTTTGCTGAACCGCAAGGAGCTCCGAGTCTCCATGCTAGCCTGAAGGAAAAACGTCGTGTCAAATTAAGCAGGATGGATACGTTTGTTGACGGCGCCGCTGTTGCTGAAATAGGTGTCGTTAATTTTGATCTTTTGAAAGAATACAAACCAGAGGATGTGATTCTCATTCCTGAAAACAGATTATGTGCAACCATGACAGAAATGCTCAATATTGAGGGGATCGTGCTCGAACCTGCAGGTGCACTGTCGGTTGATGCTTTGAAAGTCCTTGATGCTGAAACAATCAAGGAAAAGCGGGTTGTATTGGTTATATCAGGCGGTAATTTTGATTTCGAGCGTCTACCAGAAGTTAAGGAGCGCGCCCTGCGTTTTGAAGGATTGAAAAAATATTATATCTTTCGATTCCCACAAAGGCCAGGTGCTTTGCGCAGTTTTCTTGATCTCCTTGGATCACAAGATGATGTTGCCCGTTTTGAATATCTGAAAAAATCTGCCCGCAATTTCGGATCAGTTCTTATTGCTATTGAAACAAAACACCGTGAAAATTTTACAAAATTGCATGAACGTCTCACGGAAACTGGTTGGCTTTACAGAGATATTACAGATGACCATATTCTCTCTGACTTCATCATCTAGATAAGCTTTTTTACAAAAATAAAAAAAAAGGGGAAAAGCGGACACGTTCTGTTACAGATACAATACAGGATAAAAGAGAGAAAAAGCTAATCTACGCTTGACTATGCTGCACATAAGAAAGTATCATGAAGGGATACAGTTTGAAAATATGATCTTCCTGCCTGTATGGCGATAGTTTATTATCTTTCTGAAATAACATAATAGATGTGAAGCACTCATCATCTCCATAGGAGAGATAGGTTGCAGGGGCTTTGGAAAAAAAGATTGAAGAATACACAGTGTTTCCTTTTGCACAGCTAGGGGTTCCCTATTTGTTTGTCAAAAATCTTGCTGCGGCTGGTATTTTTGATCCAAAACCTGTACAGATGCAAGCCATTCCACCCATGCTTGATGGACAGGATCTTCTTGGAATTTCACAGACAGGTTCAGGCAAGACGCTTGCTTTTATCTTACCTATTCTTGCGCACATTCTTGCAGTGGGTGGCAAACGTGAACCGAAGACCGTCAGAGCGCTGATCCTAGCTCCGACACGAGAGCTTGCCGTGCAGATTCAAGAAAGTGTGCACTTGGTTGCAAAGAATGCGCATTTCTCTATCTCACTGGTGTTGGGTGGTGTTTCGCGTTTTGCACAGATTAAACGTATGCTTGCAGGTGTTGATATTCTTATTGCAACACCAGGTCGTTTGTTAGATCATGTTCGTGAAAAGAATATTAATTTATCCCAGACGCGCTTTTTAATTCTTGATGAAGCCGATCGTATGCTTGATATGGGCTTTGTCCGGGATATTCGACAAATTACTAAGCTTGTCTCATCCAATCGGCAGACCGCACTGTTCTCAGCCACTATGCCGAAAGAGATTGTGCATTTAGCTAAAAGCTTACTCAGTGATCCTGTTGTTCTTGAAACAGCTCCACAGGGAATGACAGTAGCCGAAATTACTCAGAGAGTTTATAATGTACCGATACGGGATAAAAAAAGGGTTCTTGCTGGGTTACTTGGGTGCCCTCATTTTCGTTCGGTGATTGTTTTTACCCGAACAAAGCATGGTGCAGACTCAGTTACACGCTATCTGGAAAAAGTCGGTTTCCCAGTAGGTGTCATTCACGGGAATAAGTCACAAAGAGCCCGACAGTGTGCACTTAAGGATTTTCGTGATGGTAGAATTCAGGTTCTTATAGCAACGGATATTGCTGCACGTGGTATTGATGTGCCCGGGATAAGCCATGTTGTGAATTATGAGTTCCCTGACGAAGCGGAATCTTATATCCATCGCATCGGCAGGACAGGCCGTAATGGCGCTTTAGGTGATGCTACGACCCTTTATGATGAAAGGGTCGAAAGGGCGCGCCTGCACGCAGTGGAAAAGGTTATTGGTCGTCGACTTGAATCAGAAGCACTGCCTGCGCTACCTCCTGTGACCTTTTTTGATAAGACTTCTATCTCACAAGATAAGCTGAAGCTGTTGAAATTTTCAGGAAAATCTGCAACAGCACATGATGCTGTCAGGAAAGAAGCTGCAAAAAAAAATGTGAAAAAGAGATCAGCACGCGCCCACTTTGCCAAAGTGGTCTAGTTTTTTTATCTAATCAAGTGGGAAAATCGCGGCATGATTTTCCGTGAGGATAATTTGGAAAAAAGCACAGAGTTTTCCACATCACTAGCACAAAAAGAATGTGATCCCATTTTCATGAGCCAAAAAGCAGTTTATTAAAAGTAGAAATCATGTACATCATTAAGTCACATCATGATTGCTTTTTACTAATGGAGAAAGTTCTGTGCTAAATAACAAAAACAAACTCACTCCCATCCTCAATCAGATTATGCAGCGCAACGTAGGTGAAAAAGAATTCCATCAAGCGGTTCATGAGGTCTTGGGAAGCCTTAGCCCTGTCATCACTAGACATCCAGAATACGCTGATGATGCTTTGATTGAGCGTCTTTGTGAACCCGAGAGACAAATTATTTTTAGGATCCCGTGGATTGATGATAATGGGCAAGTGTGTGTGAACCGTGGTTTCCGTGTCCAGTTCAACTCCGCTCTCGGCCCATGTAAAGGAGGACTGCGGTTTCACCCATCAGTCAATCTTGGCATCATCAAATTTCTGGGTTTCGAACAAATATTCAAAAATGCACTCACTGGTATGCCACTTGGTGGTGGCAAGGGTGGTGCTGATTTTGATCCGCGTGGCCGCAGCGCAAGGGAGATTATGCGCTTTTGTCAGTCCTTTATGTCAGAACTTCATCGCCATATTGGTGAATATACGGATGTTCCAGCAGGTGATATTGGTGTGGGTGGCCGTGAAATAGGCTATATGTTTGGTCAGTTCAAGCGATTGACAAATCGCTATGAAACAGGTGTAATTACAGGAAAAGATTTGCTTCATGGTGGATCGCATGCACGTACAGAGGCTACAGGCTATGGTGCTGTTTATTTTTTTGAGCGGATGCTTGCAACACGGGGGCATAGTCTTGAAGGGCAGCGGGCTATTGTTTCAGGTTCTGGCAATGTTGCGATCTACACTATTCAGAAGCTAATTTCGCTTGGTGTTAAAGTGATTGCATGTTCCGATTCAAATGGCTTCATTGTAGATGAAGCAGGAATTGACATTGATTTAGTGAGAAAAATCAAGGAACAGCATCGTAGCCGTATTTCGGAATATGCGAAATTGAAAGGCAGTTCTGTCAAGTATGTCGCAGACCGTTCAATTTGGGATGTTCCTTGCACTATTGCTATACCTTCGGCGACGCAGAATGAACTAACAGATGATGATGCACGTACTCTAGTGAAAAACGGATTGATTGCTCTTGGCGAAGGTGCTAACATGCCCTGTACGCCAGAGGCTGTGCATATTTTTCAGGAAGCAGGTGTTCTCTTTGCCCCTGGGAAGGCTGTCAATGCCGGGGGTGTTGCGACATCTGCTCTTGAAATGCAGCAAAATGCTTCACGTGAGAGATGGACGTTTGAAGAAACTGAAAACAATCTTTCCAAGATCATGCACAATATTCATGATTTGTGTTATGAAACAGCAGAGAAGTATGATATGCCCGGGAATTACATTAGTGGTGCCAATATAGCAGGGTTCATACGTGTTGCTGAAGCCATGCAGGCTCTTGGTGTTGTTTGATTCTTCTTGTATCATCTCTTTGAGAGGCTATATGATGATAGTCAGTCAGAATACGAATCATGCTATGTAAGCATGATATATAAACCTTCGACAATGAAGGTGGATTCTTATCCATTAAACCGTTTCGCTGTTGCGCCAATGTTGGCTTGGACAGATAAGCACTGCCGTTTCTTCCATCGTCAGCTCACGAAAAAGGCATTGCTTTATAGTGAGATGCTGACAGTTGATGCTGTTATTGATGGCAACCAGATGGAGCCGCTCTCAGAGACGGAAAGTCCTGTGGCATTGCAGCTTAGCGGTTCTGATTCTGGAAAGCTCGCTGAAGCCGCACACATCGGCATGGGGCTTGGCTACGACGAGATAAATCTCAATGTTGGTTGTCCTTCAAAGCGTGCCCAGGATGGAGCCTTTGGTGCTTGTCTGATGCTAAAGCCAGACACCATTGCTCGTGCAATTGCTGCAATGAAAAGAGCGGTTTCCATTCCTGTTACTGTAAAATGTCGTATCGGTGTAGATGAACAGGATAGTGAAAAAGCGCTGGATACATTTGGCGAATATGCTTTACAAGAGGGAGCTGATGCCATATGGGTCCATGCCCGCAAGGCATTGCTTCGAGATATAGAACCGAAAAAAAATCGCGAAATTCCTCCACTTGATTATGAGCGAGTTTATCGTTTTAAGCAAAAAAACACAAATGCCTTTGTAGGTATCAATGGCGGGATTTGTTCACTAGAAGAAGCGGTCAATCATCTTGAACATGTAGATGGCGTCATGATGGGAAGAGCCGCTTATCATAAGCCATGTTTGCTTTCCAGTGTAGATCATCGTATTTACGGGCATAGGGCTGAAAAGCTGAATTATGCCATGTTGATAGACACAATGGCTGCCTATATTGACGCTTATCTCTGCAATGGTGGCCGTGTTTCACATGTGACACGACATATGATTGGGCTTTTCCACGGTTTCAACGGTGTACGCCGTTGGCGGCATATCCTTTCAACAGAAGCAATGGCCCAGGATGCAACCTCTGCTGTCTTATATAAAGCTTTTTTGGCTGTCTTTGCACAGTATCTATGACTTCTAAGCCGGATACAACATATCAGGCCGAAAGTCTTTGGAGTTCATAGCGATTATTATTTTTTATTGAGACAAGTTGGCAAAGCTGGGTATACTGGTGAAGGAACAGTAAATCGTTAGATCTTCTTTGCCACACATGATGACTGTAGCTTTATAGATGCTCTCCTAAAAATGAGATTAAGAGCATCCCAGAGCGAATTTATTCCTGTTTACTACTGTTTTTTTGGAGTATCATATAATCAAGAGGCAATTTTGTGGTGTATTTTATCTGTTCCATTGCAAATGATGAAGAAACATCACGGATTTCAATTTTGCTGATAAGCTTTTTATAAAACGCATCATAAGCGGCAATATCAGGAACAACGACGCGTAACAGATAGTCAATCTCTCCACTCATGCGGTAAAATTCGACAATTTCAGGAAAATCCCTAGCGATTTCAGAAAAACGTTTCAACCATTCATGGCTGTGTAAGCCGGTACGAATCGAAACAAACACGGTAACACGGGCATTAACCTGTTCAGGATTTAGGATGGCAACTCTACTTCTTATAACCTCATCTTCTTCAAGTTTCTGAATGCGTCGCCAGCACGGTGTGGTTGAAAGTCCCACCTTTTTAGCTATATCGGCCACAGCTAGCGTTGCATCCTCCTGTAATAGACGAAGGATTTTACGATCAAGACGATCCATACAGAATTCTCCCAAAGATTATTTTTATCATTCGTTTTGTCTCTCAGTTTATTAGAAAGAAGATGATATTAACAGGGCTGCATGCAAAATGGTTTTTTATATGTTTCGGGATAAGAGTATTAGGAGAGATCCTCTCGATCAAGCATATATGATGATATCATGCCATTAAGTGTGGAACACATGAACAATTCCTGTTGAATTGTTCATCGTTACGAAAGCTAAAGACAAGCGGCTCGAGAGCAGAAAGGTCAGGTAGGTCAGGTGTAATCCATACTGCACAGCTGATAAATTATAAAGCTGACCATGATCTCATTCTCTTTCATATGAAGGACAAAAAGATTCTCTAATACTGTATAAGTTTTTAATTGAAACAATTATAAACTTATATGGAAAAATCTGTTTTCTTGTATCCTTGAATATAAAGAAGAGCTGTCAGGTCACCGTGATCAATGCGCATGGATGATGCGGCGGCCACAATCGGTTTTGCATGGAATGCAACACCAGCACCTGCGTGTTGCAACATGGCAAGGTCATTTGCCCCATCGCCGACAGCCATTGTTGCAGTAGGGGAAATGCACAATTTTGTACAAAGTTCCAGCAGTTTATCAAGTTTCGCTTTCTTGCCAAGAATCGGTTCACGTACAACACCTGTCAGGTTTGTACCATTATGTTCAAGAATATTGGCACTGTATTCATCAAAGCCGATAATTGCGGCAATTTTTTGAGCAAACAGAGTAAATCCACCAGAAACAAGCGCTGTATAGGCAGCGTTGGTGCGCATGGTTTGTACGAGTGTATGCGCACCAGGCATCATGGTAATACGTCTTTCAATGATAGTATCAATCAGGGAAAGGGAGAGGTTTTTCAGTAGCAAGACGCGTTCTTTTAAAGCTGTTTCGAAAGAAATTTCACCATTCATGGCACGGTCGGTGATGTATGCTACATGTTGATGCAAATTAGCTTCTTCAGCTAATTCATTGATACATTCCTGCTTGATCATGGTTGAATCCATATCAGCCAGAAGCAATTTCTTGCGTCGATTCTCCATGGGTTGCACAACAATGTCAAGTGGCATGGAATTAAGAGCACTTCTCAGGAGCCTATAGGCCGTTTTCATATGCACGTGCTCACGCAAAGGAATATCACATGCAACCCCGTTGTTTAGCCAGTAAACAGCACTTGCATTGACAGCTCGAAGAGCTGTATCTGCAAGCTCAGGTGTCAAAACTGATCTTGTAGGGTTAGCGATTAAGGTTGCTACAAAAGGGTAGATATTAGGGAAAGATAAATTATTTAACATGATGACAGTTTCCAAAACGCCAGAAAAAAATGATATTATTTTGATAACTGGGCCAACAGCAAGTGGCAAATCCCGACTTGGGATAGATATTGCCCGGCAATGTCATGGTGTTGTCATCAATGCCGATTCCATGCAGATCTACGAGGTTCTGCATTTGCTCACAGGACAGCCTAACGAAAATGAGAGAGCCTCTATACCGCATTTTCTCTATGCTTTTGTTAAACCAAATGTAGCTTTTTCAACCGGGCATTGGCTTGCTGCAGTACGCAGGTTATTGCAAAATCCTGAAATTATAGGCCGGACATGTGTCTTTGTTGGCGGGACAGGACTGTATTTCCGAAGCCTATTGGGTGGTCTTGCTAAGATACCGCCTATAGATACAGCAACCCATGAAAAATGGCGGCTGTTCTTGCAGCAAAATGGTATAAAGTCGCTATATACTATTTTGTCAGAGAGAGACCCCGTGTTAGCTCAACGGCTTTCTCCAAACGATGGACAGCGTATGCTACGCGCGCTTGAGGTTCTAGATTCTACGGGTTCTTCAATCGCACAGTGGCAGCAGGAACGCAGAGAACCTCTTGTGGATATTATGTGTACGCGTAGATTAGTGCTTGCACCTGAGAGATATAAGCTGATGGCGTATATCAACGCACGTTTTGATAAAATCATTGAAAAAGGAGCGCTTGAAGAGGTTAAGCAATTGCGGGCCATGCAGCTTGATCCCGCACTCCCTATAATGAAAGCCATAGGTGTAAGAGAACTCAGCACTTATCTTGATGGGCATATCACACTTGAATCCGCGATTGAAAAAGCAAAAATTGCAACCCGTCGTTATGCTAAGCGTCAGATGACCTGGTTACGTCATCAGTTAGATGCAGACTGGCAACATTTTTCTTCTATTGACACAGCCCTGCAGTCATTTGCATCAACCTCATTCAATGAGACCTGACCCTTACCTTGCGCAATTTTTTTTGCATTGACGAATGATGATGACCAGAATATTGTTATGAACATGGAAAAGATTATTCTTGTGATACGAGTGCGCACGAGGCAGGTAATATAATTAATCATCTTCTTTCCTGGTGAGCAAATCAGGCTCCTTCGGGGGCCTTTTTTATTGTAAAAACAGTGGGTAATGATAATGAAATATGACCATACAGCAGCGCAGCCAGTCTATGGACGAGAAATGTCAGGGGCAGCGATTGTAGTTCAGGCGCTAATTGATCAGGGTGTCAAACATATTTTTGGCTATCCTGGTGGTGCAGTACTCCCCATCTTTGATGAAATTTATCAGCAGGAAAAATTACAGCATATCCTTGTCCGCCATGAACAGGCTGCTGGACATGCAGCAGAGGGTTACGCACGTGCAACTGGCAAAGTGGGTGTGTTACTTGTGACTTCTGGGCCTGGTGCAACCAACGCTGTCACCCCACTGCAGGATGCATTGATAGATTCTGTCCCTATTCTCTGTATCTCGGGACAGGTCCCCACTACACTCATCGGTTCTGATGCTTTCCAAGAAGCGGATACGGTTGGCATTACCAGACCTTGTACTAAACATAATTGGCTTGTCAAGAATGTGAATGATTTATCGCGTATAATACATGAAGCATTTCATGTTGCTCGTACCGGTCGTCCTGGACCTGTGTTAATTGATATCCCCAAGGATATACAATTGGCCAGCGGTTTCTATGTGGAGCCGAAGTTCGTATCTATGGGGTATCGTCCACAGCTTGTTGGTGAAACACGGGCGATTGACTATGCAGTAGATCTATTATGTGCGGCAAAAAAACCTGTTATTTATTCGGGCGGCGGTGTAATAAATTCTGGTGCTCATGCTGTACGCTTGTTACGTGAACTAGTTCATATCGGTGATTTTCCTATAACATCAACCCTTATGGGGTTAGGTGCCTATCCTGCAAATGGCAAGAACTGGCTTGGCATGCTTGGCATGCATGGCACATATGAGGCCAACATGACCATGCACGATTGTGATATCATGCTGGCAGTCGGTGCACGTTTTGATGATCGTATTACCGGCTGTCTTGACGCTTTTTCTCCTGATGCTAAAATTATTCATATTGATATTGACCCATCGTCTATCAATAAAAATGTACGTGTAAATGTGCCAATAGTTGGTGATGTAGCATATGTCCTAGAAGCTATGATGTATCGGTTGCGGGGTATCTCCTCAATGCAGGAACCATCCGCCCGTGAATCATGGTGGCAGCAAATCAATAAGTGGCGGGAACGCAAATCACTTGCCTACCACCAAAAAACTAATGTTATCATGCCACAATATGCAATCGAGCGTCTCTATACCCTTACAAAGAAATATAATCCATATCTGACAACTGAAGTAGGCCAGCATCAGATGTGGACCGCCCAGTTTTTCGGTTTTGATGAGCCGTGTCACTGGATGACCTCAGGTGGTCTTGGTACGATGGGATATGGTTTTCCAGCGGCCATCGGTGTCCAGATCGCCAGACCAGATGATCTTGTGATTTGTGTTGCCGGTGATGCTTCCATACAGATGAATATCCAGGAACTTTCTACTGCAATCCAGCACAGGGCCCGGGTTAAGGTTTTTATTATGAACAATCAGTATATGGGGATGGTACGTCAGTGGCAGCAATTGCTATATGGAAACCGTTTATCACATTCTTATGTAGAAGCCATGCCAGATTTTGTAAAATTGGCCGAGGCTTATGGAGCCATCGGCATTCAGTGCACCAAACCCGGGGAGTTAGATGACTGTATTCGCGAAATGGTTGCATGTGATAAGCCGGTTTTGTTTGATTGCCGGGTTGTCAATTTGGAAAACTGTTTTCCAATGATTCCTTCAGGTCGTGCTCATAACGAGATGTTGCTGGCGGATGAGGTAACCGACGATGTTATGGAAAATGCTATTGATGCTAATGACCGATCGCTTGTTTAAAAAAATATTGATGCCATTCGGCTAACTCTAAGTCCAGGGATGTATAAAAAATGCCAGCTTCAGATTTTATTTTAAATGATTTTACAATATCTGATAATACCCCGGTGGAAACTCATACCTTAGCGGTGTTGGTCGACAATGATCCAGGTGTGCTGGCACGAGTAATAGGACTTTTTTCGGGGAGGGGTTATAATATTGAAAGCCTTACAGTATCAGCAACAGAGCAGGAAAAGCTCTTATCCCGCATTACGATTGTAACATGTGGTGTCCCTCATGTGATCAACCAGATCCGCTATCAACTCGAACGGATCGTGCCAGTGCACTGTGTTGTTGATCTGCACGTCCGTGCCCGCGAACTGGGACAAGACAAACCGATCCAACGGGAACTCGCACTCGTCAAAGTATTAGCAAAAGGGATAAATCGTGTTGACGCCTTGCGATTGGCAGAAGCATTTAATGCCAAGATGGTTGATGCTACAGTTGAGCATTTCATCTTTGAAGTTACAGGGAACTCATCGAAGCTTGATCAATTCGTTTCGCTCATGCGTCCAATCGGTATTGTGGAAATCTGCCGCACAGGTGTTGCCGCCGTGAATCGTGGTTCTAAAGGTATGTAAGGTTGGTGTAGGGTTAGAGGCGGTGCTTAGCTTAGCTGATTCCGTCAAAAAAATCTTTCATACGTGCAAAAAAGCCGTGTGATTGTGGCGAGTTTTCATGATTGGAAAGCTGACTAAATTCCTGTAACAATTCACGTTGATGCTTTGTCAATTTTTGTGGCGTTTCAACAGTGACCTGTATATATAGATCACCTTTCGCCTCTTGACGTAACACGGGCATGCCCTTGCCTTTTAAACGGAACTGCTTGCCATTTTGTGTGCCTTCTGGTACCTTGACACGGGTTTTTGTGCCATCAAGTGTTGATACCTCGAACTGTCCACCAAGTGCTGCCGTTGTCATGGAAATTGGTACTTGGCAATAGAGATTAGCGCCCTCCCGCTGAAAAAACTCATGTGGAGTAATCGATAAAAAAACATAGAGATCCCCGCTCGGGCCACTACGAACACCTGATTCCCCTTCTCCTGAAAGTCGAATCCGCGTGCCATCCTCAATACCTGCTGGTATAGGGATAGTAAGAGTGCGATCTTCCTGTGTACGTCCACTGCCATGGCAGCTAAAGCATGGATGCTCTACTATCCGGCCACGGCCATGACATTTCGGACAGGAACGCTCTAGTGAAAAGAATCCTTGAGAAGCTCGTACCCGACCTGTCCCATGACATGTCTTGCAGATAACCGGTTCTGTACCTTTTTTTGCTCCTTCCCCTCCACAGGCATTACATGTGATTGAGGTTGGAACACGAATCTGACCTATTTTCCCAGAATAAGCTTCCTCAAGGGTTAAGTCCATATTATAGCTGATATCTGCTCCGCGTTCACGACCGTCGCTCCGCGAGTAGCGGCCACCCATCATTTCTCCAAAAATGTTGTCGAAAATATCAGAGAAACCACCAGAAAAGCCAGAAGATGCTGCTCCACCACCACGCCCATCATTGAACACAGTATGTCCATAACGGTCATAAGCAGCACGCTTTTGTGGATCTTTAAGTATTTCATAGGCTTCGCCAATTTCTTTGAAGCGTTTTTCTGCCTCCTTATTCCCCGGATTACGATCAGGATGATACTGCATCGCTAGCTTGCGAAAAGCAGACTTGAGTGTCTTTTCATCGCATTCACGTGTCACACCGAGTATTTTATAATAGTCAACATTCATGACCTGTAATCCTGAGGAACAAATAATTATCTATTCTGTCATTTTTATAAATAGACAAGAATAGTCTACCGCTTAAAAAATACGGATTTTATCTTCTTCACGATCATTTTCAAGCTTTACAAGACAATAAATCAAGAAATGTTTATAGACGATGTACAAAAGCCCGGTGAGAAACAAACCGGGCCGCACACCTGTTATCTAGACCTTATGAGGGCTTCTTCTCATCATTCAGTTCTTCAAAGTCAACGTCGACAACATCATCACTTGCTGTCTTATTTACAGTTGTACCATCAGCATTAGTTTCGGACTTTGTCCTAGATGCTTCATACATAGCTTGACCGAGTTTCATGCTCACTTCAGTAAGTTTCTGTATTCTCGTTTTCATATCTTCTGGATTCTCATCTGCAATTGCTGTCTTGAGATCAGCAATTGCTACTTCTATGCTCTTTCTGTCATCATCAGAAATCTTGTCACCATGTTCGGAAAGGGACCTTTCTGTTGAATGAACAAGTGCTTCTGCCTGGTTCTTGGCTTCAATTGTACCACGGCGCTTTTTATCTGCTGCAGCATGCACTTCTGCATCTTTGACCATTTTTTCAATGTCACTATCACTGAGACCACCAGAAGTCTGAATGCGTATCTGTTGCTCTTTACCAGTACCTTTATCCCGTGCCGAAACATTCACGATACCGTTAGCATCAATATCAAACGTTACTTCAATTTGTGGCACACCACGCGGTGCAGGTGGAATACCAAGCAAATCAAACTGTGCCAACAACTTGTTATCAGCTGCCATCTCACGCTCACCCTGAAAAACGCGGATTGTCACTGCATTCTGATGATCTTCAGCAGTTGAAAAGCTCTGTGACTTTTTAGTCGGTATGGTGGTGTTGCGCTCAATCAAGCGGGTGAATACACCACCCAATGTCTCGATACCCAGAGAAAGCGGTGTTACATCTAAAAGCAATACATCCTTGACATCACCTTGCAAAACGCCACCCTGGATAGCGGCTCCCATCGCAACCACTTCATCTGGATTGACACCCTTATGTGGCTCTTTACCAAAAAATGATTTGACCACTTCCTGAATTCTCGGCATACGCGTCATGCCACCAACTAAAACGACTTCCCCAATCTCTCCAGCATTCAGGCTCGCATCCTTCAGTGCTGCCTTGCAGGGATCAATGGTGCGTTTCACGAGGTCATCAACAAGAGATTCAAACTTCGCCCGTGTCAATTTCATGGTAAGGTGTTTCGGGCCACTCTGGTCTGCTGTGATGAAAGGAAGGTTAATTTCTGTTTGTGGAGAAGAAGAAAGCTCAATTTTTGCCTTCTCCGCAGCCTCCTTTAGTCTTTGCAAAGCCAGCTTGTCATTTTTCAGGTCAATACCTTGTTCTTTTTTGAACTCATCAGAGAAGTAGCTGACGAGCCGCATATCAAAATCCTCACCACCAAGAAATGTATCACCATTGGTTGATTTCACTTCAAAAACACCATCCCCAATCTCGAGAACGGAGATATCGAACGTACCACCACCAAGGTCATAAACAGCAATTGTCTTACCATCTTTTTTATCAAGGCCATAGGCCAATGCCGCTGCTGTTGGTTCATTAATAATACGTAAAACCTCAAGTCCTGCAATTCGACCGGCATCCTTTGTTGCTTGACGCTGCGCGTCATTGAAATAAGCAGGAACAGTAATCACTGCCTGCTCTATTCTCTCACCAAGATAAGCCTCAGCGGTTTCCTTCATTTTCTGCAATGTCATAGCTGAAATCTGCGATGGGGAATATTTCTTCTCATCTGCTTCAACCCAAGCGTCGCCGTTGTCACCTTTCACTATCTTGTAGGAAACAAGATCCTTGTCCTTTTTAACCATGGGATCATCAAAACGACGTCCGATCAGTCTCTTGACAGCAAAAATAGTTCCTTGAGGATTAGTAACAGCTTGACGTTTTGCAGGCTGACCGATAAGGCGCTCTCCGCTATCAGCAAATGCCACAATGGAAGGCGTCGTGCGCGCACCTTCAGAATTCTCAATCACTTTTGCGCTTTTGCCATCCATGACTGCAACGCAGGAATTGGTTGTACCAAGATCAATACCGATAACTTTTGCCATTTTTACACTCTCCAATCAGCGATCGCCGAAACCTCATGAAAGCATTCCCAAGGCGGTTCCTATTTCCAAAACAGCTTACCACACAACGCTCTGATCCGGAAACCGGAAAGGTGGTAATGAACCAAAAAGGTATATAGGGAGCGTTTTTTTTATCGCAAGTGATCTCTGTAGTTGAATAAAAAAAAAATATTAAAGTTTTTCAAAAAACTTTCATTATACCATTTTTACATGGATTAAGTAGTAAATATCCATATATTATAAGCTATAAAATAACAAGTAACAAGAATAGAATCTAGAATCACTGAAAAATCTCACAGTCTCTATGTTAGAGATGTTCGATTAACTTCATCTTAGCTGACTGACAATAACTGACAATATCAGAATTACGCATCAGACGGGCAGTAAATTTTTAGGTGCGACGAGCAACAAGATCTACCGGCTGATCATCCAATGCCTCAAAATCAACGTCTTTTTCAAGACGCGCAAAAACGATAGCATGGGACCCGTTGCAGAATCGCATCCAAAACCTCATGTTCCGTCAAACAACTGATTGCGGCTGCCCTCTCAGCCATCAACAGTTGTTTTTTCGAAGTCGCTTAAAGCGCCGTAATGATCGATGCAGGTGTAATCGCTTAAATCCATTGTTTTTTCTCTTTTAATTAGCTGATATGGTAGGATCGATGTATCCGTACTTTTACAGCGAAAAGATCAGCATAGGTCAGTAGTGATCCATGCCATACTTCACTTCATTGATCGCCGGTCGTCCAATCACAGCAAGAATCCAGAGCGGAGTCTCCATCAAAAGACTTTGAGGCATCATCACGGAAGCTCAAGACCAGTCCTACTTATATCATTACGAACCTTTTTCAAAAGCCATAACCTACGTGATGCGCAATCTAAGCAATCAAAAACATGCTCTGTCTTGTCTCATCTGGTGAAAGTGGCGTAGATTGGAATTGGAATCAGCCTGTCTTGAATCTTCTGGCAAAATATTGTAACTTGTTTTCTTCTTGGTTGCAGAACATGTTCCATGACCTATAGCTGTAAGTTAAGTCCGGCCATACACCCAATGGTTAAGCAATTTCCTAGCAGATAACGCTACTTCGCCAGCAGTCACACCAATCGGTCCGATACCGCCGACCAGAGCATCAGCAGCAGCACCATGCAGGTAAACACCAAGCAACACCGCCTGTTCCAGAGCCATGGATTGCGCCAGCAAGGCGGCAATAATGCCACACAGGGTATCGCCCATACCGGCACTTGCCATGCCGGGATTACCGCTCCGGTTGATAAACCAGCGTCCATCTGGCATAGCAATAACGCTGCCACAACCCTTGAGCACAATGACGACCCGGTATGCCTGTGCGAATCTCACCGCAATTGCAATACGGTCCTCCTGCACTTCTTCGATAGTGTTGCAGCCAAACAGATGGGCAGCCTCGCCTGGATGCGGTGTCAGCACAGTGCTTCCCACCGCGCGCGCCTTTAATCTCTGCTGCAGCGCGCAATCTGTCGCAACAAGATTGAGAGCATCCGCATCAAGCACCATAGGCTGCTTCTGTTCCAGCACCTCATGCAATACAGCCATCGCTGTACTTGACATCCCCATACCCGGCCCGACTACCAGCACGCTGGATAATGCTGGCACGGTATCAACATCCCGCAACATCAGCTCTACTTGTGCTGTATCCAGTGCTGGAGGCTGGGTCGCAAGCAAACCGCAATACACCCGTCCTGCCCCGAGCAGCAGTGCTGTCCTAGAAGCGAGGATAGCAGCTCCGACCATATGATCGGCTCCGCCAATAACACCCACACTGCCATGACTGCCTTTGTGGCAGTTCCATTTTCTCAGAAATGGCAAATACGGAGGATGATCTACCAGAGCGCCTTTAACACTCAAATGCTTTATCTCCAGCCCTAGTGTATCCAAATGAACCTCACCCGCATAATCGGGGCCGTCCAATGTAAACAAGCCTGGCTTAAGACCAATAAAGCTCAATGTATGCCGTGCCTTAATAGCAGCCCCTAACACGCGTCCTGTTGCCATGCACAAGCCGCTGGAAATATCCAGCGCCAGCACCGGTAAAGAAAGTGCGTTCACTTGCTCAATAAGCTTACAGTAACGTGCATCTAAGTCCCGCGACAAGCCAATACCAAACAGGCCATCTACTACTACCTGCCACCGCCCTGGCAGTGGAATTTCAGAGCATAGCTCGCCACCTTCTACCACCCATGCATCGTAGGCGGCCGCTGCATCGGCTGGTAGCTTTTCTCTATCGCCGGTAAACACGACTGCCACCTGGTGCCAGGTGGCCTTAAGATGACGTGCAGCTACCAGTGCGTCCCCGCCGTTATTTCCAATCCCTGCCAACACCAGCACATTGTATGCATCATGCTCTTGTAGCATCTTGCGCACCATTGCAGCCGCAGCCAGACCGGCTTTCGCCATCAGACCCTCGGCTGCACAGAGTTGCTCTACTTCCCGCAATTGCACTCGATTATATAAAGGGATCATGGACTGGCTTCACTTTAAGTTGTGCGAGGCATCCCGATCAGGGTGAATGCCCCAGGAGTCACAGCAGGGTGTGAGAGGTAATCAGCGGAAACAGCGCTTAATTCCTACCACTAGTACGTAACGTTTTGGCCGCCGCAACCATATTGGTAAGCGCAGGAATGACTTCATTCCACTGGCGGGTCTTCAGACCGCAGTCAGGATTCACCCACAGACGCCGGGCAGGAATACGCTCTCCTGCCTTCATCATCAGGTGTAAGATATGCTCTTTTAAAGGAACGTTAGGCGAGTGAATATCGTAGACACCGGGTCCGATCTCATTTGGATAATTGAAACTGTCAAACGCATCCAGAAGCTCCATGTTAGAACGTGCAGTCTCAATGGTGATGACATCTGCATCCATTTCTGCAATAGAAGTGATGATGTCATTGAACTCTGAGTAGCACATATGGGTGTGAATCTGAGTCTCATCTTTCACGCCGTTAGTGGTAATATGAAAAGATTTCACTGCCCAACCGAGGTATTCCTTCCACTGGTCTTTCCGCAATGGAAGTCCTTCTCGCAGGGCGGCCTCATCGATTTGGATTACAGGCACGCCGGCTTCTTCCAGATCCAGCACTTCTGCACGGATGGCTAGAGCCAATTGGTAGCAGCTAACAGAGCGTGGCTGGTCATCACGAACAAAGGACCAATTGAGGATTGTCACTGGTCCTGTTAGCATACCCTTCAGCGGCTTTCTGGTCAGAGATTGCGCATACTTAATCCATTCCACTGTCATCGGATACGGGCGACTGATATCACCAAAGAGGATAGGGGGCTTGACACAGCGAGAGCCATAGGACTGAACCCAACCAAACTGGCTCAATGCATAGCCTTCCAATTGCTCGCCAAAGTATTCTACCATGTCGTTGCGCTCAGCTTCTCCATGCACTAGCACGTCCAAACCAATGGCTTCCTGCTTGTGCACACAGTGTGCAATCTCGGTTTGCATAGCGGCTTTGTAGCCAGCCTCGTCTAACATGCCAGCCTTAAATCGGCTACGTGCCTGTCGGATATCAGCGGTTTGCGGAAAGGAGCCAATGGTTGTCGTTGGATATAAAGGCAACTGCAGGCATGCAGACTGCTTAGCTGCACGCTGGGCATAAGGACTATTTCGCTGACCGCGCTTACCATCTAGTTTGCCGATGATGGCCTTGACTGCCGGATTGTTCACGCGCACTGAATTACGACGTGCGTCGATCACAGTCTTGTTGGCATCGAGATCTGCCTTGACCAAGGCGCGGCCATAACGCAAGGCTCTTGCCAGTATCTTGAGTTCCTCTAGTTTCTGCACCGAAAATGCTATCCAGGATTTCACTTCTACATCAAGATGCTCTTCGCTATCAAGATCTACCGGAACATGCAGCAGCGAGCATGACGGTGCAATCCATAAGTGACTGCCCAGCTGGCGCGCCAATGGATCGATCCAGTCTAGCGTGGCATTGAGGTCAGTTTTCCAGATATTGCGGCCGTTGATCACACCCAGAGACAAGGTTTTCTCCTTAGCTAGCAGATTCAGAAACGGCTCAACATCGTCACGTCCATTAATTGCATCAATGTGCACCCCGTCTACTGGCAAACTGGCAACTAGTCTGCGGTTTTCCAGCAATGGACCAAAATAGGTAGCCAACAGCAGTTTCACCTTTATGTTCTTGAAATAGTTGTAGGTTCTCTCAAACGAGTCCTTCCATACATCGTGTAGATCAGTGACTAGAATGGGCTCATCAAGCTGCACCCACTCCACCCCTTGTTCTGCTAATGTTTCCAATAATTCTGCATATACAGGCAAGAGACGACTTAGCAGGTCTATCTTGTTCGAATCATCTTTGGCTTTTCCAAGAGCCAGATAGGTGACCGGGCCAATAATAACTGGTTTGGCTTTTATTCCTTGCATCTTGGCCTCAGACATCTGCTCCAGTAGTAGGCTAGAGGGATCCAGTCTAAATTCTGTATTAGCATTGAATTCCGGAACAATGTAGTGATAATTGGTGTCGAACCACTTGGTCATCTCGCCTGCATCAACCCCACTGCAACATGCAGCATGCCCTTCCTCAGCCGATTTTGCTGACCGACCGCGTGCAACACGGAAGTAATTGTCTAACTGGTCACCGTGAAAAGCCTTGACACGCTCAGGCAGATTGCCGAGGGTAAAGCTCATATCCAGCACCTGGTCGTAAAAGGAAAAATCGCCTACCGGGATAAGATCAAGCCCCGATTGTGCACTCCAGTGGCGTTTTCGCAAAGAAGCACCTAGCGCTTTCAATTCATCGCGTGAGGATTCGCCCTTCCAATATGCTTCCAAAGCAAATTTCAATTCACGCTTGGCGCCGATACGTGGGAAGCCAAGATTATGGATTATAGTCATGTCAGTCTCCAAGCTTCTGTATTAGATTGCAATATGTTAAAATAATAAAATTGTTAGATAAAGCTTTTTTATTTCAACACAAATTCTATCTACTTACTTGGGCATTAGGGCATTATTGCTACCTTCATCACGCCGTCACGCTGGTTGGCAAACAGGTCATAAGCGTCCTCGATTTCGCTGAGCTTGAAGCGGTGGGTCACCAGCTTGCTCAAGTCAGCGCGGCCAGAGCCAACTGCATCCATCAGCCTGCGCATGCGCTCCTTGCCGCCAGGGCACAGGGTGGACACAATCGTGAAGCCCCCGAGACCAGAGCCGAACGCATCCAGCGGCAGCTTGAGGTCAGAGGAATAGACCCCCAGGCTGGACAAGGTGCCGCTTGGCCGCAGCGCGCGCAGGCAGGATTCGAATGTCTGCTGTACGCCCAGCGCTTCAATCGCTACGTCCACGCCGCGGCCGTCAGTCAGCTTGAGGATTTCCTGAATCGGGTCATGAGTCTTGAAGTTGACGACATAGTCCGCGCCCAGTGTGCGAGCAATGTTGAGGCGTTCGGGAATGGAGTCCACGCCGATGATCTTGGTGGCACCCAGCAGTTTAGCCCCTGCAACGGCAGAGAGGCCTATCGGTCCCAGCGCGAACACGACAACCGTATCGCCAATCTTGATATTACCGCGTTCAGCGCCAGAGAATCCGGTAGACATAATATCTGGGCACATCAGTACTTGCTCATCGCTCAAATGGTCGGGAATCTGGCTCAGATTGGCCATGGCGTCCGGCACACGCAGGTATTCCGCCTGGCTGCCGTCTATGGTGTTGCCAAATTTCCAGCCGCCCGCCACCTTGAAGCCGTGCGGGCTGTCCGGGCCATCCTGTGCGCCTAGGCCGCACAGGCAGGCGTTGGAGTACCCGCTGGGCGTGATCGCTCCTGCAATAACACGCTGGCCCACCTTGAAGCCGTGGACTTCCGATCCCAGCTTTTCAATGATCCCGACAGGCTCGTGGCCGACGGTCAGGCCTGCTGCAACCGGATATTCACCCTTGAGTATATGCACATCCGTGCCGCAGATAGTCGTGGTGGTGATACGTATCAAGGCGTCCATCGGGCCAATTTCAGGGACGGGCTTGTCGCGTAATACTATTTTGCCTGGAGCGACAAAAACAGCAGCTTGCATGCTAGCCATTAAAATACTCCTACCATAAAAATACCGTTTAAAGACGTTTTTAAGGGCCCTATAAGGGTTTTGTATATCTTGTGGGTGATACACGTAAACGCTTCTAGAAGCGTAGATGTGGATTTTAAGGGGTATCTAGAAATGATCAGTCCCCCGTTTTTGTCATTAAAACCACCCTTCAAAAAAGGACTTTCAGATATTCAACCAATCTGACTTGTCTAAAATCGCTGTTAACAGATCGACCACCAATACACACCACCACGATGTGAGCCTCTATGTTTAATTTAACACCATTACCATAGCAAGAGCTGAGATCAACCCTTCAAACTACTTTCTTATCAAGTTTCTTATCAAGCCTAGCAGGAGGGGGAGCCGCCGAAAAGCGGTGGGGGAACCGCGCCGCGGTGCCACAAGGGGGGCGACTTCGCGAGCGAAGGGACTCAAAAACGGTTCTTTCATCAACACCGGTCCAGAATGCGCAGTCCGCGCGCGTACGAATGCGTACAAAAAAACTTCCACTACTACGGTATTCTGTACTCTCCTATCCACAGGCTATTCCGGAAAAGATTCCTTTTTGAGTAGTAACGATGCAGACGTTGCGATTTGGAGCCGATCCGGTCAACATGGACAAGACTTGTAGTGAAAGGTCTGGCCGTTCTCTTTGCAGTTAGCTGAAACCCGATCGAGTGCCTTGATGAGCTTGGTCTTCCCACATCTCTGCCGTCTCACTGCCTGAGAGCTTGGGTCTCTATCTTCATCGGATACGGTGTTGCATGCGTGGCGTAGAAGCCATTGCGCTAGCTGATGGCCTGACAAGCCTCGGCGGATCGACCATTCATGTGTACTGGTCTGGAGCGAAGAAGGGGCAAAGCTTCGGATTGAATGATACGACCCACTCTTCGTCCTTAAATCCTCAAGCTACCGATATAGGTTTTTCGGCCAATGCTCAACGTCACAGCATTCGCAACAAGCCTTTCTATGCGGTTATGTAGTGTCTTCCTGTTGTCGCCCGTATCGGTGAAGCTTGAGAAATTCATAGGGAATCGGCACTGCTTACCAAGCTTCCTCAGGTACACGTCGAGGTCACCTTGATCGAGGCGCTCACCCTTGTACTTGAGGAATGTAAGTCATGTGCATGGCTTTTTAGAAAACATGACATCTATTTCCTATAGAGAGAATTTCTCACCAAGATAATACCGACGGACATCAGTATTGGCAACTATATCAATGGGACACCCGTGAGTCAGAACCTGGCCAGCATGAATTATATAGGCTCTGTCGACAAGACCCAGTGTTTCACGCACATTATGATCCGTAATCAAGACACCGATACCCCGGCTTGTCAAATGGCGAACAAGTTGTTGAATATCAATAATCGCAATCGGATCAATACCGGCAAAAGGCTCATCAAGAAGCATAAAATTTGGATGGCATGCTAGTGCTCTGGCAATTTCAAGGCGTCGACGTTCTCCACCAGAGAGCGACAGAGCTGGTTTCTTGCGCAAATGTGAAATCTTGAACTCCTCTAAAAGATCATCAAGTTGCTTTTCGCGGGACTTTCGATTTTTTTCTACAACTTCAAGAACAACCTTAATATTATCTTCGACTGAAAGACCACGAAAAATCGACACTTCCTGTGGCAAATAACCAATACCCAAACGCGCACGACGATACATGGGCATATAGGTTATATCAAACCCGTCAATCTCGATTGATCCACTGTCAACAGAAATAAGCCCAGTAATCATATAAAAACACGTCGTTTTTCCTGCTCCATTTGGCCCAAGAATCCCAACAGCTTCCCCAGCGCGCAGCACAAAGGAAACACCATGAATGACTTGTCTACCACGATAATTTTTTGTTAAGTTATGGGCTATAAGCGCCTCGTGTAATAGCGGCGCACCATTGCTCTTCTCTCCGGCTGTTATTTCCTTATGCTGTACCTCATGATCTCTCGTCTTCCTTCGAGACATGAAAATCAGTTCCGCCTGCTGTAATTCATGATCATAGAAACACGTCCTTTCTTATTCATAGTAGAACAGCTTTCCAGAAAAGCTTGGCCAGTGTCCATATGAGCAGTCAACCGACATCCTATGAAAACATTGTCACCATCCGTCAACACCACTTTTGACCCGGAAAGAACCATAACATTGGAGATCCCGTCAAAAATCCCACGATCACCGGTTGCAACCTTATAACCGGATTTGAGATAAACTTTGTTTGCTACTTCCATTTTCTCAATGCTGGTTGAGCCAAGATCCCCATGCGATAGAGTCCATCTTGATTTTTCTGTCTTGTCTTTTAATTTTGTATACTGGACGATCATTTTTCCTGCACGAAGCATCTTATCCCCCTGGATCACTGAAACATTTCCAGTAAAAATAGCACGCCTTTCTTGATCCTGTATCTTCATACTATCTGCCTCAATTTGTACAGGCTCCATATGGCTGGAACGACCAGTACTTGTTGGTTGTGTACTGGCAATCGCATGACAAGTGAACATAAAAATGGCGCTTAGAATAATACAGCTTGGCCAATAGGATAATACGTAATATACGTAAGAAAATTGCATGGATTAAAAGACTCCTTTAACAATTTCACAAAGGCTTGCCGTGGATGTAGATCTCTATTGCATCATTGAGCAGAAAATTTTTACACTCCCATCGAATATTATCGTATGACCATTGTCTAGAACACGCATGCTGTTGGCTTTTAAAAGTTCGGTTTTACTTCTAATTTCAACCTTCTCTCTTGTTTGTAATTGGCTAGTTTTCATATTCATATCGGCAGATAAAAGATAGGCAATTGTACCATCTGGAGTTTGTACCGTAAATGGGCGGTGAAGCTGCAGCCGTCCGTTGATGTTTTCAAAAACACCACCTGGGCCATTGACAACAGCCTGCCCACGATTACCAAATGGCAGCACAGCCCTTATACCCTCTAACTCAATAATACCTGCACGCTGTGGATCCGTAAAAGCTCTTTGGGCTGTCAAGCTATAAAGGGTGTTGTCACTTGTATATCCTTCAATCTTAGGCGCAGTCATAATAAACCTATTATCTTGCGTATCTTCATTGCTGTTCAGTGGAATGATATCTAACGATCCTATAGAGGGGAAAAAGGTCAGCCATGAAAAAACAGATGTAAGGACAATAACAGCTATTAAAACGAACAATATCACCTTGAAGAGGTGTACATGTCTTGAGTGTGTTTTTGCCTGAGCAAAAGTTTTATGACTTTTTAGTTCTTTAGAAAAAAGTAGAGATTTATTTCTCATCTTTGAAAACACAATCTAATGATCCATATCAGTTATGTTTTTCCCGGTTATGGAAAAAAACTGCGATATACATGACCGTTTTATTTTTTCGTCAGCTATTTGTTGAAGACATTTAAGATCTTGACAATCACTTTCTCAGTCTCAATAGATAAATCATAATAATAGTAATAGCTTATTTGAATGGAAAACAGTTGTGATCAAATCGGAACTTGTACAGATTATTGTGAATCACAATCCACATCTTTTCCAGCAAGATGTTGAAAAGACGGTCGTCTTTGACGAAAGATCAAATGCACTTGTGGAAGGAAAGCGCGTTGAATTACGTGGGTTTTTTGCGTTCTCCATTAAAAATCGTCCTGCGCGTCTGGCACGCAATACGAGAAAAAATACACCAGTGCCTGTTGGAGACACATGGATTCCTTTCTTCAAAAGAAAATTATATACCCGCCTGAATTCCAGGACAATCTAATATAGATAGAACGCCGGTTCAATGAAGCTCTCTTACTCTGTACACTGTATCCGTGTAGAGACTATTCGTCTCAGGTCACACGCAAGTGGTAGCAGTTCGTCGCATAGAAGAAATCCGGAAAAGTGGCAACGACAAATAAGATCAAACACAAGAAAACGCCTTTATTCAATCCCCTCTTTACAGTTAGAAGGAAGCGGCCTCAAGAAGTTGTGCCGGTTATTCTTGAAACTGGCGCGAGTGAAGATTATGGGTTAATTGACAGCGGTCACAAAAGAAAGCTGGAACGCTATGGTTCTTATCTTCTTATAAGACCAGAAGGACAAGCAATGTGGCAACCGAATCTAGATCACTCTGTATGGAAGAAGGCTGACGCCATATTTACTGGTAATCCTGATAAACAAGGTATGGGCCGCTGGGATTTTCCTCATTCGATTCCTCATGAAACCTGGCCTCTTTTCTGGAAGAAATTGCCCTTTCTTGGACGCTTTACATCCTTTCGTCACGTTGGTGTTTTCCCTGAGCAGGATGCGCACTGGCGTTTTATAGAAGATCTCATACAACAAGCTACTCAACCTGTTCGTGTTCTTAACCTTTTCGGGTACACTGGCCTTGCATCGCTTGTCGCTGCCCGCGCTGGTGCAGAAGAAGTAACACATGTTGATGCTTCTAGAAGAGCTATTAGCTGGGCACAAGAAAACCAGAAAACAGCTAATCTTCTTGACAAGCCAATTCGCTGGATTTGTGAAGATGCTATGAAATTTGTTATGCGCGAAGAGAAACGCGGAAAAAGTTATGATCTTATCCTTCTGGATCCGCCAACCTATGGCCGCGGACCACGGGGTGAAATTTGGGATTTTTTTGATAGTCTGCCAAAAATGATAATGTCCTGCCAGGCACTTTTATCATCAACACCACTTTCTGTCATAGTGACAGCCTATTCAATACGTATCTCTTTTTATGCGATTCACGAGCTGATGTGTGATGCCTTTACTGGATTTGGGGGAAAAATCGAGTCAGGAGAATTAATCTTACGCGAAGAAAAAGCGAAAAGAGCACTTTCTACTTCCCTTTTTAGCCGCTGGATTATATAATATGTGATATTTTTAAAGGAATCTCTGTAGAAAGAAAGATGGATGGGGCAGGTTAAGGAAATTACCAGCCTTGCTAATCCTGTTGTTAAGGACTTACGGGCGCTGGCATCAAAAAAGATGCGTGACCGTGCAGGGTTGTTTCTAGCAGAAGGGCTAAAACTTGTCATTCATGCGCTTGACCTTGGTTGGAAAATACGGACGCTGGTGTTTTCAAAAACATGTTCAGAAAATGTTTTAATTGAAAACACTGCTGCCCGTACGATTGCTGTTGGTGGCCTTGTGGTGAAAACGTCTTACAAAGTCATGGCAACGATTACACATCGTGATAATCCACAAACTGTCATTGGTGCTTTTGAAAAAAACTGGTATAACCAAGAAAAAGCTGATTTTAGAAGAAGTAAACTTTTTCTTGGGTTAGACCGGATTCGTAACCCTGGCAATCTTGGGACCATTATTCGAACGGCTGATGCTGCAGGGGTCTCAAGTATTATTCTTATCGGACGTACAACAGAACCTTTTTCACTTGCAAGCGTTCGGGCTACTATGGGATCAATCTTTGCTGTCCAGCTCTATAGGATGTCTGAAAAAAAGTTTATTGACTGGAAGAGGTATTTCCCAGGATTGGTCATAGGTACACATCTCAGTGGTGCAGTTGATTATCGAGCTATTGATTATGGAAATGAACCTCTCATATTGCTTATGGGCAATGAACAACATGGCTTGTCTGAAAATCTTGTCGCTGTTTGTGATAGGCTCGCACGTATCCCACAGGCGGGCCAAGCTGATTCGCTTAATCTTGCAGTTGCAACCGGTATTATGCTTTATGAGCTACGGCGAAACAATCTGAAAATTGATAAAAGAAGCGCATAAAAATGAAATACCGTTCCGGGTTTTTTACTATTATCTTGATAATCTTCTTTATTATCTTAGACCAACTGGTAAAATTTTTTGTTACTTGGACGATGGCACTTGGCGAACGAATTGATCTTCTCCCCTTTCTTGCATTGTATCATACAAATAATACAGGGATTGCGTTTTCTATGCTTTCAACTGTCAGTGATGTCAGTCTTGTTGTCGCAACTGTTCTGAGTATCCTTTTTATCTGCTGGCTGCTGTGGCGCACAGAAGAATATAAAAAGTTTGCTAGATGTGGTTATACACTTGTTATTGGTGGCGCCATTGGAAATCTTACTGATCGCCTCCGTTTGCACTACGTAACAGACTATATGTTGCTTCATATTGAATGGTGGTCTTTTGCTATTTTTAATCTAGCGGATGCTTTTATCACCATAGGTGCTGTTCTCATATCATTCAATGAATTGTGGGGTCAGAAAAAAAGGAGACAGATTAATTAAACATGCATCATAAAATCTTTAAGATAGACAATTTGCTCTTTTCTATCAAAAAATATTCAGTGTACCATTTGTCCTGTTAACCTAAACTAATCAGTAAAAAGTAATAAGTAAGAGGAACAACTGTCATGAAACTTTATTTCAGCCCTGGAGCGTGTTCACTTGCTTCGCACATTGTAGCTCGTGAACTTGGAGTGGCAATAGATCTTGTTAAGGTAGACCTTGCCAGAAAGCTCACATACGACAATAGAGATTTCAACACAATCAATCCAAAAGGGTATGTCCCTGTCCTTGAACTTGATGATGGACACTGCCTGACAGAAGGGCCAGCTATTATGCTGCATCTCGCAGATCAGTATCCAGCAAAGGGATTGCTTCCAGCATGCGGTACATACGAGCGTGCAAAGGTGCACGAATGGCTAGCGTTTGCTGGAATGGAACTACACAAGAATTTTAGTCCCTTCTTTAATAAATCATCAAGTGATGCAGAAAAACAAACAGCACAAAGCAAACTTAGTATACGATTCCGTTTCTTAGAAGATGCACTTGCCACAGCTACAGCAAACTATCTTGTGTCCAATTGCTTCTCTGTCGCTGATGCTTATCTTTACACTGTATTAAGCTGGTGTGGTGATATCGGCTTTGATTTAAAAGCGTTTCCAGCCATTCAACGCTACGTCGCGCATCTTTCAAAGCGTGCGAGCATCATGACTGCTATACAAGCAGAGCAAAGCATATAAACTTGGCAAAAAGTATAAAAAAATTCCGTGTTCGCTTGGTCTATTGATTGAAAAATGGAATGTAGCACACGGAATTTTTCTTCCTAAAGAAACATCATTTTTCATGACGATATACTTTCTCACGTTTCTCATGACGTTCCTGAGCTTCCAGTGAAAGAGTTGCTATAGGACGTGCATCCAAACGCTTAATGCTAATCGGTTCCCCCGTTTCTTCACAATAACCATAGGTTCCATCCTCAAGGCGTTGTAAGGCGGCATCAATTTTAGTGATCAATTTTCGCTTTCGGTCACGAGTCCGCAGTTCAATGGCCCTGTCCGTTTCAGAAGAGGCACGGTCGGCAAGATCCGGATGATTGACATTTTCTTCTTGTAAATTCTCAAGCGTTTCACGTACTTCACGCAGAATATCGTTTTTCCAATCGATCAATTTTAAGCGAAAATAGGCCTTTTGATGGTTATTCATAAATGGCTCATTGTCACTCGGATGGTAATGCAGATCAATTCTTTCGCTCATGGATGGAAAACCTTCATACTGATCGTCTACAATATATTATATTATAACCCTGTTTTTCCCAGAGTAACGGACTCGCAGAGTGATTCAAAAAAATGCTCTTGAATTTCAGATGTAAGATACCATAAAATGTGGGCCTACCATTCGGCAGGCTCATGACGGCAGTAGTTGGGGATTTATTGTTCGTAATGAATGAACATGGCGCACCCGACAGAATTCGAATCTGCGACCTCTGCCTTCGGAGGGCAGCACTCTATCCAGCTGAGCTACGGGTGCGTAAATGCCAAAAAATCATCAAGAAAGCTTCTCTTAGCCGATCAGCGCTAAAGCTTCAATAATAGGGTATTTGGCTTCAAGAAAATTGATTGGCAGACAATAAATTTCTTCTACCCTACATGATCTGCATCATAAAAGCAATGTGATTTTATAGTCAAGTAAAGACTGGACAATCAAAAATATCAGAACAAACGGGTTGTTGCAGTGGATTCTTCTAAAAAATATCGCAAATACTGAGATATTTATATATGGCATCTGGAGCGGGTAGCGGGGATCGAACCCGCATATTCAGCTTGGAAGGCTGCTGCTCTGCCATTGAGCTATACCCGCAGCTTGGAATGATATGGTGGAGGGAGTTGGATTCGAACCAACGTAGGCAAAGCCAACGGATTTACAGTCCATCCCCTTTAACCGCTCGGGCATCCCTCCATTTTTATTTGCACTTATGCAAACGCAAACCAACATCCATCTTATCTTACCTGAAATTATGACAACAAGCATCTCTTTTGTCAATCAATTATGTTGTGGATTTAAGTAAGCTATCGAGAGAATATCTGATTCTCAGAAAAATTTTTCTATAAAAGATGTTGATTCGTCATTAAATCAGTATGGTCTTGGTAGAAGGTATAGACAAATTGATGATTGGAAAAAAGCAAAAATATTCCTATTATACGCACTTGAGACGTCAGCATCATAACAATCAAAAAAACAAAATCATTACTCCTATCACTGAAAATCATATATGGCTTTATGGGTTTCATACAGTTAAAGCTGTTCTGGATAATCCGCAGCGTAAGCTTCATCGACTTCTTATTACAAAAAATGCTTGCAACCGTCTCGGTTTGAATAAGCCAGGCTTACTACCATATCCAGTTGAAGTCACTGAACCGAAAACTCTGGATCGGCTTCTTGGCTCAGAGACGGTTCATCAGGGCATTATGATTGAAACAGAACCATTACCGTTAGGGAATCTGGAAAATTTTCGTGATACTTGTTCCCTGCTCACTGTTCTTGATCAGGTAACAGACCCACAGAATGTTGGATCCATTATGCGGTCTTCGGCTGCTTTTAATGTCAGTGCCCTTATTACAACAGCCCGACATTCACCGCAGGAGTCTGGCGTTTTGGCAAAAGCTGCTTCTGGTGCTCTTGAACTAGTCAACTATATTGCTGTGCGAAATATGGCAGAGACTTTGGAAAAACTGCACGAAGCAGGATTTCAGACAGTTGCACTTGATGCAAAGGGTATACAACCACTTGAGACGACTTTCTCAGGACATAAAATTGCCTTGGTTTTTGGAGCAGAGGGGAAAGGTCTACGAAAAAGAACGAGAGAAACAGTTTCGATGTTAGCTCGTCTTGATACGCCTGGGATGATACAATCCCTGAATGTCTCCAATGCAGCGGCAATTGCACTTTATACTGCACACTCCTATCTCAATTCTCAATCGCTCGAAGATTCCAAAAACTCTCTGCTGTCTTGTTAATCGGTGCAGGTCCGGTGCAGATCTTTTCCTGCTCTCTTGGACTTGGCAATGCAAGATCCACCTCCATCTGCTGATCTGTATGTGTATGTGTAGCCTCCGATATTTCAACAAGAAAAATCAATACATACTGGAACATGATCAGATGCTCTCTCCCAGCCACGCATTTTTTTTTGCACAAAAGCATGGGTCATCTTATCAAGCGCTTCAGGTGAAAGCAGTAAATAGTCTATCCGGATTCCGTCATTTTTTGGCCATGCCTGGGCTTGATAGTCCCAAAAAGTATATTCTGGATCAGAACTGACTGCACGAATAGCATCGGTCAATCCAAGATTGATGAGTTCTCGAAAAGCTGCTCTTGTAGAAGAGAGGGTAAAAGCATTATCTACCCAGTTTATGGGATTTTTCGCATCCATATCTGTTGCTATGACATTATAATCACCGGCGAGAATAAACAGTTCTTCAAAGCGCAAGCGACTTGCCGCAAAATCGCATAACCTTTTCATCCATGACAGTTTATAAGTATATTTATTACTTTGTACCGGATTCCCATTTGGAAGATAAAGAGATACGACTCGCATAACGTTTTTGTCCGTTGAGTAGACACCCTCAATCAGGCGGGCTTGTTTATCAGCGACATCCCCCGGCAGTCCGCAATTTATTTCATCTGGATTCATGCGAGAAAGGAGAGCGACACCATTGAAGCCTTTTTGCCCATATGTTCTCACGTGATATCCTATAGCCTCAATGGGAGCACGTGGAAACTGCTCATCAGTCGACTTTGTTTCTTGAAGGCAGACAATATCCGGGGTACTGTGCCGGAGCCACGTGACGAGGTTGTCCATTCGTGCTCTTATGCCGTTTACATTCCAGGTTGCGATTCTCATAAGGCGATTCCTAATATAATACATTACATCACAGTCAGTACAGTATCTGCTGTTCCAAATCATATCATTTTTCCAGCATGGCGGATGATTTTATTTGATGAAATGGCTTTTTGTAACATTTTCATACGGTAGGGGACTTGACGGCATGGATTCCAGACGATATTAGGGCAGAAGCTTTAAGCTGAATGGGGCTACTGCCTGGCCTGGGCTTAGTGAACGGAAACGTTTCAAGGTAGTTTTTTGACGATTATTATGAAAACATACAGATTACATGAAGCTAGAGAGCTTCCTCTGTTGTGTTAGGCAGTCGTGGAAAGACGTTTTCTGCTTAAAACTAGTATCTTATGTAGATTAATTCGTATGTGCATGTTAATTAAAGCGGCCCTTTTTTTTGGGTACTATTTTTTTTAAGGAAGGGTCAAATGCCTACCGTAAACCAATTGATCCGAAAGCCACGTGTTGCACTGGTGAGACGTAATAAGGTACCTGCTCTTCAGGCAAATCCTCAAAAGCGTGGTGTTTGTACTCGTGTTTACACAACAACTCCTAAAAAACCAAACTCGGCGTTACGTAAGGTTGCAAAGGTGCGTTTGACAAATGGATTTGAAGTCATTGGTTATATTCCAGGTGAAGGGCATAATCTTCAAGAGCACTCTGTTGTCATGATTCGTGGGGGTCGTGTGAAGGACTTGCCTGGGGTGCGTTATCATATTGTCCGTGGCGTTCTTGATACGCAGGGTGTTAAGAATCGGAAGCAGCGCCGTTCAAAATATGGTGCAAAACGTCCAAAATGAATGAATGAGAGTTTTGAAGTATGTCTCGTCGTCGTAGATCTGAAAAGCGCGAAATTAACCCAGATCCAAAGTTTGGTGATCCGGTTGTTACAAAGTTTGTGAATGCTATCATGTTTGATGGGAAGAAATCTGTTGCTGAACGTATTGTGTATGATGCGCTTTCTTCTGTTGAAAAGAAATGTGGATCTGAGCCGATGACATTATTTCATCAAGCAATAGAAAATGTTGCACCACATATAGAGGTCCGGTCTCGTCGGGTTGGTGGAGCGACCTACCAAGTGCCAGTCGATGTTCGTCCTAATCGTCGTCAAGCTCTGGCGATTCGTTGGCTTGTACAGGCAGCACGTGATCGCAATGAAATAACAATGGTTGGACGTCTTTCAGGTGAGTTAGTAGACGCAGCAAACAATCGTGGGTCTGCTGTCAAAAAGCGTGAGGATACACATCGCATGGCTGATGCAAACCGCGCATTCGCGCATTATCGCTGGTAGACCAAGAACGGTAGAACATGCTAGTCAAGGATAAGATAATGGCTAGAGAGTATAGGATAGAAGATTATCGCAATTTTGGGATCATGGCGCATATCGATGCTGGTAAAACAACGATGACCGAGCGTATTTTGTTTTACACAGGCAAAAGTCACAAGGTTGGTGAAACCCATGATGGGGCCTCAACCATGGACTGGATGGAACAGGAACAGGAACGCGGGATTACGATCACCTCTGCTGCAACGACAACATTTTGGCAGGGACGTGATGGAAGAAAGCGCCGTCTCAATATTATCGATACACCAGGTCATGTTGATTTCACCATTGAAGTTGAGCGTTCTTTACGTGTTCTTGATGGAGCTATTGCGCTGCTTGATGCGAATGCTGGTGTTGAGCCACAAACTGAGACAGTCTGGCGTCAAGCAGAGAAATACCGTGTTCCTCGTTTAATTTTTATCAATAAAATGGATAAGACAGGTGCCGATTTTCACAGAAGTGTAGAGATGGTCAGGTCACGCCTGAATGCTCGGGCCCTGATTGTCCAGTTACCGATTGGTGTGGAGAATCATTTTGTTGGCGTGGTGGATCTTCTTGAGATGCAGGCGCTAACATGGGATGGTCATGTCGGCTCTTCTGTGCGAATCGATGAGATTCCCGTTGATATGCGGGATTTAGCATCTGCATATCGGGAAAAACTTGTTGAAATGGCTGTTGAAGTTGATGAAGCAGTTATGGAATCTTATCTTGAAGGTAGAGAGCCGACAGTTGATGAATTACGGCAATTGATTCGTAGAGGTACAATCGGTGTTGAGTTTCATCCTGTTCTTTGCGGAACAGCCTTTAAAAACAAGGGTGTACAGTCCCTTCTGGATGCGGTTGTTGATTATTTACCTGCACCTGTAGATGTAATGAATGGTTTTAATGTTAGTGCGGGAACAGTTTGTGAATCATCCGATAATGCACCGTTATCTATGCTGGCTTTTAAGATCATGAATGATCCTTTTGTTGGATCATTGACATTCTGTCGCATTTATTCTGGTAGATTGGAAAAAGGTCTTTCTCTGCAAAATACCGTTAAGGAAAAGCGTGAGCGTATTGGTCGTATGTTACAGATGCATTCGAATTTTCGAGAGGATATTGAGGAGGCATTTGCCGGTGATATTGTTGCTCTTGCCGGCTTGAAAGAGACGACCACGGGTGATACCCTCTGCGACCCGATGGCTCCTGTCATTCTAGAGCGTATGGAGTTTCCAGATCCTGTCATTGAGATTGCTATAGAACCAAAAACCAAGGCAGATCAGGAAAGAATGGGCATAGCCCTTAAGCGTCTTGCTGCCGAAGATCCGTCTTTCCGTGTCAAATTTGATGCAGAATCCGGACAGACAATCATCGCCGGTATGGGTGAATTGCACCTTGATATAATCGTCGACCGCATGAAGCGTGAGTTCAAGATTGAGGCTAATATTGGCCAGCCACAAGTTGCCTACCGTGAAACTATAACTAAAGTAGCAGAAGTTGACTATACGCATAAGAAACAATCTGGTGGTGCTGGTCAGTTTGCTCGTGTCAAGATTATCTTTGAACCTCACGAAGGGGATAGTTTTCTATTTGAATCAAAAGTTGTTGGAGGAGCTGTTCCAAAGGAATACATTCCAGGTGTGCAAAAAGGTATTGACAGTGTCATGGGAATGGGTCCTTTAGCAGGGTTTCCAATGCTTGGTGTAAAGGCTACTCTCGTTGATGGAGCCTACCATGATGTTGATTCTTCTGTTCTTGCTTTTGAAATTGCTGCGCGTGCTGCTTTTCGCGAAGGGGCGCGAAAGGCTGGAGCCCAATTACTGGAGCCTATTATGAAGGTTGAGGTCGTAGCTCCTGAAGATTACATGGGAGACATCATTGGTGATTTAAATGCTCGTCGTGGTCAGATTTTCGGCACGGAGAATCGCGGTGTTACTATCGTCGTGAATGCAATGGTGCCCTTGTCAAAAATGTTCGGCTATGTCAACACCCTGCGTTCCATGAGTCAAGGTCGTGCTCAGTACACGATGCAGTTTGATCATTATGAGGCTGTGCCAATAGCGCTTGTGCAAGAAATACAAAGGAAGCATATCTAATCTTATTGATATCAAGATTTTAAGTGGTACTACTCATATGGAGGATCAAGGATGGCGAAGAACAGATTTGAACGTACGAAGCCGCATGTTAATATCGGCACGATTGGTCATGTTGATCATGGTAAAACGACGCTAACAGCAGCGATTACGAAGTACTTCGGAGAATTCCGCGCCTATGACCAGATTGATGCTGCCCCGGAAGAAAAAGCCCGAGGTATCACGATTTCGACAGCACATGTTGAATACGAAACACCGAGTCGTCACTATGCGCATGTTGATTGCCCCGGTCATGCTGATTATGTCAAAAATATGATAACAGGTGCTGCACAGATGGATGGTGCTATCCTTGTTTGTTCAGCTGCTGATGGTCCCATGCCACAGACACGTGAGCATATTCTTCTTGCCCGTCAGGTTGGTGTCCCAGCGATTGTTGTTTTTCTGAATAAAGTTGATCAAGTTGATGATGAAGAACTTGTTGAACTGGTTGAACTTGAAGTACGAGATCTTCTCTCAAAGTATGATTTTCCTGGTGGAGAAGTCCCAATTATCAGGGGTTCAGCTCTTGCAGCACTCGATGGTCGTGACGATTCAGTTGGGGCAGATATGATTCGTCAACTGATGGATGCGGTTGATGCTTATATCCCCACACCTGACCGTCCTGTTGATCAACCGTTCTTGATGCCAATTGAAGATGTTTTTTCAATCTCCGGGCGCGGTACCGTTGTAACAGGTCGTGTTGAGCGTGGTGTTGTGAAGGTAGGTGAAGAGGTTGAGATCATTGGCATACGTCCTACAAGTAGAACAACAGTGACCGGTGTCGAAATGTTCCGCAAGCTTCTTGACCAAGGGGAGTCAGGCGACAATATTGGTGCACTGCTTCGAGGTATTGATCGTGAAAGTGTTGAGCGTGGCCAAGTTCTCGCTAAGCCAGGTAGTGTTACACCACACACAAAGTTTAAGGCTGAAGCATATATTTTAACAAAGGAGGAAGGTGGTCGTCATACGCCTTTCTTTACAAATTATAGGCCACAGTTTTATTTCCGTACAACAGATGTGACAGGTATTGTAACGCTCTCTGAGGGTATTGAAATGGTTATGCCTGGTGATAATGTTACGATGGATGTTGTTTTAATTGTACCTATTGCAATGGAGGAAAAACTCCGTTTTGCAATTCGTGAAGGTGGGCGCACTGTTGGTGCTGGTATTGTTGCGAAAATTATTGAGTGATCAAGTGAGTTTGAGAGGGTCTCCTGAAAAATTTGGATGATCAGATAACTGACATAAAAGTAGGGAATGAAAAGCATGAATGGTCAGAACATCCGCATTCGCCTCAAGGCGTTTGATCATCGGATCCTTGACGCTTCGACACGAGAAATTGTTTCGACAGCTAAGCGTACTGGTGCTAATATACGCGGTCCTATACCATTGCCTACTCACATTGAAAAATTCACAGTCAATAGATCACCGCATATTGACAAAAAGAGTCGCGAACAATTCGAGATACGTACACATAAGCGTCTCCTTGATATTGTTGATCCAACTCCACAAACGGTAGATGCATTGATGAAACTTGATCTTTCTGCTGGTGTCGATGTTGAGATCAAACTTTGATGTATGGCATCTGTGGGACGGAAGGAAAATCTAATGCGTTCAGGTGTGATTACACAAAAGATGGGCATGACCCGTATTTATAATGATGCCGGAGAGCATGTGCCTGTTACAGTACTTCGCTTGGAGAATTGTCAGGTTGTCGAGCGACGCACGATTGAGAAGAACGGTTATACAGCTGTTCAGCTTGGTGTTGGGTTCGCCAAGGTTAAGAATCTGACAAAGTCGCTTCGTGGTCACTTTGCTAAAGCATCTGTTGAGCCTAAGGTAAAAATTGCAGAATTTCGTGTATCGCCAGAAAATTTGCTTGATGTTGGTGCTGAGATTACTGCAGAACATTTCGTTCCTGGACAAAAAGTAGACGTTGTTGGTACGTCAATTGGTAAAGGTTTTGCTGGTGTTATGAAGCGCCATAATTTTGGAGGGCATCGTGCGTCTCACGGCAATTCGATCACTCACCGTGCTCACGGTTCTACCGGTCAGCGTCAGGATCCAGGTAAGGTGTTTAAAGGGAAGAAAATGGCTGGCCACATGGGGAATGTCCGTGTAACGATTCAGAATATTGAGGTGATATCAACAGATGTTGTTCGTGGTCTTATTCTGGTTCGTGGTGCTGTTCCTGGCCCTAAGGGTGGTTGGATTCTTGTTCGCGATGCTGTGAAGAGTCGACTTCCTGACAATGTGCCAAAGCCTGCCGCCTTGCATATCATTCTGAAGGATGTAGAGATGCAAACCTCTGCAAATGAGGAAGCCAAATAATGGATCTTATAGTTAACACATGGGATGGTGGAACAGCTGGAAAAATTTGTCTTTCTCATGCTGTGTTTGGTCTTGAACCACGTGTAGATTTATTACAACGCGTGGTGCGTTGGCAGCTTGCCCGTCGCCAACAGGGCACGCATCAATCTCAGTCGCGGGCGGAAGTATCCTGTTCTGGGAGAAAGATGCATAAACAGAAAGGCACAGGTCGTGCTCGTCATGCGTCTATTTCCACGCCGCAGTTTCGTGGTGGTGGTAAGGCCCATGGTCCAGTTTTTAGAAAACATACGCACAATCTGCCGAAAAAGGTTCGTGCTCTTGGTCTGTGTCATGCTCTTTCTGCGAAGATGAAAACAGGCAGTCTTGTTATTATTGATGCATTAACTATTAGTGAAGCGAAGACTAAAGTATTGTGCACTGGGTTTGCAAGGCTTGGCATTGAAAATGCTCTTCTGGTCTCTGGAAAAGAGATTGATGTGAGTTTCAGGCGTGCGGTTGCAAATATTCCAAATGTTGATGTTCTGTCGGTTCAAGGCATTAATGTTTATGATATTCTACATCGCGGGATGCTTGTTCTTTCTAGGGAAGCGGTGCAAGCTCTTGAAGCGAGGTTTAAATGATGGATATTCGCTATTACGATGTAATCGTCAGTCCGGTTATTTCCGAAAAAGCAACAATGATTTCTGAAAAGAGTCAGGTGATTTTCAACGTTGTTCTGAAAGTAAAAAAAGCAGAGGTCAAAGCTGCGGTTGAAGAGTTATTTGGCGTCAAGGTAAAAGCAGTCAATATCCTTGTGCGTAAGGGGAAGGAAAGGCGTTTTAAGGGCACTGTTGGTCGACAGAGTAATCTGAAAAGAGCAATTGTGACATTGGAAAAGGGTCAGTTTATTGATTTTTCCAGTGGTCTCTGAGAGGTGATGGAGTAAGATGGTTCTTAAATATTTTAATTCGACCACGCCAGGGCAAAGGCAGCTTGTTATTGTCGACCGATCTTGTCTTTATAAGGGGAACCCCATAAAGACTTTGACACGAGGGTTATCCGCAAAAGGTGGACGTAATAATATCGGTCATGTTACTGCCCGTTTTCAGGGAGGTGGACATAAGCGCTGTTATCGTTATATTGATTTTAAGCGTTCGAAGCACGGCATAATGGCAAGGGTTGAACGTCTCGAATATGATCCGAATAGGACAGCATTTATCGCTCTCATCCGTTATGAAGATAGCACGTTGAATTATATAATTGCTCCACAACGTTTGTCTGTTGGTGATCTGGTTATTGCTGGTATGAATGTTGATGTTAAGCCTGGAAATGCTATGCCGCTTAGAGTGATGCCGCTTGGGACGATCATTCATAATGTGGAGATGAAACCGGGCAAGGGTGGTCAGATTGCTCGTTCGGCTGGTTCTTATGCACAGCTTGTAGGGCGGGATCAAGGGATGGCTATTCTTCGTTTAAATTCAGGAGAACAGCGTCTTGTTTCAAGTGCATGTTTTGCAACAGTTGGTGCAGTATCAAATGCTGACCATGGCAATATTAATGATGGTAAGGCAGGCCGGTCACGCTGGCGTGGAAGCCGTCCTCATGTCCGTGGTGTTGCTATGAATCCAGTTGATCATCCTCATGGCGGTGGAGAAGGTCGTACATCTGGTGGTCGTCATCCTGTATCTCCTTGGGGTAAGCCAACAAAAGGGAAGCGCACTCGCTCCAACAAAGGAACAGATAAATTTATTATGCATTCACGTCATCAACGTAAAAAATAAGAGAGGTGGTCTGAGATGGCTCGTGCAGTTTGGAAAGGCCCGTTTGTTGATGGTTATCTTCTCAAAAAAGCTGAGAAAGTGCGGGGAGGTGGCCGTAATGAGATTATTAAGATATGGAGCCGTCGCTCTACGATTTTGCCGCAGTTTGTTGGCTTAACCTTCGGTATTCATAATGGAAACAAGCATATACCACTTTTTGTGACTGAAGAGATGATAGGCCACAAATTTGGTGAGTTTGCTCCGACCCGAACCTATTATGGCCATGGTGCTGACAGAAAAGCAAAAAGGAAATAGTAATGGGTAAGACTTCACGCCATCTAAGAGTGAATGAGGCGAAAGCTATTGCCCGTACTGTCCGTGTCAGTCCCCAGAAGCTTAATCTAGTAGCTGTCATGATACGTGGGAAACGAGTTCATGAAGCTCTAGCCGATTTGGCTTTTTCGCGGAAGCGAATTGCCTCCACTGTGAAAAAAACTCTGGAATCTGCAATTGCTAACGCGGAAAATAACCATGATCTTGATATCGATTCTCTTGTTGTTGCAGAGGCATATGTCGGTAAGTCAGTTGTGATGAAGCGTTTTCATGTTCGCGGCCGTGGACGTGCCAGTCGTATTAAAAGGCTGTTTTCGCATCTTACCATCGTTGTCCGTGAAGAGACTACGAAAAAGGAGGTGCATAATGGGACAAAAGATTAATCCAATAGGGCTTAGACTTGGTGTTAATCGTACTTGGAATTCACGATGGTATGCGAATACCGGCGAGTATGGTGAATTGTTGCACGAAGATATGATTATCCGTAATTACTTAATGCAAGACCTTAGATCAGCTGGTGTTGCAAAAGTTGTCATTGAACGTCCACATAAGAAGTGCCGTATAGCAATCTATTCTGCTCGGCCTGGATTGATTATCGGGAAGAAAGGTGCGGATATTGAACGGTTGCGCCGTAAACTAGCGGATATGACTGATGTTGATACATCGCTCAACATCATTGAGGTTCGTAAACCAGAAATTGATGCTGTTTTGATTGCACAGTCTATTGCGCAGCAACTTGAGCGTCGAGTTGCTTTTCGCCGGGCCATGAAACGTGCTGTGCAATCTGCGATCCGTCTTGGTGCTGAAGGCATTCGTATTAATTGTTCGGGACGTTTGGGCGGTGCGGAAATTGCACGTATGGAATGGTATCGTGAAGGTCGTGTGCCGCTTCATACACTACGCGCTGATGTAGACTATGGTATATCAGAGGCACGAACAGCTTATGGTAGCTGTGGTGTTAAGGTTTGGGTTTTCAAGGGTGAAATTCTTGAACATGATCCAATGGCATCCGAACGCCGTATATCAGAAAGCGACAGTCAAGCTTCTATACAGAAGCGCCGACGTGAAAATGTCTGAGCAGTAGAAGATATTTTGGAGTAGAGAACGATGTTGCAGCCTAAGCGCACAAAGTTCCGCAAGCAATTCAAGGGCCGCATTCATGGCAATGCGAAGGGTGGAACAAGATTAAATTTTGGTGCCTTTGGTATGAAGGCGCTTGAGCCAGAGCGTATAACTGCACGCCAGATTGAGGCGGCCCGGCGTGCCATTACACGCTATATGAAACGGGCAGGTCGTGTATGGATCTGTATTTTCCCTGATATTCCAGTGACATCGAAACCGACAGAAGTGCGTATGGGTAAGGGTAAAGGCAATGTTGATTATTGGGTTGCACGTGTTGCCCCTGGACGGGTTATGTTTGAACTTGATGGCGTCTCTGAGGATGTAGCACGCGAAGCCCTTCGATTGGGAGCGGCTAAACTTCCAATCAGAACACGTTTTATACAACGTATAGCCGAATGAGAGGTTCAACGATGAAAGCGGTTGATGTTCGGGCAAAAACGCCTGATCAGTTAAGAGATGAACTGGTTCTGTTGAAGAAAGAGCAGTTTAATCTGCGTTTCCAGCGAGCAATGGGCCAACTAGAAAAAACTGCGCGTGTGAAAAAGATTCGTCGTGATATTGCACGTATTAAAACAATTGCCCATCAGAAAGTGGGCAAAATTCAGATGTAAGGGCGGGAGAGATTATGCCTAGACGTATTTTACAGGGAATTGTTGTCAGCGATAAATCCAAGAAGACTGTTGTTGTCAAGGTTGAGCGTCGTTATTCACATCCTCTTCTTCAGAAGACGGTTCGTCAGTCGAAGAAATATAAGGCGCATGATGAAGGCAGCAGATTTAAAATCGGTGATGTCATTTCTATCCAGGAATGTGCACCGATTTCTAAAGATAAGTGTTGGATCGTTATTGCTGGTGGCACAGTATAATCAATCCGTTTTTTTTCTTGATTCTTATTTCAGAAAAAACATTTTTGGTTCGCACAATGTGTAAGACACATTCCGGATGATAATGTGAAGAAGGCAACCTGTCATGATTCAGATGCAAACAAATCTCAGTGTCGCGGATAATTCTGGTGCTCGTTGCGTCATGTGTATTAAGGTGCTGGGCGGTTCAAAGCGGAAATATGCTTCTGTGGGCGATATTATTGTTGTTTCTGTCAAAGAAGCGATTCCACGTGGTCGCGTAAAAAGGGGTGACGTCATGAAGGCTGTAGTAGTTCGTACGGCCAAGAATATTTGTCGCGCTGATGGTAGCGTTATTCGCTTTGATAGAAATGCCGCGGTTCTTATTGACAACAAAAAAGAGCTAATTGGCACACGTGTTTTTGGTCCTGTTCCGCGTGAATTGCGCGCAAAGAGCTATATGAAAATTATTTCACTCGCTCCCGAAGTGCTGTGAAGAATGGTGAGATATGCAGAAAATTCGTAAAGGCGATAAAGTCGTTGTATTGGTTGGTAGAGATAGCGGCCGCAGTGGCGAGGTGATCAAGATCAACCCAAAAGAGGGGACTGCGCTTGTACTCGGTCTCAATATGGTTAAATGTCATAAACGTCAAACACAGAGGCAGCAAGCTGGTATGGTCAATAAAGAGGCACCAATTCATCTGTCTAATCTCGCTGTTGCTGATCCTAGGGATGGTAAGCCAACGCGCGTTTATTTTCGTATTGAAAGCAACGGTAGAAAAGTCCGTGTGGCTAGGCGTTCCGGAGAGTTGATTGATGGTTGAAGCAAGTAAAGTGACAATTGAACCACGTTTGAAAAAATATTACCGGGAAGTTGTTTGTCAAGTTTTATCTAAAAAATTTTGTTATAAGAACAAGATGCAGATCCCGTGCGTTGATAAGGTTGTTATAAACATGGGTATCGGGGAAGCGACATTCGATTCAAAAAAAGCTTCTAATGCAGCCGCAGATTTAGCTCTTATTACTGGCCAAAAGGCTTTTGTAACGCGGGCACGCAATTCTATTTCCACCTTTAAGGTCCGTGCAGGGATGCCGATTGGTGCAAAGGTTACTCTGCGTAAGAGTCGCATGTATGAATTTATTGACCGTTTGGTGACGATCGCGCTGCCGCGTGTTCGCGATTTTCGTGGTCTTGATTCTAAAAGTTTTGACGGCCACGGCAATTTCGCTATGGGTTTAAAAGAACATATTGTATTTCCAGAAATAAACTATGATAAGGTTGATCAAATATGGGGTATGGATATCATTGTTTGTACGACAGCTGGCGTGGATGATGAAGCACGTGAACTATTGCGCGCCCTAAATTTTCCATTCCGATCGTGACCGGCAAGTATAGCGAGGTATAAAGATGGCGAAAATAGGTGCCATAGAAAAGAACAAATATCGGCAGCAGGTAGTCAAGCGATATGCCGGTGCTCGTGCACGCTTGAAAGCAATTGTTATGAATCGCTCGCTTCCATTGGAAGAGCGTTTTAAGGCTTCAATTATACTGGCTGGGTTACCACGCAATTCAGCAGCAGTTCGCATTCGTAACCGCTGTGCAATAAGTGGACGGCCACGTGCTTATTATCGCAAGTTAAAAATGTCGCGGATTGCTTTGCGTGAGCTTGGTTTATTCGGATATATTCCAGGTCTAGTTAAGTCCAGTTGGTAAGAGGTGGGTTGCAATTATGTCTATATCAGATCCCGTTGGTGATATGCTGACCCGTGTTAGGAATGCAATTGGACGCCGTAAAGTCAAGGTAATGACACCTGCGTCGAAGCTGCGCTCCTGTGTGCTAGAGATTCTTCAATCAGAGGGGTATATTCGTGGGTTTAATCAGATTAGTTCTCATGGAAAATCCGATATTGAAATTGAACTAAAATATCACGACGGATCTTCGGTCATTCATGACATTTCACGTATTTCTAAGCCAGGGCGTCGTGTTTATGTATCTGTGAAATCTATTCCTCATGTTGCGAATGGGTTAGGTATTGCGATCTTGTCAACTTCAAAGGGTGTGATGGCTGATCATAAAGCGCGTGAGCTAAATGTAGGAGGTGAGGTTCTGTGCCGTATTTTCTGACGCGGTTGGAGAGCTTCCATATCAGGTCAAGACAGGTTTTAAACAATGTCTCGTATTGGAAAAAAAACCATTCCTGTTCCAGCAGATGTGATGATTACTGTTGAAAGACAGGCCATCACAGCAAAGGGTGTCAAGGGTGAGTTGAATTTTATTGTCGATGATGCAGTATTTGTAACATTGGAGAATAATAGCGTTGTAGTGGTATCCCGTGATCGTTCGAAGAGTGGGCGTTCAAAATGGGGTATGACACGGACTATGATTGAAAACATCATATATGGCGTTAAGAATGGATTTGAAAGAAAGTTGGAAATTAACGGGATTGGTTATCGCGCTACTATGCAAGAGAAAGATCTACAATTGTCTCTGGGATTCAGTCATGAGGTGATCTATAGAGTCCCTTGTGGTGTGGTTGTCAACGTACCAAAACCGACAGAAATTGTTATTTCCGGTCTTGATCGGCAGAAGGTTGGACAGGTTGCTGCAGAAATTCGCAGATATCGTGCTCCTGAACCTTATAAAGGGAAGGGTATCAGATACGCGGATGAGCGTGTTGTCCGTAAAGAAGGTAAGAAGAAATAGGGAGTCTGCGTTTATGACTTCGCGGAAGAAAGTTCTGCAGCGTCGTGCAATGCGCGTGCGTCGTCAGATTAGAATGGTCGCTCGTGGTCGTTTAAGATTGAGTGTTTATCGATCAAATGGGAATATATATGCACAGGTGATTGATGATTCACGGGGACACACTATCGTTTCTGCATCAACAATGGATGTTGCGATTAAAGAATCACTCAAGAGTGGTGCTGATTGTAAAGCAGCAGCCGTAGTTGGCCGGTTGATTGCCGAGCGTGCGGTTAAAGCTGGTGTTAGAGACATTGTTTTTGATCGCGGGCCTTACATTTATCATGGTCGTATCAAGGCGTTGGCAGAGGCTGCCCGTGACAATGGGCTGCGTTTCTGATTATGGATGGATAGCATGCATTCATTGCATGAATTTGTTGTTTGAAAGTTCCGTGCTATCCGGAAGAAAAAAAAGGAATGAGGAATGGCGCAGAAAGAACGTAACCGAGAGGACCGTGACAGCGAGTTTGTTGATAAACTTGTGCATATTAATCGCGTTGCCAAAGTTGTTAAGGGTGGGCGCCGTTTTGGTTTTGCTGCTCTTGTTGTTGTTGGAGATCAAAAAGGCCGTGTTGGCTTTGGTCATGGTAAAGCCCGTGAGGTACCGGAAGCCATCCGGAAGGCAACTGATGCGGCGAAGCGTGAGATGATTTATGTACCCTTGCGTTCGGGACGTACGCTTCACCATGATGTGGAAGGCCATCATGGTGCAGGCCATATTCTTCTACGTTCATCTGTTCCAGGCACTGGTATTATTGCTGGCGGTCCGATGCGCGCTGTTCTTGAGACCTTAGGTATGCAGGATGTTGTAGCTAAGTCACTTGGCTCTTCAAATCCTTATAATATGGTTCGGGCAACATTTGATGCCTTGAAGCGTCAAATTCATCCAAAAATTGTAGCTGCACAACGCGGTATAAAATATTCAACCTTGCAAGGTCGTCGCAACTATCTGCTGAGTGTGGAAGAATAGCTTATCAATAGAAGGAGATAGCAGGTGATCAGGACAGAACATCATGAAGGGAAAACGGTGATAGTAGAGCAGATAGGTAGTCCGATTCGCTGTCAGGCCATTCAACGGGCAACGCTGATCGGTCTTGGTCTTAATAAAATGCATCGTCGTAGAATATTGGAGGATACGCCTGCTGTACGAGGCCTCATTAGAAAAGTACAGCATCTTGTTCGTGTCGTGGATGAGGAGTCTGGGAGATAAATTCATGAAACTCAATGAACTAAGAGATCGACATGGAGCAACTAAAACCCGAAAACGTGTTGGTCGTGGTATCGGTTCCGGGCGTGGGAAAACATCTGGGCGTGGTGTTAAAGGACAAAAATCCCGTTCAGGTGCAGCTATAGGTGGTTTTGAGGGCGGTCAGATGCCAATCTACCGACGCTTGCCGAAACGTGGTTTTAACAATCTTTCTTCGAAAGATTTTAACATTGTGTCGCTTGGCCGTATTCAGGCTGCTATTGATAGTGGCAAGCTGGATAATACAAAGAGAGTGACTGTTGAGTCACTCAGGGAAGCTAGGGTGATTCGTCGTGTAAAAAACGGTGTTCGCCTTTTGTCGGATGGTGAATTAAATAACAAGGTTACGTTTGAAATCTCCGGGGCTTCCAGAACAGCGGTAGTTAAGGTTGAAAAAGTTGGTGGGTCTGTCTTTTTTACTGCAAAATAACGTGTTTTTTGATGATTGGCTTTGGCTTTTGCATTTGGAAGATTGGAAGATTAGTCGCGCTCTGTCTAAGAGTGTAGGTGGTCAATCAGTTGAATGATTGTCTTCTAGGATATGAGAAGACAGGAGAAAATACATGGCCTCAGCTGCTGAGCAATTTGCATCGAATTTAAATTTTTTGGCATTTGCACAAGCCAGTGATCTTAAAAGGCGTCTCTGGTTTACGATGGGTGCATTGCTGGTTTATCGTTTAGGAACTTATATTCCCATGCCGGGTATCGATGCAGAGGCTTTAAGGCAGTCATTTAACACACATTCATCCGGTGTTTTTGGCGTATTTAATATGTTTGCTGGTGGTGCTGTCGGCCGCATGGCAATCTTTGCATTAGGTATCATGCCTTATATTTCTGCATCAATTGTTATCCAATTACTGACTGTTGTGATTCCTTCTCTAGAAAATTTAAAAAAAGAAGGAGAAACAGGGCGAAAAATCATCAATCAATATATCCGCTATGGAACAGTGTTTTTGGCCATGTTTCAAGCCTATGGGATTAGTATAGGACTTGAGTCCAGCAATGATATTGTCTCAAATCCTGGTTGGTATTTTCGCTTCAGTGCTGTTGTTACATTAGTAGGTGGAACGATGTTTCTAATGTGGCTGGGTGAACAGATTACTTCACGAGGTGTAGGAAATGGTACTTCATTGATTATTTTTTCTGGCATCGTTGCGGGATTACCCCTAGCTATTTTTAATATGTTGGAACTAAGTAGTCAGGGACAGTTGGCACCAGTGCTTGTTATCGGTATTTTTATACTTGCAGTCTCACTCATTGCTGTCATCGTTTTTATTGAACGGGCACAACGGCGTATTCTGGTACAATATCCCAAAAGGCAGGTAGGGAATCGTCTGTTCCAGAGAGATACTTCGCATCTCCCGCTTAAGCTCAACACTGCTGGTGTCATTCCGCCAATATTCGCTTCATCTCTTTTGCTGTTGCCTACGACAATCGGTAATTTTTCACAGAATTTATCTGATTGGTCTCTGAGCATTGTAAATGCCTTGAGTCACGGTCATCCGATCTATATGCTCCTCTATGCCATGTTAATGGTTTTCTTTTGCTTCTTCTATACAGCGATAGTGTTTAATTCTAAGGATACAGCTGATCAACTTAAAAAGCATGGTGGATTTGTTCCTGGCATTCGCCCTGGTGAGCGGACAGCTGAATATATTGATTTTGTCTTAATGCGCATCACCGTTATCGGTGCAGTGTATATTGTTCTTATTTGTCTTTTACCTGAATTCGTTGTCTCGATTACTGGTGTTTCACTAGCATTGGGTGGAACATCGTTATTGATTGTTGTCACTGTGACGCTGGATACAGTGGCACAAATACAGGGACATTTGGTTGCTCATCAATATGAAGGTCTTATCAGAAAATCCAAACTTCGTGGAGGTAGACGGAATCGATGAAACTCATCCTCCTGGGGCCGCCTGGAGCGGGCAAAGGCACACAAGCGAAAATCCTGGCAGGCAAATATAATATTCCTCACCTTTCAACTGGCGATATGCTGCGCACTGCTATTTCTTCCGATACTTGGATGGGCCAGCAGGTGAAATCCATTGTGGATGAAGGGAATCTTGTGCCTGATGATATCATGAACCGCATTGTATCAGAGCGTATAGATAAGTCGGATTGTGTTAATGGTTTTATCCTTGATGGTTATCCACGTACTTTGGGACAGGCTCAAATTTTTCAGGGGATTCTGGTAGAAGAAAAAAGTGTTCTGAATGCAGTGATTGAACTGAAGATCGATGAACAATATTTGGTAGAGCGTCTGAAAAGACGCATTTCTGATACGATAAGGGTAGGTGGCATGATGCGTTCCGATGATAATCCTGAAGCTTTTGCAAAAAGGCTTATTGAATATAATAAGAAGACACGAGCATTATCCTGCTATTATGCAGCGACAGGCCTGTTGAGAACAGTTAACGGTATGCTTGATGTTGATACGATTGCAGATGAGATAGAGAATTTTCTTAAGTGTCGGGAAATTCTACTGTAAAATGGCGTAAAAACGGATTGACTTTCGTGCATAAATTCGTCACAGACCATTTGGATTTATTTTTTGTACAATGGTTCAATCTTTGATATTGCACCAAACCTGTAAATTTTACTCTCGGAGAGCATTCCAATAGCATTTTAATAACAGTAAATTTAAGGAGAACACGCGTGGCTCGTATTGCTGGCGTCAATATTCCGACAAACAAGCGTGTGATTGCTGCGCTTCAGTATATTCATGGAATTGGTGCGAAGTTTGCTTGTGAAGTCGTGGAAAAAGTTGGTATTCCTTTGAAATGCCGTGTCAATGAGTTGACTGATGCGGAGATTCTGCAAATTCGTGAAACAATTGATCGTAATTATCAGGTTGAGGGTGATTTACGTCGTGAGGTTGTCATGAACATCAAGCGTTTGATGGATCTTGGCTGCTACCGTGGTTTGCGTCATCGTCGTTCTCTTCCAGTGCGTGGACAACGAACGCATACAAATGCCCGTACTCGTAAGGGACCAGCGAGGGCTATTGCCAATAAGAAGAAGTGACGACCATTTTTAAAATGTGATTGTCAATTTTTAAAGAAAATCAAGGATTTGTGTGCTTTCTCAAGCTACTCGATTCGGTAGCAAAGCAGATGAAGCAAGCTGCCGGGACAACGGCGGTATAGTAGAGATCAGGAAAATTATAATGGCGAAAGAAGTCACACGTATTCGTAAACGCGAGCGTCAAAGCATATCATCAGGTGTTGCCCATGTAAATTCTACTTTCAATAATACGATGATTACCATTACTGACGCCCAGGGTAACGCAATTGCTTGGTCTTCTGCTGGGGCACAGGGGTTTAAGGGATCTCGAAAATCGACGCCTTTTGCGGCTCAGATTGCAGCCGAAGATTGCGCAAGGAAAGCAAAAGAGTGTGGTATGCGTTCTCTTGAAGTTGAAGTTTGTGGTCCTGGTTCTGGTCGTGAATCAGCGATTAGGGCTTTGCAAGTTGCCGGGTTTGTGATCACTTCGATTCGTGATGTTACACCGCTTCCGCACAATGGGTGCCGTCCTCGCAAAAAACGCCGTGTATAGAGATCATGTCTAATCCAGAACAATTTCTTTATAGTGGCAAAAGCAAAGGACAGTTATGATGATTCAAAAAAATTGGCAGGAATTGATAAAGCCTAAGCAAGTGGCATTTCGGGTTGATGGTTGTGGAAAACGGGTGACAGTAGTCGCTGAACCGTTGGAGCGTGGCTTTGGCTTAACGTTAGGTAATGCCCTACGCCGGGTGCTTCTGTCATCACTGCGTGGAGCTGCTATAACTGCAGTGCAGATTGATGGTGTCCGACATGAATTTTCTTCAATCCCCAGTGTTCTCGAAGATGTCACAGATATCATTCTTAATATAAAGGAAATTGCTATTCGTATGGAAGGTGATGGGCCACGACGTATGGTTGTTAGCAAGGAAGGTCCAGGTGTTGTTACAGTCGGTGATATACAGACATTTGGTGATATCAAGATTCTCAATCCTGAACATGTGATCTGTACACTTGATGATGGTGCGGCTGTCCGGATGGAATTTACAGTATGTAACGGCAAGGGCTATGTTCCTGCAGAACGTAATCGTAGCGAAGACGCACCAATAGGTCTTATTCCGGTAGACAGTCTTTATTCTCCTGTTCGTAAAGTCTCTTATAAAGTTGAGAATACTCGTGAGGGACAGATTCTTGACTATGACAAGTTAATACTGACGGTTGAAACCAATGGTGCAATCAGTGGTGAAGACTCAGTAGCATTTGCTGCCCGTATTCTTCAGGATCAGCTGTCGGTATTTGTTAATTTTGAAGAGCCTCAAAAAGAACACCTTCAGGAACAGGATTGCCAATGTGCGTTTAATCCAGCGCTTCTCAGAAAAGTAGATGAGTTAGAGCTTTCTGTCCGTTCTGCTAATTGTTTGAAAAACGATAATATCGTCTATATTGGTGATCTTATTCAAAAAACAGAAACAGATATGCTCCGTACACCTAATTTTGGCCGTAAATCACTTAACGAAATAAAGGCAGTTCTTGTTTCTATGGGTCTTTCTCTTGGAATGGAAATACCAGAATGGCCGCCTGAAAACATTGATGATCTTGCCAAGCGTTACGAGGAAAAGTATTGATGACAATCGGTTAGAAACGAATAATGAAGGAGAGAGTGTATGCGCCATGGTAAATCAGGCAGAAAGCTGAATCGAACGACCAGCCATCGTAAGGCGATGTTCGCCAACATGGCTGCTTCCCTTATTGAGCATGAGCAGATCATGACAACCTTACCCAAAGCTAAGGCAATCCGCCCTGTTGTGGAAAAGTTAGTCACGCTTGGCAAGCGTGGTGATTTGCATGCCCGTCGCTCGGCTATTTCTGCTATTCGTGATGTCAAGCTGGTTTCTAGACTATTTGATACCATTGCTCCGCGTTATGTGAATCGCAAGGGTGGTTATTTGCGCATTATGAAGGCAGGATTTCGGAGAGGAGATCATTCGCCGATGGCCGTCGTTGAATTTATTGATCGGGATATTGGTCCCAAGATTGACCGTGGACATGGCGGACATGACGTGCACGAGAAGAAGCCAGAAGTAGTGTGACTCTACTCTACCTGCTACTGCTATTGACTGACATCGCCAAGGCACCAATTGAGGATAGCTTTTTGCACATGCATTCTATTTTCAGCTTCATCAAAAACAACAGAATGTGGTCCGTCAATAACCGCATCTACTACTTCCTCACCACGATGAGCAGGCAAGCAATGCATGAATAAGGTATCGGGTTTTGCAAATGCCATCAATGTTTCATTCACCTGATAAGGTCTGAAGATCTCATGACCGCGAGAGTGTAATTCTTTTCCCATAGAAACCCAAGTATCTGTTACAATACAATCTGCATCTTGAGCAGCGCTTGCGGCACTTGTTGTCCATGATACGTCACCACCTCTGGTTCTGGCCCATTCCATGTATTTTCTTTGTGGTTCGCTACCCTCAGGTGTTGCAATTTGAAGCGAGAAATCAAAGAGAACTGCTGCTTCAATGAATGAATGAAGCACATTGTTACCATCTCCCATCCATGCGAATTTTTTTCCGGAAACTGAGCCACGGTGCTCTTCATAGGTCAAAATATCAGCCATAATTTGGCAGGGATGAGTATCATCTGTCAGTGCATTTATGACAGGCACAAGCGCATACTTTGCCAGTTCCAGCATGCGATCATGTTTTGTAGTGCGGATTGTTATGATGTCAACAAAACGCGACAGAACACGGGCGGTATCCGCAATAGTTTCACTATGGCCTAGTTGCATCTCTTGTCCTGTCAGGATAATGGTTTCTCCGCCGAGCTGTCGCATGCCAGCGTCAAAAGAAACGCGTGTGCGTGTCGAGGGCTTTTCAAAAATCATAGCAAGTGTTTTCTCTGTATGCGGCTTGAATCTGACTCCTCGTTTGAAGCTGGCTTTCATGGCTTTTGCTTCTTCAAGGATGTTGCGTAACGTCTTAGACGGGAAAGTGGAAAGATCTGTAAAATTCCGGATATTTTTTTTCATGATATCATACACTGTTCTTCATGCATTTTTTCTTGGCAAGGCGAGCAATGGTTTTTTCAATGCGATGCAGTCCCTCACACATCTCATCTTCCAGAATATTGAGTGGAGGAAGTATCCGTACAACATTGGCACCAGCCTCTACAGCAAGTAGTTTTTCATCACGTAGGGCAGAAATGATTTCTGTATTGGGCATAATACACTTTAGACCTGTAAGAAGGCCAAGTCCTTCTACGCTGCTGACAATGTGCGGATACTGATCTACAATAGCACTGAGTCCCTGTTTCAGCATTTGTGCCATCCTATTCACATGGCTGAGAAACTCCGGTTCAAGAATGATATCCAGCACAGCATGACCTACCGCCATCGCTAACGGATTGCCTCCGAACGTGGTCCCGTGACTGCCTGGCAACATACCCTTAGCTGCATCTTTGGTTGCGAGACAGGCTCCAAGCGGGAACCCGCCACCAATGCCTTTGGCAATTCCCATGATATCAGGTGATACTCCTGCCCATTCATGGGCAAAAAGCTTGCCTGTACGACCAATACCAGACTGAACTTCATCAAAAATCAGCAATAGCCCTTTTTCGTTACAGATACGACGTAAAAAACGCAGAATTTCAACGGGAACAAGCCGCACGCCACCCTCTCCTTGAATTGGTTCAATCATTATGGCAGCAGTTTCCTGATTGATGGCAGAAAGTAATGCTGTAGCATCTGCAACAGGAATCTGAGTAAACCCCTGTACCTTGGGTCCAAAACCTTCTAGGTGTTTTTTTTGCCCACCTGCTGCAAGTGTGGCAAGGGTTCGCCCGTGAAAGGCGCCTTGAAAAGTGATGATACGAAAACACTCTGGCTGGTTATTCATATAATAGTATCTACGGGCAGTTTTGATGGCACATTCAATTGCTTCCGCGCCGGAATTGGCAAAGAAAACCTTGTCGGCAAAACTAACGCTCCTAAGCCGTTCAGCCATTTTTGTTTGTAGTGGATTATCAAAAAGATTAGAAACATGCCACAACCTGTCAGCTTGATCTTTGAGGGCTTCCACAAGGTGCGGATGTGCATGTCCAAGTGCGTTAACAGCAATACCTGACGTAAAGTCAAGATACCGATCACCCTTGTCTGTTATAAGCCATGCTCCGCGCCCTTGCTTGAAACGCAAGCTGATACGTGTGAATGTATCATAAAGCGGTTGCGCTGTCGGTATGTTCATAAAAGTCTGTTCTCCACTCAGGAATAATTTTTAGGAAAAATTATTTTCCCCAATGGAGTTAGATGAGTCAACAGTTAAGATCACCCTCCTCCTGTTTCTATGGAATGCAACCATGAGATATAAGCGGACAGAACATGAACAGGACATGATAAGAATAGTATAGTAATATAATAGTAAGATCTACAGAGAAATACACACACCGCTCTATAAGCGCTGGAAAATATTACTCTTTAACTCTTATAATACAAGATTATTGCTGTGAAAATAGTCATTTCAGAAATATGTATTTTTCTCTAAAATTGAGAAAAAAGGTATAAAAGCTGTGTGAAAATTGAAAGACATCTTGCCAGGCGCTCTCTCCATATTATACGATCCAATTCAATGAGTGGATGTAAATAGTTAGCCATATAGATAGATATAATATAGTCTCGCTTGTCCATAATAACGGATTGGCGATCTGTTTTCAGGCAAGGGGGGGTCAGGCTGTATTTCTTAAGTTTTGCAATAGAATCACGGAGTCCTTCAGCATGATCTGGACAGATGAGCGTATTGAACTTCTCAAAAAACTATGGGCTGAAGGCTTAACTGCCAGCCAGATTGCCACTCAACTGGGGAGCGTTAGTCGTAATGCAGTTATTGGCAAAGCGCACCGATTGCAGTTGGCAAGTCGGGTTAAAAAATCGTTACAATCCCAGTCTAATATGCAAAAAAAATCCTTGCATGCTCTGTCCGATTCAACGGCCCATGCCCATTTTTGTTCAGAAAAATCTGCGGTCCAAATTATAGGAACCTCAGCTATCAGAATGGAATTTAGCACGCATCCTATTGCTAAAAAAAACGCTGGAATATTGCACAAGGAGAATGTTGTAGTATCCATTGGACCCCGCTTAGGCTTATTACAGTTGACAGAGAATACTTGTAAATGGCCGTTTGGTGATCCCTTGAGCGAAGATTTTTATTTTTGTGGTGCAGCTTCAGGAGAAGATAGCCCGTATTGCGGTTATCATTCAAAAATCGCTTTCCAGCCGCTTGCCGATCGTCGTCGTCTTAAAATGTGATTATCTGAATAAAAATGGCAGAATAGGGACGGCCTTTCTTTCTCTATTGAGAGATACAAACCATACAGATTTATAACCCTAACTTTTCAAAGAAGACAGAGAGGATAGGAACCAAGCGTGACGACTTTTGCATATGATTTTTTATGTGTTATGCTGGGATATTGAGCATCATTTTTTTGGAAACTGTATAGAAACAGTTTGTAACAAAAACATCTTCGTTAGAGAAGCAAATCGCTGTCCTTGATTTTTTTATTACAACCGGTTTGTAAAAGCAAAAGGGGAAGTGATGTATTGTACCACAATATTTGATGTTTTGTTGCTGTCTTGGCGAAAAAGTACTACAGCAGTACAGTGTAAAGGTATAAGTCTATTAAGTCAGTCTATGATAAGTATGAGTACGAGGTTGAATATTATTTCCAGTCCAAGTCTTGACCATGCGATTCTGGAATTTGTACGGACCAGGTTAAGCATGCGATGAAGCGATTTTTGGTTTTGAACCAGCTTGGTTTCTTACTCTCTCTCTTTCTGCTTATAACTCATAGCGATTCGACCATCGCCTATGTAGGGAATATGCCTGTTGTGCCACCGCAGTTCGATTCCCTTATGACAAATACCGATGGCATAGTTGAGATCAGAGGCAAAGCGGTCGGATTTACACATGTTGAATTAATCAATGGCGCCGACATTATCGGGGATGTTGATGTAACAGAAAAAGGTTTATTTTTGATCCAGCCCACTGGCCGGTTAATGCCAGGTGAATACCATTTTGTCTTACGTGCCATTGATGAAAAGAGTGGCTGCTCCGCCACTTCTCTACAGACATTGCTCGTCAGCACTCCTGAACAGGGCAATGGTAAGGTCCTGGCTCTGGTTGAAGAGCCAGGAAAGGCACATCGCTTGATTTCCAGTCAAAAAACGTTTCATCAGGTCTCCACTTTTCCCGAACGGGAATTTGCAGTTGAAAGTATTATCTTTCAGAAGGGGAAGTTAACGGTTTGCGGGAAAAAACCTGCAAATATGCAGATTTCCATCATCAGTGATACCAGGACCATAGGCTCTGGACATGCCTCGGATGGCAATGCCTTTTGTGTGATTCGTGTCCGTGCTATGGAAGTAGGCGACTATATTTTCCGTGTAGAGTTAACGGATGTTTCGGGTAAAAGAGCTGATATGATAAGCTTGCCTTTTTCCATCAGAAATTCTGCTGGTGTAACCAGACAGCTTTATCGCGCGGGATATCCGGTGAACACGATTATCGTACGCAGAGGTGAGACACTCTCTCATATTGCAAAGCGCGTGTATGGTAGCAGTACCTTTACAAGGGTATTATTTGAGGCAAATCGTGATCAGATTCGCCGTCCGTGTGAAATTTATGCAGGGCAAGAGTTTGTTCTCCCTTTGATTAAAAAACAGTAAGAAAGATGCATGAAGACTGAAAAAAAAACGAAAACTGTTTCAGTTAATTCGGGCGATGTATTAAAAACACTTGCCAATTTATGGCCTTATATGTGGCCATCCGAGCATCCAAAACTTAAGTATAGTGTTGTCTTTGCCTGTATTTTTCTTGTTTTTTCTAAAATCATCCTGATTTTGATTCCGTATTTTTTTAAGTTTGCTACCGATGCATTTGGTGGCGAATTGCAGCTTCTGTCAACAGCTGTTACAACGCCTTTTATTCTTGTGCTCGCCTATAATGCTGCTCGTATTTTCCAATCTGGATTCAATCAGATACGGGACGCACTCTTTGCCTCGGTCGGACAACATGCTGTTCGTCAGCTTGCATATCGGACCTTTGTTCACATACATAAATTGTCGCTACGGTTTCATCTAGAACGGCATACAGGCGGTCTGGCCCGCATTATTGAGCGCGGGACAAAAGGGATCGAAGCCATTGTGCGCTATACGATACTCAACACCGTTCCCACCATTTTTGAATGTACGATGACCATCTTTGTGATCTGGTGGTCCTATAGCTTGCTGTACCTTTTTATTATTGTTGCAACAATTGCTCTTTACATATGGTTTACAGTGGTGGCGAGCAATTGGCGGATAGCAATCCGCCGTGATATGAATGCTTCTGATATCGAGGCTAATACCCAGGCCATTGATTCTCTATTGAATTTTGAAACGATTAAATATTTTTGCAATGAAGCTATGGAAGCCAGGAATTTTGATGCATCTCTGGCGCGTTACGAGCAGGCTGCAATCAAAACATGGATCTCTCTGAGTTGGCTCAATTTTGGTCAGGCCGTTATTTTTGGTCTTGGTATGTTTGTGCTCATGATGGTTTCAGTTTATGAAGTGCAACATCATCGCCAGACACTTGGTGATTTTGTTTTCATCAATGCGCTTCTTATTCAGCTATCTATTCCGCTTAATTTTATTGGTTCTATTTATCGTGAAGTACGGCAGGGCCTAACAGATGTCGAACAGATGTTTGATCTTCTGGATGTTCAAGAGGAGATCTCTGATAAGCCAGATGCGTATGATCTTCAGATTAGAGGCGCATCCCTTTGTTTTGAAAACGTTCGTTTTTCTTATAACTCCGACCGTCCAATCCTCAAGGGTATTACTTTTAAGATACCAGAAGGTAAAAAGGTCGCAATTGTCGGCCCTTCTGGGGCGGGGAAATCCACCATTGCTCGTATTTTATTCCGATTTTATGACATTCAATCAGGAAATGTGATGATTGATAATCAGGATGTGCGTGACGTAACGCAGAAAAGCCTCAGAAACGCTATTGGCATGGTGCCTCAAGATACGGTTCTTTTCAATGAAACGATCGCTTATAATATACGCTATGGTCGATCCGACGCCAGTGATTCAGAAGTGCGTCGAGCAGCAGATCTTGCTCGGATCAACACTTTCATTGAAAGCTTACCCGATGGATACAATGCAATCGTTGGTGAGCGAGGGCTAAAACTTTCAGGTGGGGAAAAGCAACGCATCGCTATTGCACGCACTATACTTAAATCTCCACCGCTCCTTATTCTTGATGAGGCAACATCTGCTCTAGATACCGCAACAGAACAGGAAATCCAAGATGCGCTTGATATGATAAGCCGTGACAGGACAACATTAATTATCGCTCATCGCCTTTCCACTATTATTAATGTTGATGAGATTCTGGTTCTAAAAGATGGTCGATTCATTGAGCGCGGCACGCATACGGAATTGCTTGCAAAAAAAGGGTTCTATGCCTCTATGTGGGAGCGTCAACTTAAAGCAACGATGGCCGAAAATTGCGAGCAATACGTTTCTAAGATAAACTTAGCGTTGTGATAAGGAGATAAATATCTGATGTGAAAAAAGAGAATACATCCATATATCATGCATCCATATGGCATTCAATCGGTGTGCAATGCGAATCCATTCTTGTATTATGGAAGGCCACCCTATACTGGGTTCGCAGTTCGTTGTATGGAAGCATTGTATCTTAGGAATCAATCATGCCGATTGTTCACTTAATTAAAAGGCTATGCAAAGTGATCCAGTCAATAAGAGGAAATTATATGAGTGTTATGCAATCCGTCCGTAATGCTTTTTCTCCGATTCACCCGGAAGGCTATCCTTTTATTGCGTTATTTTTCATTGGTTCTCTTGCATTTGGCTGGATCTGGAATCCACTTTTTTGGAGTGGGCTTACGCTAACTGTGTGGTGTATTTATTTTTTTCGTGATCCTGAGCGGGTCACACCGGTCGGTACGGATCTTGTGGTAAGTCCAGCAGATGGTAAAATCTCTTTTGTCGGACGAGTGATCCCACCGTGTGATTTGGGCTTGCCTTTAGTCGAAACCATTAGAATTTCTATATTCATGGATATATTTTCTTGCCATGTGAACCGTATACCTATCGACGGTACAATTAAGTCGGTAACGTATACTCCAGGCATTTTTTTCAATGCTGACCTTGACAAGGCAAGTGAATATAATGAACGCAATAGTCTAATTATCCAGACTGGACATGGAGAGATCGGTGTTGTGCAGGTTGCCGGGCTCATTGCACGACGTATTGTTTGCTGGGCAAAAACTGGAGATCAAGTCCTTGCAGGTAAACGTTTCGGTCTTATCCGTTTTGGCTCACGTCTCGATATTTATCTGTCAGCTAATACTAGAATCTTGGTTCATGTTGGTCAGAAAGCTGTTGCGGGTGAAACGATTCTGGCCTCTTTTATTGATGAATCGGCCCCTCCGGTTGATTTCAGATTGGATTAGAGTGCAGAATTATGAAAACGCCATCTCCTTTTCCACCATTTGATGCAGATGACATGCATGATAACGACGAACATGAAAAAAATCGTACATTTATTCCACTTCGTTTTGTCATACCAAATATTATCACGATTATGGCGATTGTTTGCGGTTTATCGAGCGTATGCATGGCATTTGAGAAGCGCTTTGAATTAGCTGTTATTCTGTTACTAGTGGCCGCTGTACTTGATGGTGTTGATGGACGTATTGCCCGTGCTATCAAGGGATCATCGCGATTTGGGGAGCAATTGGATTCCTTGGCAGATGCGATTAACTTTGGTGTAGTTCCTGCTTTACTAATATATATCTATATTCTTGAACGTATGGATAAGTTGGGATGGCTGGCGGCCTTGATCTACAGTGTAGCTTGTTGTTTGCGTCTTGCCCGTTTCAATGTTATGCTTGATGACACGAATACTAAGCCCAAGCCGAAATGGAAAAAAAATTATTTTATCGGTGTACCTTCACCGGGAGGAGGATGTATTCTGCTTTTACCAGTGTATCTGGGATTTCTTGGGATGCCTGTTGATGATACAACTGCAATGATTTTTTGTTTTTACACAGTTATTGTTGCAATTCTCATGATCTGTAATCTTCCAGTCTGGAATGGTAAATCTATTCGCTCAGGTGTACGGCGTGATGTGGTCATTCCAGTGCAGCTTTTCGTTGTGATCTATTTCGTTCTGCTCGTAGGGTACATGTGGTTGACCCTCGCTGTTTCAACCATTGCCTACCTTGTATTTCTGCCATTAAGTGCATACGCTTACCGCCGTCATGTCCGAATCTCTAAAGAATAACATACATAACGCTTCTCTTTTATGTATGCAGTCTCGCTCCTCGTTATTATTGTGATGAAGGATAGTACTGCAGTGATCGGTTTCTCTTCTGGAGAGGGAGAGAACTTCCTTGATTCAACAAAAAAAAGAAGTTTCCCGATTCCTGAGATGTGATGTGCGACATCTGCTAATATCTACTTTTCTGCTCTCCGTTTTTCCTGGAAAAATATTTAATATTTCTATAGATCAATAGGATACATTTGATAAAAGAAAGTGATTACAAATGAATCTTGAACGTACATTTTCAATGATCAAACCAGATGCAACAAGACGAAATCTAACTGGCGCTATTACAAAAATGCTGGAAGAGGCTGGGTTACGGATTGTTGCTTCCAAGCGTGTCTGGATGAGTAGACGTGAAGCCGAAGGGTTTTACATAGTTCATAAAAGCCGTCCTTTTTTTTCTGATTTGACAGGATTCATGTCCTCTGGACCTACTATTGTGCAAGTCCTGGAAGGCAAAAATGCTCTTGCAAGAACCCGTGAAATCATGGGTGCAACCGATCCAGCTGTTGCTGCCTATGGTACTATCCGTAAAATCTTTGCGCTATCGATCGGTGAAAATTCTGTCCATGGTTCTGATAGTCCTGAAACAGCTGCAACAGAAATTGCCTATTGGTTTGCCAGTACCGAAATTGTTGGATAAAGAACAGGTCTGAAAAGTAGAGAAGCTATAGCTGGTGTAAGGTGTAAAATAACGATTGCAACTACCCGATCTCTGCATGTTCACCACACTATTGAAGGGATTCGATTTCTTCCGTGTAATAGAATTAGAATAGGGTGATGTGTGAATCATCAATATCTACAATCCAATCCATCCAGTCCCGATCAGCCCTCCTCTACTCTATTGCCCATGGCTGTGCTTAACTTTTTCAAGCGAGCTCGCACGCTCAGCAGTGCATTGACAAACCATAACGCATGACCTATAATATACTGCTTAATCATCAGAGGTCAGAATCAATTGATATTGGATTTTTGCAACAATTTTCTGAGTGATTATACGCTGTTAATTTTACTGCAAGAAGAGCTTGTGGGGGCAGCACCAGCACCACCGCATGCTTTTTGCTTTTCAAGCAGCCTGGCACGAATACCAAGTTTTGCTAGACGAGCAATTTGCATCGAGAGTAAAAGACCTTTTGTACAACATGAACATGGCCAGTGTCATGGATCTTGACACGCACCCCATTCCCCGTCCATTTTTTGGAAAAAACACATTTTATATCTGTTTTCAGTTTATTACGTGTTTTACTCCTGTACGAAAATAATCCCAACCAGTTATAAGGGTCAGTATTGCGGCAGTCCATAGTAATATAAGCCCTGTCAAGGTTATATGAGGTAAAAAACTTTCTCCAGCTGGACCAATAAGCAAAGAACTCAATGCTGTAAATTGTAATATGGTTTTCCATTTGGCTAAGCGTGACACTGGGACGCTGATTTTTATTTCGGCCAAATATTCACGCAGTCCTGAAACGAGAATTTCACGGCATAGTATGGTAATTGCAGCCCAAAGTGTCCAGCCGGCAATAGTGCCGTCTGCAGCTAGCAGAAGTAGACAGGCAGAAACGAGAAGCTTATCAGCAATTGGATCAAGCATGCGGCCAAAAACAGATGTCTGATGCCAGATCCTTGCAAGATAACCATCTAAAAAATCTGTTACGCTTGCTGCAAGAAAAATAGCAAAAGCAGACCAGCGTGCAGGATTAGTTGATTTAAGCTGTCCTTCTAGGAAAAAACAAAGCACAACAAGCGGGACAGCAATAATCCGCCCATAAGTCAAAAGATTAGGTAAAGAGAAAGTATGTTTTTTCATCATCAATTGTTGTCGCTTTTTGACTGACAGGCTACACTTGTCACAAGACTGTTACTTCTAGACAAGGGTTCTGACAAATTTTTTTAGCAGCTCAGCTCTAACATACCATCCCGATTCTGGAGAAGACCATTATCTAGCAGACAACAACTCTCTTTTCAACGAGAAGAGTCTCTAGCGCGCAGTAGAAACGGTTAGGAACATAGTAGAGAGCACCACACAAGTTTACGGTAACCGGAGCTAAAAATATCCCATGTAGGATGTTGCATGATAAAAAAACTCGTCTGTCGTAAAAAACATTTTTTTGAGTTATTCAACCTGTTCTATCATATCCTGTGTCTGCCACATTAGATGTTGACCGCCATCCAGTGCAATCATTTGCCCTGTAACAGAAGACATCGCCCAAAGATAGCGGATCGTCTGTCCAAATTCAGGAAGAAAAGGACCATGTCCTAGCAGAAGAACTTTTTTTTGTTTGATGAAATCCTCATCATTTTGTCTAGCGCTCTTAAGAGATGGTCCTGGTCCGATTGCATTAACCCGTATATGAGGAGCAAGAGCTTGAGCCAAAGTTTGCGTTGCAGTCCACAATGCTGATTTGGAAAGAGTATAAGAGAAAAACCGTGGGTTTAATCGCCATACTCGTTGATCAATCATATTAATGATTAATCCCTGTTTATCAGGAGGGAGCCTTGCATGCATTGCATCAGCAAGTAATACTGGTGCACATACATGAAGTGTGAAATGTCCATCCCATATATTTTTATCAAAATGGCCAATACCGTCGTCATTAAAGAGTGATGCATTATTAACGAGTAACTCAACAGGCCCGAGCATTTTTTGCACTTTTTCAATCAGCGCAGCTGGATTCCTTTCAAGAAGATTATGATGAAAAGGAATAGCATCCCCACCATTGGCAAGAATTTTTCTGCATAATCTTTCTGAATCGTGGGCTGATCGCTCATAATGAATAGCAATTGTGAAACCATGTAAGGCCAGATCCGCAGCTATAGCTGCCCCAATTCTCTTTGCACCACCAGTTATCAAGGCAACCGGCATCTATTCATGCTCCTGTATTTGATTGCACTCTTTTAGCGATCGAGAGATATTACTCTTACACACTTCATGATAACATCCGCTAACCATGCAAATCAATGATATTTCTCAAACAGCAGCATTGACCAGATGATGCTGAACGGTCTTGAGAAGGGGAGCAGATGTATATTTTATTGAATGCGGCCACTCACATGGGCTAGCATAGTATAAACCTTCCCTGTATCAGATGTCAGATATTCACGTATAGTAGTGGCAGTAGCTTGCATATTATTGCTGCTCTCCCCTGCTTTTCTGAGAAGACGTTCAAAATCAGAAATATACTGACTAACAGCCTGTCGTAAATTGCCGTCAACAAAGTATTGACGTTTGATCTTTTCAAAAGTTTGCTGGCCAGCAATTGTATAAAGACGGTTAGGCATAATGTTACGCTGACCGCTACGATAAGACTGCCAAAGTTGTAAAATTGCATGATTGTCAATGCCCTGAACAATATCCACCGACATGGAGTTGAGCGTTTCTTTTGAACATTCATCTAATGGTGTACGCTGTACAAGCTCATACTCATCCGTGAAGGGGGAGGTATCTTCCAAAACATCACGACCTGATTGTACATCTCTGGGAATAGAATTTGAACATTCATCTAATGGTGTACGCTGTACAAGCTCATACTCATCCTTGAAGGGGGAGGTATCTTCCAAAACATCACGACCTGATTGTACATCTCTGGGAATAGAATTTGAACATTCATCTAATGGTGTACGCTGTACAAGCTCATACTCATCCGTGAAGGGGGAGGTATCTTCCAAAACATCACGACCTGATTGTACATCTCTGGGAATAGAATTTGAACATTCATCTAATGGTGTACGCTGTACAAGCTCATACTCATCCTTGAAGGGGGAGGTATCTTCCAAAACATCACGACCTGATTGTACATCTCTGGGAATAGAAGAGGAAGGATGTGTACTTTTTTGCAGCATATCTATTCCATTGTCTGATTCAGCTGCCATGATAGCAGTCTCTGTTGATACGACCTGTTGGAAACGTTGTTGCAGTCCTGCTTTGACTGGCTGTAAATGATTAAGCAGACGACTGGATGCCTCCACAACACTTGACAGTTCCTTCAATGCTGCACTCTGCTCCATAACTGCTTTACGCATCTCAGCGGTGTATTCCTTGGTCTGTACAGGTAGAAGATGAACTTCTTGATTGAGATCAGCTCTCGTCCGTGTTAATTCTTGCATCACTTCTTCTGAAGATTTCCGGATATCTTCTGTTGCACCTACAAATTTTCTCGCTGCCTCATTAATCAGTTCCGACAAAGATGATTGAAGTTGATTTGTTGAAGACAAAGTACGGTCTTCAACGCTTTTTAGAACCGATATTATAACATGTTCACAGTTCTGTATAATTTCGGTGACTTCATCAGATTTACTGACAAGTCCTGCTGCCAATGCATTCAAAACGGCCTGCTTTGTTTCAAGTTGTTCCACAAACATAGCGCCAGAAATATCAAGTATTCTTGTTGCCTCCGTCAAGAGCTTAGCATGACTATCGAACTTTTTAGAAAACGTAGCAACATTATTGAGCGCATTTTGTGACAGAGTGGTAAAATTCTGTAGATCGCCATTCAACATACTGCTGGAAGTCTTGAAGTTTTCAGCCACCTGTCCAATATTTTTTTTAAATTCCGATGTTACATCAACCAGGTGTGTATCAACTTCATGCACATTATCGCGAAGCATACTGACAGTATGGTGCAGTGAATTGTTTGATATATCAAGTCGTTCAATAAGTTTGGTAATATTGCTTTCTATTTCTGACGTAGCAGATTTGACAACACACACAGCTTCTTGCGTATGGCCTAAAAAACTGTTTATAAACGCATCATGTCCCAACCGTAACCGATCCTCCGCAGAACGAGTCACCTCTTTCATCTGTTCACTAAACTGGTTGGTCAATGTACCAAGTGAATCACTGGTTTCTGTTGCAGAATTTTTAAAATTTTCTGTCAGAGAATAAAGATTGTCTGTTTGGGCACTAAGGTGTTGTGTCGTCTTTTGTGTGATTTCGGCAACACGTCCTTCAATTGACTTGAAGCCACCACTGATAATCTCCTCAATATGAAGAATATTTTCTTTCAAGAACACAGTACGCTCAGTAAGCCTTTGATCTATATTATTAACGGCATGGACAATAGAATCTGTAAAACACAGAGCATTGTTTTCTAGAAAATTGCGTACATTATTGACACCAATGTCAAGAGTTTTTTGTATGATCTTTGTCTGTTCCTCAATACAAGCGGTTTGTTTTAGGAAAGATCCCTCAAGAACAGTACTGTTATAGTCAACACTTTCTCGCAATTTACAGGCACGTTTTTCAAGAAGCCTTTCTTGTTTATCGAGTTTTTCATCAACAGTGGAAAATGTCTGGACAAGAGTGTTCTGCAATTTAACGGTTTGATCCGAAACCATGAGATTGTGCTCAGAGAAAACTGTTTCAATGTCTGTCCTGCTGCTTACCAGTGAATCCTGCAGCAGGCAAATTCGTTCGTCAAGAGAGTGTAACAATGACATCTGATTGTTGTTGAAAACATTCTTCAAGTAGTTCATCTGATCTTCAAGCGTTTGTAGATGATCAACAAATGTCTTCTTCAGTATTTCATCATTGGAAAAAAGTGATTTTCGAAAGACATCAACATGTCCACTGATAGCGTTAGAGAGAGTACTACTACTGTCAGCAATGACTTCACAAATACGTGCAGTCCGTTTTTCAAGCATCTCTGCCTGTTCGCTCAATACCTTATTAAGAGTCTCGCTATTGAGGCTCAGTGAATTGAGCAGTGCACCAGCATGTACATCAATATTTTTCACTTGTACTTCAATCGCTTCACGTGCAATGCTGAAGCTATTCATAATGGTTTTTTCAAAAGCGACAGTTTTCTTCTCAATGTTTTCAACATGTTCACGGGCCTGTTCTTCAAGTGTTGTGATTCTGCTAAGAAGCATCCCCTCTGTATCTGATACAGTTTGTGAAAGAGTATTAATCTGATTTTTAACTGTATCAAAAATCCGCTTTGATTCTACTTCCAGCATCTTTCCGAAATTTGCCCGTTCTTCAACAAACTGGAAAAGAATGCTGCCAGATTTTTCATCAACAAGTCTGCTAATGGTTGTGCCGGCAACTTCTATTTCATGCAGTAGGCTGATTTTTATTTCATCAATGACAGAAAGGATATCATGACGACCGCCAGCCAATATCTCTGTTATATCACGCGTACGCAATTGAAATGCTTGATTGACGCGGTCTACATGTGTCTCAAGCACTGTGCCAAGCTTATTAGCACTTTCTTCAAGTTCGTCTGTCCTTGCATTAAATGATTGAAGCAGTGATGCATTTTTCTCATGAATAGAATGATTCACCTGGTAAAAGCGCTCTTCAAACGCCTGCATAGCAAGGCGAGAGACTGTGTCAAAACAGGAAGACATATCTTGTGCACGTTTTTTAAGTTCTTCAAGTTGAGCACTGAATTTATTCACAGCATGATCACGGTGGTGAATGAATGTATTGTCAAGCGTGTTGACGCCATCTTCGAATGCATCGAGAATCTTGCTGGTAGCAGCACTTAGACGTGTGTCAACATCAACAGAACGCTCCTCAATTTTACTCAAATTATTGCTGATCGTTTCAGCTAAAACATCACCATGTTCACAAAAACGACTGGAAAAACTGCCTAAATCTTCCTCAATCCTATTGATTTGTTTGGAAAATTTATCAACGGTCTTTTCTGCAACAGAATCAAAGACCAATGGGAGACCATGTGCACAGTTTTCGATACGAATGATCTGTTCACTAAACTCTGAAAGAGATTGGGTCCCCCGATCAACAACCACGTTATTTAACTTTTGAAACCTGTCATCAAAATCATTGAGGACTTTATCCATCGTGCATCGTAGGCGTTGGTCAACATCAACAGAACGTTTTTCAATGTGATCAACGGCTTTAATAATCTTTTTTCCATGATTTGCCAGACGATTAGTTAAGCGGTTTACACTATCTTTAATGCCTTCAGTACGTTGATAGACAAGTTCTACACAATCATCCATGTTTGTGCCAAGCTGTGCAGCAATGGCCTTGCTTGCTTCTTCAGTATGCTGATTAATCTGGGATAAACGGGAACTAAACTCTTCCAAGAAATTGGAAGAGGTAACATCAAAGTTTTGAAAAATTGCAACAAATTGTTGTGAGAGCTGCTGAACCACATCTTTATTGGCCAAGTCGAATTCATGAACGAGTTCATTCCAACGAGCATTCAAGGATTCCGACAAGGTGATTGTCAACGAATCTGCGGTCGCATTAATATGATCGGCGATCGACTTAAATTCCTGTATCAGCTGATCCTTGGAACCAACCATTTTGTCCCTCAGATTGTTGGAATGCACTGCAACAGCTTCTCGTTCATTAGCAAGTTCAACAACAAGCGTACGTATCCGTGCTTCATTCTCACTATAGGCCTGTTCAAGATTGTTAACCTCATTCTGCAGCAGGGCTTCAAGCTCGCTGACTCTTGATACAGTCCGTTCAATATTTTCATCGATGGCCGTAAACTCACGGCGTATAGTCTTGGCGATACAGTCCCCTGATGTTGTTTCAGGTTCAAGCAAGTGTCTTGCTGCACCTGTCATAGTATCCACGGCCTGCCGCAATTCCACCCTTGCACGCTGTGCGAGCTGTGCAAGTCCCCATATCATACAAATAGGGACTATTGTCCCTGCAGCAATCAGCATCCCCGGTCCGCTTGCAAGGAAAGAAGCTATCCCTTCCCCTTCATCAAGAGTCTCCGCCAAACTATAAGCAATCGCACCCCCTCCAACAGCCCACACTGCACTGAGTGCTGAGGTCGTCCAGTAAAGCGGATCGTCAAGTAATCGTGTCCTTTTTCTTGGATTATTTGTCCCCATCGATCGTGGAGAACATTCTGAAGCACGATCACTAGAAAGTTTATGGAGAGGGTTGGTTTCTGTATCTCTGGGATCGAAATCTGCACCAGATTTTATAAGGTCACCTTGTCCATCTCTCATATTGTCAATGAATGAGACTTGATTCTGCTCCGATTCAGGACTAGCACTGCTAGTAGATTGCTGCACAGTGGGTAGCTGAACTTCTTCTACATCAAGCAATTCTTCAGCAAAAGATTCAATGTTGTTTTCTGTTTCACTCGCATTTGCCAAAGCATTTTCAAAGTCAAAGTCCAATGCTTCCTTAAGGGCGGCTTCAACTTCGATGTCAAATTCTTCTGCTTTTGCTTTGGTTCTACGTGCCATATTTTATCTATTTGATCTCTTCATCAACACCAACCTATACGATACAAAATTAGTGTATTATAAAGTATTTGTATACAGAGATGAACTCTACACTCTACGGTATAGAAAATATATAATTCAAGTCTAACATAGCATCAATACTAAAAATTATATTTCTTATTCTGTATTTTCAATCTAAAAAAAAGATGTATTTTCTATTTTAGAGAATTAAATATTAAAATATAATCTTGATACTTTACATTCGTATTTAATTAAAAGAAACTCTTTTAAAGATTTAAAATTAATATTCACAATAGCCGACTTGAATAATATGGACCCTGTTAAGGGGCTAGATTTATAAGGATGGATTATGAAATATAAATGGCAGCTAGGCCATGGGCAAACAATTGACATATCTGAAAAAGCGATCATCATGGGAATATTGAATATGACACCGGATTCTTTTTCCGATGGGAATACCTATCATTCTGTTAAAGAAGCTGTTGCGGCTGCATGCAAAATGACATCACAAGGTGCGCATATTATTGACATTGGTGGAGAGTCAACACGGCCTGGTGCTGAAAGTATTGATGCTGCAACAGAGCAAGCACGTATACTACCGGTTATAAAAGAACTGGATAGAATTGGTGGGATTCTTATATCGGTTGATACATACCGCGCTGAGACAGCCCTTTTGGCAGTAGAGGCTGGTGCGCATATCATAAATGATATTTGGGGATTGCAAAAAAAACATGGAATAACAGATATTGCAGCGCAAACAGGGACAGGTGTTGTGATTATGCATACGGGCCGTGATCGAAAAAAAAACATGGACGTGATTGTAGATCAACAACAGTTTTTCGCTAAATCTCTCGTTATTGCCGAAAAAGCGGGTATTCAGTCTGAGCAAATTGTTCTGGATCCAGGATTTGGTTTTGCTAAAACAACAGATGAGAATATTGCACTTATGCATCGGGCTACAGAACTGCTCCAATTCGGCTTTCCATTGTTGGCAGGAACGTCAAGAAAGACATTTATCGGCAAGATCGCTGCAAAACAGGAGGTGAAGGACCGGGATGTTGCAACAAGTGCAACTTCTGTTATTTTGCGGATGGCGGGTTGTAGTATATTCCGGGTGCATAACATTATGGTTAACAGAGATGCTCTTGCTATCGCAGATGCTGTTAGGATGCAAAAAAATGATGGTTTCTAACGCATGGATTAGTCTTGGTGGGAACCTTGGAAATGTCAAGGAAACAATGGCATATGCTCTACAATACCTTGATCGCCACGCAAATTGCCGTGTGGTCGCTGTTTCTTCTATTTACAAAACACCCCCATGGGGAAGAACGAATCAACCATGGTTTTTGAATGCTTGTGCAAAACTAACAACAACTCTTGAAGCGGCATCTTTGTTACAATTATGCCTTGCTATTGAACAAAAAATGCAACGCAAACGGATTGAAAAATGGGGGCCTAGAACCATTGATATTGACATTCTTTTTTACGAAAACCAAAGCATTACAATGCTCGGATACCTGATTTTGCCACATCCAAGGATAAGTGAACGTGCATTTGTACTCACTCCACTCAAAGAAATTACACCGAACCTTTTGCTTGACGGTGAAAGCATTGCAAGAAGGGCAGAGCGTTTTCAGAATGAAAGCATTCTGAAACTTTCCATTGAAAAACCGTGGTGGGGTGGACGTGGAGAAAAACTTCATCAATGATATTCAAAGGCCGTATGTATGACATGTATCCATGTCTAAAACTTAGCTTGCTTCTATATATATGTGAATTGCCTCCCTAGAACATTTTCCTTAACCAACCTCTTTTATTTCACTCCCAGAATCGCTGTTGATGCTACAACATACATTATCATCATCGGCTAGATCCGATCGATCTGGAAGATTTTGTTAAGATTTCACATGCACTTTCTTTTCTACAAGGAACTCCTCTGGTATTTTCAAAAAATCTGTGTAGAAAATACGCTGTCAATTGCTCAACGGATATTGGCGACCATCTCTGTCTATTGCCCGTCATACAGAGGATTAAAAAGAACACACCTTTTTCTATTTTCTATTTTTGTCTTCTATACCTTGATTTTCACATGTTATCCGCGCTATGATTAATATTCATGATAATGAAGGTATAAAAATGACAGACCGACCCAGACCTCTTCAGGATAGATTTCTGAATGCGGTGATTGATGACAATCCTGTGACCGTTTTTTTTGTGAATGGTGTTAAGCTGACCGGCACTGTAACTCATTTTGATAATTTCTCCATTTTGCTATCTCGTGAGGGATGCTCGCAGTTGCTTTACAAGCATGCTATGCTATATCAACAGTCATGCCAAGCAGACCGGTACGGTTAAATAGAAAGAGGCCAAAGTAATTAATTCGATTGTATTGATATAATTTGGATTTCAGATCCAGTCTCTGAACAGGCTTAGACGAAGCAAAAAACACGTGGGAGTTGTTCGCCATGCCGGTTTATTTTCTGGAAAATTATGGACTGAAAGTTACAAGTGAGGACTCAATTTTTATTGCACCAAGTGCTGATCTTATTGGGAAAGTTGTTCTCAGAGCATTCACCAGTGTCTGGTTTGGTGCAGTTCTGCGTGGTGACAATGAACCAATCATTATAGAAGAAGGAAGTAATATTCAGGATCTAACCGTAATTCATACCGATATTGGTATGCCTGTAACAATTGGGAAAGACTGCACTATCGGACATCGGGTTTTGTTACATGGCTGTAGCATCGGTGATAATTGCCTCATTGGTATGGGAGCGATTATCATGAGTGGTGCTGAAATTGGCAAAAATTCGGTTATTGGTGCTGGCACCTTGATAACAGAAGGCAAAAAAACTCCCCCACAATCACTGATTTTTGGAAATCCTGCTATTTGTAGACGTTCTCTGAAAGACGAAGAAATAGCCGCAATCCGCAGATCCTCACTCATCTATCAGGAAAATGCAAGACGATTCAAAGCTGGTTTGAAAGTAGCTACTTCTACTGCAATGTAAATCCATGCATCGTGTGAGTGAAACTTCTTGCTCTTCCGCCTGCATTCATTCCGTGGGATTGCATTCAAAGTGCATGCCATCATAGGCTGGTTCCACGTTTTCTGGTGTTTCGTTCAGAACTGTACAGTAATCCAGCAGAATATGCATACTAGTTAAAATAGCATGCTGTGGCGCAAGGACTTTTATCCAGTGTAATGCCTGTTCCAGAGAACAGTGACTGGGATGCGTATTGTATTGCAAGGCTTCAATGATCAAAACATCAAGTTGATCAAGCTTTTTAGTAATTTCTTCATTGTCTGGAAATGCACTAACATCGGTACAATAAGCAACATTGTCGATACGGAAACCCAACGAGTGAATATTCCCATGAATCTGTAGATGTGGTTGAAAAACAATTGTCCCGCCATTGCCCGTAACAGAAAAGGAATTTGCTGTATCAATCTTGTTTGCTTGCAGAATCGGCAGATAACCTAAATTTTTTCGTGTTTTTTTAAAACAGTAACCGAATCTCTGATAAAGATGGCGCAATGTTGCTTCATCTGCATAAACATCCATCAATTTTGAACGGCTCAGAACAAAAGGGCGCAGATCATCGATGCCGTTCGTATGATCCGCATGGCAGTGTGTATAGAGAACGGCATCAAGATCACAAATACCAGCACTAATCATTTGATTGCGAAAATCTGGCCCTGTATCAATCACAACTGTTGTTTTACCATGCATCGTCATCCTTTCTATTAAAAGTGAAGAACGATACCGTCTGTTTTTCCTTTCTGCTATGTTGCATGCTCCCCAATCACCATTGGCACGTGGTACTCCAGAGGAGGAACCACAACCAAGAATGGTAAAACGCAAGCGGGCTGTCATTGTTTTATCCTGTTGGTGGCGCCATCATTTTACAGAAGACTCTCAGTGCATTGAGCGTTGTAATTTCAGCGACTCTCTCATAAGGCATATCCAGCGTGCGAGCTAGTATTTCTACTGTTTTAATCATAAAGGATGGCTCATTGCGCTGCCCGCGATAAGGAACTGGGGCAAGGTAAGGTGCATCAGTTTCAACAAGAATTTGATTCTGAGGAACTATTTTTGCTACTCTACGAACATGTGATGCGCTTTTAAAGGTCAGAATACCAGAAAAGGACAGATAACCACCAAGTTCGATACCCGTCAAGGCTAATTCCATGCCAGAGTTATAGCAATGTAGAACAAAAGTAAAGTCTCCCTTTTTGTTCTCATGTCGCAAGATTTTTACCATATCTTCATCAGCGTCGCGGCTATGAATAATCACTGGCAGTCCGGATTGTCGCGCTGCCTCAATATGCGCGAAAAAATCTCGTTTCTGGATGTGCGGCATTGAATTATTATAATGATAGTCAAGCCCCGTCTCACCTATTGCCACGACCTTCGGATGTTCTGCAAGCTTTATTAGGCTTTCTGCCGTCACAGCCAAAACGGCATCGACATTATGCGGATGTGTCCCAACTGAGCAGAATATATCTTTGTATTTTTCAGCAATAGCGCGAATACGATCAAATTGCCAGATACACGTTGAAATTGTAATCATACGCTGAACATTATTGGACAGTGCACGTTTTATGATCCAATCAAGATCGGATCTAAATTCAGCGGAATCCAGATGGCAATGACTGTCAATCAACATGATATCCTACCCTGGGGGGATGGCGTGGAAAAATAGGCCTGGGAAGCGGTAGTACGCTTCCGCTTTTCAGCGGCTCACTTATGAGATGTTGAAGCATGCGTTTTTCTGGCGGAATAGACAAAAGATCAAGTAGAGTGGCAGCTGACTGAGGCATAAAGGACAGTAGCATGATCCCTACTCGGCGTAGTATTTCAGCTGTTATATAGAGGACTGTAGCAAACCGTGTTCCATCTATTTTTCGTAAAATCCACGGCTTTTCCGCGGAAAAATACCGATTGGCATTGCCTATAACATGAAAGACCGCTGTAAGCGCTAAGTGAGGAGCTTGTTTTTTCATACTTTGACGGAGGCTTTGTAAAGCATTAACAGATTCGAGAAGAAGCAATTCATCCTGTGAAGAAAAAGCGCCTGGAACAGGTACCTTGCTCCCTAAATTTGTGGCAATCATTAAGAGTAAACGTTGTGCTAGATTGCCGAGATTATTTGCAAGATCTGCGTTTATTCTGTTAACAATTGCAGCTTCACTGTAGCTTCCATCCTGTCCGAAAGGAACCTCACGCAACAAAAAATAACGAATCTGGTCAAGGCCAAAATGTTCAACCATGCGGAATGGATCAACAACATTGCCTATGGATTTGGACATTTTTTTCCCATGATTTAATAAAAAACCATGAGCAAAAACACGCTTTGGTAATCTCATGCCGGCAGACATCAGAAATGCTGGCCAGTAAATAGCATGAAAACGAATGATATCTTTCCCGATAATATGCACGTCAGCTGGCCAGAACAATTGGCGTGTTCTCTTGTCATCACTATCAGGAAAACCAAGTGCTGTTAGATAATTTGTTAATGCATCAATCCAGACATACATAATGTGTCCAGGATGGCCTGGGACAGGGATACCCCACTTAAACGTTGTCCGGGAAATAGAAAGATCCCGCAACCCGGAGCGGACAAAACTAACAATTTCATTATATCGCTCATTAGGACCAATAAAACTTGGGTTCTCCTCGTAATAGCTTAGCAAGCTCTCCTGATATCTGGATAAACGGAAAAAATAGCTTTCTTCCTCATTCCATTTCACAGGGGAGCCAATTTCTTTCTCACGGCGGACACCATCTGCACTAACTTTTGTATCCTTTTCATCATAATATGTTTCTTGCTGCACAGAGTACCAACCGGCATAATGGCCTAGATAAATATCTCCTGCCTTTTCTAAGCGCCGCCACATGGCTTGACAGGATTTTAAATGACGGTTTTCCGTAGTACGGATGAAGTCATCGTTAGAGATATTAAAAACGCGAAGCATCCGCTGGAAGACCACTGTGTTACGATCCGCTAATCTCTGTGGCGTCAACCCCTCTCTTTCTGCTGTCTGCTGCATTTTCAAGCCGTGTTCATCAGTTCCAGACAGAAAAAAAACATCCTTGCCATCAGCCCGATGAAAGCGAGCCATAGCATCCGTCGCTACGACATTATAGGCGTGTCCTATATGTGGACTACCATTAGGATAAAAGATCGGAGTTGTGATATAATATCTCTCGCTCATCAGTCCTGACTTTAGAATAGATGGTTACTTCTCAGAATAACATAATCCTATCTGATAACATGTATATTTCACAAATCTCCTGAAACTGTAGATGGAATCATAATCGCTTATCACCGCGATGTCACGCAAAATCAGATCAGGAAGAAAGAACAATCTTTATACTTCTTCGTGCAAAAGGCTGTACACTTTCTGCAAAGTCACGATGATAAACTGTTTTTTATCAAGACCATAGGCAAGAACTTCAGTAGTGTCATGCTGTATCTCTTGCCAAAGATGCGAAAGAAGTATTGCTTGTCTCTTTTTTCTTGAAAAGACTGCCTTACATGCACGTTTGGCAAGAAAACCTGTCAAATAGTCAAGGAAAAAATTAAACTGAACCGTGGTGTTGCGCCCGCTCAACATTGATGCTAACTGATGCACGGAAGTCACAGGAAATACAGGAGAAAAAAAAGCTTTATCAATGATTCTTGCAATTTCAAGTCCACCGGATGTAAGGATTAAAATAGCTCTCCTAACGCTGCCACTAGAATGCCTGAGCAGATCGCTTGTATGCAGGTGTTCTGCATTAAAGCCGATAGTTCCTGCCACAACAGTTAGTGCTTGCTGCATTTGTATATCTCCAAGGGGTTTAAATATGATCGATTGACAACGAGATTGGATAGTCGGCGATAACCGACACATTTTGTGAAAAATCAGGATGAACAATGTTTTATCAGGAGGTTCTTCCAGCATCTTTAAAAGGGCATTATCTGCATGGCAATTCATATCGTCAGCAGAATCAATGATAATAACACGCCAACCACCTTTTGAGGGTGCCTTCTGAAGAAAGTTTGCAACACACCGAATATCCTCCACTGTGATGGTTTTGTGAAACTTTCCGGCCTTTGTATCATAACCTCGCATAACATGCCGCATATCCGGATGTGCTTTCCTGCTAATTGTCCTCCATAGCGTTGAAGATAGATCCGGCAATATGAAATTCTCACTGGTGCTTGCTAAAATATTCCAGGTAAGATGAAATGCAAGTGTTGCTTTTCCCGTTCCTTTTGGTCCTGTAAACAACAATGCATGATGTAGACGATTGTCCCTCCGCATTTTCTGCAAGAAATGTATTATGACTTCATGACCAAAAAAGACGGAATTTTGTGAAGGTAAGGGAATGCCTTCAATTTGATCAAATTCAAGCTGCTGCATCATTGAACATACACATCCCGTTGATGAATTTTCCTTCTGCATATTCTCATAATTTCAGCCGTTATTGCTCCCGTTGCACGGGTTGCATCAATCACATGACAACGTTCAGGTTCCGTTCTTGCAATTTGAAGAAACGCCTGCCTCCTATTTTCCTGAATAATGAGATCTGCATCTTCGAAGTGATCAGTTGTATCTCCAGGCTTTTTCCTTGCCTTAACTCTTCTCATTCCCTCTTCTACAGGGAGATCAAGGATAAAAGTAAGATCTGGTACCAGATCGTCAACAGCAATTTTTTCCAAGAGTGAGATGTAATCATGGGGCATGTTACCGGCTATTCCCTGATACACTCTGGTAGAATCAATAAAACGGTCACAGAGGACAATTTTCCCAGCTCTGAGTGCTGGTGTAATGAGTGTATCCATATGGTCAATGCGGGCTGCTGTGAATAGAATGATTTCCATCCATGGACCATAACTTTGTATGCTGTGATTCAACAAAACATGACGAATGGATTCAGCCCCAAGTGTTCCCCCTGGTTCACGTGTTACAACAATATCAAAGCCCTCTTGACTCAAGCATTCAGCAAGATAGTTGATCTGGGTTGATTTCCCACTTCCTTCTCCACCTTCGAACGAAATGAAATAGCCATCCTTTAGCACAAGTACTTCCTCTTTTAAGAAGCGAGATTTCTTATCAAAAGCGACAGTAAATATTGCCTAAACTTAAGATTTTATCTTTATCACGACGAGTTGACTAGTTAAAATTTAATTTTTAGAAAGAGTGGTATTTCTTTCATAAGAATCATCTGACGATGATCGGGTTGACCTAAATGGCTTGATTATTTGTTCGCAGCTCTGGTTGAATGCAAAGAATGCGTTTTTTTCAGATCTTCTGGTGCAAGATAGTGGTTATCTGTCCTGTACACTGGTGCTGGCCCAATATATTCTACCCTGACATCCGTCACGCCGCTATCCTGATAATCGAGCAGCTGTGCTGCACGACGAGAGAGATCAATAATGCGACCGTGAATAAAAGGCCCTCTGTCATTAACGCGGACAATAAGGGATGCTCCGTTTTTCAGATTTGTCACCCGCGCATAGCTTGGCAGCGGCATAGTTGGATGAGCCGCGGTTAGATGGTTCATATCAAAAATTTCACCATTAGCTGTCCGTTTACCATGCAACTCAGAACCATACCAGGAAGCGCGCCCAATTCTTGAAGAATATTCCGTATTCTTTTCAGGACTCTTTACCTGATATGGCCTGTCAACCAGGCAATGGCCTCCGTTCCGATCTATGGATGTTAAACCAGGATTCATCATCAACATCTCGGTATTAGTATGCCTGGGAACACTGTTGTGATCTGTCTTCAAGTGCTCATCATTTTTGAAAAAAATGCTTGTACAAGCGGTCAGAAAAAAAAAGCCTAGCGAGGCTTGAACAGCAACCATTTTATGTGTTTTTAAAATATGCAAAAGCATGAGTGATTTCCGTAAGAAGGCATATCATCTTAAATAGAAGAACAACCTATAGCCAGCGAAAAGCCCCTCCCTAAGGGGGCAGTTTTGCAACAATAGCATTCATCTTAATACCAGCCAATAGCGACCTGTGCTTCTTCTGACATACGGCTAGTCGTCCAAGGTGGGTCAAATGTTATCGTTACTTCAACGTGTGATACACCTGCAACAGTACTGACAGCGTTTTCAACCCAGCTAGTCATTTCACTTGCAATAGGACAACCCGGATTCGTTAGCGTCATGGCAATTCGTACTGTTCTATCATTCTCCACATCAATACTATATATGAGTCCTAACTCATATATATCTGCAGGAATTTCCGGATCGTGAACCGTTTTCAGCGCAGTAATAATATCATTAGTCAACCGGTCAAGTTCATCTGCCGAAAGCATGGAGGCAGTATGTTCTTTATTTGCAACACTTGTTAGAGCGATTTTTTCCTGTTTATTCATGCGAAAAAAATCTCCTGGCCTTTGACAATGCATCTGCAAGTTGGTCAATATCTGTTCTATTGTTATAGAGTGATAATGATGCCCGGCAGCTTGAGGTAATCTTCAAATGCTTTAAAAGGGGTTGTGTGCAGTGAGTGCCCGCCCTTATCGCAACACCCTGACGGTCAACATACATGGCAATATCGTGAGCATGAATACCAGAAAAATTAAAGGAGATAATCCCACCCTTGCCCGGTGCATTTCCAATCATGTTTAATCCCTTAATGGCAGAAAGGCGTTCGTGAGCATAAACACTGAGAGCGCTTTCATGCTGCATAATGACATCACGGCCAATCCGTTCTATATACTCAAGCGCCGCGCCAAAACCGATAGCCTCAACAATTGGAGGTGTTCCTGCTTCAAACCGGTACGGAGGACGATTATAGGTCGCATTTTCAACTGTGACATCCTCAACCATTTCACCACCACCTTGGAAAGGATGCATAGCTTCCAGCTTTTCTTGTTTTCCGTACAGAACGCCGATACCAGTTGGTCCATACAGTTTATGTCCACTCATAGCATACCAGTCACAATCAAGATCCACAACATTGACTGGCATATGTACAGCACCCTGGGCGCCATCAACAAGCACCGGAATCTTGCGGGCGTGCGCTATTGCGATCATCTTTTTGATCGGTAGAATTGTACCGAGCACATTGGACATGTGTGTAATGGCGACAAGACGCGTTCTCGTCGTCAACATTCTTTCAAAATCCTCAATATGTAGCATGCCATTTGCATCAATCGGTACAAACAACAGCTTGGCTTGCTGTCTATTCCGAATAAAATACCATGGTATAAGATTAGAATGATGTTCCATAAGCGTGACAAGAATCTCATCATCCTTTCTGATATTTAGCAGACCCCAACTATACGCAACGATGTTGATAGCTTCAGTCGCATTTTTTGTAAAAACGATTGTATCGGCAGATGGTGCATTGAGAAAGTGTCTCACGGTTTCACGTGCCTTTTCATATGCATCTGTGGCAGCATTGGCTAGATAATATAATCCCCTATGCACATTAGCATAAGCTTCGAGATAGGCACGGGACAGGGTATCGATAACATAGCGTGGCTTTTGTGCTGATGCTGCATTATCCAGATAAGCGAGCGGTTTGCCGTACACTTTCTTTTCCAAGACAGGAAAATCCTTGCGAATCACATTAACGTCAAAATGTCTTTCTTCCTTTTCATCCATGATAGAGTGCCGCCTTTCGTTGTCAAAAAAAACAGAAAATCCCAGAAGAGTCCTCTTTTACCCCCTTTATATAATCAATTTGACAGGTTCGGAGAAAAATGAGCATCTATATATGCATTTGCAGCCACTGCTCTACATTCATCTGTAACAGATCCTCAATCTCTTTCCTGTTCAATTCCTCAACCAGTTCGCTGACAAAAGCTTTTATTAGCATGGACCGAGCCTGAGATTCAGGAATGCCCCGCGCCATAAGATAAAAAAGATGATCGTAATCAATCGAAGTCACAGTTGCACCATGGCCACAGGTCACATCATCGGCAAAAATCTCAAGTTCTGGCTTAGCATCAAATTCAGCATTCTCAGAAAGAATCAGACTATTACAAACCATCTGTGCATTGACTTTCTGTGCTACACGGGCGACCCTTATTGCCCCCTGAAATACACCACAAGCACTATCGGTCACAACGTTGCGCATTATTTCTTTTGATGTTGTAGCTCTAGCAAGATGGCGAACTGTCATGGTTGTATCAATATGAGATTTTCCTGAGAGGAGGTTGATGCTGCGTAATTGAAAATCTGCATGATTGCCATTGAGATCAATGTTGATTTCCTGACGCAGAAGACCTAATCCGATATTCATGACATATAGTTTAAGACATGCATTCTTGTTGAGCCGGGCATTGAACTGGTTCAACTCAGTTGAGGATATCCCGCGCCTACGGATAATAATCCATAAAACCCGTGCATCTTCAGCAAGGTCAAGATGGCTAACAGAAGAAAGGAAACTGTCCTGATCATCACCAATCTGTCGTTCAATAACGGTTACATTAGAATTTTTTTCTGCACTTACAGGAAAGCAGACATGTGATTGAGCACCATTCTGAATATTCTGGATCTCAATAATTTTATCCAAAGAGACATCTTCAAAAACATCCACCTTCCAGCCATCATGGAAAAAGGCTGTATTGAGTTGAGCGATCATATTCTCAGCAGAAAGCCTCTGTGGAAGAGTCGCCTTTCTATCAGGAGTCAACGTATCAAGCGGCGTAAATGAAGCTCCACATAATGGAGAGACCAGGGGGGCAGAAAGGGCCTTGCCATTGACAGTAGAAAGAACGATGTTATCTGGGATAAGCGGCGCGACGGATCTTCCATCAGCCTCGCTGCTATAAGGCGCAACCCGGTTCAATTGAGTACGTAGATCGGTATAATGCCAATCTTCCATTTTCCGAGAAGGTAACCCATGTTTCAGGAAGAAAGCCATCGCCACCTTGGACGCTGCAATTATTTGCCGACCTCTCTTTTCAAGAGCTGAAAAATTTTCAATAATTTCTGTCTCTGCCTGTGTCAGACTCTTTTTTTTGAATACACTCACTCTCAATACTTCCTCAGACGGCTTTGCTAATAATATCAGAATAGCCATTGTTCTCTAGATAAAACGCAAGGGACCTATCGCCACTTTTTATAATTTTTCCTTTATAAAGAACATGAACCGTGTCAGGAATAATGTAATCAAGCAGACGCTGATAATGGGTAATGACGAGGAAAGAACAGTCCACAGTCCGCAATGTATTAATGCCATCTGCCACAATTTTTAACGCATCAATATCAAGACCAGAATCTGTTTCATCGAGTATACAGCAATGAGGTTCTAACATCATCATCTGCAAGATTTCAGTGCGTTTCTTCTCTCCTCCAGAAAATCCCACATTCAATGGACGTCTCAGCATGGACATATCCATCTCAAGCTTCTCTACAGCCTCTTTGACACGCCTGATGAATTCTGGAACCTGTAGCTCTGATTTCCCGCGTGCCCTACGCTGTAGATTTATTGCAACCTTCAGGAATTCCATTGTAGCGATACCAGATATTTCCATAGGATACTGGAATGCAAGAAAAATGCCGAGAGCGGCACGTTCAGCGGCATCCATGGCCAAAATAGATTGTCCGTTATAGAGAATATCACCGGCTGTTATTTCATAGCCTTTTCGGCCAGCTATGACATGGGAAAGTGTGGATTTTCCAGAACCGTTTGGTCCCATGACTGCTGCAATCTCAGTATTCTGAATCGTAAGATTAAGACCGCGAAGAATTTCCATGCCAGTGCCTGCAATCTTAGTATGAAGATTTTTTATTTCTAACATCTACTTCTATCCCGTCTGTCTGTTATCAGACGCAAATTTAAAGAAATCCGCACGCGAAAAGAAGCAACTAACCGATACTACCTTCCAGGCTGATACCAATAAGCTTCTGTGCCTCCACGGCAAATTCCATTGGCAATTTTTGAATGACTTCCTTTACAAAACCGTTGACAATCAGTGCAATTGCTTCCTCTTCCGGAAGACCGCGCTGCATGACATAAAACAGCTGATCTTCGGATATCCTTGATGTGGTTGCTTCATGTTCAAGTTGAGCAGTGCAGTTTTTCGCTTCAACATAGGGTATCGTATGAGCACCACAGTCATGCCCGATTAGAAGACTGTCACATCGTGTAAAGTTACGCGCATTGGCTGCATTACGATGCACTGTCACCTGACCACGATAGGTATTGCTTGAAAAGCCAGAAGAAATACCCTTGGAGATAATCCGACTTGACGTCTTCTTACCAAGATGAATCATTTTTGTACCTGAATCTATCTGCTGATAGCCATTAGATACGGCAATGGAATAGAATTCACCACACGAATAATCGCCTCTAAGCAGACATGAAGGATATTTCCATGTAATAGCTGAACCAGTTTCAACCTGGGTCCAAGAAATCCTAGAATTCTCCCCTCGACAGTCGCCGCGTTTTGTCACAAAATTGTAAATGCCACCTTTACCTTCCTTATCACCAGGATACCAGTTCTGCACTGTTGAATATTTAATTTCAGCATTTTTCAGAGCAACAAGTTCCACTACAGCCGCATGCAGCTGATTTTCATCGCGCTGCGGGGCTGTACATCCCTCAAGATAGGATACGTATGCGCCCTCGTCTGCAATAATCAATGTACGCTCAAATTGCCCCGTGTTGCGTTCATTAATGCGGAAATAGGTTGAAAGTTCCATGGGACACCGTACCCCTTTAGGGATATAGACAAAAGACCCATCTGTGAAAACGGCTGAATTCAGCGTAGAATAAAAATTATCTGTCATAGGTACAACAGAACCGATATATTCTTTAACAAGCCCAGGATGCTCCCTAATAGCCTCTGATATAGAACAGAATATAACATTAGACCGAGCCAGTTCTTCCTTAAAGGTCGTTATAATAGAAACAGAATCAAAGACAGCATCAACAGCAACACGGCCCTGTTCATTCTGCTGATGCACACCAGCTAAAATCTCCTGCTCTCTCAAGGGAATCCCAAGCTTTTCATAAGTTTCCAAAAGTACTGAATCCACTTCGGCAAGGGATTTTGGTCCTTTCTGGTCTTTGTTCTTCGGGGCTGCATAATAATAGTAATCCTGAAAAGAAATCTTCGGATATCGTAGCCGCGCCCATCTGGGTTCATTCATATTTAACCAACGGCGATAAGCCTTAAGCCGCCATTGCAGCATCCATTCCGGTTCCTCCTTGAATCTGGAAATATAACGGACAATATCTTCGCTCAAGCCCTTTGGGGCTTTTTCAGTCTCAATCTTTGTTTCAAAACCATATCGATACTGATCAACGTCAATCTCACGCACCTGACGTATCGTTTCCGGCGCAACGGGCATTTACACTCTCCATTTCCACAAAAACCTCTAGCGAGGTCTAGCACTCTATGATACCCAATCACCCATACTATTTGATGAAATAACTCCAGCTTCATGCTAGAATAATTCTCAACTATATTTCAAGTGCGATTGTTTTGTCCGTGCAATAATCGTTTCGAATACTTTAAGAAACTGCTTAATATCGCTGAGCCGTGTATTCTGACCTGTTGAAACTCTGATCGCTCCATTCGAATTTGCGATCCCCATTGCCTGTAAAACTGGACTGGAATCTATTTTCCCAGATGAACAAGCTGCACCCGCAGAAACAGCAATACCTGCGAGGTCAAAGGCAATCTGCATAGATTCAGCCTTAATACCAGGCGCTGAAAAAAAAGTCGTGTTCGGCAGACGCATAGTACCACTACCGTAAATAAGAATGCTTGGCAGAATTTCCTTTAATCCCTCTTCCAATTTTTTCTGCAAATTGACCAGTCGTTCGCCTTCATGCAAGCACTGAATCACACAGGAGGCAGCAGCAGCACCAAAAGATGCGATGAGTGATACTGCCTCTGTTCCAGCACGTAACCCCTTTTCCTGTCCACCACCAGTTAATAAAGGTTCTGGTCGAATAGTTTCTCCGGTAGCGATAAAAGCTCCGATACCTTTTGGTCCGCCAATCTTATGAGCAGAAAGGAGAAAAAAGTCACCGCACTTTTTTGTCATATCAAGTTTTTCTCTTGCGACTGCTTGTACTACATCAACAATGAAAAGCCCTGCTGCTTCCTTAACAATCTTACTCAAAGCCGTTATAGGTTGGATGATACCTGTTTCATGGTTTGCATACTGAATGGCAACCAATGGCAAACCTTTGCTTCTGTCATGCTTCCTCAATATTTCTCGCAAACAATCTGGCTGAACCACACCATTCCTGTCAACAGGAACAACAGTACTCATTTGTACCGGGAACCGACCTCTGCTAGTGACACATGGATGTTCTGTAGCAGAAAAATAAAGATGTGACATAAACAGTGGTGAACGACCTATAAAATAATGCGGAGTCAGAAGAGTCATGATCGCTTCGGTTGCTCCGGATGTAAATACGATATTAGCTGGATCAGCAACAACAAGAGCAGCAATTTCTCTCCGAGCCTTTTGTATAATAGCCTTAGCGACCCGTCCTTCAGCGTGAACTGATGAAGGATTCCCGAAACTTTCCAGCGTTGAAACAAGACGCTCGCGCGCGTTTGCGGTTAGAGGAGTCGTTGAATTATAATCAAGATAAATGCGCTTCATATCTAAAAGTTAGCTGATAACATGCAAAATTTCCGCCCCACTGTACCCTACTTGTACTTTCCTGAACATACGACCGTTCAGCATATCCATTTCCCTTGAAATAACATTCGAAAAAAAATTATTCTTTTGATAAAAGAAAAGGTCTCTCTGTTAGAGACTTACATATTGAGTACTGCAGCGTCAAGGTTGCTGATACTTGCAGTATCGGAAAAAATACAAAAATTGTGGAGCACTGAATGCCTGAAGTGATTTTTAATGGTCCAGCTGGACGTCTTGAGGGACGTTACCAACCCTCATCGGAGAAAAATGCACCGATTGCTATCGTTCTTCACCCTCATCCACAGTTCGGTGGGACAATGAATAACAAGATCATTTATGATCTATTTTATCTCTTTCAGCAACGGAATTTTACAACTCTGCGCTTTAATTTCAGAGGTATTGGGCGTAGCCAAGGTGAATTTGATCACGGTATTGGTGAATTATCAGATGCAGCTGCAGCGCTCGACTGGGTCCAGACACTGCATCCACATTCGAAGAAATGTTGGGTGACCGGTTATTCCTTCGGAGCATGGATCGGCATGCAGCTCTTGATGCGCCGACCTGAAATCGAAGCATTTATCTCTGTCGCACCTCAACCTAATATTTATGATTTCTCATTTCTCGCTCCCTGCCCATCCTCAGGGTTGATAATCCATGGCAACAGAGACAAAGTCTCTCCTGCCAGGGATGTTCAAGCACTGGTTGATAAGCTCAAAACCCAAAAGAGTATCACTATTACCCAGAAAACTCTTGATGGTGTGAATCATTTCTTTACTGGTCAAATCAATAAATTGGTTGAGGAATGCGCATCATATGTTGACCACCGTCTTACCGGGGAACTTCCAAACAGATATCCAAAGTACTTGCATTCCAAGACTGATTCTAACATGAATATGGTATAGAAAAGCATATCCCAAAAATGTTCTTGGAAATTGCGGATATTGTATTATAGAATAATAGGGCAAAGAAACTCTTTTAGTCATCATTTTCTGAAATCATCTGTTGACCTTTATCAGATGCTATGTATGATGATCCTTATTAAGAAGATTCAATGGGCGTGTAGCTCAGCGGAAGAGCACTACGTTGACATCGTAGGGGGCGCAGGTTCAATTCCTGTCATGCCCACCATATGGATGGACTCTACTGAAACCACTCAATGAAGTATCATTTATTGACGCATGCGTATATGTCAGTGGCATATATAGTTTTTAGTTCTTTCGCTGCAAATGAGAAACCTGATTCTCTGTTCCTCGTCCAACAAAACAATTTCCTCCAGCTTGTTTATATTGCTCGCATAACTGCACTGCAGTCTTACGTTCACCAATAGGTATACGCACTCGATAATGTGTGCCACGATTGGGAATCACAGCAGGAACAATCACAATATCATTGCTGTCAATGAGACTGCTAAAGCGGCGTCTTGCCTCTGTAGCTGATTGCTGGGCCGCTTCTTGTGACAACTGTGAAGAAATCTGCACATAAAAATCATTTGACATCATGGTACCATCATCACCTGTCTCAGCTGTCTTCTGTACGTGGGATTGGTGAATTGGCATTCTTTGCATAGCAATTTGAAAAGGAACTTCAAGCTTGTCAGGGAGAACAGTCAACGGCATAACATCCTTTACATCCTTTTCTCTATCCAATTTGTTTCGCGTCAAAATAGTCTGCTGACCCTGTGTAGCAGTAGCCGTTGTATCAGGCGTGAGAATATTCGCTCCCCTCTGTTTGTAAGGTTTATCGAGAAGATCAATCGGAATCTCTGTCCTATCAATGAGCTTTTTTTGCTCTACTTTATCTGATACATTGCCCTCGACATGATTATAAACTGCCGGCCACTGGGAATCAAGTTCAAGTAGATTTGCCGCTGGATTTTCCGGTTTCACTTTTATCTCTTCCTGTTTTGCATAAATAATTGCGGGCTTCTTCCCCTGCTCACCCCTATGGCTATGGAAGTAACCACCAACACCTAAAGCAATAAGTGCCACCAGAGTCATCATGCTATAAAAAAACTTATACCCGCGTTGTTTCTTGTCATCTACCAATGCTATTGGTGTCTCCGACGCTATATCAAGAAGTCCCTCTCTAGGAAGTCCCATATGAGAAGCATGTTCCGGTGTGGGAAAATAATCTTCCTCTTCGGCATCAGCAAATTCCTGATCCAGAACACTAACGACCTTCTGCGCAATTTCTTCTTCACAACTAATCTGAACAACAGTTTCCCCCAATCCAACAGGTGGTTCAGTGCAAGAATAATTTATTGCGTTCAAATCTGATTGTTCTACCGAAATTCGCCTACCATGCAGGCTTTCCTGTGTCCTCGTATGCTGGTGGTTATGTAATTCCTGTCGGTGATAGCATGTCTGCAGCTTGTCAGCATTCATCACACCATTTTCCGGTGATACTGCAACAGTATTAATAGGAGTCTGATCATCCGCATAAAAATAAATGTCTTCTCCTTCATAAATCAATTCTTCTTGTCTGTTTTCCTCCAGAACCGCGATCTTTTCTCTATAAGTTGCTGCATTATTACAATTTTCATAATCCGATTGCTCAAAATTTTTTATCTGTAGTATATTAAGAAAAAAATCGTCGAAAATTGTGGTGCCAGAAATATCTTTCCTGGCAGTTACACCTAACCCTCCAATAATGTTTTGATCAACATCATGGCCAACAGAAAAAAAAGCGCCCTGCAAAACGTCCTGACTTGGGAGATCTTCATCATATGCATGCACGATCGGATTCGGATTTTGCGCAATAGCTCCTCCATCTACTTCTTGCTGCGACTTGGGCCATGATACTTCACCTGCATTAAAGTTGCCAGTCTGAAGCTCCTTCTTTGGAAAATTATTCCCATCTACTCTGTCCATAAAGTCCGTCTCTACATCTTCTGACTGGCTTGATGCACTAGTAGTCTTGCTGCTCAGCGAAGAATAAGAAGAATGAAATGTCTCACTAGATTTGCTATGTTTTTCGAAAAACTCCTCTGTAGATCGTTTCCTAAACAACTGCATCATCTCCAGGATCACCCCCATGTTGAACTCTGCTGCGAATATATTTGTATCACGACTAAAGTCCATCTGGTCATCTTTCTCCTCTATAGCCTGATCCTTTTACTGCGCAGAAAAGATTCATCAATCATATTGTCATCAATTGCGCATTTCATCCGGTGCTTCGACACCAATAATAGAAAGCCCAGATGTAATAACATCTGCTACTGCCTGCACTAAGCCTAATCGTGCAAGAGTCAAGCCCTGATCTGTCAGATGAATAAAGCGCAAAGCTAAATCTTCATTGCCCTTGTTCCAATGCGCGTGAAACATACTAGCGAGATCATACAGATAAAATGCCAGGCGATGCGGCTCCTGATTCATAGCAGCTGTTTCTATTAAACGCGGATATTCTGCCAGCTTACGGATAAGCAATAATTCACTTTCATCACCAAGCCTACCAACATGTGTAATGAAATCATTCCGATTCAGTTCTCCAATTTGCATCGTTTTGCAAGCTTGCCGAAAAATTGAATGACAACGTGCATTTGCATACTGCACGTAGAAAACTGGATTATCTCTAGACTGTTCCGTTACCTTTGCAAAATCAAAGTCCAAAGGTGCGTCGTATTTGCGATAGAGCATCATAAAACGTACCGGATCACATCCCACTTCACTGACTACCTCACGTAAGGATATGAAATGCCCTGTTCGTTTCCCCATACGTACTGGCTCACCATCGCGATACAGTCTGACAAGCTGACACAAAAGCACTTGCAGTTTAACATGGCTATCTGACACAGCTTTGGCAACAGCCTGCAGACGTTTGACATATCCACTATGATCTGCCCCTAAAACATAGATAATTTCTTGGAAGCCCCGATCATATTTGTTCTTGAAATAGGCTATATCAGCGGCAAAATATGTATAGGATCCATCGGATTTTGTGAGTGGACGATCCATATCATCACCGACAGCCGTCGAGCGTAACAAGGTCTGTTCTCGGTCTTCCCAAGCGTCGAACATCTGACCCTTTGGCGGTGGCAACTTTCCGCTGTAAATGTGCCCGCGGAATGCCAAGTTGTCAATCGCATCACGAATTGCTTTTCCATGATCAACATACAGTGCACACTCGGAAAAAAACAGATCATGATGAATATTAAGCATCGCAAGATCACGACAGATCAGATGCATCATCGCGCTAATGGCACGCTCCTTGACAATAGGTAACACCTGATCTTCATCCAGCAACAACAGTCTGCCACCGAACTCATCAATCAACATCTTACTGACAGGAATAAGGTAATCACCAGGGTAAAACCCTGCAGGAATCTCTATTTCTTCACCAAGAGCTTCACGGTAACGTAAAAGTACAGATTGTGCCAAGACATCCACCTGTTTTCCTGCATCATTGATGTAATATTCTTTGGTAACGTCATAGCCAGCAAATCGTAGAAGATTAGAAAGAACATCACCGATTACTGCTCCACGACCATGGCCGATATGCAGAGGCCCTGTTGGATTTGCAGACACATATTCCACATTGACTCTAATGTTTTTACCAACATCCGATCGTCCGTAATCCGTGCCGTGACAGATCATATCACAAAGTGTTCTAAGCCAAAACCTCTCTGTCAAACGCAGATTGATAAATCCCGGTCGAGCAACCTCAACAGATATAATATCATTATCTCTATGTAAATGAACAGCGATACGGTCTGCGAGATTCAGTGGATTCTCACCGATGGTCTTTGCTAAAACCATTGCCACGTTAGTGACCAGCTCCCCATGTACCGATTTTCTAGATGATTCTACAAAAATACGAGGAAGATCATTCTCCAGTTCTTCTTTTTCCTTAATGTTTAAGGAATGTAGAATCTTTTTGATTCGCTGTTCAAATTCGAAGAAGACATTCATAATGATTTCCATGAGATGATTGGTTGGCAGTCGGGTTGGAATGATTTTTTCACTTGTAGGCTATATTTTTTGGAACAGTTAGAATCTCTATTTCTTCATCTCTACCGGATGAAACAGAAAACTCTTTCTGATAAATCTGGTCCTTGTTCTTTGCTACGGCAACATAATCGCCCTCAACTAGTATTAGAGAAGCGTAGGCATTGGCAATTTCACGGACGATATCACCAGAATCATTAATAATAGCCCAGTGTGTATCCGCAAGGGCTTCTCCGCCATTCTGGCGCACAAGTTTCAGTGTTATCTGTGCTGCATGATGTTGCATGACAGCTTCAAGAAGCTTTCCTGCTTCTACTTGTATATCAGAACGCACAACAGCATTATCTATGCCGTAATTGGAGACAATATTATAGATACCAGCGGTTAGACGCACAATTTTTCCCGACTTAATATTCTGCATGATCAGAACTTGCTCATTACTTTCAGCGGTCCCGCAATAGATTGAAAATGTAAGTCGATTTTTATTGATTGGACCATCTGGTAGTCCCGCATTTAGTTTTATGCCACCGGCATTTAAAATAATCGTCTCAGAAAGCATCTGACCGGCTTTCAGAATAATATGCTTAGTAAGACCAATTCTTCCAAATGCTGCATGCACAAGATAATCACCTGGCGCTAAAATCAATCTTGCAGAACTCTCCACTGAGTGAACTATGAGGGATAGTGCATCATCAGGAGAATTGGCGTTATGAGAAAAAACATGCCAGACAATGCCATTTTTAATGATGGGGCCATCTTTTATCATACGAGCCTCAAGCTGAAGGATAGCACTGATCATATCAGGCGGTTCTTCTGAACGATGGACCCTTTGTCCTATCCATGGCAAGAGCATTGTATCTATTCTCCGTGCATAAGAATACGCAGCGCACAGAAAAAATAATGCAAGGAGAGCACCAATAATTCTAAACAGATGATAGGATTTCTTTCCGGGCATGATGACAGGAAAAGCTATTGAAAAAATAGTTTTCCCCCTAAAAAATATTCATGGAAAAGCTGTCCCCACAGCCACATGAGGAAACGGCATTAGGATTGCTTACTTTAAATGCTTGCCCTACCAGGTTATCCACAAAATTTACTTCAGCTCCATCCATGAAAGGAAAGGAGACAGAGTCAATCAAGATACGAGCACCATCCTTCTCAAGAACGAAGTCATCATCATTTTGTGTTCCAACCAAGCTGTATTGATAAAAAAAACCGGAACAGCCTCCACCCTTGACAGAGATGCGTAGGGCATATTGACCCGGTTTAGACGCCAGAATTGCGGAAATACGCTTCGCTGCAGAATCTGATACTGTCAGAGTCATGAGATCATCCCTTACACAAAAAAACCGTTATCAGCAACGGCCATGGTTTCATAATGAGCCTCAAAAGCATATAACAATTTTAGATAAGCTGAAACTATTTTTTGTAGACCATGAGTGAGTGACGTGACTACTGACTGCTATGTGCAAAACCCGTAGGGCTTTTCTGTCTAAAACGACTATTGACTAGCTGCTTGTGCTCTCGTCTCTTGCAACAGAAATGCAGTTCCAGTTATTGCCGAGCTTTTTAAAAGCGGCCTTCCACTGTTCGGTATATGTCTCGGTCATCAGATGCTGGCCTTGGCAAGAGTCAGCAGCAGGATAGAAACTATACTATACGCTTGAGAAGTTTGACCCTATAAAGGGGCTTTTTTCCTTTACATATAATACAATACGTGTTTACATGCATATTAGAAATCTCGCAATTGTGAAAACACCATGACATGATTGGAATAATGGCTGGGGTACCTGGATTCGAACCAGGGAATGGCGGTACCAAAAACCGCTGCCTTACCACTTGGCTATACCCCACCTTGAGTCGATGTGAATGCAGCTTTATAACGAGCGCATACAAAGAGCGCAATAGACCGTCTTCTTAAAAAAAAATTTTAGAAAAGAAATCTTTGAACCAAGCATCCTGTTTACAGTCACAGGATAAAAAGCATCATTATATCTCATTGGATGCGATCGTTATCTCATTTCCAGGAAGAAACAGGAATTGAGACGACACATAAACTCCATATTTTCGATCAACTGGATTGAAGGAAGATGAGAATCCTCTCGCTATCTAATGACCAAAAATCTGTTTCACCAAAAGCGTCAACATTTATCTTCTGAGCAAATAGGAAGATGGGAGGCGTCACGACGCCTGTATGAGCCAGCGTCCTACTATTATCATGAATCTATCGCCAATTAGTAATGGTTACTTTCCATTCTGTGTTCCCTGTATAGACAAGGCAACAAAGTGATTTTGTTCATTAGTTTCAACCTGCATCAGAATCGCACTACGTCCCTCTTTGACTGCTGCATTAATAGCAGCTACTATATCAGCAGCATTGACAACAGGCTTGTTGTTAACCGTGCGAATGATATCACCCGGGCGAAGACCCTTATCAGCCGCATCGCTTTCAAGATCAACATTGGTCACAACAACACCCTTACTATCCTCAGCAGGAGTCACAGTCAGACCATAATCCTCAAGAGAATTAGCATCCTCAGATGAAACATCAGCATTGACAAGATTTTTCTTCTGATCAGGCATGGCAGCAACCTTGACCTTTAATTCATCTTTTTTACCATTGCGCCAAACACCAAGCTTGACCATATCCCCTGGTTTAATAGACGCAATTCTACGGGCAAGATCACGTGCATCAGCAATTGTAGTCCCATTGACAGAAACAATTACATTCCCCGCCCTGATCCCTGCCTTTGCTGCTGGGCCATCCATTGGATCGGCAATCATTGCTCCTTTCGGCTCTTGCAGCCCAACGGACTCAGCGATTTCCTTTGTCACTGGCTGGATCTGCACACCAAGCCAACCACGCTCAACCACTCCTTTATCAATCAATTGACGCACAACCTGTTTAGCCGTTGAAGCAGGAATAGAAAAGGCGATGCCAACACTGCCGCCCGATGGTGAAAAAATAGCTGTATTGATCCCGACAACCTGGCCATGAAGATTAAAGGTTGGTCCCCCGGAATTCCCACGATTAACAGCGGCATCAATCTGAATAAAATCATCATAAACACCTGCCCCAATATCTCGTCCGCGAGCAGAGACAATACCGGCTGTTACTGTTCCACCCAAACCAAAAGGATTCCCAACAGCTACAACCCAATCTCCGATATACACCTCATTATCATCAGCAAAGTCAACATAGGTGAATTTATGCTTTGCATCATTGTGAATCTTCAGTACTGCAAGATCGGTACGCTGATCAGTGCCAACAAGTTTTGCCTCAAGCTCTGTGCCATCATCCATCACAATGATATAAGATGTACCCTCGGCAACAACATGGTTATTCGTGACGATATAACCATCTTCAGAAGTAAAAAATCCTGATCCCTGTGCAACCGGCCTTATGCGCTCTTTTTTACCACGATAGCGAAATTCAGGCCGTGCCTCAAATTCACGAAAAAATCGCTTGAACGGATGGTTATCAGGTAATTGATCAATCCCAGAACCGCCAAAAAAACTGCCCATCGTTCCTGTTTGTTCACGAATATTGCTTTTTACCTGAACAGATACTACAGCCGGTTTGACTTGATTAACCACATCAGCAAAACCTGGAATCTGTGGCCCTTTCACATAAACAGCTGATGCTTTGGCTCGTGATATAAAACCATCTGCACTCCATATTGTCATTGTTCCCGGCAGGGCAACCGAAAGACTTATTGGAATAAGCAGCTGCCTGCTAAAAAAATTATAAAAAGGTATTCCCATTGAAACCACTCCATGACGGGACAGAAACCCGATGATCTGTACCTGTGAGTACCCGGAAACAATTTATATCACAGAACACTGTTCGACATATAGAATACGTCATAAAACCTTACAATCCAGTTTCCATTACATTAAAAATCTTTAAGAATTTATCGACATCATAAAGAATTCACTGAATCCTTACCTGCTATTGCAATCCTGCATCAATATTTTGATTCTTTCTGTTTCCTTCTGTGTCAATAAGGGCAAAGTATCACTTTTTCTAACTTTCACGGCCAAGATTAGGTATACTATAGACGATATGAGAACAAACAATGGAAAAAACCATAAAATAAGTGCCGGACCCTCAAAGGGTGGCTGCAGTAAAATGTACTCACCATAACGCTCAACAATAAAATCTATAATCTGCTTATCACTGTTACCAGAACATAACAGTTCACGGATAAGAAGACGCAGATCACGCGCCAGAGCCGCTTGAGAAGAACTAATTGTTTCATTACGGCAGACAAGACAACGCAATTGTAATGCAATAGCCCGCGCCCGCATTTCTAGTTCATGTTCATGGTCCGTCTCATAGGGGAATAAAGTACATGCTGATGTGCTGAATCCGAAAAAAACAAAAAGAAAAAAAAAGAATGAAAAAGAAAACGTATCATCCTATTCATTTCAAGCTCCTGTTGTATACTCTTTGTCTTTTCCTTTTCAGCACTCCTATACGAAAACGCTTATCTGTTAGCGAAAAAACGCCACCTGCCATCATAAAAAATCCGCCTAGCCAAATGCACAAAACCTGTGGTTTCCACCATATATGGATAATCATACCATTGTTATCTATATAATCTCCAGGCACTATGTAATATTGTGATAAGCCATCCCATAATAACCCCGTTTCTGTTGTCTGCACAGACTGAGATGGAAAAAATCGTCTGGATGTCATCACATGACCAATCTGATGGTTTTCCTCAGTCAGAGTGAAATGCAAACGATGTTCATCATAGTTTGGTCCGTTGTAAACCTCATATCCATCAAAGTTTATTTTTCGACCTGCAATGGCAATACTATCTCCTTTTTTTATATTGATAGTATATTCTTCACCGAAAGTGGTGACGGCAATCATGCCGAACAGTGTAATTCCAAGCCCCACATGAGCAAATGCTGTTCCCCAAAAAGCACCTGGCAATTGCCTGAATCTTTTCCATCGGAGAGTCCAGCATGTCCCGGGTATCCCTGTTCTGATAAAAATGTCTGTCAACGCACCAACAATAACCCAGAAAGCAAGACCAAAGCCCGCTGCGGCAAGAACCATTTGGCCCTCGGTGATATACAGCACAAATGCCAATACCGCCAATGCTACTGCAAAACTCAACAAAAGCCTTTCTGCAGCAATAGCAATATCGCCTCTTTTCCAGGTTAGCAAAGGCCCAAAAGGGACTATCAGCAGCAGCGGTAACATCAGAGGACAAAATGTCCAATTGAAAAATGGCGCACCGACCGAAATCTTTGTGCCTGTCAAGACTTCCAGTAAAAGCGGATAAAGTGTCCCGATCAGTACTGTTGCTACAGTTGTCATTAGAAACATATTATTGAAAATAATCGCCCCCTCACGTGATATGGGGTGGAATAAACCGCTGTTTCTAATCATCGGCGCCCGAAAAGCAAACAGTAAAAGCGCACCACCAATAAAAAATGCGAGAATACAAAGAATGACAATACCACGCATGGAATCGACGGCAAAATTGTGAACTGATATCAAAATACCTGAGCGGACAAGAAAAGTTCCTAAAAGAGACAAGGAAAACGTTATTATTGCCAATAATACAGTCCAAATCTTCAAAGAAGAGCGCTTTTCCAGCACAATAGCAGAATGCAGCAGTGCTACGCCGGAAAGCCAAGGCATAAGCGATGCGTTTTCAACTGGATCCCAAAACCAATATCCGCCCCAACCAAGCTCATAATAAGCCCAATAAGATCCCATTGTAATACCACCGGTAAGAAAAATCCAAGAGATCACAGCCCATAGCCGTACCAAGCGTCCAAAACAAGCATCAACACAGCCATCTAACAAGGTGGCAACAGCGAAAGAAAAGCAAATGGAAAAACCAACATAACCCAGGTATAGCATCGGTGGATGCAAAGAAAGCCCTATATCCTGCAAGATCGGATTGAGATCCCTGCCCTGAAGCCCTGGTGGCTCAAGACGCTGGAAGGGATTAGATGTAAAAAGAATAAAAGCTAGAAATGCTACAGCAATAAAGCTCTGGCAGACTAAAACCAATGCTCCAAGATTTCTTGGTAGATTCTTGCTAAAAAAAGCAAAAATAGCGCTAAAAAATGTCAAAATCAGAACCCATAGGAGCATGGATCCCTCATGATTTCCCCATACGCCGCTTATCTTGAAAAGTAATGGTTGCTCCGAGTGCGAATTCAGTACAACATTCAGAACAGAAAAATCGGATATGATATACGCGTGAATTAATACACAAAATGAAAGAGCGACAAGAATAAAAATAAGTCCAGCAACAGGACGAGCTGTTGCCACGGATCTGCTATCATTGAAGAAAACACCAGCAAGCGGGACAATAGCCTGATACAGGCTAAGGGCAAGAGCGAGAATCAATAAAAAATGTCCAAGTTCAACAAACACGCTTTAGATAAGCCTCTCATGATCCCTGTGTCTTGTCATCTACTGGAATACTTTTGGTGCATATTTTTCATCATGTTTTGCAAGAACACGTACAGCCATGAAAACACCGTTTTCATCAAAAAAGCCTTCGGCAATAACGCCTTGCCCTTCGCGGAAAAGATCTGGCAAAACGCCATTAAAATATACTTCAATGCAATTTTGTAAATCGGCTATGTGGAAGCGCACTCCAGTGCCTGCGCGTTTTATCATTCCTTCTTTGACATACCCGCCAAGTCGGATTCGCGTTTTCCATCTCATGTCATCTTCAGTGATCTCTGAAGGTGTGCGAAAAAAATCCATCGTACCACGCAAGGAAAAAATCACAAGGCCTGCAGTGCTAAGTAGAAGAAGAATGCCAGAGATGATAATCCAAAACCGTGTTTTCTGCTGCTGGATATGATATAAATTCACTGCTTTGTGATGTTCTATTCCACTCAAATGCCTTTTCCACTTATGATTTCTTCTGCAGTTTGCTGAGAGACTGGAAATAATACACATATAAAACAGGGTATTAGCCAGTATCAACCGATTGTAACAAAAAACTGGTGTTCAGCAAAAAATATATATTTTTGATTGCCCTGGTCGTTCATTCGAGTGGCCGCACTGATTAAAAACATGCATATCTGTTAGTATGAGCCGCCCCGAATTTTGGAGTATAATATTCATGGCTAGAATCCCAATTGATCACTTAACTTGTATGGATGCTGCCAGGGAACTCAAATGGCTGGCAAAAGAGATTGCCTATCATGATCATCGTTACAACACACAGGACAACCCAGCAATATCTGATGCGGACTATGATCTCTTGCGGAAACGCAACCTGGCAATCGAAGAACGTTTCCCAGAACTGATACGAAAAGACTCCCCATCACACAAAGTTGGAGCACCTGCCTCTAAAAGGTTTGAAACAACAGTACATCACACTGCGATGCTTTCACTCAGCAATGCATTTAACTGTCAAGATGTATACAATTTTTTTGAGCGTGCTCGCCGTTTTCTATGCTTATCTATAGATTATCCACAGGAAATTATTGCAGAGCCAAAGATCGATGGTCTATCTCTTGCTCTGCGCTACGAAGACGGCGTCCTTGTAAAGGCCGCTACGCGTGGAAATGGCATGGTTGGGGAAAATGTTACAGCTAATGCTCGCACAGTTTCTGATATCCCCATCGTTCTTCATGGTAAGCCACCAAAAGTGCTTGAAGTACGTGGTGAGATCTATATGGCTCATCAAGATTTCGCTATTTTGAATGAGCAAAGAGAGCTGACAGGCTGTCCGTGTTTCGCCAACCCGCGCAATGCAGCGGCTGGTTCTTTGCGCCAGATTGATGCTTCAGTTACGGCCAATCGAGCACTGAAATTTTTTGCTTACAGCTGGGGTGAAATCAGTGAAATGCCTGCAGACACTCATCTAGATATGATCGAACGCTTTTGCTATTATGGTTTTATTATCAATCCACTCACAAAACTTTTTTACGATGTTGAAGAACTCATACTCTATTATCATGATCTTGAAAAGAAGCGTTGTACGCTCGGATATGATATTGATGGTGTCGTTTATAAGCTTAATTCCCTTGCCTTGCAGCATAGGCTTGGGTGCGTCTCACGTGCACCACGCTGGGCAATAGCCTATAAATTTCCATCGGAAAAAGCTATCACCATTTTGCGTAATATTGATATTCAGGTTGGGCGGACAGGTGTGTTAACTCCTGTAGCACGGCTCATACCTGTCACAGTCGGCGGTGTTGTTGTCACTAACGCGACCCTACATAATGAGGACTATATCCGTGGTATCAGTGCAGAGGGGATTCCTATCCGTAAAAACGGGGATATCCGTATTGGTGATACCATCGTCATTCGACGGGCAGGAGATGTGGTTCCACAAGTTCTTGATATTCTTCTAGAAAGACGGAAATGTGGCGCTACTCCTTACCAGTTTCCACATGTCTGTCCTGCCTGCAACAGCCATGCAATTCGCAGGGCAGGGGAAGCCGTATACCGTTGCACAGGCGGTCTTGTATGCCCAGCACAGGTGGTGGAACGTATCTGTCATTTTGTTTCGCGCAATGCATTTGACATTGAAGGATTAGGTATAGAGCGAATTAATTTTTTCTTCTGCGCCAGAGATGATTCTCTCATGATTCATTCACCAGCTGATATTTTTACTCTAGAAAAAAGACAGAGAAACTCATCGATTAAGCTTGAGAATATGAAAGGCTTTGGGGAAACAGCTATCAGGAATCTGTACAACGCGATCAATATTCGCCGTCAAATTATGTTTAGTCGTTTTCTGTTTGCCCTGGGTATTCCTCATGTCGGAGAAATGACTGCACGACGGTTTGCCCGTCACTATACGAGTTATACCGCGTTTATGAATATCGCACAGTCAGCAAAAGGTCCCGATCAAGGTAATCAAGCATGGCAGGATATGATAAATATAGATGGCATTGGCACTGTTGTTGCTGAATCTGTGATCAATTTTTATAATGAAGTGCAGAATATCAAGGTCTTGGCGCAGCTTTTAAAAGAGGTGACCGTTCTTGATGAAGAGAACCCATCTTTTTCCTTTTCATCACCTATATTCGGGAAACGTATCGTCTTTACAGGCAGTCTGGAGCGTCTTTCACGCTATGAGGTAAAAAACATGGCTGAGCGGTTCGGTGCTAAAATTACTTCTTCTGTTTCTAAAAACACTGATCTTATTGTGGCTGGGCAGTGTGCGGGATTAAAACTGAAAAAGGCAAGAGAGTTAGGAATCGAAATAATTGATGAAGATCAGTGGTTCACTCTTATCAGGAAATTGTACCTTAGCTAGAGATGAATTTGAGTTCCGTAAGAATTTTGACACACACACATTCACTATCTCAGCCCGCTATCTATTTTTTGGAAGGCATTTTTACCACTGATCGTCATCTGCTGACCGCCTCTGAAGATCACCTAAATAGGCGCTGTCGCATCGATAAGCCATTCTTGATCAGCTGGATCAAGAAAGGAGACCGTTTTTTTGTAAACCGCATCATGATAGTTGTTTAACCAATCGCGTTCTTCTTTTGTTAAGAGTGCAGGTAAGATTAGATGTTTGTCAATCGGGCACAAGGTGAGTGTTTCAAAGCTGAGCATTGGTAGTTCTCCACCTTCAGGAATTGCTGCGATTTTTACTGCTAATAGATTTTCAATCCGGATACCGAAACTACTTTTCCGATAATAACCCGGTTCGTTTGACAAGATCATATGAGGCAATAATATCTGTGTACTGTATCGCGATATGCTTTGCGGTCCCTCATGCACAGCAAGAAAGGCTCCGACACCGTGGCCAGTGCTATGCGCATAGTCAAACCCATTTTTCCAGAGAGCGATACGCGCTAAGGCATCTATATCCTGACCACGCGTTCCCAAAGGGAAATGCGCAGTAGATATAGCAATCATGCCTTTGAGAACTAATGTGAAACAGCGTTTTGCATCATCTCCCACTTTGCCAATAGCAATGGTTCTGGTTACATCTGTAGTGCCGTCTCGGTACTGTGCACCTGAGTCGACAAGATACAGCTCACCGTTTTTCAAAGAACGGTTCGTTTGTACATTCACTCGGTAATGAATGATAGCACTATTTGGACCGGAACTGGATATGGTATCAAATGCGATATCTTCCAATCTAGATCCGAACGCTTCTGCTGTTTGCAATCGCAATTCTTCCAGCTTTTGTGTTGTGGAGATTTCACTCTGCATATCTGGGTTCTGACGACTCAGCCAAGATAAAAAACGCACAAGTGCCACACCGTCACGCTGATGTGCGAGGTGTGCACCGGCAAGCTCTGCCGGTGTTTTGACCGCCCGCAATAGCTGTACTGGGTCCCTATATTCTCTTACTTGTCCACCAGCTTTTTCTATAATTAGGCGCAGCTTCTCTGCGATCAATGTTGAGTCTAACAGAATGTTTTTAACATTTCTAGCGAGGTATATTATATTCTCTTCAAAAAATGATGGCTGTAGAATAGTGCACAGAGATTGCAGATATTTTTTTTCGTTTTTCTTTAGTTTGCGTTTATCAATAAACAATGCGGGCTTTCCTTGTACGGGAATAATAGCACAAGAAAGAGGGAGTGGCGTATGGGCAATATCTGACCCGCGGATATTGAAACACCAAGCAATGGACGAGGGATCTGTCAAGATGGTCGCCTTTGACTCAGCATCGGTAATTGCTCTACGAATTTCATCCATTTTTTCTTTTGCTGTTTTACCGCTTAATTCTGTAGATTGTATGCTAACAGGGTGCAAAGGCGGCTCTGGCTGGTTCTTCCATATAAGATCAATGAGATTTTCTTTGACAGCAATGAGGCGGCCATCGTTTGCTTGAAGGCCTTCGCGCAAGGCACGTGCATCAGAGATAGTATGCAGCCAGGGATCAAAACCTATTTTTAATCCTGTCGTATGCTGTTTCAGCCATGCTGCAGGTGATGTTGTAACAAGATTTTCGTAAGAAAACACTGCTGAATCTGTCTGCTGCCGTATCTGTAAAGAATAACGCCCATCTACGAAGATTACGGCCTGATTTCTTAAAATGAGAGCAATCCCGGTGGAACCGGTAAACCCTGTTAGCCAACCCAGTCGCTGCCGAGAGATCCATATGCCTTGACATGCATCAGTATGTGGCACCAGAAATCCGTCAAGGGACAGGCAAGCCATTGCAACACGCAACTCTGCAACACGCCCAGATGCATGGCCTGCTTCTGTTTCAATTTCAAATGACTGGAACATTAGAAATCTACCAGCCATTTGAGATGAAGCGTAAGTTCAAAGCATGCAAATTGCTTTATCAATTTCAGCAATAGAATCAGGATCTGTCCCACACTTGACTTAATCTACACTTGCGGCAAGTTTTCTCAACTGCTCAATGGCAACTTCATTGTTTTCCTTATAAGGGATTTTTCCTTTTAAACGACCACCTTTTTCTAATAGTATCACAGCTGCAGTATGATCATAAGTATAATAGTCATTCTCATTGTTAACCTTTTCTGCAATAATATTGAAGGATCGTACTGCTGCATGGACTTTCTGCGGGTCACCGCTGATGCCGCGTATTTTATCTGAAAAATTTGAAAGATAATCATGCATAAGTTGTGGTGTATCACGTTCGGGATCAACCGTAAAAAACCATACACCAATCTTGTCTGCTTCAGAACCAAGCGCCTCCAGTTGGGTGCTGAGGTTAAAAAGTGTTGTTGGGCATATATCAGGGCACATCGTGTATCCAAAAAAAACCACTGCCGGTTTCGCACGAATATCGGCTTCTGTGACTGCCATTCCCCGTGAATCGACCAGTACGAACGCATCACCTAGCGGACCCGCACGTCTCCAGGATTCATATCCAAAAATACAGGTAACAAAAACGAAAATGAGTATGGCTATGCGGCATGCCTGTTTCATATCATACTTGTCTTCTGAGGAAGCATGGCAACTTTTGAACCCCCATGGATGGTACAATACACTTTTTGAAACCTTCACTCTTCGGTCAAGAGAATTATCAAATAAAGTAAACACAGGAAATTGCAACTCATATTTTCTGCAGAAACACCCAACATCATTACCTCAGCATTTTAATAACTGTGAGCTTTCCTAATAACACAATAAAACCCATCAGGTGCTCTTGTTCTGCAACTAGTCGTCCAGAAAATGATACACGCATGGGCCATTCAGTCAGTATGACATAACATAGTCCAAGTGGTGATTCTTGCGCCAGTTTCAGGATTGGTTTTATCCTGTAGTAATACACCCTTTTTTCTCAACGCATTACGGATTTGATCGGCTCTCCGCCAGTCCTTTGCTTGAATGGCTGTTAGACGTTCATTGATGCAGACATCAATCTCTCCTTTGTCAGGATGTCTTGTCTTGTTGACAAATAATGAGGTGTTTTTGTCAATAACCATCGCCTGATTGACAAGACCCATAAGCACCATGCCCTCTCCAAGAGAGCGGATATCGCGTTTTTTGTAAAAGTGGCGCAGAATTGTGATTGCATTCCATGTATTAAGATCATCAGCTAAGGCATCAAGTACTGGCTTATCAGCACTTGTATTAATGGAAGCATCAAACCCAACGCCGTGTAACAGTTTGTACCAGCGATATAACTCTGCTGATGCTTCAATAAAGCGCTGGTGTGTCCAATTGATCGGGTCGCGATAATGAGTTTGTAACATAGAAAAACGCGCTGCCAGTCCTGACCATCTTGCACCCGTTTTCCTGTTAACATCTTCTGTAAATTGAGGTAATTTTTCCCCAAGTATTCTATGAATCGTAATAACATTCCCCAGGCTTTTGGACATTTTCTGACCTTCTACTTGCAAAAAGCCATTATGCATCCAAACGTTCGCCATGCGGCTGGTCCCAAAGGCTGAGCAACTCTGGGCAATTTCATTCTCATGGTGTGGAAAGACAAGGTCGATGCCGCCACCATGGATATCGAAAATATTGGCCATTGGATCATGACAGGACAGGCCACCACCAAAGGGTTGCAACAACTTTGCCATCGACATCGCTGAGCATTCAATATGCCAACCAGGACGTCCCTTGAAAGCGATACCTGCAGGAGAGAGCCAACTCGGCTCCCCGTTTTTTGAAGGCTTCCAGAGAACAAAATCCATCTCACCATTTTTATAAGAAGCAACATTGACACGTGCTCCAGCTCTAGCAAGTAGCTCATCCGGAGAGCGTCTGGAAAGCGCACCATAACGTGGGTTATCCCCCATACTAGCAACTGAAAAAAGAACATGATCATCAGCCTTATAAGCATACCCTTGCTCAACCAAATGTTCAATCATCGTTCGCATTGCAGGAAGATGCTCGGTTGCACGGGGTTGAGCGTCAGGCTGAAGACAGCCAAGGGCAGTAACATCTTCTTGAAATTGGGCATTTGTTATCGATGTTAAGCGACGGATTGCTTTGTTCAATGGTACATCAGGATAATCGCGCATAGCACGAGCGCTAATTTTGTCATCAACATCAGTAATATTACGCGCATACAGGACATGAGATACACCGTAAACACGACGCAGCAGCCGATAAAGCACATCAAAGACAATGACAGGACGCGCGTTGCCGATATGAGCGTAATCATAAATAGTAGGGCCGCATACATATAAACGCACATTTTTCGGATCAATGGGCAGAAAATCATCTTTCTGCCGTGTGAATGTATTGTAGAATCGCAAAACTTTCATTTTCTACTTCCCCTTTTCAAGGAAATTAAAACTTACAAGTAAATATCGCATTTTTTTAGATGAAATAAGATAGATCGAAACTGATTCAGCTGATTTATACTTAATACTTAAAAAGTTAAAAGTATTCACAAATTGAAATTTCCATAAAAATGAACTATGTACAATCTGAGTACAGAAACGTAAAATTATCTTTTTATAAAACGGCAGTTTATATCTATCAGCATTAAACTAGACTATAGTATACTTACTTCTTATTGTATTCACAGGGTTCAGGAAATAAAAGGAGACTGCAGACAGCAGTGCAAGTAATGACTGATAAGAGAAAGCACGGTCATTACAACACTGATTTTCATGACTGAAAAACGAAGAACTCAAACGCATAAAAAGGATGATAAGGATGATATCGACATGAAAAAACTATTCTTTCTCTTCTGCTCTATACTGTCTAACATGTTGCCTGCATCAGCCCAAATATCAAATATACCTCATTATGACAATCAACTAATACGGCTTTCGGAATTATTGGGTTCACTTCATTATCTCGACAATCTATGTGGAGATCAAAGCACACAGTGGCGCGATCATATGAGCAAAATCATTGAGATGGAAAAGCCGGAGAAAATACGTAAGGCGCGTTTTTATGCTGCTTTCAACGATGCTTATCATGCCTTTTCTGCATGGCATTATGAATGTACACCAACTGCCATGGAAGTGATCAGGCGCTATGAAAAAGAAGGAATCATCCTGACACAGGAGCTGATTGCCCGTTATGATCATAATGATCATACAGCTCACAAGTGACTTAGTCTGACCAGTGCAGTGAGACAATCTATATATCCTCACATCACTGCATTGCATGGGCAGCATCGCATGAGAACATGCGTCAGATCAGTCTTTCTTTATCTCTTGCATAGCATAGGTGCGGCAAGACCTAAGAAAATTCAATTGGTTCTCCTATTGCAGGGGTGATCACTTCCCCATCCCACATAACACGATAGCCCCGGATAATAGTCCCGATCGGCCATCCTGTAACAGTTGTGCCATGATAGGGAGTCCAGCCTACCTTTGAAGCAGTCACGTCATTTGTTATAGTTCCATGCCGCTTCATATCAATAATGGTTAAATCGGCATCATAACCCACTGAGATGCGTCCTTTGCGATTGATCCCAAAGATACGGTTAGGCCCATGCGAAGTAAGATCAACAAAACGCTCTAGTGTAAGGCGCCTCGCATTAACATAGTCCAGCATGATAGGTACCATTGTTTGTACACCAGTCATGCCTGAAGGTGAAGATGGATAGATATATTTTTTTTCCTCTAGTGTATGTGGTGCATGATCAGAACCAATCACATCGACAATCCCCCGCTCGACACTCATCCAGAGTGCATTCTGGTGACGAATGGAACGAACCGGTGGATTCATCTGGATCAATGTTCCAAGATTGGCATAATCATCGGTTGTGAATGTGAGGTGATGAGGTGTGATCTCAAGGGTAGCAATATCCTTATGATCCTTGAGAAAGTTTATTTCTTCCGCAGTTGAAACATGCAGCACATGAATACATGCCCCAGTTTCGCGTGCAATGCGTGCAAGCCGTTCTGTAGAATGAAGGGCAGTCATCTCATCCCTCCAAATACTGTGCGATGAAACATCCCCCGCAACGCGTAGATGCTTACGCTTTTTCAAGCGTGCTTCATCTTCTGAGTGAAAGGCCGTTCGGCGCCGCGTATTTTTTAGAATTGTGCGGATACTTTCGTCATCGTCCACCAGAAGATTTCCCGTGGAAGATCCCGTAAAAACCTTGATCCCTGCTGCTCCTGGCAAATATTCAAGCTCTCCTATATAACGGGTATTTTCCCGTGTAGCACCAAGCCAAAAGGCAAAATCACAATGCATACGATGATGAGCTCTTCTAACCTTGTCAGCTAACATCTCTGCGGAGACAGTACATGGAACGGTGTTAGGCATTTCGAATACTGCTGTTACTCCACCAAGCACAGCAGAGAATGAACCGCTTTCAAGATCTTCCTTATGTTCAAGGCCTGGTTCTCGAAAATGTACCTGGCTGTCAATGATCCCTGGCACAATATGTAGGCCAGTACAATTTAATATCTCAGGTGCTGAAGCTAGCGACAGATCACCAAGTGCGGCAATCCGACCATCGCAGATGCCGATATCGCGCCGCCCTGTTCCATCGTGATTCACAACGGTTGCATTTTTCAATATCATGTCAAATAGTTGGGCCACAGGTTGTTACGTTACTCCACGTCTTATTAGCTACTCTTCTGCAGTTTACGTAAACGCATATTAGAAGGCAAGATATTATGATAAATGACTCTTATCACCCTGTTGCATTAAGTGACCGCACACTCATTAGTATCAGCGGACTAGATGTTCTTTGTTTTCTGCAACAGATCATCACGACAGACATTGACGCTATTGGCACCGGGGACATGTTACCAGGTGCTCTTCTTTCACCACAGGGTAAGATTCTCTTTGATTTTTTAATTGGCCGTAGCAACTGTTCTTTTTTTATTGATATCCACAGTACAGCTGCTGATGCTCTGGTCTACAAACTGAATTTGTATCGATTACGAGCCAATGTTGAAATCCAGGTGAAAAACTATAAGACTGTATGCCTTGATCTCAGACCATCAAATGATCCTATCAAGGATAATTCAGCGCAAAATGGCGAACTGATTTTTCATGATAGAAGATTAGTAAAGGGATATCGCTCTATTCGAATATACAATCTTAACAATGAGAAACAATTTTCTTTTTCTGCAAGAGAAAAATGGGACAGGATCCGGATTGCTTATGGCATCGCTGAGAGCGGCACGGATTTTGTACTAGGTGATGTTTTTCCTCATGATATCAATTATGACAAGATTCATGGGATATCTTTCAAAAAGGGGTGCTATATTGGTCAGGAAGTCGTTTCTCGTATGCACCATCGTGGTATAGTACGCAAACGTGTGCTGGTCGCACGGGGTATCAGGACTCTTCCTCTTGGCGGTGCTGTCATAGAAGCAGCGGGAAAACCTGTCGGTAGGCTTGGAACAGTGGTCGGTGTGAAAGCCATTGCCCTTGTAAGGATTGATCATATCAAAGCAATGATGAATGCTAATACTCCAATCACTGCACATGGTATCCCTCTCACCTTTTCAAGCCCTGAAAATATGCATTTCAGCTTATGTGGGTAATTCTTTGAAGACTTTGTACCTAAACTGATGGCCCCGCCCGCCTCTCTCCCAGGCCGGCTACTCAGAACACAAGGTTGATCAATCAATATCACCGATTAATGGCCTTGGCCGCAAAGGGCGGGAGCGTATGTATAATATAAAGTAAAGTGGATGTAGCGCGGCAGTGGCAGGGCTGGCGTCTACATCGTTCACAGAGGAAGGAAGATACATACAATATAATAATCTTGGCTTGCTTCTCAGATGCAATCACGTCACTATTGTAGCCAATACGATTTGCAATTTCCTTCCTGGAATTAGCACAATGCTATTATATAATGATGAATTATGGTATGGAGAGAACAAAATGGCTTTTGAATTGCCTGCTTTGCCTTATGAGTATGATGCGCTTATCCCTTATATGTCGCGTGAGACACTGGAATATCATCATGATAAGCATCATCAGACCTACGTCACAAACAGTAACAATTTGATCAAACAATCTGGATTAGAAGGACAAAGCCTAGAAGAAGTTGTTAAGAAAAGCTTTGGTGCTAATCAGGCTTTATTCAATAATGTGGCTCAGCACTATAATCATACTCATTTCTGGAAGTGGATGAAAAAAGGGGGAGGTGGTAGGAAGCTACCCAACAAACTTGCAAGGGCGCTTGACTCTGATCTTGGCAGTTATGATAAGTTCCGTGAAGATTTTCTGGCCTTTGGCGGGATGCAGTTTGGTTCTGGCTGGGCATGGCTTGTATTAAAAGATAGCAAGCTGGAAATCATGAAGACATCAAATGGGGAGAACCCTCTTGTCCATGGTGCTAAGCCTATTCTTGGTGTCGATGTCTGGGAACACTCATACTATATTGATTATCGTAATGCACGACCAAAGTATCTTGAAGCTTTTGTTGATCATTTGATCAATTGGGATTATGTGCTTGCATTGTATGAGGACGCCTGAGTTTCGAGGATGTTTAAATGTTACTGTGGCGCGAAAGCGCCACTGGCTCTTAGGGCACTGGCACTGCTCTGAGCAAGCCAAAGCTCGGAAAATATGAGACGGGGAAGTCGGCCCTTGTCGCCATTCTATCATGGCATGTTGGGGTAGCGCTGTTAATAATCTAAGCATTCTTGGATATCTTGTTCGAAAAGATAGGTTAGGGATGATGGATCCTAATTATGTTGCTCTTTTTTTTTCTATGCCTTCTGAGTCTGATTGTAACAGGTCTGGCTTTGATATGGGTAAGTAGAAAGCCTGAAAATCCACTCGAGGGGGACAAAAACGTTTCATCAGGAATATATTCAGATCTTATGATATTCCGCAATCAGATGAAAGAGATTGAGATAGAAAAAGAGCACGGCCTTTTTGATAATAAAAGCGCTGCGGAAGCGCGGCTAGAACTGGCTCATCGCGTGCTCACTGCAGAAAAAAGGCGAGAAAGAGAAAAAAAAAGCAAGCAGAGGAGTTTGGCTTTTCGTTTTTTTCTGATGTCTGCTCTTCTTTTTATTCCATTGTTTTCTGGTGCAGTCTACAGCTTATTCGGTTCTCCTGAAACTCCATCTTACGCCTTTTCCATGATACTGGCACGCGATTCTACAATGCTCAATGATGCTGAAAAACTTGTGCAGATTGAGGTTTTAGCCAACCGCAGACCATGGGATGCGCATCTTGTTGATAGACTTGCTGGTCTTTATCTTGCGGCTGGACGCTTTCTAGATGCTGTCAACACCTGCACCCGTGCCATGATCATGCATGGGGAAAGTGCTGATCGTTTTTTTTTATATGCAACAGCGTTAATTGGTTTCGAAGGAGGGGTTGTCACTCAGGAAGCGGCAGGCGCATTTCTTGAGGTGATACGGCTTGATCCGCAAAATACAGATGCACGAACTTTTTTGGCACACGGTCTTCTTCAGAATGGCAAAATAACAGAGGCCATAACACTACTTGAAGAATTTTTTCAGAGCATTCCCGAAAATGTTGCTTGGAGGAAAAATCTTGCTGTCAGTATTGCCAATTTTAGGAATGGTGTATTTGTTGAGCCACATTTCCAAACGCCTCTTCTCTCCTCTTTACCGCTGAAGATTCTTCAACGGATTATGCCAAGACCACATCCTCCATCAGTGCTCTCCTTCCATCAGTAATGGATCTGACTGACTTGAGAAAGAACGAACACTCGAGGTCATCAAGCTCATTCCACATGCACACTTACACACCGCTTCATTATCCCCAGCAAGCACACGGTCTTCCGCACGTCCATTCGTTCACGTTCCGTGAACAGTGCAGCTGTTTTCTGCAAATATGCTAAATTGCGTAAGCCACAATATGAACCTGATTTTATTTCTTTTCGTGGAAAATAGGAAAGAGCCAGCCCTTTTTGTCTTCTTGCGGATTTAATCTACCCTTTTGTAGAAGCGTAAAAGCATCAGCATACCATTGGCTTTCAGGATAATACTGCCCAAGAACATAGGCCGCCATCTGCGCCTCTGCTGCTAGACCGAGAGTGTAATTTGCCTCAGTTAAACGATAAAGTGCTTCCTCAATCTGGTGAGTCTTGGAATATTGCTCAACAACTAAGCGAAAACGCCTGATCGCAGCAATATATTGCTTGCGCTCAAGGTAATAACGACCAATCTGCATTTCTTTCCCGGCAAGCTGTTCACGTGCGAAGCGGATTTTTACCTTCGCATCAGCGACATACTCTGACCTGGGATAGCTATCAATCACTTTCTGCATCGCGTCGATTGTTCTTCGGGCATCCTCTTGATCACGGGTAACATCCGGTATCTGGGAAAAATGAGCAAGACCAATGATGTAATAGGCATAAGCTGCATCATCTGCAGTCTGAGAAAGTGCAATATACCGTTTTGCCATATTGATCGCTTCATCATACTGATTTTGTAGATAATAGGTCCATGCCCCCATTACCAATGACTTACGTGCAAATTCAGTATAAGGATACTGCTTGTCTATAGCCTCGAACCCTCTGGCAGCTTCACGTAAATGCCCTGAGTTAAGATTGCTCAGTGCTTGATTATAAATCATCTTTGGTAAGTCAGTCCCATCAGCTGTAGCATCTTTACCTTTATCAGCGCAACCTGATAATGATAATACAACACAGCAGATGATAAGACGATCCAAGATTCTCAACACCAAGCGCCGTGCAATACTGATCATAGATTGCAACACTATTATAACACCTGTCATGTTTACTCCAAATCCCTACCGAAAGCATACTATGCTAAGCGAACTCATTATTTTATCAATCGGTAAATTATTTTATATAACCATAAAAAGAGCTGCTCGCTTACACAAAAATAAACGGAATTGTAGAAGTTTTAAGATCGAAAACTAGTCATTTCATAGTATCGTGGGTTCTCAAGTAGAGCACGGACAGCTTGTGCATTAAGCCTATGACCTCCTTTGAAGGAATAAAAAATGCCAATGAAAGGCCATCCGAGAAGGGCTGTATCACCGACGGCATCCAATGCCTTATGACGCACGAATTCATCAGCAGCGATCAATCCTCCGGCATTCAGGACTCGGTCATCCAATCCGATAACTACCGAATTTTCAAGTGAGGAGCCAAGTGCTAACCCTGCGGCCCACAGTGTCTCTACATCTTTTAGAAACCCGAAGGTCCGCGCTGGAGCTATATCGCGTGCAAAACGATCTGTATCAAGCGTAAAGGCGAGATGTTGCCTACCAATGGCAGATGAGGCGAAAAAAATGGATATATCAAAGCGCATAGCATCTGAAGGAGAGGGGGAAAACCCGGCAAATCCATCACCTGATCTGATCTCGATAGGCTCAAGAATACGAATATACTTGCGCATTACCTTTTGTGTTCTGATACCTGCTTCTGTGATTGCCTTCATATAAAAGGCAGCTCCCCCATCTAAGATGGGCAGTTCACACGCAGAAACCTCAATTGCTAAGTTATCAAGTCCTGATGCGGCAATTGCTGCCATGAGATGTTCAATTGTTTCAATCCGGATATTATCTACTCCGAGTGTTGTGCAAAAATCCATTGGTATAGTATGAAATACATCAGCTGGAAAACCATGCAAACGACCAACCTCACTCCTTAGAAAAAAAATAATACCATGATCTGCAACCGCAGGCTTCAGAACAACTGTTGACGGCTTTCCACTGTGAATGCCATATCCTGAAAATGTAATTTCTTTTTCTAATGTCGATTGAAAACACTTCACAGCAAAAATTATACCTTCCTGCTCCTTAAGAAGAAAAACACAGATCCAAAGCCAAAGCATGCAAGGTGTCTTTGTACGTAAGTACAATCATTGTACATGTGGAATGAGTATGTTATCAATCAGTTGATATGGCGACGCAGGAAAGCAGGAATTTCAAGTTTTTCATCCTCTTTTTCATCCAACTGCTGTAATGGGTGGAACGGAGTATCACTCTCACTCTTAAGCCTATAATTATAATGCGGTAGACCCGTTTCTCGTGACAGCGGACGGTGCTCAGATTCCTGTCTTGGATTACAAGGATTACTCCCCTCATCAAGAGGCACAGGCCGCATATTGTTTGTCAATTTTTTACTCACTGCAGGCTCAAAATTTCTAAAAGGTTCTTCATCGCCCCTATAGATAAATCTTTGTGTTAACCTCCGCCACAAGTTTTTCGGACCATGACCTTCTTGCTCATGCTGGCAGTTCCCCACTGCTTCATTCGGCTTCACATTGGATGAAACTTCTTCAATGGTTGGCATCTGCGGATAGATTCCACGTTTCTCACGTAAAGAAGATTGCAGCTTGGAGGTTTCCATTCCAAGCATTGCCTGCCCTTCTGTGGTAGAAGCCAGACCCTGGTTCTTCTTAATTGGCTGTTGTGTACTTAAAGGCTTTGTGACAGCAGGCGAGTCCTGAGCAGCGCATCCAGCATGTGATACAGAGACATTCCGTGCCATTTTTCCAAAAATCTGCCTCTGAGGACGAAAACGCTCATCCATTGGTCCGGCCATTTCTTCCTCTAGAGCTTCCATCACTTCCATCAAGGCTTTTGAATGATGTGGGAACTCCGACCGTGCTTCAATAGGCGCCGATGCCTCTATCTTTTTGACTGGATGTGGATGTATAGAAAAAATTCTTGGCTGTGGAACTGTTTCGTTGACCACACGGTCAATACCTGTCGCCACGACAGAAACACGCACTACACCTGCAAGTGCTTCATCAACAATTGCTCCGAAAATAACATTAGCCTCTGGATCGACTTCCTCACGGATGCGGTTAGCTGCTTCATCGACTTCAAATAATGTCATGTCACGACCACCGGTGATCGAAATCAGCAGGCCGCGGGCACCACGCATAGATGTCTCATCCAGAAGTGGGTTCGCAATAGCAGCCTCCGCTGCGGCAAGAGCACGCCCCTGATCAGAGGCTTCACCTGTCCCCATCATCGCCTTTCCCATATCATGCATGACCGAGCGGACATCGGCAAAATCAAGATTGATAAGACCTTCACGTACCATTAGATCCGTGATGGATGCTACACCCGAATAGAGCACCTGATCAGCCATAGCAAAAGCATCAGAAAAGGTAGTTTTTTCGTTAGCGATACGAAAAAGATTCTGGTTGGGAATGACAATAAGCGTATCAACGCTCCTCTGCAATTCTTCAATCCCGGCTTCAGCAGTCTTCATACGGCGTTGTCCTTCAAAGTGAAAAGGCTTAGTGACGACACCAACAGTCAGAAGACCTTTCTCACGGGCAGCACGAGCAATAACAGGAGCAGCACCTGTCCCAGTTCCCCCACCCATGCCTGCTGTGACAAAAACCATATGGGAGTTGGCTAGATGCTCAAGAATTTCATCTAGACATTCTTCAGCAGCAGCGCGCCCGACTTCCGGATGTGATCCAGCGCCTAGACCTTCAGTGACAGCCGCACCAAGCTGAATAACACGTTCTGCCCTGGACATTGTCAATGCCTGCGCATCCGTATTAGCTACAACAAATTCAACGCCCTGTAATCCGGCATTTATCATGTTATTGACAGCATTCCCGCCTCCACCACCGACCCCAAAAACATTGATACGCGGCTTAAGCTCGGTAATATCTGGCTTTTGCAGATTGATTGTCATACTTTTTGTCCTTCCCAATTCTTCGCCGCAGACCTGGATGAAACCACGAATAAAAAGCCTCAAAGACCTTCACGCAACCGACGCGTGAAAAGCACCGACTTGCTCTCACCTGCCTTTCCATGGGCACAGACTGTAATCTCCAATCGCCGTCTAACGATTGGGGATAGATTAGCAAACCAACCGTTGCATAAAATGCAGATACCCTTGCCATATCCGGTAACCCGGAAATTCCAAGAGGACGTCCGATACGCAGCCGACCGCCCAAGACACGTCTAGCAACATCTGGCAAACCTGCTAGTTGTGAGCCGCCACCTGTCAAAATAAGACGCCTCCCAATTCTTCCACACGCGCGCGAATAATATGTGATAATATACTCCGTGGACACTTGGAAATATGACCATCCATACCATGCAAAGACGGCAGCGTTACCATATTCTGATCATCCAGAATGGTTGAAAAAACAGAAGTCGCTGTTGTCTCGCCCCCGAAATCAACACAGACAACACCAAGCTCTGCTTCATCTTCTACCAAACTCGATAAAGCGCTAGCAAGTGGCGTTACTACTACATGCTCAACGCTTAGATGCGCACGGTTTATACAATGCTCAAGATTGCGTAAGGGCGCTGCGGCTGCTGTGATTACATGCATATCAACACCGAGTGTTCTGCCAATCATGTCCCGCGGATCAGCAACATCCTGCTCACCATCAAGACGAAAGGAAACAGGCATAGAGTAAATCACAGGTCTATCCTGACAAGAAGCCAGCCGCGACCCTTCAGATAACACACGGCGGATATCACGTATTGTTACAGTGCGTTCACCAATAGGGATCTGAGCGATAACATGTGCGCTTTTCATACCACGACATGAAAAATTGACAATATCTACGACAAGATTCGCCATGGTATCAGCAGCAGCTACAGCCAGCCGTATTGCCTGCTCTGCTGCGGAAAGATCAACAATTACACCCGATTTCACGCCACGCGACTGCTGGATACCGAATCCTAGAACTTTCATACTGTGCGTCCGATCCGGTAAATATTGCGCTTGACCAAACGGACGTAGACGCGCAATGATACAGGATTGCTTGAACCAACCTCAAGAACTGGCAGCGACCTTTTCCTGCATAATCTCCCAGCAGTAATAGAAGACATAATTTTCACACCTCTCCTCCTTCTGCTTTTCTGACCTTTTTATGATGATCAAGGTCTTGCACAGCTGCTAGATGGCGTATAAGCACCGCATCTGAAAGGGAAACTGTAATACGATCATCCAATCTTAAATCGATAGTTTCAATATTACGAAATCTGCTCTCAATATTCAGAGCGGCCGCTAACCGCCCAGCCGCATCAACCTCCGGTAACTTTATACGGATACCATTATCAAGAAGGATATCCCATCGACGCTCACCTACACGAATGTATGCGCGAGCACGTGCCAAAAAAGATGAAAACGATTGTATCTCATTAAGGAAAACACTTGCTTGATGCTCCGCTCCCTTACCAACAAATAACGGCAAACCACGTCCTAGAGCTGGGGTATACGGCACGATAATGCGTCCTTCTCTGTCAATAATGTCAACGGTGGCATCGTGCTGCCAGAGAGCGACTGGACAACGCTCGGTGATGGTAATACTGATCTTAGCAGGATAAACCTTTCGAACAGAAACAGAAGCGACCCACGGCAATGCTTCGAGTGCTGCACGTGCCCTCTCGACAGAGAAACGCATCATTGATGTTCTGCTATCAAATCCAAGTGCATCCAGGACATCAATGTCCGATGTTTGCAGATTCCCAGTAATATCAACTTCAGCGATTGTAAAATTGAAGATTGACATTGCCATTTTGCAAATCTGTGTTGCATATCCACTTGCACACACGCTGAAAATGGCAGATATACCGAACACCATCACAAAAGAGCTTGCTAGATGGTATAGAATACGCATCGCTTTAAGATAAAGACGTCTCCCCACTTTATAAAAAAACCATGAGAACCGCACATGCCCTCCCCGACAATCTTGCCTGAAATTGTCTTTCAACGCAGACATGATGCATCCTCCACCATCCAACGTACTATATCGCCAAAGCTGTGTCCCGAAACCTTGGCGATATCAGGCACTAAAGATGTTGACGTCATACCAGGTTGGGTATTTGTTTCAAGCCAGACCAAGACACCATCATCCTTATCATCATAACGAAAGTCTGATCTGCTTATGCCGCGACACCCGAGTGCTTGATGCGCCATGAGAGACATTTTTTGTATATCTTGGTAAAGATTGGCTGAAATTTCAGCTGGACAAATATGTTTTGAACCACCTGGCACATATTTTGAATCATAATTGTAAAACCGAAAACTAGGATCAGGTATAATTTCACAAACATCAAGCACCAGATCACCTATGACAGCACAAGTAAGTTCACGACCAGCAATATAGCTCTCTACCAGCACCTCATCACCATATATCCAGTTGCAGGAAGATAGAAATTGCGGTGGACAAGACTGATCCCGCCCGACAATGACAACACCAAAACTCGATCCCTCACGTATCGGTTTAACCACATAGGGTGGTTCAATTGGATGCAAAGGTCCTATTTCACCACGCTTCATAACTCGTGAATGAGCAATAGAAACACCTGCGGACGCAGCAACAACCTTGGCTCTCCCCTTATCCATGGCGAGTGCGGAAGCCAGAACCCCCGAATGAGTATACGGTATTTGCAAATATTCAAGAAGACCCTGAATTGTGCCATCCTCGCCATAAGCACCATGCAACGCATTAAAAGCAATATCAGGCTTGAGCACAGTCAATACTGAAGCAATATCATGATTAACATCCACACAACTGACACGATACCCGTCTTTTTCAAGACTATTAGCGCATGCCCATCCAGAAGATAAGCTAACAGTACGTTCCGATGAAAAACCGCCCATTAGCACTGCAACATGCTTTCTATCCATGGGAATATCCCTCATCCATCTTGTCTTGTTGTAACATTGCACCTGAATGGGAAAACATATAGTAAAATATAGGACTCATACTAACGAATCAATTTTATATAGAGCCAGGACTGAAAAATCAGCGAACTGATTCAGTCATAAGCCTGATGAGAGCTTTTCAGAAGCCCCCGCCGCGCTACCCAATGGACAAATGATGTAAAAAAATATTTTAGCTTAATAGCTTTCATGCCGTGACACATTGCAAGAACGGTCGAGAGACCCTCGCGTACTATGCATCAGATCCTCCTTAAATGCTAGAGGCCATTGATGTTGTGAACAATTTGCTTAACAAAAACGCGATGGATCAAGGAGAAGGATAACGGATAGCGGAGCTGACCAAGATGTTAGCACGCTGGTAAGTTCCCTGTTATAGGCTAGCCTATATGCCTATTATATAATATATATACTAGATATGAAAAGACTCAAACGAAACAACTGCTTTTTCAGATGAGAACTGGCCGATACGCCTAATTTCCCAATGCAGCCGGATCCCACAATGCTCCCATACCTTTCTGCGCACTGTTTCTCCAAGACACTCAAGATCATAGGCTGTAGCACAGCCAGTATTAACCATGAAGTTGCAATGCTTTTCTGATATTTGCGCACCGCCAATTGAATGACCGCGGCATCCAGCCGCATCAATCAACTTCCATGCTGGTGTATCTCCAGGATTACGGAAAATCGAACCGGCTGTTTTTTCGCGGACGAGCTGGGCCGTCTCACGATGGTATCTCACTTCATCCATTGCTTGGCGAATAACGTCTGGCTTTCCCTTTTGTCCCTGCAGCAAAGCTGCAATAAAAATCAAGTCTTCAGGGACACGAGTATCTCGATAAGAATATTTCATCTCATTGCGAGAAAAGACAATGCGCTGTCCTTTGCGATCAAGACTGTACACTTTGACAACCCTTTCCGCAGTGTCTATACCGTGTGCACCACCATTCATACGCAATGCACCCCCTAACCCTCCTGGAATGCCATGGTAAAAATGAAATCCAGCAATGCCAGCTTTAAGCGCTGCAGCGGCAAGGCGTTTGTCTGAAACGGCAGCACCAGCAAAAAGCATATTTTCCGATACCGCATACACCTTTCCGAATCCTTTGACGGGCAAGCGAATAACAACGCCTGGGATTCCACCATCACGGACCAGAAGATTAGACCCAATTCCAACTACGGTCAGGGGAATATCATCTGGTAAATTTTCAAGGAATTGCACCAAGTCGTCCTCATCAGCTGGCTGATAAAGCAATTCGGCCGGACCACCGGCACGAAACCACGTCATCTTGCTCATATCTGCATTTGGGACCATGTGTCCCCGCAGGCCGACAGCAAGACGAGCTAATAATCCTTCTCCGTTAATAGTCTGGAAAGTATTCATCTTTGATAGCCTGTTCTGTTCTATAACTCATCTCAAGTTCTCTTGGCAGAGCATAAGCCCATTGTGTAATATTTCCCGCTCCTAGAAAAACAACACAGTCTCCAGATTTTGTTGCTTGCGCAATAAGAGGTGCCAGTGCTTCAGAACCAGAGATATAGTGGACGTTCCGATGGCCTGCCGTTTTAATTTGTTTCACCAGCATTTCAGCATTGACTCCTTCAATTGGCTCTTCACCAGCAGCATAAACCGGAGCTATCATAACAATATCAGCATCATTGAAACATGTAGAAAAAGCATCAAAAAGATCATGTAAACGGCTGTATCGATGCGGCTGCATAACGGCGACTACTCTGCCAGAAGCGAAAGAGCGTGCAGCCTTCAGCACAGCTATGATCTCAACTGGATGATGGCCATAATCATCGAAAATTTCGACACCGTTCCATGAACCTGTATGAGTAAAACGCCGTCTGACCCCACTGAAAGAAGCTAACCCGCGGATAATAGCTTCATTGGTAACACCAAGCTCATGGGCAACAGCAATGGCTGCGGTAGCGTTCGCAACATTATGACGTCCGGGCATGGGTAATACAATATTTTTTATTGACGATATTGTTCCTGCTTGACGGTTGCGAATGATAACATCGAAATGCGAATGTAATCCTTGCATCCTATGATTAATGAAACGAACCTCAGCCTGAGGGTTAGCACCATAAGTAATAAGACGGCGATCGCTTATATTATCAAGCAAAAATTGTACTTCCGGATGGTCAAGGCACACGACGCCAAAGCCATAGAAAGGCACATGTCCCACAAACTGGCAGAAAGCCCGACGCATCCTTTCAAAACTACCATAATAATCAAGATGCTCGGGATCAATATTGGTGACGATCGCGACAGCCGCTGGTAAATTAAGAAATGTACCATCACTTTCATCCGCTTCCACCACCATCCAATCCCCTTCACCCATGTGGGCATTGGTACCATAGGCATTGATTATACCACCATTGATAACAGTTGGATCAAAGCCGCCGGCTTCCAGCAAGGTGGCCACAAGAGAAGTTGTAGTGGTCTTACCATGCGTGCCACCAACAGCGATAGCCTGACGGAAACGCATCAACTCAGCAAGCATTTCAGCACGCCGTATAATAGGTAGTCGTTTTTCACGTGCAGATATATATTCAGGATTATTCTTCTTGATAGCAGCAGAGATCACAACAACTTGAGCCTTGCAGAGATTTTCGGCAGCATGTCCAATCAACACTTGAATCCCCATCTCACGCAATCGCACAACATTAGTATTATTAGCCTGATCGGATCCCTGGACCTTATAGCCTAAATGATGCAGGACTTTGGCGATACCGCTCATGCCAATGCCACCTATCCCTATAAAATGAATAAAACCGACATCAAGCGGCATTTTCATATATCTCTCCTCACACATTCTTGAAAAGATTAACAGACAGCTTCCCCCTGTCTAACTCTCTCTTAGAAAGAGTACCGCTTCCAATGATTCATGCCATCTCTTCTTTCATCATATCTACAGATTTTCCAGCGATGATCCCCTGTGTCACATCTGCAAGCCTTTCCGTTGCCATAATGCTTGAACAAGCTGCAAAACGGGTTGCCTCTGCCATAGATTCTAACCTGTCAGGGTCATCAATAGCATTCCGAATGAATGTGGCAAGCCGCTCAGGCATCAATTGCTCCTGCCTGACAACATCGATGCCTCCTGAAAGAGCAAACATTGCTGCATTCTGCATCTGATCATTATCCAAAGAATCAGGATAGGGCACCATAAGGGCAGGGCGTCCGATAGCAGCAACTTCAGCCACTGTCAAAGCACCTGAACGGGCGATGATATAATGCGCTTGAGCAATATGCCAAGGCATATTACTAAAAAAAAACCGTATATCAGCCTTAATACCGAGTTTTTCATAGGATTCTCTGAGACGACCGAGGTCAGAGAGACGTGCTTGCTGGATAATAAAAAGACGATTGCGTACAGAGCTATCAATAAGTGCCAATGCCTGTGGTAAAATCTTTGAGAAAAATGTTGCTCCCTGACTTCCACCAAAAACCAGTAAAGAAAAGGGTTTATTCCCCCGGGCTGCCCTATAGGGGATACTCGCTGCCTTGATGACCTCTGCTCTCAGCGGATTGCCGGTGATAATGGTTTTACCTGAGAATTTTCCTGTCACTTTAAGAAAGCCACCTGCGATAACGTTTACACGCGGTGCTAAAAACCTATTTGTACGTCCCAGTACCGCATTTTGTTCATGGATAAATGTAGGAATCCTCATCCTTGTTGCAACATAAAGTGGCGGCAAAGTTGGATATCCACCGAACCCAGCCACAAGGCAAGGTTTACAATGTCGGATCAGCCTACGCGACTGATACATACCACATAGTAACTGCGAAAGACCACATATCAGTTTCAGCGGATTTTTTCCAAAAAAGGTTGCTGACCGGATAATGTGGACATGATCACTTGAGAAAGTCTTGATCAACGGTCTGATTCTTTCATCTGTCAGTAAATGGACATCAAAACCGCGCTCTGTTAAAACACTGCCAAGTGCTTCTGCAGGAAAAAAATGACCACCTGTTCCACCAGCCACAAGAAGAATCGTCTCTTTTTCTGTCATGTCATAGAATCTTCACATTGTTCAAAGCTGCTGATATATACATTTCAGGCCGCTTGCGGGTGAGTGAAAGTAGACATCCCATCGAAAACGCAACAGCAATTAAAGATGAGCCGCCATAGGAAATGAAGGGCAGGGTTATCCCCTTAGGGGGCATGAGATGTAAATTGACTGCCATATTGATAATAGATTGAAACCCGAACAGTATTACAAGACCAGATATTGAGAAACGGGTAAAATCAGTGTGCTGTTTCATAGCAAGAAAAAGGGCACGTATGACAATAAAAGCAAACAATGAGATGATTAGTATACAAGGGACAATGCCATACTCTTCAGCTGCAACGGATAAGATAAAATCTGTATGACTATCTGGGATAATATATTTCACTGTACCTTCGCCAGGTCCTTTCCCGAACCAGCTCCCATGAATGATTGCTTCCCGACCAGCATCCACCTGGAATGTATCTCCTATTCCCATCAGAAAAGCGTTGACGCGTTCAGATACATGATCAAACAGCACATAGAAGCTGAGCACACCAACAATAGCTACTCCGCTTAAAAATAGAAGAAGAATCCATGATATACCAGAAAGAATCAAAAAAGCATATCCAGTCATACTAATCAACAGGGTTTGACCAATATCAGGCTCCAATATCAGAAGAGCAGCACAGATAACATAGAGTGCTACCGCAAATATATAATATCGTGCACTACTAGTCACGGACTGATTCTGTGCTGCTGCAAGTAGCCATGCCAGAGTCACCATCAGTGCCGGTTTCATAAATTCAGATGGTTGAATGGTGAATCCCACAAGAGAAATCCAGCGTTTTGATCCCTTAATTTCAAGACCGGTAAACAAAGTGAAGCACAGAAGAACGACAGACAAAACAAAAAGAATAAGACATATGCGCCAGATATCACGTAGCGTGAAGCAAGAAACAAAAATCATGACCAAACCCGCCGGCACAGCGTATTGAACATGTAATTTTACAAAGTGAAACCCGTCTGTAATATTGATCCTTTTTGCAACAGAAGGGCTCGCTGTGCAAGAAAAAAGCACACCAAGACCTATAAGCAGGCAACAGGCCACAAAAATGAACCTATCAATGCTCCACCACCAGTTGGCAACAGGTCCATGATCAATACGACTAATCATCTCTTCTCTCCGGATCTAGATATTCCTTTCAGAAATCTAAAAACTCAAAGTGCATGCACAAGTTTACAGAAGGTATCACCACGCACACTGTAATCGGAGAACTGATCAAAACTGGCACATGCTGGTGAAAAAAGAACAACGGCTTGACCTGTCTTATCAGAAGATGCATCACGGAACGCTTGAGAGACGGCGTTTTCTAGAGTCTCTGATATAATTGCGCTCGTGGTTTTTCCAATTGTTCTGGCAAAGTCAGCAGCTGCCTCACCGATTAAATATGCTCTTCTGATCCTTGGAAAAAATGTTCGCAATGTGTGAATTCCCCCCTCTTTTGCTCTTCCTCCGGCAATCCAATAAATGTGAAAAAAGGCCGACAGAGCGGATGCTGTCGCGTCAGCATTAGTGGCTTTGCTGTCATTCACAAAAAGTACATCTCCCTTTTGAGCAATCGCTTCCATACGATGTGGCAACCCCTTGAAGGAAGCAATGGATGCGTTTAACATTGCGGATTCTATTCCTAATAGATCACAGCATGCAAGAGCAGCCAACGTATTTTGTGCATTGTGCCGTCCGCGAAGGGATGAGATTCCTGCCAGAGAAGCTAGTACTTCAGACTGCCCATTTACTGCGCGAAGGAGCGTTGTATTTTCAGAAAAATAGCCCTCTTTTAAAGGACCACGAGTTGTAATGGGCAGCCCAGTTTTGCCATTAGCTTTTAGGAATTTATAGATCCGAGAGCACAGCATATCCTCAATACCGATGATCATTTTATCTGCTGTAGCTACCAGTCTTTGCTTGATTGCCGCATAATACTCAAAACTGCCGTGGCGTTCTATATGATCCGGTGTAAGATTCAGCAAAATCCCAACCGTAGAATTCACTGATGATGTCAGATCAATCTGGTAGGACGAACATTCAATAACATAGAAGCGCCGTTCCGTAAATGGTGCGAGTGATAAAATCGCTACACCTATATTACCGCCGATCTGAACATCACAACCTGCTTTTTGCAATAAGTGACCAATCAGGGCTGTTGTCGTCGATTTTCCATTCGTCCCTGTTATCGCAATAAAAGGGCAGCTGCCAGGACTCAAATTCCTACGGTTCAGAAATTCCTTCCGTTCGCGCACAAAAAGCTCAATATCACCAATAATCTCTACATTATGTGCTGTTGCCAGTGCTACAGACCAATGCGGTTTCGGATATCTAAGTGCTATACCAGGAGCAAGTACAAGCGCAGAGATATCTTCCCAAGATATCATACGTAGATCTTTGGCGATAAATCCCTGTTCATGAGCCTGTTTAATAGAAAAGGCATCGTCATCCCACACGACAACGTCTGCCCCCCCCGCCACAAGCGCTGCAGCTGTTGACAGACCAGATCTGCCAAGACCGAACAGCGCTATTTTTTTTCCGAAGAAAGAAAAAACCGGTATCATCATTTTATCGCAGGTTCAATGTTGCCAGACCGATCAAGGCAAAAATGATAGAAATAATCCAGAACCGAATAACAATCTGACTTTCCGTCCATCCTTTTTTTTCAAAGTGATGATGAATTGGTGCCATCAGAAAAAAACGCTCTCCTGTTATCCTAAAGAAACCGACCTGAATAACAACTGACAAAGTTTCTATAACAAAAACACCACCGATAACGATCAGAAAAATTTCATGCTTTGTGGCTACAGCAATCGTACCAAGTAATCCACCAAGAGAAAGCGACCCTGTATCACCCATAAAAATTGCTGCAGGTGGTACATTAAACCACAAAAAACCAAGTCCTGCACCAACCACAGCACCAAGAAGAACGGTCAACTCACCTATGCCATGCACATGGTACATCTGTAGATAATCAGACAAGACCGCATTACCAGCAAGATAGGCAATAAGTGCAAACGAGGCAGACGCAACCATTACAGGCACAATCGCCAAGCCATCCAATCCATCGGTAAAATTAACCGCGTTGCTTGTCCCGACAATGACAAAAGCAGCAAAGGGGACGAATAATAGCCCGATATTTAACATATGGTTAAAAAAAGGGAATGAAAGTCCTGATGAATCTATACCCATGATGATAAAAGCAGCAATGGCAGCGATCAGAAATTCCAGACAAATGCGCATTCTACCCGAGAACCCCTTATGACTTTGCTGTGTTACTTTGAGATAATCATCATAAAACCCGATTATACCAAAGACGAGTGTAACAGTGAGAACAACCCAGAAATATATGTTGAATAGATTACACCACAGTAGTCCGGATATCATCACACTGCTCAAAATTATAAGACCACCCATAGTTGGCGTACCAGCTTTCTTCAAGTGTGTTCGTGGCCCATCCGCGCGGATGGGCTGACCTCTTCCCTGAAGGTTGGAAAGCAACACAATAATATGTGGTCCACATAGAAAAACAATGATAAGTGAGGTTATCATCGCCGCGCCGGTACGACATGTAATATGATGGAATATGCGAACCTCTGGCAGATAGTTGGATAAAGCCGAAAGAAACATATACATAACGGGAAAATGACTCTCTATAGAATAAATTCTGTACACTACACTGATCAGACAAAAATTTCATAAACAGATCATATCAAGACCCTTGATGGCCTACAATGAGAATCCCAGGTTCTTGTCTGCAATTGGTCTGTATCGCTCAAGCAGGGCAGTCACAATATGTGAGAACCCAACACCATTTGATGATTTAACCATCACAGCATCTCCAGCATGGAGATGATCCAAAAGTAGTGGCAAAAGATCTGACGCTACTTCACGATAATACACCTGTAAATCATCATGCAAAATATCCGCAAGATATTTCATCGCATGCCCACCTAAGAAGGCAATCTGAATACCTGAATCACGCACTGGACCTGCGAGGTTTTCATGTGCCTCGCGTGACAAACGTCCAAGCTCTAACATATCACCAAGTACGGCGATCCGCCGGCCAGAGTCCCCAGTACTACTCTTACCAAGCAAAGAAAGTCCAGCCTGCATTGAGACAGGATTTGCATTGTAGCTCTCATCAATCAGCAGAAACGTGCCACCAGATGGCAATGCCAACCTGTATCGCGCCCCTCGTCCGTTAACAGGCCTAAAATCCTGTAACGCAAGTGCTATTCGCTCAATATCAATATTAAGAACATCAGCTATACCTAAAACAGCAAGCATATTCTGCACCATATGGTACCCTGGCGCACTTCTTCTGATCATTGTTTTCTTACGGCCAAGATTGGCCTGAAAGCAAGCATAATCTTCATGCAGCTGTACATCCAGAAGACGATAATCTGCTCTGATCGCTTCACCGTATGATACAACATGGGTTATACCAGCTGCATACGCTTTTTTTTCCATATAAGAAAACAGCGGATCATCTGCATTGAGCAAAGCTGTTCCACCAAGTAACACCCCTTCAAAAATTTCTGCCTTAGCGGTAGCAATGGCTTCAATACTGTTAAAATGTTCTAAATGAGCTGCCCCAATACGGGTTATGACGACCACATCCGGGGCAACTAACTTCACAAGTGACCGGATTTCATTTTTATGATTCATGCCAATTTCGAAAACACCGAAATGCGTATCAGCAGGCATGCAAGCCAGCGTTATAGGGACTCCCCAGTGGTTGTTAAATGATGCTGCATTGGCATGCACTCTACCAATACATGAGAATGCATGTCGTATGGCTTCCTTTGTAGTCGTTTTGCCGACAGATCCTGTAACGGCAATAATTCGCGCACGACACCGTGCACGTGCTGCTGTCGCTAACCTACTAAGTGCAGACAGCACATTATCAACAATGACAAGTGGTACACTGATTTTTTGCAAGGTTCTGATATTATCCTTTGCTATGATAATAACACTGGCACCTTTTTCAGCTGCCTCTGGAGCAAAATCATGACCGTCGAAGCGATGACCCCGAATGGCAAAAAATGCATCCCCCCTTTTCAAGGTGCGTGTGTCAATAGAAATTCCTGTAATATCCTCGTGCAGGGGGTTGATTCCACTGCCTCCAAGAGCGTTGAAAAATGCGCATCTTTTCCATAAGATACTCATTTTCCACATGCCATTAATGCTGCGTGTGCTTCAGTATAATCAGAAAAAGGAACAAGCTGATTACCGATAATCTGGCCTGTTTCATGACCCTTTCCGGCAACAATCAATGTATCGCCACTTTCTAACATTGATACTGCCTTGTAGATTGCCTGACTGCGGTCCCCTATTTCAAGTGCCCCAGCTGCACCGATTAAAATCTGCCTACGGATTACAGCTGGATTTTCTGTACGTGGATTGTCATCACTGACAATAACCACATCTGCAAGGCTTGCTGCTATCCTCCCCATGATGGAGCGCTTGTTCTTGTCGCGATCACCACCACAGCCAAAAACCAAAATAATCCTTCCCTTCGTAAAGGATCGCATGGATTTCAGAACATTTTCCAAAGCATCAGGCTTATGGGCGTAATCAACATAGATAGGCGCGCCAGTATGGGTTATTCCTATGAGATCCAACCGTCCGGGAGGACATTGAAGCCGCTCCAGTGATCTAAAAACTGCAGCGGGTGTTTCCCCAGTAGCAATGGCAAGGCCAGCGGCCACTGCAGCATTAGCCACCTGAAAATTACCGATAAACGGCAGCATAACTTCATAGAATTTTCCATCAAACTCAAACTCGGCATATTGACGAAAACGTTCTTGTTCTACTTGTTTGATCCTGATAAATTCGCCTTTTCGTCCCACAGTCAGTACATCATGTCTTTCACGTCGTATATGCTCAATTACTTCATCCGAATATTTATTATCAGCATAAACAATTGCTGGAGCTTCTCGAGGCAATAAAGTGTCAAAAAGCCGCATTTTAGCCTTGAAATAATCATTAAAAGTGACATGATAATCTATATGATCCCAGCTAAGATTAGTAAAAACCGCTGCTGCAAGACGTACACCATCAAGCCGCCGCTGGTCAATACCGTGTGAAGAGGCTTCCATAGCTACATGTGTCACACCTTTCCTGGACAGTTCTCCTAGAAAACGGTGCAGTTCGATCGGTCCAGGTGTCGTCAATGAACCATATTTTAAATAATTTGGCGCAATCACACCGATTGTCCCGATGCTTGCAGCAGCAAAACCAGTCTCCCCCCAGATCTGTCGTATAAAAGAAACGACAGATGTTTTTCCACTTGTCCCGGTAACAGCTGTCACAATTTCTGGCTGAAAACGGTAAAACCGCGCTGCAGCTACAGCCAATGTATGGCGGATATCACTGACCTCTACCACTGGGATAGACACACCTCGTATAGATGATCCCGTTTCAGCAATAATCGCTACCGCTCCTTTTTTTTCTGAATCAGCCGCATACAAACAACCATCAGCAGCGTTTCCTTTTAAGGCAAAGAATACAGAACCAGCTGATACCTGTCGTGAGTCATCCGTAATATTAGTCACCCTGAGTGCAGGAAGATTATCCGTCATTTCTATCAGTTCAGCCAGCTTCATATTCTGCCTCTTCCAACCAATGCAAGATCGTACGTCCTAACTCCCCGAACCGATAGCAAATACTGATATATCTTCTTCGTTAAAATCCGGGACAATTCCAAGAAAGCTTGCCGATCGGCGAATGATGTTAGCAGTCACTGGTGCAGCATTAAAAGCTGCTGTCGCAGAATGCAAACCTTTCTCAGGCTGAGGCTCGTCAATCATGGTCAAAACAATATAGGAGGGATTATCCATCGGAAAGGCTGCTACAAATGTATTAAATTTCTTTTTTTTCGAGTATCTGCCATTCACGACCTTTTCCGCAGTCCCTGTTTTTCCGCCAATACGATAACCTCTAACAGCAGCTCGACGGCCAGAGCCAATCTCGGTATTTAACCTGTATAGGTAGCGCATATCACGACTTGTTTCAGATTCGATAACACGGACCCTATGTAACGGAGGACCCTCTTCACGCCGGAACAGAAAGGTTGGCTTAATTAACATGCCTCCGTTCATGAGGGAAGCTACACCTACAGCAACCTGCAACGGTGTCGTCATCATTCCATGACCAAAAGCGATGGTCATGGAATGAACTTTCTTCCATATATGTGGCTCAATAGGATGAGCTATTTCAGGTAATTCTGTCATCATCCGGTCAAGTAATCCCATCCTCTTCAGAAAAGCGCGATGGCTGGTAATCCCAACAGCATCCGCCTCTATGCCCGAACCGATATTAGAAGAATAGATAAAAACCTCCCAAAGAGCGAGAGGCCGGTTTTTCCCATGAAAATCATGAATAGTTTGATGACCGAAACGTAAAGGTTTCGAAACATCAATGATTGTATCAAGCTGAAACAAACCGGAATCAAGTGCCATCGCCGTTGTAAAACTCTTCATGATCGATCCCATTTCAAATGTACCAGCTGTCATACGATTCAGCCGATCGCTTTCTAGTACATTAAACGGATTATTGGGATCGAAATCCGGCAGTGATGCCATGGCCATTACTTCACCGGTTTTGATATTCAGTACAACTGCTCCGGCAGCAAGCGCCTTATAACGTTGCATGGCTTTTTCCAGTTCATCGTGCATGATCGTCTGTACGCGTATATCGACAGCAAGAACTACTGGAGCAAGAGATGATGGCGTGGCGAGACCAGCAGCCAGCAAATCGCTAAAACCAGCTTGATCAATATATTTTTCCATACCGGCAATGCCCTGATTATCAATATTGACAAGTCCAAGAATATGAGAGAGCGTTTCCCCGCTGAGGTAGAAGCGGCGTTGTTCTGTTCTGAACCCAATACCAGGAATGCCAAGCCTCATGATTTCTGCTTTCTGTCTTGGTGTCAAACCCCGCTTAACCCAAATAAAGCTGGCCTTGCGCTTTAGCTTCCGCAAAATCTCATCTTGATCAAGATCAGGAAGGACCGTTGATAGAAGCTCAATCATCTCATAGGCGTCAACAACGCGATGTGGCTCGGCAAAAAGCGAATAAATCTTGATATTAGTTGCCAGCAACTGCCCGTTGCGGTCCACGATATCTGGACGGACTGCTATATTACTTTGATGACTTTTGGTAAACCCTTGCACCTTCTCGATCTCACTGTTCCGGCATCCATATTGAACAAGCCTTGCAACCATGACCGTATAAAGAAGAAAAAAAAAGCAGATCACCATGATAAAACGCCAGCGTATCTTTTCTGAATGTGCACGTCCTTTTTGCATCAGCTCAAATCGTGAAAGTGGTTTCATCGCCATGACCCCACTTCCCTTCCATCTCTCTCCTTTTCCTGGAAAAACTATCTATCTATGACCTATCCTCGGGGCGACAAGTGCAGCTCTATTTCTAATAATATTCTGAACAGTCCCAAGCTCAGGAATATCTGTGACCTTGATCATCTGCCAAGGTTCAATAATCTGTAAGCCAAGTTGGTCCTTATATTGTGCGGTCAGAGACTGAATCCGCGCAGGTTGTGTCAGCAGTGCCCAATCAGTACGGAGTAGACTGATGGTATCCTTTTCTTCTGCGATCTGCCGTTCAAGCTGCCAAACCTCACGATAACATTTTTGAGCTTCATATTTAATCTTATAGGTCACCACTGCAGCACATATCATGATAGCGATAAAAACAAGATCTCCTGTTCGGAAAACAATCATGTTCCAACCCCTTCGAAAGATGCAAGAGATGTAAAGGTTGGCAACGCAAATATTACTGGATCGGCTTTCCATGCCGGTTCTCCCGTGCGAATGCCGACCCGTAATTTCGCAGAACGTGCCCGCCGATTTCGAATCACTTCCTCCTTGCATGGTACAATGACCCCTTTTTTGAAAACAGAGATAAAACACGGAGGTCTTGTCGCAAGACTGGGGGGTAAATACCGTGAAAAGGATTGAACGCCCGCACGATCAATGAAAAAGCGTTTGACTATACGGTCTTCAAGGGAATGAAAGGTAACAATTGCAAGCCTGCCATGGGGCTTCAATATCCTTTCAGCAGCAAACAGCGCACGGGCCAACTCTCCCAGTTCATCATTAACATAAATACGCAAGGCTTGAAAAACGCGCGTGGCCGGATGAATCGTCCCGGGCTTGTATGTTATAAGCTTTTTTATCGCTTTTGCCAGATCACCCGTACGGGTAAAAGGTTCTTTTTTTCTGCGAGAATCAATCATACGGGCGATGCGTTTAGCATGTTTTTCTTCACCTAAAAATCTGAAAATTCGTGCAAGATCACTGCTGTCCATATGATTAATTACAGTTGCTGCAGTCACCCCCTTTTTTGACATACGCATGTCAAGCGGCCCATCCTTGAGAAACGAAAAACCTCGCTCAGCCTGATCAATCTGCATAGAAGAAACACCAACATCGAGAACTATGGCATCTGGTGATACTGTCGTTACCATATCAAGCTGTGAAAACAGCGTTTCAATGATTTCAAAACGTCCTTTAGCACTCTCAACCAGTGCACGAGCATTCCGCACGGCATTTGGATCGCGGTCAATACCGATAACACGGGAGCCCCGTCTTATAAATTCGCGTGAATAGCCCCCATCTCCAAATGTACCATCAATGATCAGCGCTCCTTCAAGGACATCCAGACTTGCAATAACTTTATCAAGCATGACTGGTATATGCTGATCGCCTGTCTTCTTCATAATTATGCCTGCCAAACTATAACCCTTGATCTTGTCTCTACCCTACCTATTATTGCCAAAACATGCTTAATAGCAGAATGTGTATTCATCATATTGTGATTCACTCTCACTGTTGAGACCAAACTGTTGAGACCAAATTGAGTATAGCCTACCATACACAGGCTTCCTTTTTATCAGTAATGTTAAAGAAATTCATCCAAGAAGAACAAGAAGAATTAAAAAGGGAATATGCGATAAATACTTCGCAAAGGAATGCTTATCCTATTACCTTCACCTTCTTGCTGCACAGCAGGTCTCCCACCGTATAATAAATAAAAACGAAACAAGTAAAATGGCTCCCTGGGCCGGATTCGAACCAGCGACCAACCGGTTAACAGCCGGTTGCTCTACCGCTGAGCTACCAGGGAAAAAGAGACCCAATATATTATATTATAGCAAATGAAAAATCAGTTTGCCAAGGGGAGAATAATATATTACTTTTGAAAAGACACTACTAGTCAAGATTATTCTGAAATGCAGCCTAAAGAGGCAGAATTTGGATAACAAGAAAACAAAAAACACAGTCAGAATCTTGGGCAAGAGACTGTCTCTTCCTCGTTCTCTTCCAATGCGTCGATTCGTTGGTGGGACCTTTGTTCTTGGTGGGCTTCTGGGCTTTTTGCCTATTTTGGGGTTCTGGATGCTACCCATTGGCCTTATGATCTTATCCCGTGACTCGCCATGGCTTCGGCGTTTTCGCCGTAGAGCTGAAGTCAGGGTTCTGCGTCGCTGGCAGGCAAATCATTACAGGAGAAAATTGAGGAGACTATCTGTTCGTGCGACTTGACCTCATCACTTCTTTTACCTAATGGAGTGAGGGACGGAGGTATATGGTAAAGATATTAAGAGGCCTCGTGGCGGAATGGTTACGCAGAGGACTGCAAATCCTTTCATCCCGGTTCGATCCCGGGCGAGGCCTCCATCAGATCAGATGCTTGATTCTTGATTCAATTGGGAGCCGGTGATCTGTACAGGAGATGAAGTGAAGCATGCGTTTTTCAAGGAAACACGTCGAGACATCCACTCCCCATTTCTGCTTCAGAGCGAATGAATATCATAAAGTGATCATCAGGCCACCTTCTTGCTTGCATGAATCATATCAAGAAACCGCCGGCACAAATGATGGCTGTCCTGTGGACCAGGTGAAGCTTCAGGGTGATGTTGAACGGAAAATACCGGTTTACCGACCATACGAATCCCACAGTTAGAACCATCAAACAGGGAAACATGCGTCTCTTCGATGCCCCTTGGCAGAGTTTTTGTATCAACGGTAAAACCATGGTTCATGGATGCGACCTCTACCTTGCCTGTCATGATATCCTTAACCGGATGATTGGACCCATGATGCCCATGATGCATTTTTTTAGTGCTGGCCCCACTTGCCAAGGCCAGCATCTGATGACCGAGACATATACCGAACAGTGGAAGGCCGCTTTTAAAAAGCTCGGCAATAACTGGAACCGCATAAGTTCCTGTTGCAGATGGGTCCCCAGGACCATTAGATAGAAAAATGCCGTCTGGGTTCATTGCCAAAATATGCTCTGCCGATGCATGGGCTGGAACAACAGTCACTTTTGCACCTAGAGCAACAAAAAGACGCAGAATGTTACGCTTCACTCCATAATCAATGGTCACAATATGGTATTGCGTATTTCTCTGTTCACCATAGCCTACATTCCATATCCATGGTGTTTCATTCCAGACCATCGATTTTCGAGAGCTTACATATTTAGCGAGGTCAAGCCCTGCAAGGCCTGGCCACGCCGCAGCGCGTTTTTTAAGGCATTCAATATTAAAATGCCCTGATGGCTCATGAGTAATAACCGCATTGGGTACACTCTTTTCGCGTATAAGTGCTGTCAATGCGCGTGTATCAATGCCAGCGAGGCCAATAATACCTCGCGCCTTGAGCCAACTGTCAAGTCCTTCTGTCGCTCTGTAATTGGAAGGATCGGTGATCTCCGCCTTGCATATCATACCGACAGCACCAAAGTTATAAGCAGAATTCAGCATCTCAATGTCTTCCCTGTTGATACCGGTATTTCCAATATGTGGGAAGGTAAATGTCACGATTTGACCTGTATAAGAAGGATCAGTCAGGATTTCTTCATATCCTGTCAGTGCGGTGTTAAAGCATACCTCTGCTTCAACCGCGCCAGTTGCTCCCAATCCCTTGCCTTGAATCACAGTCCCATCTGCTAGGACAAGCAGGGCGGTTGGTTGCATTTCAACCCATGGTTCTTTTGTTCTTATTTTGCACATGATTCCTGAATTTCTCTCCCGTATCCAATGAATTAGAAATATGGATGAATGAGCATGGAGCTTTTTACCTTCGATTCTGCACATTAGACAGCATAAGCTGCATGTCACTACCACTTGGTCTTTGAAAAACCCGAAGACCAAAATCCGGCATTATTGAATAAAGATGATCAAAGATATCTGACTGGATCGCTTCATACATTTTCCAGGTGACCGTATTCGTAAAACAGTATATCTCAAGCGGAAGACCTTCTGCTCCTGGTGCCAATTGCCTGACCAGGATGGTCATATCTTGACGGACGCCGGAATGGTTTTTAATGTAGGCAGCAACATAGGCACGGAATGTACCAATATTTGTCATTTTTCTTGTGTTAGCTATAATGCTATTATCAGCTCTTATTTTTTGATTCCACTCCTCAATTTCTTCCTGTTTATTTTTTATATAGGTTTTCAGCTGACGATAGCATGAAAGACGTTTAATATCTGTCTCTTCTAGAAACCCAATACTGGTCTGATCAATATAAAATGAACGCTTGATACGGCGGCCCCCTGTTTCTTGCATACCTCGCCAATTTTTAAAGGAGTCGGTTACAAATTTACGAATGGGAATAGCTGTAATAGTCTTATCAAAATTCTGCACTGTCACTGTATGCAGGGCAATGTCAATCACGTCTCCATCTGCTCCAAGTTTTGGTACTTCAATCCAGTCGCCCACTCGGATCATATCTGTCGACGCAATTTGGATCCCAGCAACGAGAGATAGCAATGTATCTTGGAAAACCAGTAATAATACAGCAGCCATGGCCCCAAGGCCGGAAAGAAAAATCAACGGAGAACGATCAATCAGCGTTGCTAGTGTTAATATTACAGCAACTGAAAAAAGTATAATTTTGGCAATCTGAATCAAGCCCTTAACAGGTCTGAACTTTACCCTCGTGCGGTGACGATAGAGCGTCTCGATAAAATCGAGCAAAGTAGACAGAATAAAAGCAAAAGCGAGAATAACAAATGCTTTGGCGATATTCTGCACAACAGTCGCAACTACCGGTTGGATACCAGGAATCAGATCAAGGCCGAATGAAAATATAACGACCGGTGCAACATTGGCGAGATAGCGGATTGCGGTACGCATCTTCGTGTCCTGACCAAGGTCAACAAGGGAAAGTAGCTTGTAGGACCCGCGCAAAAGTAGATGGCGGACAGGACAGTTAACAACGAAGGCTACAGCCAAAAGACAGATCAGCCAGAAGATCGTCTCAAGCCAAAGATACTCTGACAACAAGTGCAATTTTTGCATGAAATACTATATACTCTTCTGTACTTTCGATGATGATTGAGAATCCATGCAATACTTCTTTTCAATCTTGTCTTGATATTGTCCGATACACGGATGAGCATATATATGGGTTCATCTCATCTTCATCAAGCGCAAATAGCAATGTGCCTAATATGATCTTTGCAATTTGCACTATCTGTATTTATAGTGTATCTGCGTGTTTCTTCCGTTCTTCCAGAAGCCGCTATAGTACTAGTCCTCTTCTTGACAAGGATATAATCTCTAATACTATGCTCTTCCCCCCCCATTTTCTTGATGAGATCTGTGCCCGGGTCCCTATTTCGGCTGTTGTGGGTATGCACCTCACCTTTAAAAAAACCAATACTGCACGTAGAGATTTCTGGGCATGCTGTCCTTTTCATAGAGAAAAAACGCCAAGCTTTCATTGTGATGATAACCATGGACGGTACCATTGTTTCGGGTGTGGAGCAAGTGGGAATCATTTCCGGTTCTTGATGAAGATGAATGGCCTTGTATTTCATGAAGCCGTTGAGCGCATAGCCAATATGGCTGGTATTTCCATGCCGTCTCTTGAGACGGTCAGGCATTATCAGGGTGAGCGAGATAGGCTTGATGACATTATGGAATTGGCAACACAGTTTTTTGAGATGCTGCTGCAAAAAGAAGTAGGAAGTGCTCACGCGCGTCTCTACTTGCACAAACGCTCTCTTGCACCGGATCTGCAAAAAACCTTCCGTCTCGGGTATGCTGCGAACAGCCGTAACCGATTGAAAGAGTTCCTGCTAGCAAAAGGGATAAGCAATCGCCAACTTGAAGAATCGGGTCTTCTTGTAACCGGAAATGATATAGCTGTTCCCTATGATCGTTTTCGCGACCGTATAATGTTCCCGATAGAAAATGCACATGGCCGCATTGTCGGTTTTGGTGGCAGAGCACTATCATCTGATGTCCGTGCCAAATATCTCAATTCTCCGGAAACTGATCTCTTCCACAAGAGGAGCGTACTTTACAATTTCTATCGAGCAAGACGTATATCTCAACAGAAAGGCAGCAAGTGCAAGTCAGCAAGACCACTTGTCGTTGTTGAAGGCTACATGGATGTGATATCTCTGACTGGTGCTGGCTTTCAAGAAGTTGTCGCGCCTCTTGGGACAATATTGACTGAGAATCAGATCAACCTGTTATGGCACTTTTCCAGAAAGCCAATTCTGTGTTTTGATGGAGATGATGCTGGACGCAATGCTGCCTTTAGGGCGCTTGACCGTTCACTACCTCTTATAAAGACTGGTGTTTCATTGGATTTTATCCTTTTACCAAATGGTAAAGATCCTGACTCAATCATCAGAGAAGGAGGAGCACAGCCCTTCCGTGAACTGCTTGGACAGGCTGTGCCTTTGAACGAGATGCTTTGGCAGCGTGAAACTGGAGGCCGCTCTTTTGTAACGCCAGAAAGTCGTGCTGCTTTAGAAAAGCGCTTACGCGACGCTGCCTTCACCATCAAGGATGGCAATCTGCGTTACTACTACCTACAGAATATACGTGAGCGTATTAGGGCATTCTTCCGATCATCTTTTCCATCGTTGGTCTGTAGAGAGGAAAGGACAAATCAATATAGGGACAAGTTGCGTTTCTCAGAAAGCCTGACCAACTCGACGCTGGTCAAAAACCAATGGGACGCTATTCCACCGCGCGAGGCTGCTATTTTGGCAATACTGGTAAACCACCCTGGACTCTGGAACGAAAATTTTGAAGCATTAGCTACACTGGAGTTCAAGAATCAGGAACTTGCAGATCTATATCACACCATATTGGACATCTTAGTAGAATGGCCATCCGATGATGCAGATACGATGTTTAATCTTTTAATCCAGAAAGGTAAAAAAGTTATTTTGGACCAAATCATGCGGTTTATCCGCAATGCTGGTATGCGTAGTGCCTTTGCTTCCGCTCCATTGGAAGATGCGCGAGAATCATTAAAACAGGCACTCTGCTTGAATCAGCGTGCACGTTACTTACAAAAAAAATTGCGTGATATGGAGACAGAACTTCTCAAAAATCCTAATACGAATATATCTGTCATGTTAGACAACGCTAAAAATGAACTAGAGCGCACAAGTGCTACTGAAGCTCAGATTGACGGATTCGGGGAATATGGATCATGACCTAAAATAATTCACTTTTTTATTGCGAATAATTCACGAGAGTTTTACGGATGCGTGAGTTTATCACATTATAAACGGGCGATGCAACGGCACGATTGGCGCGGTGCAATTTTGGTGTTCTCTGAAAAATAGTGTTGTTTTATATTTTTCCAGCATTTTATTAGGATGCCCGGTTTATATATGTCGTTTCTGGTTCGTGCAGACGCACGCAATGAGTATCTGGAGTTGGACGGTATGATTAGCAAGGCTAAGCGACATGAGGATATGGAGGCGAAACACGGGACAAATGCAGAGAACCTGCTTCTTGATTTTTCCGACGATGCTGTCAAGAAAATGATTAAATCTGCACGTAAATGTGGCTATGTTACCGTAGATGCACTCAATACTATTTTGCCTTCTGGACAGGTCGCGTCCGAACAGATTGAAGATACAATGGCTATGCTTTCTGACATGGGTATCAATGTGATTGAGGATGATGAACAGGATCATGAAATCGATTCTGGAATGGTAGGCGGTGATTTGGTTGCAGTAGAAGTAATAGACACAGCGCTTGCAACAACAGCAAAACGCGAACCAACAGACCGTACAGATGATCCAGTACGTATGTATTTACGTGAAATGGGTGAGGTTGAACTTTTATCTCGGGAAGGTGAAATCGCCATCGCCAAGCGTATTGAAGCCGGTAGAGAAACAATGATCGCCGGCCTTTGCGAAAGTCCATTAACATTTCAGGCGCTGATCATCTGGCGTGAAGAACTAAATGAGTCACGTATTTTGCTTCGTGAAATCATTGACCTTGAAGCAACCTATGCTGGACCAGAGGCACAGCAGGCACCGACTGTTGAGCAGCGGGTGGAAGAAGGAAAATCAAGACAGGAGAACCCGTGTGTTCTGCAGGAGAACAATGATATATCCCTTGATGATGAGGAGGAGGAAGATGAGGTCAATCTCTCCTTAGCGGCGATGGAAGATGAGTTGTATCCTCAGGTTATGGAAACGCTGAATCTTATTGCCGATCACTATGTACAATTGCGTCAACTACAAGATCACCAGGTAGAGAGGAGCCTGTATAACGGCATTCTGTCATCAAGCCAGAAGCGCCGTTACAAAGAGCTGAAAACCCAACTTGTCAAGGCGGTAAAATCGCTTTCATTGAATCAACATAGAATTGAATCTCTTGTTAAGCAACTGTATGATATCAACAAGCGCCTTGTGCAGAATGAAGGCAAGCTAAAGCGTCTTGCTGAATCCTATGGTGTGCATCATGAAGAATTTATTCAGGAATATCAAGGACGGGAGCTTGGACCTGATTGGGTGAATTATGTTGCAAGTCTACCAAGGCGATGCTGGCAGCAATTCGCAATACAGGAAGTGGATAAGATTCAGATGCTGCGTAGTGCAATCCGGCTACTGGCACAGGAAACAGGTATTTCTATCGGAGAGTTTCGTCGGATTGTCAATCAGGTGCAAAAGGGTGAGCGCGAAGCGACAATAGCCAAGAAAGAAATGGTGGAAGCCAATTTGAGACTGGTGATTTCTATTGCCAAAAAATATACTAATCGTGGGCTGCAGTTTCTTGATCTGATACAGGAAGGCAATATCGGTTTGATGAAGGCAGTAGATAAATTTGAATATCGCCGCGGCTACAAATTCTCGACTTATGCCACATGGTGGATTCGGCAGGCTATAACCCGCTCTATTGCCGATCAGGCACGGACAATACGCATACCAGTGCATATGATCGAAACGATTAACAAGATCGTACGGACATCACGTCAGATGTTGCATGAAATTGGTCGTGAGCCGACTCCTGAAGAACTTTCGGAAAAGCTTGCCATGCCGCTAGAAAAAGTTCGTAAGGTTCTGAAAATTGCCAAGGAGCCTATTTCTCTGGAAACACCGGTAGGCGATGAAGATGATTCGCATCTTGGTGATTTTATTGAGGATAAAAATGCGCTATTACCGATTGACGCTGCCATTCAGGCAAATTTGCGATATACGACAACACGAGTTCTAGCATCGCTCACCCCCCGCGAAGAGCGTGTTTTACGTATGCGCTTCGGTATTGGAATGAATACTGACCATACTCTGGAAGAGGTTGGGCAGCAGTTTTCCGTCACACGTGAGCGGATCCGCCAGATCGAAGCAAAAGCTTTGCGGAAGCTCAAGCATCCAAGCCGATCGCGCAAACTGCGCAGCTTTCTTGATTCGTAAGAGAGACAGGAGATCTATAACTATAACAATGCGTCACGTCAGGTAAAAGCTTTTTTTTAGAGTATATGTATACACGTACACCTATAGTATAATAGTATAGCACAGTGTTTAGATTTCTTTAACAGTCAGTAAGAACCAGACGAATGTTTAATAATAATTAAATATCTATTCCATGCTATTATTAATTTTATTATTTATTGATTTGTAGGATACGCAAATTTTTCTATTTGACCAACTGTCATCCCAGTGATTCACTGAAAATTTTTTTTAGATTGAGAGGAACCTTATGATAACAAAAATTAAGGTCGAGAATCCGATTGTTGAACTGGATGGTGATGAGATGGCACACATCATCTGGCAGATGATCAAGGAGAAACTGATTCACCCTTACCTTGACATTGATCTGAAATATTATGATCTTTCAATGAAAAATCGTGATGCTACCAATGATCAGGTCACTGTGGATGCAGCAAATGCCATAAAAAAATATAACGTTGGTGTCAAATGCGCGACGATTACACCAGATAAAGCACGTGTTGAAGAGTTCAATCTGAAGAAAATGTGGAAATCACCTAATGGTACGATCCGTAACATTCTAAGCGGTGTGATTTTTCGTGAACCGATCATTTGCAAAAATGTACCGAGATTAATTCCAGGATGGACACAGCCTATTATTATGGGGCGACACGCCTTTGGTGACCAATATCGGGCAAAAGATTTCAAATTTTCCGGGAAAGGCAAGCTATCTATAAAATTTATTAGCGAAGATGGTCATGTTATCGAACATGAGGTTTATGATGCGCCGGGATCAGGTATTGCCATGGCCATGTATAATCTTGATAATTCAATTCGTGATTTTGCCCGTGCCTCATTTAACTATGGGTTACAGCGTCATTTCCCAGTTTATCTTTCTACAAAGAATACCATTCTTACAACCTATGATGGTCGTTTCAAAGATCTTTTCCAAGAAATTTATGATAGGGAGTTCAAAGAAGAGTTTGGAAAACACAAATTATGGTATGAACATCGCCTGATTGATGATATGGTTGCCTCAGCACTTAAATGGTCAGGTGGGTATGTCTGGGCTTGTAAGAATTATGATGGAGATGTGCAATCCGACCTTGTGGCCCAAGGCTTTGGCTCACTTGGATTAATGACCTCAATGCTGATTACGCCAGATGGTAAAACTGTCGAGGCAGAAGCAGCCCATGGAACGGTAACACGTCATTATCGGCAATATCAGAAGGGCGAAAGAACCTCCACCAACTCGATTGCATCGGTTTTTGCCTGGACGCGTGGTCTTTCTCATCGGGCACAACTAGATAATAACCTGGCATTAAAGAACTTTTCAATGATCCTTGAAAAAATCTGTATTGAAACCGTTGAATCAGGTTTTATGACAAAGGACCTCTCTCTTTTAGTCAGGAGTGATCAGTCTTGGCTGTCAACAACCGAATTTCTAGAAAAAATTGCTGGCATCCTAGAAAAAAGAATGGTTTCATAAGCAACTGTGCTATTTGAAAAATCTGCAAAGCTTGTTTTCTGGAGCAAGGTTGCGGGGAAGAATATGATTCTTACTCTAGAGGCTTTAGGAATTAGGGGAGCTGACCTAAAAAGAGAGTCATAGAGAGTCATAAAGAATCCGAACCAGAAAAATCTGATATAATTTTTTTCTGTTATAAACCAAAGGACAAGGATAAGGGATAACAAGGGTTAACAAGATGGCAGACACAAAAAAGGATGAAGGAAAAGAAAAAACGCTATCTAGACGCATGGAAGAGAATCTATTCCACTCTCGTTTCATTCTTATCATCGGACAAATTGATGATAAACTGGCACAGTCAGTTGTAGCTCAACTCATTGCTCTTTCACAAGAGTCCCACAAACCAATTTATGTTATCGTATCCTCTCCTGGTGGGCATGTCGAGTCAGGAGACCTGATTCATGATATGGTAAAATTTATTCCGGCTCCTGTCTATATGATTGGGTCTGGATGGGTGGCCAGTGCAGGTACCCATATTTTTCTGGCAGCGCCAAAAGCACGGCGGCTTTGCTTGGAAAATACGCGCTTTCTGATTCACGAACCATCAGGTGGTATCGGTGGAACTGCTACTGATATCGAAATCCAAGCTCGTGAAATCCTCAGAATGCGCGAGAGATTGGCCCAGATTATATCCCGTGAAACAGGACAAAATATTGAAAAAGTCCGGACTGATATTGACAGAGATCACTGGATGACGGCCCAGGATGCCATCGACTACGGGCTTCTCTCCGGGATTATAACACATATGTCGGATATCAAGGAATTATCTCTTTGTTCATAAAAAAAAGAAGTTCATTTTTTGATAAGTAGTATGCGATTTATTTCCCAAAGGAATTATTGGAAAGAGCTTTTGCCTGGGCATTACATGTATTCTCACAGTACAGTAAAGTAGCAAAAAAGCAGGTATTTTGCAGACCCCTTCTTTAATCAGTCAGGGGTTAAAGTGTACTATACAATACAGTTAACTTCAATACGAAGAACTTGATTTGCTCTTAACAATAGGTGAAACGTCTCGGGGGAACACGAGCTGCCCCTCCTCCAGTTTTTTTAAGCAAACGCATCTTTTCTTCGTTATAGTTGGAAAAGTTACCCTCAAACCATTCTACGACGTGATTGTCTCTTGCGAACGCGAGGATATGCGTTGCTAGGCGATCAAGAAACATACGATCATGGCTGATGATAACCGCACAACCAGCAAAATTCTCTAGCGCTTCCTCCAGCGCACTGAGAGTCTCAGTGTCCAAATCGTTCGTTGGCTCGTCAAGTAATAATACATTGCCACCCTCTTTTAAAAGCTTGGCAAGGTGAACACGGTTGCGCTGACCACCAGAAAGGTTGCCAACCTTCTGTTGCTGATCTCCGCCCTTGAAACTAAACGCCCCGCAATATGCACGACTGTTCATATCACATTTGCCAAGCCTGATTACATCGTGACCGCCAGACACCTCTTCCCAGACTGTTTTATTGTCATCGAGCATATCACGGCTTTGGTCTACATAACTCAGCCGTACTGTCTCACCAATACGGATGATCCCGGAATCTGGTGTTTCCTGACCTGTAATCATACGGAACAGTGTACTTTTACCAGCACCGTTGGGGCCTATAACACCTACAATACCGCCAGGGGGCAGTTTAAAACTGAGGTTATCAATCAGAATATGATTCTCGTAACTTTTTGAAATATTTTCAACCTCAAGAATGATCTGCCCCAACCGTTCAGCAACAGGAATAATAATACGTGCTTCTTCAGGAAGCCGGGTATCCGCTATCTTTAAAAGTTCATCATAGCACTTTATACGCGCCTTTGATTTTGCGTGGCGTGCTTTTGGACTGGATGCAATCCACTCCCTTTCATAAGTGAGCACCTTCCGCCGTGCAGTATCATAATAGCGATCATGCGCCATACGTTTGGCTTTGGCCTCCAGATAAGAAGAATAATTTCCATGATAAGGAATGCCACGTCCACGATCTAGTTCCAGAATCCAATCAGTAACATTATCAAGAAAATAGCGATCATGCGTAACGATTAACACTGCACCCGTATATTCACGTAAATATGTCTCAAGCCATGCTGTCGTTTCTGCGTCTAGATGATTGGTTGGTTCATCTAACAAAAGAAGGTCTGGCTTGGATAGCAGAAGGCGACAAAGAGCAATACGGCGCTTTTCACCGCCAGAAAGTTTTGTAACGTCGGCATCAGCTGGAGGACAGCACAAGGCGTCCATTGCCATTTCTACCTGTGAATCAAGATTCCACAGATTCTGACTTTCAATGATATTCTGGAGCCTGCTACTCTCCTCTATTGTGTGATCTGAATAGGATCTCATCAATTCGTTATAGCGGTCAAGGATTTTCTGTTGTTCAGCAACACCTCCCACGATATTGTCACGTACATTCTTGGAGGGATCAAGCCCCGGCTCTTGTGGCAGGTACCCACATGTTGCATCCTGTGCCAGCCAAGCTTCACCAGTATATTCCCTATCAAGGCCTGCCATGATACGTAAGAGAGTGGATTTTCCAGAACCATTCGGACCAAGGACACCAATCTTAGCATTAGGATAGAATGATAAATGAATATTTTCGAGAATTTTCTTGTGACCATAGGACTTATTAAGCCCTGTTATATGATAGATAAACTGGCGTGCCATTTTTTCACTTAATACTCCACGACCAATGATCCCAGTATAACAACAATCATTTGCATAGATTATCTACTGGAAAAGCCATTGTGTATAAGTATACAAAAGATCCTAACGGTTCCAAACATACAGTAATACTTTCCCTGCAAAGCGAGAGGAAAAACCTGGTTAATGGTCTATTAGTGCCTCAGACCTTTTCAGATCATAGCATGACTGTGCGCAAATACCAATACCGTATCCTATCAAGTGATAGGACAGAACATATCACTGCACCTCCAATATCTGGAAAATTTGTTATCCATGCCCCGTCGCTAATCGGTATACTGGCTTATGCTATTCTTGCGAACGCACCGTCCGCAAGTGGCATGATTCTTGAAAAAGCATGGACAGATTCAAACTCATGGCTTTTAGCTCACCTGTACTATGAGCGTATGCGCTTTGGTTCCGATGTAGAAAGTCCATATTTTTGCAAACTGATTCGTCGGGCGAAACTGTGCAAAACACTGCCCCATCTTACCATTGGTCAATGGCTCACCGCTATTAGTCAGATGCATAGGCGTAGGGCTATTTTGCGCGATTGTAATTTTTTCTTCTGGAACGACAGGCCACAATCGACTGACATTTATACATGGCTTTCCACACGCCTTTGCTCCTGAGTATCAGGCAAGGAGGGGATTGATCCAACCGATTAAATAATAAAGAATGTTGACCGATACTGTCTTGACCGGGACAGTTTTTTCACTTAGAAAACATCTATAGTCTCTCATTAGAAAATGATGTTTTCCTCTATTGACTCTCTGTCTTTTTTCAACATGAGCTTGAAACGGATCTTAACGCAAGCTTTCTGATAATAACCTGTGCTGCTTCACGATATAGAACAGCATACTGACTATTTGGGTCTGTCAGGACAACAGGGTTACCCTTATCTGATGCGTATCGTATTTGCGGGTCAAGCGGTACTTCTCCAAGAAATGTCACACCCTTCTTCACTGCTTCGTGACGGACGCCGCCATGACCAAAAATATCATATCTCTTTCCTGTATCAGGTGCTATAAAATAGCTCATATTTTCAATCATTCCTAAAATCGGCACGTCAACTTTTGTAAACATTTCAATGCTTTTGCGCGCATCAATCAGAGCGAGATCCTGTGGGGTGGAGACAATAACACTCCCAGAAAGCTGTACTCGCTGTGCTAGCGTCAATTGTGCATCACCAGTGCCAGGTGGCATATCGACGACGAGGATATCAAGTGGTGCCCATGATACATCTCTAAGCATCTGAGTCACTGCCGACATCACCATGGGGCCGCGCCATATCACAGGGGTGTCTTCATCAACGAGAAAACCCATTGACATCATCTTCAAACCATACTTCTCTATAGGGTGTAATTTCTTATTATATCTTTCTGGATCACTGTGTACACTGGCAAGCCTTGGTAAAGAAGGGCCGTAGATATCGGCATCCAGTAGGCCAATTGCTAATCCGCTTTCTTTCAGAGCAAGTGCAAGGTTAATGGCGGTTGTGGATTTACCAACACCACCTTTTCCGGACGCAACAGCAATAATGTGTTTTACACCCGTTAATCTTGTCCGAAATGCCACCCTCGAAGACTGTGGGATGCTGTTGTGGCAGGTTGTTTTTTTTTCTGCTGTTAGTGTGACAATCGCAGCCTTGACACCGTCAATTGCCGCCACTGCCCTTGCCGCAGACTGCCGTAATGGTTCAAGCTCTTCAGCCCGTTCAGCTGATACTGTAATAGAAAAAAAGACCTTCCCATCAGAAATAAATATATCAGAGACAAGTCCTAGAGAGACTATATCACCGGTAAAATCAGGGCCACTAATTTTTTTCAACCTGTTCAGAATATCGGTATGACTGATGACATCCATCCCTTCCCTTCCGTCTAATATAATAAGCGAAGCTTATCTAGATGCACATACCATATCAGAACATAGGACAGTTTAATTCCTCATATTGATGTTCTAACATAAAATAATGAATTTTATTATAGACATTTTATGAATTTTGCAACGAAAGTTGGATACTATACTGCTATTATATCTATAATATAGATGCATAATACGCATTTCTAAAAATTAATATGGATCTGAGCATCAGGAAAAAAGAAAGAACAAAGACCAAAGACCGATGCAATCACCGGACAGGGGGACTGGGACTACTGGTCAAGTCAAGTGCAGAGATGTAGAATCGACAATAGAACAGAATTAGTCCCCATCCCATCTCGATGAGCATTGAACGTGACAGGAACACCCATTTTTAAAGGATTTTTCCAGGATTCATGATGTTTCGTGGATCAAGAAATTTTTTTATGCCACGCATCAGATCAAGTGCCACCGGTGATTTGAAGAGAGCAAGCTCGTTGCGCTTCATTTGACCAATACCATGTTCAGCAGAAAATGCACCGTCGTAGTGCACAGCCAATGTGTGAATCCGGAGGCTTATCTCCTGCCCGCGATCAAGGAATGCCTGTTTGTCAACAATATCAGGTGGCTGTGAAATATTATAATGCAGATTTCCGTCTCCCATATGACCAAAGGCAACAATCCGTGCCCTCGGCACCATCTCTTCAACTATTTTTTTTGCATCACATAGAAAATCAGGAATAGCAGAAACAGGGATAGAAATATCATGCTTGACTGAAGCACCCTCCAATTTTTGGGCAGGTGACATACCTTCACGTAATCGAAAGAATCCTGCTTCTTGGGATTTGCTCGTTGCAATAACAGCATCTTCAGCTATACCTCTGTTTATCGCCATAGCTAGAATAGTCTCAAGAATTTTCTGTGACTGATCTTGTAACCGGCATGAAGAAACAGTCATCAGAACATACCACGGATGATGTGCTGGCAATGGTTCCCGTGTCTGGCTATCATAGGCAAGGCTAAACTGGATACCAACGCGTGATATCAGTTCAAAACATGTCAGCATGTTTCCAGTATAATCCTGAGAAAGCTTTAAAAGACGCAGTGCAGCAGAAGGGCTTTTAACCCCTGCATAAGCAACGGCTCTATCGACTGGGAGTGGAAAAAGTTTCATCACAGCTACAGTGATAATGCCAAGCGTGCCCTCTGCCCCAATAAACAGATTTTTTATGTCATAACCGCTATTATCTTTTTTAACAGTACGCAGATCATTCAATATACGACCGTCAGGCAAAACAACTTCAAGTCCTAAACATAAGTCACGAGCGTTGCCATAATTCAACACTGTTGTGCCACCTGCATTGGAAGAAAGTATGCCGCCAATCTGCGCTGTTTTTTCAGAAGCGAGCGAAAGCGGAAATAAGCAATTTTCTGCCTCCACTTTTTTCTGCAAGGTTTCGAGTATCACGCCCGCCTCAACAAGAACCACCCGACTCTTAGGATCTATAGAACGTATATGGTTGAGACGTTTCAAGGAAATAATTACCTGATTGCCGTTCTTATTTGGTTGTTGGCCACCTACCAAACCAGTATTTCCTCCTTGCGGAACAATCGGTGTTCTAGTTTCCATCGCTAATGCCATAGCGGCTGAAACCTCAGCAGTATTACCGGGAAGTAATACAAGTTTAGTGCATCCATTATAAAGGCCACGCGGCTCAACGAGATAGCTTTCAAGAAATGCTTTATCGGTAATCGCATTCCTGTCACCTACAATGGCCTTAAAACGAGCGATCAGCTCTGGCGTCATAAGATTCTCTTTCTGTAAACCCATTCTACCAAACTTAAGCAGCTTGATTCGGGAACACATCATCCGACTGTCCGTAAAGCAATACGCATCAGCCGATCATTGATCGTCTCTCCTAGTCCTGCCATTGGCACCGGTTCCACTGCAATGCAATCTGCATTTACCTTGTCAAGTTTGCGCAAGGAATCAAAAAAGCAAGTTGCAGCTTCTTTCATATTAGCCGATGGACTTAAATTCAAAATGGCAACGGCTTTTTCAAAACCTATCGCCCTTCGTGGGCCAAATGCTAGTAGCGCCTCTCCCTCATGCACTTCGGTCACATCAAGTCGGACAACAACATCAGGTGCATAATACGATTCCAACATGCCAGGCGCTTTCATCATCAGATTCTGAACAGGCTGTGCGATCACTTTTTCAATTTCTGTTCGCGTCAAACCACCAGGACGTAGCAAAAGCACCTGATCCCGAACAATTTTGATAATTGTTGATTCTACTCCAACAGGACAAGGGCCAGCATCAAGAATAAACGGAACCTGTGTGCCTAGATCATCTGCAACTGCTGCAGCTGTCGTTGGGCTTTTTTGACCTGATCTGTTCGCACTTGATGCTGCCAGTGGCACGTTCAATGTTTTAATGATATCAACAAGAATACCCTGTGGATTGCGCACAGCAAGTGTTGACAGTCCTGCTGTAACCAACGGGTGCACACCAGATTTCTCATTCAGGTGCAAAACAATGGTTAGCGGACCAGGCCAGAAATGATCCATCAATTTTGCGGATAAAGGATCAACCTGTACATAACGTCTGGCCATTGCAACATCACTGACGTGGGCAATCAATGGATTGAATTGCGGACGTTCCTTTATAACGAAAATCTCCGAGACAGCAGTGCCATTGGTAGCGTCTGCACATAACCCATAGACTGTTTCAGTCGGCAAAGCTACAAGCTTTCCACATTTCAAATAATCTGCAGCGCGCGATATATTATTTTCATCAACTGGAAAAACGGTTCGTTTCATCCATAAATCGTCCCTTAATTGGTGCAAAAGAATAACGATGCAGTCCGCGTATGGGACCCTGTTCTTCAATTGCCCTGCGATGTACAACTGTTGCATAACCAACGTGTTTTTCAAAAGAATAAGCAGGATAAGCAAGACCAGCGATCACCATCATTCGATCACGAAAAACCTTTGCGATGACAGATGCGGCAGCAATTGACATTGAGCGTTGATCGCCTTTAATCAAGGCATCAGCATTGCAAGGCAATCCTGGCGGAACATCACGGCCATCGACCAGAACATGACATGGTCGCACAGAAAGACCATAAACTGCGCGACGCATAACTTCCAGTGAACATGTGCGGATATTCCCTCTGTCAATTGAACAGGCTGACAAAGCAGAAATAGATATTGCCAATGCCCTCGTCATAATCTCTCCATACAGGGAGGAACGTTGCTGGATAGTCAGACGTTTTGAATCATCAAGTCCGGTCGGTAAATTATAGCGATTAAGAATAACAGCAGCGGCCACAACCGGGCCTGCAAGCGATCCCCGCCCAACTTCATCCACTCCAGCGATATGACAAACACCACCACGCATTAGCTGCAGTTCACCGAAAAAATCCGGTTTCTTCGGGGGAACAGAAAAACGTGAACAATCAGAAACACTGTGGAACATAACATGGAATTATTACACTATATATAATGATCCGCAATATTTTTTATTAACTTGGAATGCCGTTCTATCAGGGAATAAATACCTTGAGGACTTTTTTGGCGAAGACTAAAATTGCCTATTTTCTATTGAGAAAAGCATAGAATGCCTAAAGTACTGAGGTCGGTAAATGAATTATACTATAACTATACTATAGGTTTTAAAAAAAATGGATATATATCCAAATAGGTAGAATGGACAGAAAGATGCGATTAGGTGGCCGCTTGCAGGCGGTAATTGATGTTCTGCACGATTTTGAAAGGCATAAACGCCCTGTTTCGGAGACATTAAACGACTGGGGGCGATCACATCGCTTTGCTGGCTCAGGGGACCGGTACGAGATTGGGAATATTGTTTATGATGCTTTACGTCGTCGTGCGTCAATCTCCTGGAGGATGGAAAGCGACGCAATATCTGATCTTGCCTATGGAGCACTATTGATTCATGGAAGGCTTGATATGCAAGCAATTAAAAGAAAACTGGCAGAAGACAACTTTGCTCCACGACCGCTTGCAGAAGAAAAACAGATTCTTTGGCAAAGCCGGGATCTAGCAAACGCCCTCGATCACATACGGGCAGATATACCACAATGGTGCTCCTGTTCTCTGGAAAAGCTATTGGGATCACATTGGGTAGAAGAAGGAATGGCTTTAGCAACGAGGCCGCCGCTTGATTTACGTGTCAACCCTCTTATCTCAACACCTGAGAGAGCTATAAAGGCTCTGCATGTTTCCGGAGTCACACCTGTAGCATGGTATGCACAGGCGTTGCGTATTTCACCGGTAAAAGAGCAAAGGTCTCATTCCAATGTTCGAGGGGAAGCTGCTTTTCGGAATGGCTGGGTTGAGGTGCAAGACCTTGGCTCACAACTTGCCTCCTCTTTATGCAGAGTGGAGCCAGGAATGCAAATTCTTGATTATTGTGCTGGAACAGGAGGAAAAACTATGGCATTGGCTGCCGCCATGAAAAACAGCGGAAAAATTCACGCTTTTGATGCAGAGAAGGCGCGCCTCATTCCCATCGTTGGGCGGTTGCACCGCGCTGGTGTGCGCAATGTGCAGGTTCACGTAAACAGCAGTACACTTGAATCTTTATCGGGCCAGATGGATGTCGTCGTTGTTGATGCCCCCTGTACCGGCACTGGTGTCTGGCGACGTCGACCAGATATCAAATGGCGCCTGAACAAGATTCATCTTGAGAAACGTATTGCAGAACAGTATGCCATACTTGAAAAAGCATCCACATTTGTCGGACCTCGAGGGCGATTGGTCTATATTACCTGTTCTGTACTTTTCGAGGAAAATGATTGCCAAGTTGCGCATTTTTTAGCACGCCATGTTGATTTCCGGGCTAGCGACATGCGGATATGCTGGAATAGGATAGTGTCACGCCAGGGGCAGGCACCACTGCCATACTTTTCAGAACATGGGATTCTACTTTCCCCACGTTTAACCGGTACGGATGGGTTCTTTATTTCTGTTTTGAAAAAGAGATAACTTTTTTTCTTCTCATGATCTGTTTAGCCAATAACCTGCTAACCATTGCTTTACCTTTATTGATCTATTTGGTAGTATTGTTCACCACCGCAGGTCCTTGGAGAGACAACGCGGAGTGAACGGAACGGCGCTGCAACGAATGAGAGTGTCTTGCCATGCAAGCAGGTTTTGCATCTACTGACAAGGAATTCGCTCAGGAATTATTGAAAGGATTATGTATACGATGAGCAGGAACTATACGCTCAAGGCTGAGGTGCGAGAACGGGTGGGTAAGGGATCTGCCCAGCAGCTTCGCCGTAATGGAAAAATACCTGCTGTCATTTATGGTGAAAGACAGCCTCCTCTTGCAATTGCCCTGTTCCATAAGGATATCGATTGCAAGATCCACGCAGGTGGGTTCCGTACCACAGTTGCCACAGTTGAGGTCAATAGCCAAAAAATCCAGGTTCTTCCAAAAGATTACCAGCTTGACATTGTTCGTGACGTGCCTGTACATGTTGATTTCCTTCGCATTTCATCGGAATCGGTAGTACATGTCAATATTCCAGTTCGTTTCCTAAACGAAGAAGCTTGTCCCGGCATTAAACAGGGGGGGGTGCTTAACATTGTCCGTCATGAAATTGAATTGATTGTATCAGCAATAGCGATTCCAGAAGCTATTGAAATTGACTTGACCGGCTATGCAGTAGGAAGTTCCATCCATATTTCCGCTGTCAATTTACCAGAAGGTGTAAAATCAATCATTCAGGATCGCGATTTCACTATAGCAACCATTGCTGCACCCGCTGTTCTTACTGTGGGAGAATCCGCTGAAGACGAAAACAGTAGGGTCGGTGTAAGATGATTGTAAGATAGTCTCCTTAAAGCTTGAGGGAAGGCGGCCTAGCCGAGGCCAGCTTATTTCCAGATATAAAGTATCCCATTTCGTGATTGTATAGTAATAGTGGAAGTGGAGATGTGTCCATGCCATTCCTTGTTGCTGGCCTTGGCAATCCTGGCTCCAGTTACGAAAGAAGTCGTCATAATATCGGGTTTATGGCAGTTGATGCTATTTATGACTGCTATCATTTTTCTCCGTGGAGTAGAAAGTTTCAGGCACTTATCACAAACGGCATTATTGGTCGTGAGCAAGTTCTTCTCATCAAGCCACAGCTTTCTATGAATCTTTCAGGTCAGACGATTGGCGAGGTGATGCGTTTTTACAAACTTGAACCAGATAGACTGGTCGTCATTCATGATGAACTGGATTTACCAAAAGGCAATACTCGCATCAAAACGGGCGGTGGCACGGGCGGACATAACGGCATAAAATCTATTGATGCTCATTGCGGCAAGCATTACTGTCGTGTACGTCTTGGTATTGGTCATCCAGGCCATAAAGACTTGGTCTTAAATCATGTGCTCGGTCCTTTTTCCAAAATAGATTCAATATGGCTTGAGCCATTGCTTGCAGCTGTTGCAAATCATATTGACCTGATTCTCAAAGGTGAAAACAGCACTTTCATGAACAAAATGACAAAAAGACCGTCCTGAATGCGGTTCAGAGACTGCAGTGCCTTTTAAGATTCTTTGCAGATTCATTAATCTGTCCGAGACACGGTTGGGTACACATAGGAAAAACTAGGGATAAATGAATCATGGGTTTTAAATGCGGCATTGTAGGCTTGCCAAATGTTGGAAAATCTACTCTTTTCAATGCTTTGACAAAAACGGCGGTGGCACAAGCTGCCAATTATCCATTTTGTACAATTGAGCCGAACATCGGGGAGATTGCCGTTCCAGATCATCGTATAAAAAGAATTGCTGCAATCGCTGGTTCAAAAGATGTCATTCCAACCCGGATCAGGTTTCTTGATATCGCCGGTCTTGTGCGTGGTGCTTCCAGAGGTGAAGGACTGGGCAACAAATTTCTAGCTAATATTCGTGAGGTAGATGCAATTATCCACGTCCTGCGGTGTTTTGAAAATAAGGATATTGTCCATGTTGAAGGCAGTGTTGATCCGGTTTCAGATGCAGCAATGGTTGAAACTGAACTAATGCTTTCCGACATGGAAAGCTTGGAACGACGTATAACACAGGCGCGTAAATGGGGAACAAACCGAGAGAAGAGAGATAAGGACAATCTGATGACCATGCCGATCATGGAAAAGGCATTGGAGCTTTTGCAAGATGGGAAACCAGTTCGTATATTGTCTGACATCATTTCAGCTGAAGAACGTGCCGTTCTAAAAAATCTTAGTCTTTTAACATCAAAGCCTGTACTATATGTCTGTAACGTGGCGGAAGATCATGCCGCAACAGGCAATCAATATACCAATGCTGTTACAGCAATGGTGCAGGAACAAAAAGCGGAAATGATTGCTGTTTCCGCAGCAGTTGAGGCTGAGATTGTACAACTACCTTATGAAGAACTCATGGAATATCTTGAATCCATGGGATTGTATGAGGACAGCCTCAACCGACTGATCCGTTCCGGTTATCATCTGCTTGATCTGATCACCTATTTCACCTGCGGGTTACGAGAAACCCATGCCTGGACAATTAAACGTGGAATAAAAGCACCGCAGGCAGCTGGGATTATTCACTCTGATTTTGAGAGAGGATTCATCCGTGCACAAACCATCGCTTATGAAGATTACATTGCGCTGGGAGGTGAATTGGCAGCAAGGGAGGCTGGTAGAGCGCGCGATGAAGGTAAGGAATATATTGTACAGGACGGAGACATTATGCTGTTCAGACATCATGCCTGACAGCACCTGCAAGATGCAAGAAGAAGCAGAGATAGACAGTAATATGAATTATCTGAACACGGTGCAGGAAAGGACAAGCAAAATATACAGCGCTTTAATCAAGTAAAAACTGTAATGTCCCATTGTCCCATTAGAAGCATTTGCCAAGACAGCATCAATTAATTCTGAGTAAATATCAACGCACGCTCAATACCAGCAAGGTCATTTTTTTTTTCTTGAAACAAGTATCCATGTCTAGCAAAAATCGCCGCTACATTTTTTCTTTGTCCTATCCCAATTTCCACAGCAATCTTCCCTGAAAATGGATGCAGATGCTTTTTGGCGTTGCTAGCTAGCGCACGGTAAAAATCAAGCCCATCCTCCCCACCGTCCAGTGCATATAAGGGATCAAATCCGCGTACACTGATGTCAAGATCTGCTATGTCCGCATGCGGGATATAAGGTGGATTTGAAATGATAAGATCAAATTGGCCGATCACAGATTGAAACCAGTCACTTTTACAGAGAGTAAACCGACTTTCAACCCCTGCCCTTTTGGCATTGCTGTATGCTGTTCTCAGGGCATCCTGTGCAATATCAACACCAGTTGCATACAGCGTCGGGACATTGATAAGCAAGGCAATGGCAATGATACCGCTACCGGTTCCCATGTCAAGACAGGTGATAATTTTTTTGAAAGCAGCCTGCTCTTGCAAAAAAGGTAAGACCAAATCCACCACCGTTTCTGTATCAGGACGCGGCTCAAACGTATCAGGAGATAGGATAAAATGAAGACCATAAAAGTCACGTTCGCCGATAATTCTATATACAGGCTCACCGAGCATCCGTCTTCGCAGGGCATTGTCAAACTGATGATATTCTTCTGTAGTGATAAGTCTTTCCGGTTGCATCAGAGTATCAAGCCATGACATTCCAGTTGTCCACTGAATAAGCAAATGAACATCGTTTCTGGGATCTTTCATTCCAGCCTGACGTAGCCGCTGAATGGCAGAACTGATCGTCCCGGTTAATGTAGTATCAACCTTCACATTTCCTCCCTGCACTAGCCAGCATTTCCGTTTGATCAGTAGCAATCAAAGCATCAATAATTGCACCCATATCGCCTGCCATAAACTGCTCAAGCTTATAAAGTGTCAGGTTGATACGGTGATCTGTCACCCGCCCTTGCGGAAAGTTATAAGTCCGTATCCGTTCCGAGCGATCACCGGTTCCGACCTGTGCCCTCCGGGAGATAGATCGATCATTTTCCGCTTTCCGACATTGCCTGTCATACAGGCGTGCCCGTAAAATTTGCATGGCGCGAGCACGGTTCTGATGCTGTGATTTTTCTGCCTGGGCCACCGTAATACCAGTAGGTATATGGGTAATACGTACAGCAGAATCCGTTGTATTGACGTGCTGCCCGCCGGCCCCTGAAGCACGCATCGTGTCAATTCTAACATCTTCAGGGAGGATTTCAATATCAATATCTTTCGCCTCCGGAAGAACGGCAACGGTTGCCGCCGATGTGTGAATACGGCCTCCTGTCTCAGTCTTTGGAACGCGCTGCACACGATGGACACCGGATTCAAATTTCAATTTTGAGAAAACACCTTTGCCGGAAATAGTGGCAATAATTTCCTTATATCCTCCTATCTCACCTTCAGTCGTGGAAACGAGATCAACCTTCCAGCTCTGATGGATGGCATAACGTCCATACATGCGGAACAAATCGCCAGCAAAAAGCGCAGCTTCTGAACCACCAGTACCAGCCCGAATTTCTAAGATGGCATTTGTGTCACCGACTGTATCCTGCGTCAACAGTAGCATTTGCACGGTTTTCTCAACTTGCCTTATTTTATTATGCAAACTGAGGAGTTCTCTCTCCGCAAGGACACGAATATCTGCATCGGTTGACGGATCAATTAGCATTGCACTCAGGTCTTCTACCTCCATATGGACAGTATTGAGCTCCCTGATGTTCTCGATCAGAGATTGTAAGCTGGCATATTCAGATGCGAGCCTTACATAAGTCTCTGCATCAGGATGGCTCGCCATTTGTGCTTCAAGCATCTTAAAACGCTTTTCCAACTCTTGCATACGATCTTTCGTCAGTACAATCATATTTGCTTAATATCCTAAACAATCAGTGATAATCATATCTATATATACTATACTGCTAATAAAATCCTGTGCGGTTGCAAACAGGACCAAGCGTTACACTGCGTAATGAGCATAGGATACCTAGCTGGCTACGTTCTACCCGAAATTTATCAAGCGTATTTTCAAAAGATTCTATAACTTTCCTGCATCCAACGACAACAGCATAGATTTAACTAACAGGTCTGCCTTCTTATCAAGAACACCCAGTATCCGTCGTATGTATACTCGTAAAATGGGCATTCCAAGAAAAGAAGAATAAATTCCCCTTTTTCTTGCTATATAGATATAGGCCAGATGATCCTGGCATTGATTGACTAGATTTTATCAAGAAAGTAAACACTGTGAAGTGTCCTGACAGCCAGTTCAGTATAGGCACTATCAATCAGAATTGAAATCTTTATTTCCGATGTAGTAATGGCACGTATATTGATCCCTTTCTCAGCGAGTGCTTTAAAGGCAACAGCCGCGACTCCAGCATGATTGCGCATCCCTATGCCAATAATGGACACTTTCGAAAGCCCACCTTCAGCCTGTAGACTCTCAAAGGTCATGTCCTCACGGTTCCTTTCCAGGATTTTAACTGCCTTGTTAAGATCAGATGAGGGAACGGTAAAGGTCAGATCCGTCTTTGCACCATGTTCGGATACATTCTGCACAATCATATCAACATTGATGTTTTCTTCTGCAAGTGCACTGAAAATTGCTGCTGAAATTCCTGGCTTATCTACCAGACGGCGTAGTGATACCTGTGCTTCATCCTTGGCAAAAGCAATGCCAGTAACAATATGTTGTTCCACAATTTCCTCCTCATTACATATAAGAGTTCCCGGGGCATTTTTTAAAATTTCAGGAAGCTCAGGCGTATCAAAGCTTGAACGGACAAAAGTAGATATCTTATGCATCATGGCCAATTCAACCGAACGAACCTGTAAAACCTTAGCACCCAGCGATGCCATTTCCAGCATTTCTTCAAAGGCGACCTTGGAAAGGCGCCGTGCTTTTGGCTCTATGCGGGGATCCGTAGTATAGACACCATCAACATCGGTATAAATATCACAGCGATTTGCCTTAACAGCCGCGGCAATTGCAACAGCACTGGTGTCAGAACCACCACGACCAAGAGTGGCAATACGGTTACTTGATGCAATGCCCTGAAACCCAGCAATGACAGCCACCTGTCCTTGCTTTAAAGCCTTAATAAGTCCGGTGTTGTCAATGCCCGTGATACGGGCGCTGCCATGCGCATCATCAGTCATAATAGGAATCTGCCAGCCCATCCAAGAGCGGGCGTTCACTCCTTCTGCCTGAAGGGCAAGAGCCAAAAGACCAGCCGTTACCTGTTCACCTGATGCAATGACAGCATCATATTCACGGAGGTCATTTAAAGGTGCGGACTCCTGTGTCCACGCAATCAGTTGATTGGTTGTTCCAGCCATAGCCGATACAACAACTGCAACCTCATGACCTGCATCAGTCTCGCGTTTCACATGACGTGCCACATTGCGGATGAGTTTTATATCCGCAACGGATGTACCACCGAATTTCATCACAATACGTGCCATTTGCGTCTCTACAATCTTCCCTCATGAGAGCGGCTCCATTAACCGCATTCACATGAATTTAAAGGTCCAGAAGGCACTTGCCCTATCCAATGCTCTGTCCAGGAAGAAATGCCTATGATGTGATGCGCAACATACAGCCACAGGATTTACTGCGCTGTGACATATCGAAAAAGTATCCTTGTCGCAAGAGTGCCAACCAATTCAATTTGCCAAGACAGATGGATCCTATCCAGCTGTATGTTCTGCAACTTTTTTTTAGCAACCGGATCATGGCTTTTTCCAGGTCTTCCGTACAGGAGATCCTGAAAATTAGTATTAGTATGTTTCATAAGCAGAAAAAATCGTTGCACATGCAATAATGTGGACTATTTCAACACTTTGTGCGAGATTTTAAAAGATTGTCCTAGCAAGCGACAGTCTTGCATATTGAAATGCAAGTCATGGCACGTAAAATAGAAAACGTTTAAAGAGAAATATTATGATCAACTCTGAGCGCACAACGGTTGATAAAACTGAAATTGAGCGATTTTCCCGTATGGCAGCACAATGCTGGGATCCGTATGGTCATTTCCGGTCGCTTCACAAGTTAAACCCGACGCGGCTTGCTTATATAAAGGAGAAAATTTGTCATGTCTTTAAACGTGATCCTCTCTCATGCAAGCCGCTGAAAGGACTGAGGATTCTAGATGTTGGGTGCGGCGGTGGCCTTTTGTGTGAACCACTGGTATATTTGGGTGCAAAAGTACTAGGCGTTGATGCCTCCTCAAGAAATATTGCAATAGCAAAAATCCACGCTAATGAAAGTGGACTTCGAATCGATTATCGGGCAACGACTGCAGAAATACTTGCAGAGAAAGGAGAAACGTTTGATATTATCCTGAACATGGAAGTGATTGAGCATGTTACTAATGTTAGCCTTTTCATGGAAGCAGTTTCTTCAATGATAAAGTCTGATGGTTTAATGTTTATCTCAACGATCAACCGTACATGGAAAGCGTGGTGGCTAGCCATTGTAGGAGCTGAATATCTTTTACATTGGTTGCCAATAGGAACACACACTTACAAGAAATTTCTCCACCCTGGAGAATTGAAAAAGGAGCTTGCTGCGTCAGGACTTTCTGTCATTGACGAATTAGGTATGACATACAATCCCTTCAATAACAGATGGCACTACTCCTCGAATATGAGTGTGAACTATATGCTTCTAGCTCGTCGCCATCTTAGATGCCCCTCCCCTGATCAGAGTGAAGAAAAAAGATGATCATCGCAGATCTGTTTTCCACTCCACACTCATCATACCCTAAAAAATATTGCAGATGGATAAAAATCTGTGGCAATATGTTACATATTTTCGCTTGCTCAGCGAGCTTTTCCAAAAAACTGGAATCCTCTCTAAGATTTGATCGCATAGTATATAGTATATAGTGAATTAGGGTCAGTTTATTTTTGTAGAAATCGCCACGCTAATCATCAGATATCGACTAGGTCAGTATTTCAGGACATATGAATGAAAGTCATTAAGTATTTGTGTGCAAGACCAATTTTTTAGTCATGAACAACTCTTCTGAGAAAGACAGACAACAAGAGTGTATCATTTTTTTCTTGTCATTGTATTGAAAACGCAGTATAAGAAGTAGTTTTTTACTTCTTATTACCAGGAGGCATGCTATCTGAAAGGGTAGAAATTATGACAACGGATATTAAAAAACCGGGATGTCGTCCGTGTAGTCCTGTTTTTTCTTCAGGGCCTTGTGCAAAACGTCCTGGTTGGACGTTGAAAGCTTTGAAAAATGCACCACTTGGTCGTTCACATCGCTCTTTTTTATGCAAAGAAAAATTGGCGGAAGCGATTGCATTGACCCGTGATGTTCTGGAAGTCCCATCAAATTATCGTATAGGCATTGTTCCTGCCTCGGATACAGGGGCTGTTGAAATGGCTCTATGGTCTCTTCTGGGTGCACGCGGTGTTGACATAGCGGCCTGGGAGAGTTTTGGTCACGGATGGGTCACTGATGTGTGCAAGCAACTCAAGCTCACTGATGTTCGTGTATTTGATGCACCTTATGGTGAATTACCGGATCTAGGACAACTTGACTTTGATCGTGATGTCGTTTTCGCATGGAACGGTACCACATCTGGAGTGTGTATACCAAACGCTAACTTTATTCCTGGAACGCGCAAAGGTCTTGTCATCTGTGATGCAACATCTGCCGCGTTTGCAAAAGATATTGATTTTTTAAAGCTTGATGTTATCACCTACTCTTGGCAGAAGGTATTGGGTGGTGAAGGTGCCCATGGCATTATTATTTTAAGCCCACGTGCAGTTGCACGTTTGGAAAACTATGAACCTGTCTGGCCGCTGCCGAAGATTTTCCGTTTGAAAAAAAATGGTATACTGAATGAAGGGATCTTCAAGGGTGAAACCATTAATACCCCGTCAATGCTATGTGTTGAAGATTATCTAGATGCACTAAAGTGGGCAAAATCATTGGGAGGATTGAAAGGACTGATTCGTCGGGCTAACAAAAACTTTGCCGTACTTGATAACTTTATCTGCAAGTCATCATGGATTGAAAATCTGGCTCGTGATCCAGCAACACGCTCAAATACATCTGTGTGCTTACAAATAGTTGATCCTGATATAAAGGCCCTGAGTGCTGAAGGTCAAGCCTCTTTTGTTAAAGCTATTGTTGTACGCCTTGCCAAAGAGAATGTAGCCTATGACATCGGTTCTTATCGTGATGCACCTTCAGGTTTTCGTATCTGGACCGGAGCAACGGTTGAAGCATCTGATATTGACGTGCTCACTGCGTGGCTTGACTGGACCTTCTTTACTGAAAAAATTTCCTTGCAACAAGCATGAATTGGGATTCAGTCCCTGGGTTCTACTGTCCAGTCGCTATGTGGGTTTCAGTTTTATAGCTAGGGAGGCCTGTGATGGCACCACGTGTACTTATTTCAGACGCACTTTCATTAATAGCGATACAAATTTTCAAAGATCATGGTATTAAAACAGATTACCTTCCTGAGCTCGGGAAAGATAAAAAAGGTTTATTGGACAAAATTAGTCAGTATCATGGCTTAGCTATTCGCTCCACGACTCAAGTAACCAAGGAAATTATAGAGGCTGCAATGCAGCTGAAGGTTATCGGGCGAGCAGGTATCGGTGTTGACAATGTGGATATTTCTGAAGCCTCTCGAAAAGGTATCATTGTTATGAATACACCTTTCGGTAATTCCATTACCACGGCAGAACACGCGATTGCCCTACTTTTCACTATAGCACGCCATATCTCTAAAGCCAACCCTTCAACAAAGGCTGGGAAATGGGAGAAAAGCCGTTTTATGGGTGTAGAGATCTCCGGAAAGACTCTAGGTATTATAGGTTGTGGCAATATTGGCTCTATTGTAGCAACGCGTGGCATTGGTCTTAAAATGCATGTACTCGTCTTTGATCCTTTCTTATCAGAAGCGCGTGCAGAAGACTTAGGTGTGCAGAAGGTGAGTCTTGACAACCTTTTTGCTCAATCGGACTTCATCACACTGCATACGCCGCTGACAGATAAAACACGCAATATCATTGATGCTTCCGCTATCGAAAAAATGAAAACTGGTGTATTGCTCATCAACTGCGCCCGTGGAGGGTTGGTTGTTGAGCAAGATCTTGTTGAGGCTTTAAAAGTAGGAAAGATTGCTGGTGCCGGGATTGATGTTTTTGAGAGAGAACCACCATGCCCTAACAATCCACTATTTGCTCTTGAAAATGTTGTCTGCACGCCTCATCTAGGCGCATCGACATTAGACGCTCAAGAAAATGTGGCAGTTCAGATCGCTGAGCAGATGTCAGACTATCTTACAGGTGGCATTGTCAGTAATGCCATTAACATGCCTGCTATTACTGCAGAGGAAAATCTGCGCTTGAAGCCTTTTGTCAGATTAGCAGAAATACTCGGTTCTTTCGCAGGGCAATTGACAGATGAAGATATGCTGAGAGTTGAAATTCTTTTTGATGGCAATATGTCAGAAATGAATACGCATGCACTAACGAGCGCCGCCCTGGCAGGGCTCATCCGGCAGCAAATACCAAATGTCAATATGGTTTCTGCACCTGTCATCATCAAGGAACGGGGCATGATAATTTCGGAAATCAAACGCGGTAAGTCAGGCATATTTGATGGTTATATAAAATTGAAATTGCATACCTCCAGACGCACACGCTCTGTTACTGGAACATGTTTTACGGATGGAAAGCCTCGTTTCATAAAAATTAAAAATATCAATCTTGACGCTGAAGCTGGGAAACATATGCTTTATATTGCTAACAGCGATACACCTGGGATTATTGGCAAAATTGGTTCGGTGTGCGGTAGGCATGGCGTTAACATTGCCAACTTTGCACTTGGAAGAAATGCACCAGGCGGTGATGCCATAGCGCTCCTTGATCTTGATGAGCGTGTTCCGATAGATGTCCTTGCTGAGCTATTGACTGTGCCGGGAATCAAGCATGCCCGCCAGCTGGACTTTGACATGGAAAGGATTGCATGAATGCGGTTATTGATCGTTACGCATTGAAATCACTCAGCAGCCAATAAACATGCCAACTATGCCAACCCAACATTGACACGACTGATTATCTTCCTCCTTTGTAATAGTCGTACTAGCAAGGCAGTTAAAATACATCTGTGTCATAGAAAATAAAACGGCCAGGCGGTGGTGGGTTGTGGTCATGGGGTGGCATTTGACTGTCCAATCCTGATCATTGATTCTTGAACAACAGTGGGAGGAGACATGACATGATTGAGGAACTGGCACCATACATAGAAAAAACCATGTCTGCCAACAGTGTTGATGGGCAACTCCCAGACTGCCAGTCGTCCGCACCGTTCGGAGACACTGGTGCTCCTATTCTATTGTCGGTCGTATAGCAATCTGCTTACTGACGCTTTTCTGAAATGGTAAGCATTCGTGCTATCCTTATTCTGGACGAAAAGGATAGAAACATCGATCACTTGAAGTGATTTGTATTTTACAAACTGTTTAATTTAACATAACTGTTTAATTTGTGTAGTCACAAGCAGGTTGTTTTTTATGATGTATGATAAGGACGTGTTACCATTTTCCGCTTTCTGCTCTGGATTGAGTTGAAAAAATGCATCATTATCTTGATTTCGAAAAACCGGTTGTTAATCTCAACAGTCAGATACTTGAACTGAAAAAGCTTGCTCGTGCAGAAGACAGCGTGAATATGAATGATGAAATTGCACGATTGGAAAAACGCTCACAACAGGCACTGCGTGATATATACAAAAAATTGACACCATGGCAAAAAGTACAGGTAGCGCGCCATCCCGATCGCCCGCATTTTCTAGACTATGCAGCGCGTCTTTTCACCGATATGCTGCCACTCGCAGGCGATCGCAAATTTGCTGAAGATGAAGCACTTCAAGCCGGTTTTGCTCGTTTTCAGGGAGATCCAATCGTTTTTATCGGTCTTGAAAAGGGGCATGATACCCAGACGCGATTGCGATATAATTTTGGGTCTGCTCGTCCTGAGGGTTATCGTAAGGCAGTGCGGATTATGGAACTTGCTGAGAAATTTTGTCTACCAGTTGTTTCATTAGTTGATACAGCAGGTGCCTATCCTGGTGTGAGTGCAGAGGAACGCGGCCAATCGGAGGCCATTGCCCGATCCACCGCAAAAATGCTTGATATTACAGTTCCAGTTGTGTCTGTCATTATTGGTGAAGGAGGATCCGGAGGGGCTATTGCCATTGCCGTTGCTAACCGTGTCTATATGCTAGAACATGCTGTTTATTCTGTGATTTCACCTGAAGGTGCCGCATCCATTCTATGGCGTGATGTCAAGCTTGCCAAACATGCGGCAGCTAGACTGCGGATTACAGCGCAAGATCTTTATGAGTTAAGGATCATTGACGGTATCATACCTGAACCGCTTGGTGGAGCACAACGTGATTCAGAGGCAGTCATAGATGCAACTGGCAACATCATTGCCGCAGCGTTGAAGGGTATGGCAAACGAAGCTGGTGAAAAATTGCGTCAGGAACGGCGCGAAAAGTACTTGCAAATTGGCCGCAATTTGTAAGTATCATCTAAGATCACTTGAAGTGATTTGTATTTTACAAACTGTTTAATTTAACATAACTATATGGTTTGCAGCTCAAATTAGTTTGAGACCTGACACAAGCTTTAGGAGGAATCTGCTAGGCTACAGGCACAACCCTCCTTGCAATAACCTAGTAAAATCCAACCGGAAAATAGCGCATATATAATTCAGTCAGCTTGCCCTTACGTTCAAGTGACTGAATCGCATAATTCATTGCCAATGCAAGAGATAGATTGTTGACAGCGATCCGCATGCCGTCACCAAGATAACCGATACCGTAATAAGAGCCACCGATGAATTGGCAGAAACCGCCTGCCTGTGGATTTGCAAGCCACAGTGAAAATGTCATGCCATCACCAAATGCCAGATCAATTAATTTTGATTCAAGGGCTGCATAAAGCTGTGTACTATCATTAAACGTGGTGATTCTGACATCTGGGAAATAATTGGAAAGCATTGTTTTATGTACTGTATGGCCAATAACACCAATGTGTTGTGAACGCAACCAGATAAAAAAAGGCTGCTCTGGTTTAGTGCCCTGCAAACTTATAAAACGTGCAGGAAACCGCATGTAAGGACGTGAAAAAGAAAATTCCATGCGATTTTCTGCTGTTGGGGCAAGGCCTGCAATAATGGCTTCCGCTTTGCCGTCCTTGAGCCGTTTTGTCAGCTCATTCCATGGACGTGCTTCAATTTGGCAGAGGTGCTCCACCTTCAGTTCACTGCATAAGGATCGCACGAGGTCAATGTGATAACCAGAAAGAACACCATTCTGGTTCAGATAATTAAAGGGTGGGAAATCAACCGTTGTCAGAAAGCGCAATCGTGATAGCATTGTGATATCTGGTTGTTCAAGACGCTCATTTGAATCAAAAAATTTAGGCACGGAAATGCTGTGCGCAAATAGAGGGAAGGGAGTACACAAGATCGTCCCAACCATCCCTGTGATAAGAACACACTGCCATATTGTTCTTTCATAAACGGTTTTCATCATGCAATGCTACTGTGATACAAAGGAACTTACAACCGGTTGAAGTACAAAATAGTCTTGGAAAAACAGTCAGCCCACTATTTATGAGCAACCAGCTTCTGATCCTCTCTTCAAGGAAGTCATTTGCAAGCGTAATCAACACGGACAAGATAAAGCCCTCGCGCCGGGGCTACTACAGCACATCGGGCACGGTCACGTGCTTCAAGCGCTGCTTCTAGATCATCAACGGTCCAGTCTCCCCATCCAACTGCAGCAAGACTGCCAGCGATCGAGCGAATCTGATGATGGAGAAAAGACTGGGCTGAGGCTAGAATTTCAACCCATTGACCGTTTATCCTAATATTCAATTGATCTAATGTCCGTATGGCACTTTTGGCTTGGCACTGTACTGCACGAAAAGTCGTAAAATCATGACGGCCTATAAGATGACAGGCTGCCTTTTGCATTTTCTCTATATCAAGCACACGTGGTATCCACCAGACATATCTGGCATCTAGTGTCGGTGGCGCTCGACGATTAAGAATACGGTAAAGATAATGCCGCCGGATCGCAGAAAACCGCGCGTGAAAACTGTGCGTCACCTCTTCTGTGTGGAGAATCGATACCCGTTCCCCAGCTTGCAACAGATATGCATTGAGCGCATTGGAAACCGTATCGACCTGCCATGTCTTTTCAAAATCAACGTGGGCAATTTGTGCAAAAGCATGGACACCTGCATCGGTTCGTCCTGCTGTTATAAGGCGGGTCTCAGCACCGCAAAACCGATTTATTGCTTTTTCAAGGACTGCCTGAACAGTAAGCTGTCTTGGCTGTCTTTGCCAGCCTGCATATGGTGTCCCATCATACTCAATAGTGAGTTTATAGCGAGGCATTTCAGCGAATCGCTGTCACAGTGGCACCCTGCATAAATTCCCGCGCTTCAAGTGGCTTACCTCCTGCTTTTTGTAATTGGGTTAATGAAACAGATCCTCCATAGCATGAGACAGTTAGAGTCTCTGGATCAAACAGACCAGTCCTTCCTATGCAAACATGAGAGAGACGCGTTCCTAGGATCTTAACCCGTTCGCATTTTCCTGAAATTTCCATTTTACACCACGCTCCTGGAAAGGGTGAAAGAGCACAAATATGCCTGTGTACGTCAGTTGCTGGTTTATCCCAGTGAATACGGGTTTCATCCTTTTTGATTTTATGCGCATAAGTAACACCATCTTCACTTTGCGGTACAAGGATAAGCTGACCCTGTTCCAGAATAGCCATCACCTTCATCATAAGACGGCTGCTTATGAACGATAGACGCTCATGCAGTACACCAGATGTCATATTCTGATCAATCACAATTCTCTCTGCCATGGCAACTGGACCAGTATCAAGTCCTGTATCCATTTTTATGATCATCACTCCGGTTTCATTATCACCTGCCATGATAGACCTTTGTATAGGGGCAGCTCCCCGCCACCGTGGCAGAAGGGAAGCATGCACATTAAAACATCCTAGACGAGGAGCACATAATACAGCATCCGGCAATAAAAGTCCATAGGCAACAACAACTGCAACATCCAGCGAAAATGCCTTGAAGCGCGCCTGTTCTTCTACATCACATAATGTTTTCGGTGTGTAGACAGGCAGAGCTAGCTTTTCAGCTTCACGCTGCAGCGGCGATTTTGTGATATGCAACCCACGTCTGCCAGCTGGGCGCGCTGGTTTACTATATACAGCAGCAATTTCATGACCTTCCGCTACTAATGCAGATAATACAGGAACGGCGAATTCCGGAGTTCCCATGAAGGCAAGACGCAACACCATCAGATTGACACATGTCTTTCACGGGACCGTTTCTTGAAACTACGGAGTACCATATCACGCTTCAAGCGCGATACATGATCAATAAACAACACACCATTAAGGTGATCAATTTCATGTTGCAAACAGGTTGCCAAAAGGCCATGAGCTTCAATTTCTTGTAATTTACCAGAGCGGTCAAGATATTTCATATATATTTTTTCTGGCCGCTCAATTTCGGCATAATAGCCAGGCACCGATAGACAGCCTTCTTCATGAACACGACGTTGTTCAGAAAACCATGTAATCTCAGGATTAATAAAAACCTGCGGATTTTTTGGCACATCTTTCCCAGCAATATCAACGACAAGAAGACGAAGCAGCTCACCCACTTGCACAGCGGCAAGCCCAATGCCTAGAGCATGATACATGCTTTCCAACATATCGTCAATGAGTCGCCTAATGCGGCCATCCACAGCCACCACAGGCTCCGATACCTTCCGCAAAGATGCATCAGGCAATATAATAAGCGGTTTAACAGACATGGACTTTAAATAAGAAACGCTTGGCTCTGCGTCAATCGTTCTTCCTGTCAATGTTCTCTGATCGTATTTTTATTTTCATGATTAACAGATACAATGATTAACAGATACAATGATTAACAGATACAATGAATGGCATGATTGATTCGCACTCGCTTGCTGCACCCTTCATCTTGAATGCCAGTTTTGCCATTGCCGGTTTTATTGGCCTTTTTTTTCTTCTTGCGGTTTATTTTTTGCATAGAGACCGATACCGTAGAGAAAAAGAACGTACTGGCGAACGACATCTAGAAGCACTGTTAAAGACACAGGCCGAGATGCAAGGCCGGATGCAAACAATGGCAGAGCTTTTCGGCGCGCGGCAGGCAGAGCTTAACAAATCAATTCGTGAAAAACTTGACAGCATAACGACATATATAGGACAATCAATCAACGCGCAAACCAAATCAACTCATGAAAATCTTGCCATCTTGCAGGAAAGAATCGCAATCATCGACAATGCACAGAACAATATCCAGTCCTTGGCAAGTCAGGTCGTGGAGATTCAGAATATCCTATCCGATAAACAGACACGTGGTGCTTTCGGTCAGGGCCGCATGGAAGCAATTATCACTGATGCCCTGCCGTTTGGTCACTACACATTCCAGCCTACCCTTTCAAATGGTACCCGTCCTGATTGCATCATTTCCATGCCAAATAACGCACCGTCGCTTGTTATTGATGCAAAATTTCCACTTGAAGCCTGGAATACGATGCGTCATGCAGCAACCCCACAAATACGTCACGCAGCAGAAAATCGGTTTCGAAAGGATATGGAAGTCCATATTCGTGATATTGCGCAAAAATATCTTATTGCTGGTGAAACACAGGATACAGCCTTTCTGTTTATACCTTCCGAATCTATTTTCGCCACCATACATGAAGAGTTTGAAACTCTAGTGCAAAAGGCAAACAACGTTCGTGTTATCGTTGTTTCACCTTCACTTCTGACGCTGTCTATCCAGGTTGTTCAAGCAATTTTGAAGGACGTTCGTATGCGCGAACAGGCACATTTGATCCAGTCAGAGGTAAGAAAACTTATAGAGGATGTTATCCGCCTGGACGATCGGGTACGTAAACTACAAAATCATTTTCAGCAAACAGAGAAAGACGTACAAGATATTCTTGTCTCGACTTCAAAACTATCACGGCGTAGTGCTAAAATAGAAGCATTGGAGCTTAGTACTATCAAAGAATCTACGGAGGGCAAGCAATAAGGAAAAGATGACCCGATCATAGACTCTAGAATAGAATTAATTGCCATACAATATTATATACACTATGATATAACTATCATGAGAGCTTTGGAGCCGTTGTCAGCGATGTAGTCAGCAATGTTAGGAAATGCCGAAAGGGAATGTTTACTGGTGAAATACAGGAATCGTGCATGCTCTATGAATATCATGGAGCAACCTTTTTCCCGCTCTGATCGGATGAAGCACTGGAAGGTTTTGGAAAAATAAATATTTAAGTAGTAAAAATTTACTCTATCCGATTTGTAAACGCTTGAGAAGCACATCGTTCGCATCCTATTGCATAAACGGAACAGAGGGGAATCTTCCTATGAATCACGAGCAAATATTGTCTCTTTCTGTTCTCGGCCTGCTGATGGTTTTTATGATACTAGACCGTTTTCGCTATGACGTTATCGCTGTTGTCGCCTTGCTCGTTTCTATCGCAGTTGGTATTGTCAGTCCTAAACAGGCTTTTTCCGGTTTCAGCAATGATATTGTTATTATTGTCGCGAGTGCACTGCTTGTCAGTGCTGGAGTTGCCCGTTCTGGTATTATGGAAAGTTTGATTCAGCGCATTTGGCCGAACACGAAATCCGTCCGATTGCAACTTGCTTTTCTGATCATTACTGTCACGGTTTTATCAGCATTTGTGAAAAATATAGGCGCTCTTGCCATCATGCTGCCAGTCGCCTTTCAATTTGCACGCCGTTCCGGCACATCCCCCTCTGTTTTTCTGATGCCCATGGCTTATGGTGCCCTGCTTGGTGGATTGATGACACAGATCGGCACGTCACCCAATATTGTAGTCTCATTAATTCGTGAAAGAATGGTTGGGCATACATTTTCTATGTTTGATTATACTCCAGTCGGAGCTACTGTTGCCGGTGCCGGGGTTGTGTATCTTATCTTCTTCTATTGGCTGTTACCTTCCCGATCCCGTTCCAATATCTCAAGTGAAGAAGCAATTGAGATTCGGGATTATATATCGGAAGCTACGGTCCCAGCCGACGCGCCTATCATTGGTAAAACAGTCGCTGATCTCATGCGTCCAGGTGGTGGGGAAGCAATGGCATTACAAATTATACGCAACAAGAAAATCATTGCTCCGCTACCGGACACCATTATTGCTGAAAACGATGTTGTTTTATTCGAAGGATCTCCAAAAGCTCTTGATGCCGTTACAAATGTGGCACGCCTTGGACTTTCGACAGGAAGGATGATCGCGGAAGGAGAAAGGAATAGTGAAATCGACGTCGTAGAAGCTGTCATTACTGATAATTCACCTCTGATAGGCATTTCTGCCAAACGGCTAGCCCTTTTCGACCGCTATGAGGCCAATCTTTTGGCCATCAGTCGTCAACATGAACGTATACGCGCGCGTCTTGGTGAGATTGCATTTCGCTTGGGAGATATCATCGTGCTTCAAGGCCGTGAAAGTATCCTTCCAAATCTTTTGCGTGAGCTCAAGTGTTTACCACTTGCACGGCGTACAATCATGCTGGGCAGTCTTCGTCGCGGGTTGATACCTCTCATTATTCTTGCCATCGCTATTTTCTTGACTGCTTTTCAACTTGTACCGGTTGCTATTGCTTTTTTTGTCGCAGCGACAGCTATGGTAGTTTTGCGTGTTATCCCGGGTCGTGAAATCTACCAGGCCCTTGATGGGCAAATTATTGTCATGCTGGCTGCACTCATTCCAGTCAGTGAAGCGTTAAGCGATACAGGATGTGCACAACTTGTCGGTGAATGGCTTAGTCATATCGCGGGAACACTCTCCCCTTATGGTGCACTGACGCTTATTCTTGTCTCTGCCATGCTTGTAACACCGTTTCTCAATAATGCAGCAACGGTTATGGTAATGGCACCCATTGCATCCAGTTTTGCGACATCACTGTGCTATCATCCTGAGGGGTTTCTGATGGCTGTTGCTATTGGAGCAGCCTGTGATTTTCTGACACCTATTGGTCATCAGTGTAACCTGTTAGTTATGGGACCTGGTGGTTACCGTTTTTCTGATTATCCGAGACTTGGTTTGCCGCTGTCCTTCTTAATTGTCATTGTTTCTGTTCCAATGATTATGTTACTGTGGCCACCTGTATGATGGGATTTCAGTATTTTAAGAATTATCTGAAACAGGCCATTCTGCAGGTACGGACCAGCTGGAAAGATGCACTGAGCGCGGGAGTAGCAGCCGGTCTTGCATGGTCTGTTTCGCAACGTATGCTTGGTCACCCTCACCCGGTTTTTGCTGCTATGTCAGCGATGATTTGTCTTGCTCCAGGCTTTCCGAATCATGGTCGGCAGGCCATATATCTGTTGATTGGGGTAGCAACCGGGGTACTTGTCGGTGAGGCAACGCTGCTATTACCGCCTATGCCAACAGAAATTCGTATAGCACTTGTAGGCTTCATGGGATTGCTCATTGCATCCGGCTATGCAATTATTCCCGCTATCATTGTACAAGCTGGTGTTTCTGCTGTTATGGTTTTTGCCATGGGGGCAGAGATAGCAGGGGTCACGAGATTGATCGATGTCGTTATTGGGACAGGGATCGGGCTTCTTTTCAGCCAAATATTGTTCACCCCCAATCAGATAAAGGTGCTTGGTATTTCAGCTGAACGCTTCTTCCATGAGCTAGCAGAGAATTTGACCACAGCGGCTGATGCACTAGATCATCGCAACATCACAATGGCTCACCGTGCACTCAATAGCTGCGGTCGCACGCATACAGCCCTTGTCGCTTTGATTGGAAATATTGACATTGTCCGTGACAACGCTCGCTGGTCATTACGGGGATGGATATCATCACGTGAGGTCACAACGCTTGCCGTGCGCTATGATCGGACTGGCATACGCCTTTATGCTTCGACCTTACTGTTCTGCGAAGCACTTCTAAATTGCCTGAAAAAGCAGCGAGAAGCAGCTCCGGAATGGTTAAATGATTCTATACGGCTCTGTGCTGAAAACTGTCGCTTGCTATCAGGAGAAATAAGGTATCGCCGTGAGTTTATAAAGCCTGACCGTTCCATCAGAGCGGAAATATCACTGACTTGGCGTGATTGTATCAAGAGTCTCGAACTTGTAGAAAACACACTCGCCCGCTTTTATAAAAGCAAAACCCGAAGATTACGTCTGCAATCTTTTAGAAGAAGAAAGATCATCACCGCTGTTCATGCAGAAATGGAAATGCAGAGAAAGCGCAAGATCAATTTCTAAACCGATGTCTAGCGCTTTCAGCCAGAGCACAATTCCGATCGTCCCGCGAATTCTACAGTGGAATGGGATCGGGGGGATAGGAACGGGCATCAGATCATACAGGCGTTTTTAGTAGACTGAGGATGCTCATTAAATAGGCTCAGAATACCCAAGGATGATCAGCTCAAGGAATGTCGTTCACAGAAAAAATATTTATTATTTGACAGCACCAGCACAACACCATCACTATGTTTTTGCGCCTTGTCTCAATATAAAAAATACCGTTGTGCCATTGGCAGAGTATCAGCCGGCTCACAGATGAGTAATTCCCCATTAGCGCGTACTTCATAGGTTTCAGGATTCACCTCAATATGCGGCATGACATCATTCAGGAGCATAGTTGCTTTAGAGATGGATGAACGGGTATTACGTACAGCAAGTAATTTTTTTTCAATCTCTAGACTATTTCCCAAGCCATGATGCAATGCTGCTGCACTGGTGAAGATAACGCTTGTATGATTGACTGCTTTTCCCAAAGAGCCGAACATTCGTTTATGAAATACTGGCTGCGTGGTAGATATGGAGCCGTTAGGATCACCCATAGGAGATGCAGCAATCATACCACCGAGCATGACTATTTGCGGTTTCACACCAAAAAAAGCGGGAGCCCACAGAACAAGGTCGGCTCTTTTGCCCACTTCTATAGAGCCAAGCAAATGACCAATCCCCTGTGCTATCGCTGGGTTGATTGTGTATTTTGCAATATAACGCCGGACCCGAAAGTTATCAGCACGGCTGTGATCTTCTGGAAGAGACCCTCGTTGTTTTTTCATCTTATCCGCTGTTTGCCAAGTACGGATTATTACTTCGCTAACACGCCCCATCGCCTGGCTGTCGGATGCAATGATAGAAAATGCACCCATATCGTGCAAGATATCCTCTGCTGCGATTGTTTCTTTGCGAATACGGCTCTCTGCAAAGGCAATATCTTCAGGAATAGATGGTGAAAGATGATGGCAAACCATCAGCATATCCAAATGCTCTGCAATCGTATTCCTAGTATAGGGGCGTGTTGGATTGGTAGAAGACGGCAAAACATATGGTAAGCTGCACATCCTGATGATATCAGGTGCATGCCCCCCTCCTGCACCTTCCGTATGAAAGGCATGAATGGTACGCCCGGCACACGCATTTATTGTATCTTCTACAAAGCCGGATTCATTCAACGTATCCGTATGAATCATCACCTGTACATCATAAGTATCTGCTACTGCAAGACAGTTATCAATTGCTGCGGGTGTACAACCCCAATCTTCATGCAACTTCAAGGCACAGGCACCGTGCTTGATCGTTTCAACAAGAGCTGCCGGCTGTGACGCATTGCCTTTTCCGGCAAAGCCGATATTCATCGGCAAGGCATCTACCGCCTGGATCATGCGGGCGATATGCCATGGTCCTGGCGTGCAGGTAGTCGCTAAAGTGCCATGTGCAGGCCCTGTTCCTCCACCCAGCATGGTTGTTATACCAGCATGCAAGGCTTCATCAATCTGCTGGGGGCAAATAAAATGAACATGTGAATCAACACCGCCAGCTGTCAGAATTTTCCCTTCGCCAGCAATGATTTCCGTTCCTGGACCGATAATGATTGTCACGCCAGGCTGTATATCGGGATTGCCTGCTTTACCGATTGCCGTAATAAAACCCTCTTTCAGACCTACATCGGCCTTGAAGATACCTGTGACATCGACAATCAGTGCATTGGTTATGACCGTATCAACTGCACCTTCTACCCGTGATATTTGGCTCTGCCCCATTCCATCACGAATCACCTTCCCGCCACCGAATTTCACTTCCTCACCATATAGTGTGAAATCCCGTTCGACTTCAACAAAAAGACTGGTATCGGCCAAACGAACACGATCTCCTACAGTAGGACCAAACATGCTGACATAGGACCGGCGTGAAAGTGTATGAACCATAGATTACAAAGTTCCCATAATTTTTCCGCGAAAACCAAAAACACGGCGTGCTCCTGCTATGGATATAAGCTGAACATCGCGTGCCTGTCCTGGTTCAAAGCGAATCGCTGATCCTGGAGGAATATCAAGCCGCATGCCCCGTGTGCGTTCGCGCTCGAAAATCAGAGCAGTATTGGTTTCATAAAAATGATAGTGGGAACCGACCTGTATAGGCCTGTCCCCGCTGTTCCCAACTTTTAGGGTAATGCTCTCACGATTCGCATTCATGATAATAGCACTATCAGAAAAAATAATTTCTCCGGGAATCATCATTTTCACTTCTCTTATACAAAAAGGGCAAGATAAAGACCAGCAAGCATCGTTAGAAGACCACCAGTACGTGTTAGGTTCTCACTACTGTCCTTCCCCACGAGAAAACGCGTACCAAGACCAAACACCATTCCTGCTGCATGCAAAAGAACAGTTGCCAAGGCAAATCCAGATCCATAAACCGCAGCCCCTGTCAGCTGAAGCTCATTGCCATGAGCATGTCCGTGAAAGACAGCGAATACAGAAACAATTGCCATGGCAAGATAAGTGGACAGCTTTAATGCCATAGCTGAGATCAGGCCAATTGCAACAACAGAAGCAAGAATAACAGGCTCAACGAAAGGAAACCTTATGCCTAAAAGCGCTAGCATAAATCCGACTTCCATCGCTGCAACAAAAGATATCGGAACAATCCACAACGCTTTCCTGCCAAGTTGTGATGCCCAAATCCCTACCGCCACCATCACTAAGATATGATCTGCACCATTAAGAGGATGGGAAAACCCGATGAAAAAAGAATTGTAATCAGTCGGACTGCTATGAGCAAAAGCAGATTGTAAAAAACAAAAAACAGCGGGTATGGTCAGCAAACAGATTTCCAACAAGAACTTCATTTTAATTCCTCATGTATCAACGAATAGGTTGATGGATAGTGACCAGTTTTGTTCCATCCGGAAATGTAGCTTCAACCTGCACATCAGGAATCATATCAGCTACACCGTCTATGACTTCAGCAACAGTTAGAATACACGCCCCTTCGGCCATTAAATCGGCAACAGAGCGTCCGTCACGCGCACCTTCGATTACAAAATCAGCAATCAAGGCGATAGCCTCAGGGTAATTCAATCGTACACCACGCTTGAGTCTGCGCCTAGCTACCATTGCAGCGACGGAAACAAAGAGCTTGTCTTTTTCTCTTGGTGTTAAATACATAAAACTTGACTCTAAGATGTTAGATTGACCACATTTTTGGTATACCAGCCTTATGATTCAGCAGACTGACCAATGCAACCAGCCGCTTGTGTAGGGCATAGCAGTCCCTGCAAACCATTCGTGCAAGAAGCTTTCCGTTCCATGATGAGATACCACCCATATCATTAACGATTGTGCGTGCCCGTTCTGCAACTCGTTCGGAATACGGTGCAATCAACAGTAGGTTAGCCATTGCACCTCCACCGTTCAGAAAAGCTGGCGTCGCGATGTCCTGTCCAATATCCGGCCCTAAATGCAATGCTTCAGCGTGGATAATTTCACTGTTACGCCTAATGATCCAGTTATCCCGCAGAAAAGCCTTTTCTACGCTCTCACCCATCAATTTTCGACCAAAAACAATAATTTCACTAAGAAGAAACTCTGAATCGCTTTTCATATTCACGTCTAGCTTGCGCTGTAGAGCTGAGTGGTTAAAAATGATTGTTTCTTGTGGTAACCAGCAGAGGCGAGATTGTTCGGCGATAGAAAGATGTACATCCACTGTCGCAGGTGTTGTTTTGTCAATTGCCCGATAGATTTTTTCGGCAGCTTGCGTTGTTAAGGTAACATCAGTGTCCCGCTGTAATCTGATCTCCCATTCTAGAGAATCGCCACCAGTGATACCGCCGGCCGTATTAACCATAACTCCCTCGAAACATGCTTTATCATTCTGAGGAAAAAAAAGCCTGGCTGCTCCCTCTTGAAAAAGCCATTCCAAACTACTTTTGCCATTGCGGTAGCAAACAGACATCACTGCCTTTCCTCGCATCCGCTGCATTTTTGGAGAAGGTTCTTTTTTTTTATTGTTCATTTTGAAAAAAAAGATGACTCTCTTCCTGAAATCACGCGTCAAAACCTAGCATGATTATATTTTATGTGTTTTAATATGTCATATGCATCATGAATGGCACAAGCAATAAATATTGAACAGTTTATTTATTGAGCGCCTATTGGTTTCTTTAAGAAAATGATGGAATCACGTGTTCTTTATCTTCTAAATTTTTTTGAATAGCCAAAAAGAGATTTTCCTCGATATCTGAATTCAGATTTCTTTAGGAAAGCAGATACGAACAGCGAAAAATATTTAAAACAAATGCCTATTTTCTATATAGACAGAATTATTGATTTCACTAGCGATTAAGAGTAAGTCTTATATGAAAAATTAAATGATCATCGGATAGAGTAGATGTAAGATTAAGATGCTGTTTTATTCTTAAGCTTTTGGATTTTGCATATGATGTCTCCCTTCTTGTGGAGGAGGAACTCCCACGAGTTGGATCCAGTTCCTTGAACGTTGTGGAGAAAAGAAAAATTAGCCAATATATATAAAAAAAGCTTGGCATTCTTTCAGAAGCTCGTTAGTTTCCAGTGCAGTGTGACTTGAAGACAGAAGATGTATGTACATGTACAACACACCTTTCATGCTGTTTTTATAGCTTTTTGGCAATGATGCAGGCTTGAGGAAGACCTGATTTTCACCAAAATTTGTGGGAAACATGCATCTGATTTCGTAACTATATGCGAGTCAGCGGGAGATACCCACAGCGTAAACACTTATAGTATCCAACAAAGAGAAGACAATGAGGCCACAACAAAACAGGCGCATGCGCGGGCGGGGCAACAACAATCGTAGAGGTCCCGGCCCATTAACCAGGAATTATGAAAGCAACGGGCCGGATGTCAAAATTCGTGGAAATGCCCAACATATTGCTGACAGATATATCACTCTTGCCAGAGACGCCCAATCAGCTGGGGACTGTGTTATGACTGAAAACTATCTTCAGCATGCTGAACATTACATGCGGATTATCCTGTCTGCTCAGGTCCAGATTCCACAGTCATCCGTTCGCGATGAGGAAATCTGCGAGTATGCAGAGGATAGCAGTGTTGTTGACGTGAAAGAATCTAACAACATCCAATCAGCTGGATGCGATGCCCAGCCTATTATTGAAGAGAACCAGATAGCAATCACAGTGATGGCGGCGATTGAGAACAGATCTGATGAGGAACAAGGAAGTTTGCAAGCAGATCATCCTCATCCGCGTAGACAGATACGGAGGCGTTCACCTCGCAAAGTAGAAATTTCTTCTGTTCATAATAATGATCATGAAGGCATCAGTGTGCATTCAGATTCGAACAGGATTGCCAAGAACGCTGAGAGGGAAAAACGAAGGACAAGGCTGACCAATGTAAATGTAAAGGGTGAAAAAACTGAAGAAGTTGGTGAGGCCGACGCAGCATTAGAAAAAAATGAAATGAATATAATCGTCTCAGGTCAATAAATTCTTGGTCTATTCTGGATAGATAGGAAAGAAGGAAGTGAAGAGCGTTGAGCACCCATGCCATGCAAGGAGCAGTTGTGTTTTTATTTCTCATGGATTTCCTGACTTTCTTTTGCTTGAACAACAGATGTCTCATCATCGCCGGTTAGCATTTTTAAACGGGTCACAATTTTCCCTGTGCTGTAATCATAAATGATTATTTCAGTGCTGCCGTCAGGTTGTAATATGTCCAGAGAGATCAAATGACCCGAAAGGCTCTGTGACACAAAATGTGCACCAGAAGACAAGATAATTGCCCGATCCTGATCAATGACTTTCATGTGGGTGGGAAAAGAAATGTCGGCCGGATGTAATACAACGCGTCGTGTTACTTTATGGATAATAACAACGAGTACAGTGCCAATAAGAAACAGCGTTATAACGATTGAAATGACTAACAAATACAAAAGTTTACGCCACACTCTCTCTACCTTCGGATCGAACTTCTGAAGTTGTAGACCATCCAGCCCCTTTCTTGGCTTATGATGATAATCCTGATCGCATAGCTCCGGCATTTGTATTTAGATATCTCTTAGTAAGAATTATTATTATTAATAGATAAGCTAGAAACTGTAAAAATAATAGGCCAATCATGTTGAAACTTTTGACTGATGACAATGCGCATGGAAAAAGGCTTGACCAATGGCTTGCACAGCAGCTGGCATTACAATCATCTCGTTGCTGCTTGCAAAGTCTTATCCGTGAGGGACAGGTAATAGTCAATGGAAAAACCATTTTGGAACCACGATTCAAGCTATCGAAAAATCTTGGGGTTATTGTTAACATGATGACTGCGGCGGAATGTGAACCTGCTGGTGAAAATATACCTCTTGACATCTTATATGAAGACAAAGATCTCATTGTCCTTGATAAACCTGCCGGTCTTGTTGTCCATCCTGGAAACGGGAATCAAGCAGGCACGCTGGTCAATGCTCTTGTTCATCATTGTGGCGAAGACCTTTCCAGTATTGGTGGTGCAAAGCGTCCAGGAATTGTCCACCGTCTGGATAAGGACACGACAGGTATCATGGTTGTTGCTAAGAACGATTCTGCTCACCATAATCTCAGCCAGCAGTTTGCAGATCATGGGCGTTCTGGAGTCCTTCTTCGCACTTATGTTGCGCTCGTATGGGGTGCTCCAAACCACAAACGCGGAAAAATAGATCTCCCACTCATCCGCTCTCATAGAGACAGAAAACGTCAAACTGTTGCCAGGGAATCATGCTCGAATGCACGCCAAGCCATTACACATTATACACTTTTGAAAAAATTCGGCGATGATAAAAATAGAACCACCATTGCCAGCCTGCTGGAGTGCCGCCTTGAAACGGGTCGTACTCACCAGATTCGTACACATATGGCATATCTTGGCCATCCACTGATTGGTGATATGAACTACGGAAGCGCCTTTAAAACCAAGGCCAATCGCCTCTCTAGACCAACTCGTGCAGTCGTCAGCGCCTTTCCCCGTCAGGCCTTACATGCTCAGCGCTTAACATTCAGGCATCCTTTCACTGGGAAGATAATGACTTTCATCAGAAATCCCCCAGACGATATGCAAAATCTGATCGAATCCTTTCAGGAGCCTATTTTGTGAAATAGGCGCAAGTCATATGCTTTGCCTATCTCCTCGTCCAGGATAGTGATTTTTAAATTTACCGGATTTAACACAAGCATATGAGATTGATGATATAACTAGTCGAATCGGGCGATTTAGTGAGTGCAGTCGATAAAAAGTGACTCGAAAAAAGAAGGTGCTTAATGATCTATACACCAACAATGACCCAGGCCGATGGGGGCTTAAGTCGTTATCTTCAGGAAATACGTCGTTTTCCAGTGCTTGAACCGAAGGAAGAGTATATGTTGGCTAAGCGTTATTTGGAGCATAATGATCCGAAAGCAGCTCACAAATTGGTAACAAGCCATTTGCGTCTTGTCGCAAAAATTGCCATGGGATATCGTGGCTATGGTTTGCCAATTGGTGAAGTCATCTCTGAGGGTAATGTCGGCCTGATGCAGGCAGTCAAGCGCTTTGAACCAGATAGAGGTTTTCGTCTGGCAACCTACGCTATGTGGTGGATTAAGGCTTCGATCCAGGAATACATTTTGCGTTCTTGGAGTCTTGTCAAAATAGGCACAACAGCCAATCAAAAGCGCCTCTTTTTTAACCTGCGCAAAATAAAAAGCCGGATTCATGCTCTTGATGATTGTGATCTGAATCCTGATCAGGTGAAGGAAATTGCTATCCGTCTTAATGTCAGTGAAGATGAAGTTGTTTCGATGAATCGCCGCTTAATTGGAGATGCTTCCCTTAATGCGCCTTTACGTGCGCGGGAAGGGGACAATGGTGAATGGCAGGATTGGCTCGTAGACGAGACATCCAGTCAGGAACAGATACTGATTGAACAAGATGAATTGACAAGCCACCGTGAGATGCTTGAGAATGCGATGAATGGCCTTAATAGTCGAGAAAAACGCATTTTCAGTGCTCGTAGACTCGTTGAGGAGCCATTGACTCTGGAAGAGTTGTCAAGAAAATTTGGGATCAGTCGTGAACGGGTACGGCAGATTGAAGTTCGTGCTTTTGAAAAGGTGCAGAATGCTGTTCTGATACAAAAAAGGCATTTGCTGATAGCGCATCCAGAGCTTGAGAGAACCTGATGACTTTGCAAACCTATAAAACCGGTGTGGTTCTTAGGTCTTCTTCATTCTTACAAGGGTCATTAGGTGAGCTAATCTCGTCCACACACAAATATACAGATGATGATCACCCCATGTCATTGACCATAACCGCGTGACCGACAGATATACGTTTGTCGAAAACAAAGCACTCTCCTTGCCACAGGCTTTCCCCTTGAGGAATGTCCTTTAGATATTGAAGAATACCCCCTTTTAGGTGATAAACGTTGTCAAAACCCAGAGAAGAACGCATGTAAGACGTTGATTTTTCACAGCGAATACCACCAGTACAGAACATAGCAATTTTTCTTGCCTTTTTCATCTCTGCATTATGCTCTCTAAGCCAGCGCGGAAGCTCTCGAAAAGACCTGATTTTCGGATGAACTGCACCCATAAACCGACCAATCGCGTATTCATAGTCGTTACGCGTGTCAATTAGCATTGTGTCTTTATGCTGAATCAGTGCATTCCATTCCTGTGGTAAAATATGGATACCGACTTCTTTTAATGGATCAACACCATCAATACCCATTGTAACAATTTCCTTTTTTAATCTTACTTTCATCCGGTGAAAAGGTCTTGTCTGTGCTGATGAATATTTTAGTTCAGGATTAGCAAATCCTGGTAAGGAAGTGACGAAAGAAACGACCTGTTCAACACCCCATTGCGATCCTGCAATGCTACCGTTAATCCCCTCTGTTGCCAGCAGTAGTGTTCCCATAATATCATTTTCTCCGCAAAGAGTAAGCAAAGGGACGCGCAATTCGGCAAAGTCAGGCAATGGAGAAAAGCAATAAAGTGTAGCAACGGTATAATTCTGTCTCATACTTAATAACTACCGCTTGCAGTGATAAAATTCAAGTACAGTAAACTGCATATAATACATATAATAGTAATAAAAGATTGTTTTAGATACACACGCTTGATATAAAATAATTCGCACTGGCATATTCAAAATTCTAGGACATCGTGATTATGAGCCAGAAGAAAGAACTTCTGTTAGCAATTATGCAGAAACAACCGGTTATCCCTGTTCTTCTTATTGAGCGGCTGGATGATGCAATACCTCTAGCACGAGCGCTTGTCCGCGGTGGTGTCAAAGTGTTGGAAGTGACGTTACGCACACCGATTGCGTTAGAGTGTATTAAGGCTATAGCAGATGCCGTTCCTGAAGCGATTACCGGTGCTGGCACTGTGCTTGATGCTGGTCAATTTGAGGACGCTGAGGAGGCTGGCGCGCAATTCATTGTGAGTCCTGGGGTTACAGATCCATTACTGCAGCAAGCTGATGTCAGCAAGATTCCATTTCTTCCTGGTGCAATGACACCATGTGAAATTATGACAGGCCATGAAAAAGGATACGACATCTTCAAGTTTTTTCCAGCTGAACAGGCAGGTGGTATAGAGTATCTGAAAGCTCTATCAGCACCTTTTTCAGGTGTGACATTTTGCCCAACAGGCGGGATCAATATTGCAAAAGCAATCCGATGGCTTACCCTCTCAAATGTTATATGTGTCGGCGGATCGTGGCTTGCACCTAAAGAATTCGTGCAAACAGGGCAATGGGATGTTATTACGACATTAGCACATGAGTCATCACGACTTCGATGAATGTTATGGACAAAGCAGGCGCATGACCATATTTGTGTCGCAACACCAAGCCATGACGTTCACTGATTGATAGATAGCCTTCTCCCCAGGATGGAGGTTGGCGCTGCTTGATCATGCATATATTTGCATTCTTCCTTGTCTTTTATCCCTGCCTAAGAAATACGAGACGGCTTAGGCTATGACTACTTAACAGAGCAAATGATTATTTACAATCAGTATCAGCGGAAGTCTCAGGAGAGAGTACATGATTATTTATAAAACCTATCATTCAACTGCTGTTGTTCCTAAGGGTAAAGCAGGCCACATCGAAATTAATGGTATTCTTTCATTGTCTCACTATGATCGCTATGTCAGACGGAAACTGCTGCACTTCGACAACGGCAATATGATTATGCTTGATTTAAACCAGCCAACACAGCTCACTGACGGGGATCTACTTGCCACTGAAAATGGAAAACATTTTCGCATCAGCGCTGCTATTGAGCAGCTTTCTGAAGTAAAAGGTAAAAATGCATCGCATTTGCTTGAACTGGTTTGGCATCTAGGCAATCGTCACCTTGCAATTGAGATTTTTCCTGATTGTGTCACAGTGCTGCGGAACCATGTTAGCTGCACTATGTTGAAAGGACTCGGGGCGAGTGTACGGGACATTGATTCACCATTTCAGCCATTACATGGGGCCTATCATGACCTCTCTCATGGATCCGTATGAAAGAAAAGGAAGCCAATACCAGCCAGCTTCTTCAACTGATGACACTCTTATCTCCGTTTTTCCCGGTTGGCTCATTTGCTTACAGTCATGGCATAGAGCAGAGTGTCCATGACGGTTTGATAACATGCTGTGCAGACATGGAAATTTGGCTGCGTGGTCTTTTGCAAAAGGGAACGGGATGGAATGATACGGTTTTTTTGATCCAGGCATGGCGAAATGTAAAAACTGGGACTGATATAACTGAACTGGGGCAGCTGGCATGTGCCATGTCTGGATCCAGTGAACGTGAAATGGAAACCTGTATGCAGGGATGGGCCTTTTTAAAAGCAGCGGCCGATTATGGTGCCGAGTGTCCGATACACAGTGAAAAACTGGCTTACCCGATTGCTGTCGGGATTATTGGGGCTGAAATGGATATTGAACTGGAAGCGCTTGTTGCAGCTTATCTCCATTCCTTTATCTCTAATCTCGTGCAGGCAGGCATACGACTTGTTCCACTTGGGCAGAAAGATGGGGTAAAAATCATGCATGCGCTCGAAAATGACATACGAAGATTAAGTCAGCAGGCGCGACATTTGACATTAACCGATCTTGGATCAGCTGCAATTATGTCGGACATATGTGCCATGCGCCATGAAACACTTTATACAAGGATTTTTCGCTCATGATCTCCACTTTTTCTAAAAACGGTCCACTGCGTGTCGGTATTGGCGGTCCTGTAGGCTCAGGGAAAACAAAGGTTATTGAAATGCTGTGCAAGGCCATGCGTCTGCGTTATTCGATCGGCGTTGTAACCAATGATGTGTATACACGGGAAGATGCGCTGATATTGAGCCGGGTTCAAGCATTACCAGAAGATAGAATTATTGGTGTCGAAACAGGTGGCTGTCCTCATACAGCGATCCGCGAAGATGCATCAATTAATCTGGAGGCTATTGCTAACCTTAATAAACAACACCAAAATCTTGACATTATTTTTATTGAATCAGGCGGTGATAATTTGGCTGCAACCTTTTCACCTGATCTTGTAGATATGACCATCTATGTCATTTCAGTTTGTCAGGGAGAAAAGATCCTACGTAAAGGGGGGCCAGGTATTACCCGATCGGATCTTCTAATCATTAATAAAAAAGACCTTGCGCTATATGTTGGTGCTAGTCTCGAGGTTATGCAGACTGATGCAGAGCTTCAACGAAGCCATAGGCCTTTTATATTCACAGACATGTTGCGCCGTGCTGGAGTTGGTGAGGTTGTGCACTTTATCGAACAATCTGGTGGATTAAATGCTGGTTGCAATCTTGGATAAGACACTTATCCAGGTTTCGCTTGCAACTGGCTGAATAAAATATCATAGAATAGACTAAGACAGTCTGACGATACGTTGGGCAATAAATAGTATCCAGCCTTTCGGCCAGATTTTCTCTGTCAGTTACATCTTGTTTTCTTCCGCAAGGTTTCTCTATCCATCTAACGATAACGATGATAACCGATTGCGCCGAAAGAGGCTTTTAAAATTTTTTATGTAATGGTCTAGCTTTTTTAAGCTCGACTGTCCTTCGCCCCATCAATGGTTATCATGACCGCTACTGTTGCCATGAGAGAGATTCCTTCAGTAAAACTGACCTGTCAGATGCTCTGCATATGCCTTACTGTTGTCAAGTTTCTGTGAAATCTGGGAGAGATTGACATTCATTCGTTGAATCTATCGTTGAATCTATTAGCAAGCTTTTCAAAGCGCTTTGCTATACTTTCTTCTAGTATGTTCAGCGCTTGTCGATGTGTTCCAACGCCTGATCAATAGAATTTTTTGTTCCATGCTATGCTAGCCTTATACTAACCTTCAACTTAACCTATAAAATTATTTCGGTTCTGCCTCAGATGAATAATCTTTATTACTGTATACTTATTATGGTATACAATTTTTATTAAACTCCTATCTTGCCAGTTGCAAGAAATCCACAGTAGCAGCCTGTTGAAAGCAGGAATTGATTGACTCTTTTTATCCAAATGTTGCAATAATAATTTCATGGGTACACATCTTTTATCATTGATCATTTTCTAAAACTCTCAAAGTTAATCAGGAAACTTATGAAAAATTCCCGACAACAGAATCAGATGGCCAATGCCATTCGTTTTCTTTCAATAGATGCTGTTGAAAAGGCAGGGTCCGGTCATCCGGGTTTACCTATGGGAGTGGCCGATATTGCAACTGTGCTTTATACCCGCTTTATGTCACATGATCCTAGAAAACCTGGCTGGCCAAACAGGGATCGCTTTGTCCTTTCTGCCGGCCATGGTTCCATGTTACTTTACTCATTGCTTTACCTGACAGGCTATGAAGATATCACATTAGATCAGATCAAGAACTTTCGTCAGCTTGGTGCACGTACTGCCGGACATCCAGAATATGGGCATGCTGCTGGTGTTGAGACGACAACAGGACCGCTTGGTCAGGGTCTTGCTAATGCTGTTGGCATGGCTCTTGGTGAACGGCTAATGAATAGCCGGTTCAGTGACCTCATTGACCATAAGATTTATGTGCTCGTCGGAGATGGTTGTTTAATGGAAGGAATCAGTCAGGAAGCCATTTCAATGGCTGGACATTTGCAATTAAGTAAGCTGACTGTTTTTTGGGATAATAATAACATCTCCATTGATGGCAGGATAAGTCTCTCTGACAGTACGGACCAGTGCATGCGTTTTATTGCTTGTGGCTGGAATACGATTGAGGTTGATGGTCATGATCAGGAAGCGATTAGCAAGGCGATTGAGAAGGCGCATGAATCAAAAAAGCCAACATTGATTGCCTGTAAAACCACCATTGGCTTTGGGTCACCGTACAAGGCTGATACGAATGGTATTCATGGTTCGCCGCTTGGCACTGACGAGATCGCTGCCACTCGCGCGGTCTTGGAGTGGGATGCATTGCCTTTTGTTGTTCCCACTGAAATTCTTGATAGGTGGCGGGCATCTGGTATTAATGCTGCGAAAAAACGCATAGAATGGGATAAAAAACTTGAGAAATTGGATGTTGGTAAGCGCGCAGAATTTGAACGCTTAATGCGCGGTGATTTACCAGATATTTTTGATGCAGCAATGAACCGGTATAAAAAGGAACTGATTGCTATAGATACGAAAATGGCGACCCGCCAATCTTCTGCAATGGTGCTTGAAGTCATCAACGGGATTGTCCCTGAAACTATTGGTGGTTCGGCGGATCTTACGGGATCAAACAATACCAAGACAAGCCAGACGCATAGTATAAGTCCGCAGAATTTTTCAGGACGCTATGTCCACTATGGTATCCGTGAACATGTTATGGGCGCGATGATGAATGGCCTTGCCCTTTATGGTGGAATTATCCCTTATGGGGGAACATTTCTGTGCTTTTCCGATTACGCGCGTCCGGCGATGCGGTTGTCATCACTGATGGGTGTTCGTGTCATTTATGTCATGACGCATGACTCCATTGGCCTCGGCGAAGATGGACCAACACACCAGCCAGTTGAGCATCTAGCGGCTCTACGTTCTATTCCGAATCATTTTGTTCTCCGTCCTGCTGATGCAACTGAAACGGCTGAATGTTGGCAGTTAGCACTGCAATCTAGAAAAACACCATCGACCCTAGTGCTGACGCGGCAGAGTGTACCAAGCATCCGTCGGGAGCATGTAAACAAGAATATGTGCGCACTCGGTGCCTATGAACTTGAAAAAGCAAGTGATGAAGCTCAGGTAACGCTTTTTGCAAGCGGTTCTGAGGTTAGTATCATTGCTGCTGCCCATAGGATTCTTGAAAAACGGGGCGTTGCAACGCGTGTTGTTTCTGTGCCAAGCTTTGAGCTTTTTGAACAGCAGAGCTTATCCTATCAGCAGGCATTGATAGGTTCCGCGCCTGTCAAGATTGCTGTGGAAGCGGCGATCAATCAAGGATGGGAAAGATTTATTGGCATCAATGGTACGTTTATCGGTATGAACAGCTTTGGAGCCAGTGGTCCGATTAAAAATCTTTATGCTCACTTTGGTATTACACTGGAAGTAGTTCTCGAGACAGCAGACGCAAAACTCCAATCTATAAGTAAAAGCTAATAAACTTCATAGTCTCGGATTTTCTATCGAATTTTATAAATTTTGGAGATATTTGAACGGGAGATAATCATGACGACACGTGTATCGATTAATGGGTTTGGGCGCATCGGTCGCAACATTTTGCGTGCTGTTATTGAAAGCGGGCGCCGGGATCTTGAGGTTGTTGCTATTAATGATCTTGGGCCAGTTGAAACCAATGCTTATCTTTTGCGTTATGATTCGGTGCATGGCCGTTTCCCTATAAATATCAGTGTTTCTGGTGATACAATTGATGTTGGGTATGGCCCAATTAGAGTTTATGCTATGCGTAATCCCGCAGAACTTCCGTGGAACGAACTAGAGGTTGATGTCGCTTTGGAGTGTACAGGCATTTTCACTACGCGTAGTCAGGCATCTGCCCATCTTGCTGCTGGTGCGAAAAAAGTTCTTGTATCAGCCCCTTGTGATGGGGCTGATCTGACGGTTGTTTATGGTGTCAATCATCACAAACTGAAAGGAGAACATGCAGTCATCTCGAATGCTTCTTGTACCACCAATTGTCTAGCACCTGTTGTTAAGGTATTAAATGACGTCATTGGTATTGAAAAAGGCTTTATGACCACAATTCATTCTTATACTGGCGATCAGCCGGTGCTCGATACCATGCATAAGGATCTTTATCGGGCACGTGCCGCTGCATTATCAATGATTCCGACTTCAACAGGGGCCGCCAAGGCTGTAGGATTGGTATTACCGGAACTCAATGGTCTTCTTGATGGTGTTGCCATTCGCGTGCCAACGCCGAATGTTTCGGTTGTCGATTTCAGCTTTACTGCCAGACGAAAGACAACAGTTGAAGAAATCAATGAGTCAATCCGTGAAGCGGCCAATGGAAAACTTAAGGGCATTCTCGGCTTTACTGATGAAAAACTTGTCAGCTGTGATTTTAACCATGATGCGCGTTCTTCTGTTGTTCAGATTGAGCAGACAAAGGTCGTAGGTCACACACTTTGTCGTATTCTGTCCTGGTATGATAATGAATGGGGTTTTTCAAACCGTATGAGCGATACAGCCGTTGCGTTCGGTAAGACTATTTGAGCTGTTTTCTTGAGGCTGTAGAAAAAACAGAGCGGCTTTTAAAAATGTTTCTAGAAAAAATTCTACCATGGAAACGCTTTGGAGAAAGAATTTATGAAAATTCGTACGCTTGATGACATTGATGTCAAATCCAAGCGCGTTTTGTTGCGTGTAGACCTGAATGTTCCCATAACAAGTGGAAGAGTAAGGGACAAGACACGTATTAAACGAAGCAGGAGAACGATTAAAGAGTTATCTCAAAAAGGATCTAAAGTGATCTTGCTTGCACATTTCGGTCGGCCAAAAGGCAAGGTCGTGGCTTGTGATTCTTTGAAGCGAATCAGAGAACCTCTAGCAGACGAGCTGGATTGTATTGTCCATTTTTCTGAAGATTGTATTGGCGATAAGGCAAAAGTGGCCATTTCTGCAATGCAGGATGGTGATATTCTTTTGCTTGAAAATACCCGGTTTCACGTGGGCGAAGAAAAAAATGATCCAGAGTTTGTCAAAGCCCTTGCTGCCAATGGTGATATTTATGTCAATGATGCTTTCTCAGTCGCTCACCGTTCACATGCTTCCACTGAGGGGCTGGCGCGTCTCATGCCGTCATATGCTGGTCGGTTAATGCAGGCTGAGATAGTCGCTCTGGAACAGGGACTTGAAAGACCAAAACGACCAGTAGTAGCTATTGTCGGTGGATCTAAGGTTTCAACAAAGATTAATATTATCAGTAATCTTGTTGGGAAAGTCGATACTTTGGTTATTGGGGGTGGGATGGCCAATACATTTCTTGCTGCACACGGATTGAATGTAGGTCATTCGTTGTGTGAGCATGAACTGGTTAATACGGTACACTCCATTATGGAGAAGGCTGAACAAAAAAATTGTAGGGTTCTTTTGCCAATAGATGTTGTAGTCGCTGGTCATTTCGCAGCTCATGCGCCAAGCAAAAACTATAATGTTGAAGATATTCCATCCGATGGTATGATTCTCGATGTTGGGAAGCGTTCGATGCACCGCATTTGTGCTGCGATTGATAATGCGTCAACACTGGTATGGAATGGACCACTTGGTGCTTTTGAACTGCATCCATTTGACCGGGGTACAGTGCTGATGGCAAGGTGGGCTGCTGAACGTAGCAGAGCAGGTGACCTGGTTTCTATTGCCGGTGGTGGTGATACGGTTGCATCACTGAATCATGCCGGTGTTGGGGAGGATTTTACTTATCTCTCAACAGCAGGCGGTGCATTCCTTGAATGGATGGAAGGGAAATTGCTGCCTGGGCTAATGGCTCTTGAAATTGGGCCATAGTCATCAATCTGGGTATCACTGTAATATTGAAGCCCAGGCTGCAAGTCCAATGCGTTTTTGAGATGGCACAAAACACTACAACACCTCAAGGTATAGTCTCATAGAGAAGTTATTTCACCCAAAGTCGTTTGACAAGTGATAAGACGCGCACGCAGTGCAGAAAATTCTGTTTAATCCATGCCGAGAATGTTTTTATAAAGCTGTATTATGGCTTCTTCTTCTTGACGCTCATGCGCTTTCTTTTTACGCAGCTGAATGACTACGCGCACAGCATTAGCATCAAAACCATTCGCTTTCAATTCTGCATAAATACCCTTGATATCATTGCTCAAGGCCTTTTTTTCTTCTTCAAGCCGTTCAATTCGTTCAATGAAAGAACGAAGCTGTCCAACTGCAACAGAAGGGATTTGCTCTGCAATATTACTCATAGAACTCTCCAGATATCAGACTGCATACATCATTCCACCACTCAGGGCATGACTCGTTTCAATAGAAACGACTGTACCAAATGACCGACATAGATAGATTCGTCAAGTCTTCAAAAATTTACTTGCTTTTCCGTTTCTTTGTTTGGAATTTTGTCGATGCAAAGAATTAGGGAATCTGGTACGTACTAGTTTAACATCCTGTCTATGAGTGTAGAAGTGTAGAAAAGTTTGGCGAGCAGGTGTCTGTTCCCCATCCAGTTAACTGTATGTACAAATTCCTTGCCTCTCTCCGATGCCTTCCTTTGCGGAAAAAGAGGTTGAAAATTCAATGATTGATTAAAATCGCTCAGGATATAGATTTTGAAAAAAGTTGCAAAATGGTTTCTTACCCTTGTATTTTTAGGACTTACCGGGGCATCTGCTTATGCCGACTTTCGTGTCTGCAATTCAACGCAAAAAACTGTGGGGGTTGCGATCGGATACCGGACAACCAAAGATTGGAAGAGTGAAGGATGGTGGCACATAATACCAACAAGTTGTAAGACATTAATTGAAGGGCCATTGTCATCACGTTTTTATTATATTTATGCTGAGAATGCAGATGGAAGAGGTCGTTGGGATGGCGCTATCAACATGTGTGGCAGTGAGAGCGAGTTTAAAATTAACGGTGTGGGAAACTGTTTTGCCCGAGGATTTCAAAAATTTGGTTTTCAGGAAATCGATACAGGAAACCAAACAAGCTGGATGGTTCAGTTAGTCAAACTTGTATCAAGCAGTTCATCTTTGAACAATCCAGTGATAACAGGAACAGGAATGACAAGAATATGAAACGCAACCGCAAAGTCAAGATTCTAGCTACATTGGGTCCAGCTTCTTCAGAGGAGACAACCATCGAAAAACTCTTTGTTGCAGGTGCGGATGTTTTTCGGATCAATATGAGTCATGCAAGCCACGATACAATGCGTCTGTTGGTGAAACGAATCCGTAATGTTGAGAAAAAGCTTGGCCGTCCGATTGGTATTCTAACCGATCTGCAAGGCCCGAAGTTGCGTGTTGGGACCTTTTACGGTGGAAAGGCGCAACTGATAGCAGGTCAGCGTTTTACACTTGATAACCAGGATATGCCAGGAAACAGTAGGCGGGTTTATCTGCCACATCCTGAAATTCTTGAAGCAGTCAAACCGTGTGAGCGCTTGCTGATTGATGATGGTCGACTTGAATTTTTGGCTGAAAAATGTGATGGTCTATCAATCGAATGTCGTATTGTTTCGGGAACCGTTCTTTATGATCGTAAGGGAGTAAATTTGCCGGATACGATGCTTGGTGTTGGTGCGCTAACAGACAAAGATCATGCTGATCTCGAGGCGGTTTTACAAGAAAACGTTGACTGGGTAGCGCTCTCATTCATCCAGCGTCCTGAGGATATAAAGGAAGTGCGCAAGGTAGCACAAGGCCGTGTTGGAATTTTGTCAAAAATTGAAAAACCTCAGGCCGTGGAGCGCCTTAAGGAGATTATCGAGCTTTCTGATGCATTAATGGTAGCCCGTGGTGATTTGGGTGTTGAAATGCCGTTAGAAAGTGTACCGGGTATTCAAATTGAGATCATTAATGCCTGCCGTATGGCAGGAAGACCGGTTGTAGTTGCAACCCAGATGCTCGAATCAATGATCAACACACCAGTCCCTACAAGGGCTGAGGTATCTGATGTTGCAACTGCTGTACTTGAAGGTGCTGACGCTATCATGCTATCAGCTGAATCGGCTTCAGGTCAATATCCGGTTGAAGCTGTCCGAACGATGGATCGCATTGCACAGACAATAGAACAGGATGCCAATTATGCGCCGATGATAAACGCGAGACATTCCAAACCAGAACCGACCGGCGCTGATGCGATATCCCTTGCTGCACGCCAGATTGCCGAAACGCTTGATCTATCAGCAATAGTTGCCTACACTGGAACAGGTGCAACTGGTATTCGCGCATCACGTGAGCGGCCGAGTACACCGATTCTTGCCTTATCTCCCATTGTGGAAACAGCACGTCGTCTAGCGCTTGTTTGGGGATTACATAGTGTTGTAACCGGCACACATGGTCTGGATGATATGGTTAACCACGCTTGCGCTATTGCTTGCGCTGAGGGCTTTAGTGCACCGGATGCGCGAATAATCATTACAGCAGGCGTGCCTTTTGGCCGTCCGGGCAGCACAAATATGTTACGAATCGCCTATGTCAGCAAAGATGGTAAAAGAGGTGTTTAAATCAGGGCACTCAAGGGTCAAGGGAGGACCTAGATGCAAAATTAATAGAAAATCGCGGCAACAGAAATACTCTAAACACACTACCGTTTTTTGTTGAGAAGATCCGGAGATGCTGGTGTGACTGCAATAGATTCTCCACATCCGCATGTCGATATCTGATTAGGATTCCTGAAAACAAAACCTGCTCTGAATGTTGTTACTTCGAAATCCATTTCAGTGCCGAGTAGAAATAAGACTGCTTCGCGTGCAATAAAAACCCGCCCTCCATCTTTTTCTATGACATCCATTTCCGATGTCGACATATCTTCTGTAATCAGGTCAATTGTATATTCCAGACCAGCACAACCACCCTTCTTTATGCCGACCATTATACCGCGTGCATGTTTATGAGTTTGCATAATTTCCTTGACTCTTACTGCGGCGTTGTCAGTTAAGGTTAGTATGTGAGAGTAACTCATAAATTATTTATTTAATCCTATGATTGTTGTTTATCAGTATCTACTTTTCCGTATTTTCCTCGACGCGAAGACCTGTCCGTTCTCCGATCACAGCGCTGGTATTATATAATCTCTGCAGCTAAGTCTATAAGGTTTTGCCGCACGATAGAAGAAGCAATGCCTGCATGTTTTCTGCTTTCAAGCATGGTATTGTGCAACCGTTCCATGGCATGCGCGATCTGTTTTGCACTCCAACGTGAAAGGGCTTTTTCCACAGTCTTTTGTCGATGAAAGTCAATTTGCGACTTAGGAGCAGTAACGATAGATGCAGCATTGTCCATAAGGAAGCGTAATTCCTGCAACTGTTGAAACTGGCGTTGCACTGCACTCAAAATTGAAAACAGCGGTGTGCTATCTTCAATCTGGCGCTCCAAGCTGTTATTAAGAGTTGAAAGATTGCCACTGATGACCGCATCAGTGATTTCATCTTGTGATATGACACTGACATCACTGATCGCTTCAGCAATATCTTCAAGATTAATGATGTCTTTCCCCTTTGCATACAAGCAAAGCTTTTCCAGTTCATTGCGTGACACACGCCTATCAGCCCCAAGATTTTTCCGCAGCAGTGCACGCGCATCAAGCGCAATACGCATGTCAAATTTTGACAGAATCTCATCAATCAGCTGGTCAATGCCATATATATCATCACTGTAGCAAGGAAGAGCCATGGCATTCCCTGCTTGTTCCACCAACTGCCGTAAGATGGCTCTTTTTTTAAGATCACCGGCTTCGATCAAGATGAACACCTGTTCAGGTGATTTTTGTAAAAGCCATCGCACTGCTTTTGTCAGCCCTTTTTGGACTCCTGCATTGCGTATCCAGATTAACCGATGATTACCAAAAAGTGAGATAGTACATGCTTCATCGTAGAGACGGGCCGGATCATGGTCAATATCTGTTGCATCCAGATGAATTGTTGAAAACGGATCATTAACATTAACACCGGTATTTTTTGCAAAAATATTTGCACGCTCAGATACTAATCCCTTGTCAGGGCCATAAATGAGCACAATCGGATAAGTGCCTGACAAACAATTAAGAAAACCATTAACATCATGAGCCTTTTTTTTCGCCACGAGTCGAATCCAATCCACAACATTGATTTTCCATGTTTCTTTAATTTATATACCATATTTAGAATTGAAAATTTGTATAAAAATTTGAGTGTTGCACTTACGTTCCATCGGAATAATCAGAACACTTTCTATCCGCTTTCTTCTATCAAGATAGGACAACTTATTTTCCAACATTGAAAAAATTAATAAATAGCATGAGATCTACTACAAATCGGTGAAAATTATAAAACGGATTTCTATTCCGGCAAAAGGAACATTTTTATATTGCAATTGGGTTTGTGTTGCGTCATATGAAAGTTCTGCATGGAGAAGAGAGGAGCTATAATTTTTATTGTGTGAGCGGGTGTAGCTCAGAGGTAGAGCATAACCTTGCCAAGGTTGGGGTCGTGGGTTCGAGTCCCATCACCCGCTCCAATTTCTTTCCGGATTAAAGGATCCAAAGCCATCTTATTCTAGTTTATGGATCCATATCTTTCTGCGGCTTGCTCTGTTCTCACCTTTTTTCAGGGGTGCAGAGCTTTTTAAAATGCGGTCGCACACCTTCCTTGATCTGACTGACGATGGGTCTCATAGTATCATCAGTACATTGAACTGCCATGAATCTTAACTTTCCCTATCAGGAAGGAGTCCCTATCATCTCTTGATTAGAAAAATGCGCTGTAAAAAATAAGGAAAAAAACACCATAGGCGATTTATGATGTTCATCTTCATCATTCTGATTGTGTTGCCTATTATTACCTATAGTGCCCTGTGGTACACCATGACAAACCGTGTGAAGAATATTCGTCAGCGGGATGATATTTGTTAGAAACTGCATAAAAACGGTTATCCACTGCGAATAGCAGTGGCTTGTGACACATATGGAGCATATCTGGTCTTGGCTTTTCAAGCAAGCTTCTTGTAGCGAGTGTCCCTGTTTATGCACCTCACCGGGTTTCTCGTGATATTAAAATGCCGCTGATTCTTACATTGCCTCATTTCAAACAATTAGACAGCCGTTGGAAAAACTTTAGACTTGAAGTAGGGCTTGATAGCCGCAGCGTGCATCATACTTACTTATACTATACTTTCCGTCAATCACTTACAAATAAACAGTGCAGCAGCTACAACTGCTCATTGGAAAAATCTTATTATGGCGAATTATTTTCAGCTAGATGTAAGAAAGACGATATACTCAATATCCTCTTGTCGTTTGATAAACTGTCCAGTCCCTTAGGACAAGTAGGTAAAGAGATTCCAGCAATGAACGGGATAGTGGAACTGGTGTTGAGTAATACTCAAAGCTTTAGGGCCTCGACGAAAGGCGGACTCCCCAACCGTATCAAGGGCAGTTACAGTTCCGGCAATTTGTCAAAAGCAATCTTTTCTCTGGAAAATGGTGGGCATTTTGACCTCTCCGGTCCCTTTTCAGTTTCACGTGAAGGTCTCCTCAGCGGTATACCGTATCTGTTAGAGATACCAGCACAATCAAGCAAATAATATGTCACTTCTTTCCTAAACAGGGACGCAACATTGAAACTGCGTTTTTCGTGCTCAATACCATATCACGGAATATAAATGGCGATCTACGACTTATTTTTGATGTTGCTGATGGAAAAGTATGGATGGGTTTTATTAAATTTGCAGAAATACCACCTCTTTGGTAAAATCACAGGGTTCATCGTTATTTTTTGCAGTATTGGAAGACCACGGAACAGGGACCTGTTGTGGGAATTCTTCTTCAAAAAAATTAGGGAACACTGATATCCTGCTCGGATTCAACAATGCTGCGGCGGATAATCCGTGCACGAGTGAACAAATCGAACAGCGCATCTCCATCTCCCCCGCGGATGGCACTTTGTAATAAAGCCAGATCCTCGCCGAAACGGCCAAGCATTTCTAGGATAGCATCGCGATTATACAGGCATACATCGCGCCACATGGTTGGATCAGAGGAAGCAAGCCGGGTGAAATCACAGAAACCTGAAGCTGAATACGCAAGAACTCTTGAATTGTTTACTTTTTCAAAATCACGTGCTGTTCCAATAATATTATAAGCAATGATATGTGGAACATGAGAAATAATCGCCAGAACCAGATCATGATATTCTGGATCCAGATGGTCTATTTTTGACCCACAAGCAATCCAGAATGCACTAAGCCGCTTTAGCATTTCCTGATCAGTGCCTGGCAGTGGGGTCAGAATACACCAGCGATTAACGAAAAGAGTGGCAAACCCTGCGCTAGGACCTGAATATTCCGTACCAGCAATGGGATGTCCAGGGATAAAATGTATATCATGAGGTAATTCTGGCTGCATTTGTGCAATCACCGAGGCTTTAACAGAACCGACATCGGTAACAATCGCCCCCTTTTTTAGACAGCGGGCAATATCACGGGCTACTGCACCAGATGCACCGACAGGCACACTGATAATAATAAGATCAGCATCCTTTACTGCTTCCGAATTAATCGTCGTATAACTGTCACCTAAGCCAAGCTCACGTGCTTCATTGAGGGTGTTCTCACTATGGGTCGCAATGCTGATATGGTCAGCAAGATTCTTGCTGCGGATAACACGGGCGAGTGATGAACCAATCAAGCCTATGCCGATTAATGCGATTTTCTCAAAAGCGACGTCAAACATTATTGAACTTCATTCAACTTAAAAAATCCAGAAAGCGCATCAATGACACCCTGGTTAGCTTCCTTAGTACTAATCGTAAGACGTAAAGCATGAGGAAATCCATAATTGCTGACACGACGCAATATATATCCTTTGTTTTTCAGGTATTCATCAGCTAGACGGGCGTTTTTGTACTCATCATCGGGAAAATGAATTAGAAGGAAATTAGTGGCTGATGGTGTAATTTTCAGTCCAAAGGCAGTCAACTTTTTGGTAAGCCATTGGCGCCATTCATCGTTGTAGGAAACGGACTTTTCAAGAAATCTTCTGTCCCGGACTGCAGCAGCACTGGCCGCTTGTGCGGCAGCATTGACGTTGAACGGTCCGCGCACCCGATTGACGGCATCAATGATACCCAATGGGGCATACATCCAGCCAATACGCAAGCCTGCAAGTCCGTAAATTTTTGAAAAGGTGCGTGTTGTTACAACATTTGCATGTTGTTTCACAAGTTCAATGCCCGCGCTATAATCATTGGCAGTTACATATTCAGCATAAGCACCATCGAGTACCAGCAGAACATGTTCAGGTAGTGCAGCGTGAAGCCGGTGGATTTCCTCAGCAGAAAGATAGGTGCCAGTTGGATTAGCTGGATTTGCAATGAAAACGATGCGCGTTCTAGGACCAAGTGCCGCAAGGATATTATCAATATCGATCCGGCAATCTTTTTCCTTGGCAATCACCGGCATTGCACCAGTAGCCCGTATCTGTATTTCATAGATATTGAAACCATGTTCTGTCATAATGCCTTCGTCGTCCGGCGCTAGATACGTTTGAGCCAACAGCCCTAGAAGCTCGTCAGAACCGTTACCGACCATAATATTATGAATAGTCAGGCCATAGATTTCAGAAATTGCCTGACGTAGGTCGTACGCATGACCATCAGGGTAGCACTCAAGCTTTCCTGCCATTTGCCGATATGCCTCAATCGCAGCAGTACAAGGACCAAATGGTGGTTCATTTGAAGAAAGCTTATATAATTTCGTGCCTTTTCTGGCAGAACTCATCGGGAGATTGCCTACTCCTGCACCAGGTACATAGGTGGTAATATCCATAATGCCTTTCTTAGGGCATGGCTTGTTTGCAGTAAGATCGATTTGCATGATTTTACCTGCCTTTTTTTTAATATTCGCTAAAGTAAGCTGGTTTATGGAAGAAGTCGAGAGAAATTCTTGACTTAAGACCACGAAGCGGACTAGATCACTCCGATGTATCATTACAGTGGTAAAATGGTCCAGTTTTTTGACTGCATGATGCGTCAACGCTTTACTTTACATTACATTGGTTTGCTTGTCTCTTCTCTTTTCAGTCGGTGCAGCTGAAATGAAATATAAAAGTACATCCCATCCTAGAAGTGACAGGACTTTGCAAGCCGTGCACCCTGATAGTGCAGTGGCATTTTTCGGTGACAATCAGCCGCTGCAGCTTGATAGCGGCATTGTTCTGTCTTCCTTTCAGATTGCCTATCAAACCTATGGCACGCTCAACGCTGATAAAAGCAATGCAATTTTGATCTGTCATCCACTAACTTGTGACCAGCATGTTGCAAATCCTCATCCTGTTACCGGGAAACCAGGATGGTGGGAGAATCTTGTTGGTCCTGGCAGCATTGTGGATACACAGCGTTATTTTGTCATCTGTTCCAATGTTATCGGTGGATGTCTTGGTTCAACAGGCCCAGCCTCTGTCAATCCGCAGACAAGAAAAGCCTATGCTTTAGATTTTCCTGTGATTACAATTGGTGATATGGTCTGTGCACAGGCTATGTTAGTTGATAGATTGGGTATTGACACGCTTTTCTCCATCATTGGAGGTTCCATGGGAGGCATGCAAGTATTGCAATGGGCTTCTTTTTGCAAAGAACGTGTTTTTTCAGCTGTGATTCTGGCAAGCAGCGCACGCCACTCGGCGCAAAATATCGCCTTTGGCGAAATCGGGCGTCAAGCTGTTATGGCTGATCCTGATTGGCAGGATGGATGGTATATTGAAGCTGGTACGAATCCGCGGAAAGGATTGGCTGTAGCCCGTATGACAGCACATATTACCTATCTTTCTGGGGCAACATTGCATCGTAAGTTCGGGCGGAATCTTCAAGAGAGGTCGCAAATAACATTTGGTTTTGATGCTGATTTTCAGATTGAAAGCTATCTGCGTCATCAGGGTGTAACCTTTGTCGAGCGGTTTGATGCGAACTCCTATCTTTATCTAACCCGGGCTATGGATTATTTTGATCTAGCAGCTGAACATGGTGGGCGTCTTGCTAACGCGTTCAGTAAAACGGGGACGCGTTTTTTTGTCGCCTCCTTTTCGTCTGACTGGCTTTTCCCTACACGTGAGAGTCGGATTATTGTCCATGCGCTCAATGCGGCTGGCGCTTCTGTTTCTTTTGCTGAATTTGAAACGGATAAGGGCCATGATGCTTTTCTTTTGAATGAGCCAGTCATGTTTTCAGCAGTCAATGGTTTCTTACAATCCGCGGCACGAGCAAGGGGCCTCGAAAAGTGATCATGAGCAGCATTGCTGACAGAAATTTACAGTCCCTTCCTGTACGGGTCGATTTTGAGGTTATCGCCTCCCTCGTAAAACCCAGCACACGGGTGTTGGATATAGGTTGTGGTGATGGAACGCTACTTGAACTACTGATTACAAAACGAGGCATCGATGGTCGTGGTGTTGAATTATCTCAACAAGGCGTTGACCAATGCCTCGCTAAAGGACTATCAGTTATTCAGGGGGATGTTGATAAAGATCTTGTATATTATCCGGACGATGGATTTGATTATGTAATTTTATCACAAACGTTGCAGACAACTCACAACCCCCGAAAAATTTTAGGTGAGCTTCTGCGCATTGGTAGGCGCGCGGTTGTCTCGATGCCCAATTTTGGTTACTGGCGTGTACGTGCTTCATTGCTTTTTGGTGGGCGCATGCCTGTAACAAAAGAGTTATCCTACAGCTGGTATGATACGCCAAACATTCATTTCTGCACGATTGCAGATTTTCTTGATATGGCCTGTGAAATTGGTGCAACAGTTGAGGAAGCAGTTGTTCTAAATCGGAAAGGCCAGCGCGTTGCTTTCCGTCTACCCTGGAATACTTTGAATCTTTTTGGGCAACAGGCGGTTTTTTTGTTGCGGCGATAATGTGCTTGATATCTTTATCATGCCACCCACATGCCATCTCATCCCCGGAATCGTTTAAAAAGCTTGGAACGAACTGTTAACATCTCGATTGATTGCACGCTGGTCATCATTGCGGCACTGCCCATGCTATCCTATCTATAACCGGCCGTTTATGATGTCTGCGTGGGTGGCTTGCAAAGCATACTGAAACACCAAGTACATAGGAAAGTGATGAATACTTCGTGACGTGAGTTAGCCTTTGTGCCACCAGGTCGCTCTTTTGCTCTTTTATCCTGGACGCCGCCCGCCTGAATAAGTTTGCACTGCGTGCTGACATAGGATACACATGCCCTGTATTTCCAGTGTGATGCTCTGCGGGCGGAACAGAATTGCCTGCATCCGTTTTTTTATATTATTGATCACGGCTTCATCATCAAACTCTGTGATGCTGCCACATGTTTTACAGATAGCAAATGCAACAAGAGTATGATCTTCACCCCAGGGATGCGAACATGCAATAAAGGCATTCATACTTGCCAGACGATGTACAAAACCTCGTTTGATCAACTTATCCAAAGCGCGGTAAACCTGCAATGGTGCACGAAATCCCTGAGGACGTAACCGATCAAGAATAGTATACGCGCTGAGGGATTTTTTTTCCTGAAGCAGCAAATTCAGCACATGGTGCTGGTTGCGAGTCAGACTATCATGTAATGGCAATCTTAGTTCTTTCTTTTTGCTGTAGCGAGCCGGTTAAGCGGAATCAAGCTGATAATAAACAGAACAAATGCAAACAGCACCACTGATGGTCCTGATGGCGTATTCGCCCAAGCTGAGAAATAAAGACCACCGAATGCTGATATCGTTCCAGTCAGTGCTGCTAGGACGGCCATCCTTTCAGGTGTACTGGATATGGACAGGCGCCGGGCGGTAGCAGCAGGCAGAATCAGCAAGGCTGTTACCAATAGAATGCCGACAATTTTCATTGTAATGGCAATGATCATGGCAAGAAGCAGCATAAAGATAACTTTTGTCGATTGAGGATGTAACTCTTCAGCCTTTGCTAGATCGGCGCTTACTGTTGATGCAATCAGTGGACGCCATAGTTTGATAAGAAGAAGCAAGATCAGCGTGCCACCTGCCCAGATAAAAAAAATATCATATTTCGAAACAGCAAGCACATCTCCAAAAAGATAAACAACCAGATCCTGTCGGACCCAGGGTAAAAAGCTGAGAATGACCAAACCAATAGAAAGACTTGAATGTGATAAAACGCCCAGTAGGGAATCACCAGATAATGAAGGCTGTTTTTGTAAAAAAACAAGCGTAAAAGACAGTATCAATGTAATGGTAAAAACTGTCAATGTCATATTGATGTTAAATATAAAAGCAATTGCTACTCCCAAAAGGGCTGAATGGGCTATGGTGTCGCCAAAATAGGCCAAACGCTGCCAAACGATGATACAGCCGAGCGGTCCTGCAGCTAGAGCCATGCCCACACAGCCAATAAGGGCACGCAGAAAAAAGTCATCAAGCATTACGCACAGAATTTCTATTATCTTCAAAAAGAGCAGCGTATTCCTTGCTTCTTGCGACTTCATGTGGTTTACCGCTGCAACAGATATGGCCATCAAGACATAAAACTCGATCAGATGCATCCATGACAATATGCAAATCGTGTGAGACAAGCATAATACCGCAGTTAAAACGATGACGACATTCGTTTATGAGCTGGAAAAGGGCACGTTTTCCTGAACAATCAATGCCTTGCAAAGGTTCATCTAACACCAGCAAATCGGGATTGCGTGCGCTGGCGCGGGCAAACAAAACACGCTGTAACTCACCGCCGGAAAGAGTGGTAACCTCAGCATCGCGCATGTGCTGCATACCAACGGCCTGTAAAGCTGTGTCTATTGCGGTGCGATCAAGCGGACTTGTTAATTCCATAAGTCGCGCAACATTGAGTGGCATGGCCCGGTCGAAATGGAGCTTTTGCGGGACATAGCTAACCTTGAGTCTTCTCCGCCATGTTACTTGTCCTTCTGTAGGGGCCAGAATATTCAATGCCATTTTTGCTGTGGTGCTTTTCCCTGAACCGTTTGGGCCGATCAGGGTAATGATCTCTCCATCAGAAATATCCAGATCAATATGACGTACCAGCCAGTGACCATCTTTCTTAACACCAGCATTACATAGGGATACAAGATATCGTGTAGAGAGGGGGACAGTAGAAAAGAAGGACATTTTCTTTAATTTCAAGATAAAAAGTCTCCATGATTCAGTATTGCGATACCAGATGATAATGCTGACTGCTTTTATGATATGTACCACAGTATTGTAATATAATATGTTATATTATAACAAAAATTGGAAGAATACTATATGAAATATTCTCTGTTTTTGAGTTCTTCGGTAAGAACAGGTTGCGAGTTCTGTACAATGGGGTTGCTTTTCACAATTTTCTTTCTGTTTCCCTTGAATGCTGTTGCAACCCCTTCGGTTGTGGTTTCACTCAAACCGTTGCATTCACTTGTTGCAGCAGTGATGGATGGTGTAGGCGTCCCCACTTTGATTGTTCAGGGGACAGGATCTGGACATGGTTACCAATTGCTACCGGATGATGCCAAAAAGCTTGCTGATGCGGATATTGTTTTCTGGATTGGCCCACAGATGGAAACCTTTCTTGTCAAATCACTGAAGAATCTGCCCGTCAGTACTGAGGTTATTGCACTTGCCGATGTGCGGGGAATGTGTCTTCTGGATATGCGGACCGGCGGTAATTTTGAAATGCATCACCATGTCCATCACGCTGATGGTCACCATGCGTACAGCAGCGGCGAAAGTGATGATTCCCATTATAAGGATTTGCATTTTTGGCTCGATCCAAAAAATGCCGAGGTAATCATTCATATGATCGCACACGTCCTTGCTAAAAGAGATCCTGCCAGTGCTCAACGTTATTCCGACAATGCTAAGAATTATGGAAAACGCCTTCACAATCTGATAAAAGATATTGATCATGATCTCACGCCATTTCGGGGGCAGTCTTTTATCGTTTTTCATGATGCCTATCAATATTTTGAGAAACGCTTTGGCATGTCAGCGGTTGCTGCTATCACGGTTAGCCCTGAACAAGTGCCAGGTGTCAAACGAATTTCTCAAATACGAGATACAGTAAAAAAACTTGGCCCCGTTTGTGTTTTTTCAGAGCCTCAGTTTGAATCACGATTGATAAAAACTGTTATTGAGGGTACAGGTGCCAGGACAGGGCGCCTAGATCCACTTGGTGTTGCTATACCAGCTGGGCCCGATCAATATTTAACCCTTATACGTAATTTGGCAGATTCACTGAAAGATTGCCTTGGATCGCAATGAAGTCACTGTTCTATTTTTCTTCGAAACGGCTGAACTGTCGCATGACGCCCAAACGACATGAGTGTATTGGCAAAAACTGATTGTATAAGGGTGAGGATAGATCTCACCTATCTCATCAAAAAAAAATAGATAGAACAGACCCGCTATTACAGATGTTTTTAGGCTGCATGGACATCTCTCCCTGTTTTCCGTGCTACGATACGATTTGCTGCAGCTACAACAGCAGCTAGTGAAGCGGAGGCAATGTTGCTATCAGTTGCGACTCCAAACATCCTACCCTCAGGATAAGCAATTTCCATATAGCAAATCGCTGTCGCATCTGACCTTTGCTGTAGTGAATGTTCCGAATAATCTATAACAGAAATTTTCATATTCAGATATCTGGACAGAGCATCAATAAAGCCATCAACAACACCATTGCCTTTTCCTTCAATGGTCTTTTTGATGCCATCATCAATAATTTCAGCAACAATGATACGTCTATTTCTATCTGTTCGATCAATATGGGTCTGATAATCGACAAATTGCAGTCGATCGCCAACTGATATCGTATAGGCTTCAATAAACGCATCATAGATGCGCTGCGAAGCAAGTTCTATCCCTTCTGTGTCAGTGATCTTTTGGATGAGATTGCTGAAATCAATCTGAAGGTTACGTGGTAAGTTTAATCCATAATCTTTTTGTAAGATATAGGCAATCCCTCCTTTCCCTGATTGGGAGTTAATGCGGATAATAGCCTCATAGGAGCGACCGACATCTTGAGGATCAATTGGTAGATAGGGCACTTCCCACACAGGGGAATGAGACTGTCGCATGGCTTTCAGGCCTTTGTTGATTGCGTCTTGGTGTGAACCGGAAAAAGCTGTGTAAACCAGTTCACCAACATAAGGATGTCGTTCATGAAGACGCAACTGGTTAGAATACTCATAAATGCTCCTGACTTTTTCAAGATCAGAGCAATCAAGTTCAGGATCAACACCCTGTGTGAAAAGGTTAAGTGCCAGAGTTATGATATCTACATTGCCAGTTCTTTCGCCATTGCCGAATAAAGTCCCTTCTACTCGGTCTGCTCCGGCCATTAGTCCAAGTTCAGTGGCGGCAATTCCACATCCCCGATCATTATGAGGGTGAAGAGAAATAAGAACGCTATCACGACGGTCAATGTTACGGCACATCCATTCTATTTGGTCAGCATAGACATTGGGCGTTGTCATTTCTACTGTTGAAGGAAGATTGAGAATCATTTTTTTCTCCGCTGTTGGATTAATGATCTCAATAACTGCATTGGAAATCTCTAGAGCAACATCAGCTTCAGTTCCGGTAAAGCTTTCTGGTGAATATTCAAAACGATAATCGCTATCAATCCGGGATGCCATATCGGTAATCATTCTGGCAGCATCCGTGGCAATCCGTTTGATGCCTGCAACATCTTTTCTAAAAACAATCCTGCGCTGCAATTCACTGGTAGAGTTGTAAAAATGGATGATTGGGCGATTGGCACCTTCAAGTGCTTCAAATGTACGTGTGATCAGATCGGGTCTACATTGCACAAGGACTTGTATGCTGATGCAATCAGAGATATTACCCTTTTCGATACACCAGCGGGAAAAATCAAAATCTGTCTGGGATGCAGCAGGAAACCCAATTTCAATTTCAGGAAATCCCATGTCAACCAGAAGATGAAACATACGTGCTTTGCGATCCTGGCCCATTGGCTCAATCAGCGCCTGGTTACCGTCACGCAAGTCAACAGAACACCATATAGGGGCTTTTTCAATCCGCCGGTCAGGCCATGAGCGGTTTTCCAAGTGGATAAACGAGGAAGGTCGGTATTTCTTTGAGGCTATTGGCATGCCTTTATACTTGGGAGAAACCGAAACATTCATTGTTTTAACTCTTCTATTGGTTGTATCGGCGCGTGAAAGCACTTTTCTAGCAGAAGTCTCATAAAACAGAGGAGCTCAAACCGGAGATCTATACATATTACATATACATGTGTGATGGACTGCCGGGCACTCCGTGAACCCGGTAACCGTTTGTGTTTGTAAGGCCAAGAAAAAGAAGAGGTATATTTATATTACAAACAGACATATCGGGATCTCTACCCAGGACGGAAAGGTTCTACAGGCTCTATAACCAGTGCTGTGCCTCATCAAAAAAAACTCTACACATCAGTTTACTGGCTTGCAAGCTTATTTTAAAGAGAACTTCGATATTAGAACGGAAGGGACGGCTAAGATGTTGAGACAATCGTTTTGATATGCGCTAGTCAACAACTCAACTTGTGCAGTGTGACTATTTATCGTAATATATTCGTTCTTTTATATGTACATGTTGTATGGAGCGATTTTACTCATGTCCAAACATATAGCCGGGCCTGAGATTGAGCGCCTGATTCAGCTTTTAGCACGAATTCCTGGTCTAGGACCACGTTCAGCGCGGCGCGCGGCACTATATCTTATAAAAAAAAGGGAAACCTTGCTTGAACCATTGAACAGGGCGATGCAGGATGCTGTTGAGAACATACGGGTCTGTTCTATCTGTGCTAATATTGATACAAGCAATCCATGTACTATTTGCAATGACAAACATCGTGATCCATCGACATTGATTGTCGTTGAAGATGTATCAGATATTTGGGCGCTAGAACGAGCAAGCGTCATGCAGGCCTATTATCACGTTCTTGGTGGCCGCCTTTCGCCACTTGACGGTATAGGGCCTGATGATCTCAACTTGAAAACCCTGCGGAATCGTGTAACCAACGGGAAGATGCAGGAGATTATTCTGGCTGTAAATGCTACTGTCGAGGGGCAGACAACGGCCTACTATATAGCAGATATGCTGGCCAGTTTTAACTTAAAGATCACGAGGCTGGCTCATGGCATTCCTATAGGAGGAGAGCTTGATTATCTTGATGAGGGCACGCTAGCTGCAGCCTTACAGGCACGGGCATAGTGTTTTTTTTAAAAGTCAAGGAAGGTTCAAATGTAAATTCTGCAGAGACCTCATTTCATTTAAATACTTTATATTCTTTTAAATGAGTGCAGTGCAGATTCCCATTGTAAATACCCATTTCAGGTCATGGTCATCTTCTTATAACAGTATTGCTGTATTTATTGTGTGAAATACATTCAATAGTTTACAAATATTTGCATGAGGCTATTTTATCTGTTCTGCATATGAAAGAAACGGTCTGATAAGAGATGAAATCTTTGAACATTTTTTTCAGTCTTACATTTTGTATAATGGGAATTATGCTAACAGGCTGCAAAAAGGAAGACAAAAGGCAAAAATTCCCTTCACCATCACTACAGGTTAGTGCTATCACGGTTCATCAAGGTGAAGTACCGATTACTTATGAATATGCAGGAAGGGTGTTCGCTTTCAAGGAAACTGCAGTACGAGCACGTGTTGGTGGTCTTCTTCTTCGCCGGCATTTTGTTGAAGGTTCTTGGGTAAAACAGGGCGCCCTACTTTTTCAGATTGATCCGACCCCCTATGAGGCAGATATTACGCGTCAGGAAGCGCTTGTTGCACAGGCAGAGGTTTCTTATAATCAATCAGTACGTGATGCCGTTCTTGCGGATGAACTTTTGCAACACCGGGTGCAGAGTAAAGTGCTGCGTGATCAGGCAGTGGCTCATCGGGATACAGCTGCTGCCATCTTACAGCAAGCGCAGGCCACGCTCAGAACAGCTAAGCTGAATCTTGAATATACAAAGGTGCTCGCACCAATCAGCGGTATTACAAGCCAACAGTTCGTTCCCGAAGGGAGCCTTATCGGAACAGATCCTTCATCTAGCCTGTTGGCAATGATTACGCAAAGGAATCCAGTTTATGTGAATTTTTCTTATACAGATTTTGAAGAAAGACAAATTCGTCAACTGATGAAAGACATGAATATACGAGGAGAAAGAATCAATCACTTAAAGGTCAGAATTCGCTTTGGTCGTGGTCAGCACTATTATAGCAAAATAGGGACTATTGATTTTACCTCATCAACACTGGACAGTACAACAGGAACCCGTGGGGTTCGTGCTGTGGTGGATAATTCTGAAGATGTTTTGATTCCAGGACAATTTGTTCGTGTCACTGTCATAGGACTAAAACTTGATAAAGCTATCGTTATACCAGAAGCAGCCTTGCTACAGGATAGGAACGGTACATTTGTTTACGTGGTTCATGCAGGAGCATATGTTGAAAAGCGCTCGGTCATTGTCGACCGCCAACTTGAAGACCGCCGATGGCTTTTAGCTGTAAACCGTCAAGTGCATTCTATGTCAGGTGACACACCACTCTTGGGGAATAGCGATAACCAAGAAACACAAAGCGTGCCTGCAGGTCAAGAAGACATCGGTCTTGAGGATGGTGATATTGTTGTCACAGAAGGGCATTTTCGGATTAACACTGCTTTGGAAAAGTTGCCAAAAGGACAAAAACTGAAGGTTGCTATCACGACCCTTGACGGAGAGGACCTTATCTTCTCCAGAAAAGAGCCAGGACAAGTGGAATCAGCGCAATGAATTATGGTTTCTTTGTCAACAGACCAGTGCTGGCATCGGTCATTTCCCTTGTGATTGTGATTGTTGGTGTTATGTGTCTCCGCATTTTGCCGGTTGCACAATATCCTAATCTTCTACCACCAGAGATTTCTGTCTCAGCACAATATCCCGGCGCTAGTGCCGACACAGTGATTCAAAGCGTCGCTATTCCTCTTGAACAGCAGATCAACGGCGTTGAGGATATGATCTATATGAGTGCCACATCGAATGCACAGGGCATGCTCAACATCTCTGTGACATTTCGTCTGGGGGCTGATCCTGATCAGGCGGCAATCAATATTAATAATCGGGTGCAGCGCGCTATCCCTACATTGCCACAGGCTGTACAAAGGCTTGGGCTGATAGTCAGTAAACGTTCCTCCTCTATTCTTAGTATTGTCAGTATGCAGAGCACAACTGATGCTTACGACCGTACCTATGTTGGCAATTATGCTTTGCTCAATATTGTAGATGATTTAAAACGCATCCACGGCGTAGGGGATGCACAGGTCCTAGGCAATGTTGATTATGCGATGCGGATTTGGCTAAGACCGGACAAGCTTGCACAATATAATTTGATGCCGACTGATGTGATTTCCGCTGTGCAGGAGCAGAATGCCCAATACACGGTGGGGCGCTTTGGAGAAAAGCCAGATACGCTCACAGGGGCTTATACCTACTCTGCAACCACCCAAGGGAGATTGACCACTACAAGAGAGTTTGGCGATATTATACTACGCTCAGATGAAAATGGCGCGGCATTAAAACTGAGTGAAGTTGCCCGTATTGAGCTTGGGACACAGCAATATATGGTTGACACACGACTGAATGGAACACCGATGGTGCCCATCATGATTTTCCTGCAGCCGAGCGCAAATGCCCTGGCCACGATGAAAGCTGTCAAGGCGCGGATGGCTGAACTGAACAACACATTTCCCCCTGGGATTGGCTATACTATACCCTATGACACAACAAGATTTATTAATGTATCGATTCATGAGGTCATCAAAACATTTATTGAAGCAATTGTTCTTGTGATCATTGTGGTCTTTCTTTTTTTGCAGAACTTGCGAGCGACCCTGATACCCATAATTGCGGTGCCGATTTCTATCATTGGCACGTTTTCTGGAATGTATGTACTTGGTTTTTCAATCAATATGCTGACATTATTTGGGCTTGTGCTGGCTATTGGAATTGTCGTAGACGACGCGATTATTGTGCTCGAGAATGTTGAACGTCTTATTGAAGAAGAAGGACTTTCACCACATGATGCCGCAGTCCGGTCTATGAGCGAAGTAACAGGTCCTGTTTTAAGCATTGTTTTAGTGTTGTGCGCGGTATTTGTTCCGGTTTCCTTCATGGGTGGTATGGCAGGGGTCATGTATCAGCAGTTCGCGATCACCATTGCGATCTCTGTTGTTATTTCCGGGACCATTGCCCTGACTCTTACGCCGGCTCTTTGCAGCCTTCTAATGAAACCAAAGCGCATACAGCACTCCAACTTATTTTACCTATTCAATAGAATTTTTTCTTCTATTACAAGTCTTTATATGAAAGGTGTAAATTTTTTAATTTATCACATAGCGATCGGTCTAACCCTTTTTATTGCAGTATGTGTGTTGGTATTTTATCTTTTCGAAAAAATTCCAGGATCACTAGTACCTGATGAGGATCAAGGTCTGATTCTCGCTTTTGCCATGCTGCCTTCCGGTGCTTCACTTGACAGAACAGTCGCCGTTATGAGCAACGCTCAGAATACATTCTTTAAAAATCCGTCTATTGAAAATGTTATGTCCATTGCCGGTTATGATATGCTTTCTGGTGGCTTGAAAACCAGTGCAGGTGCACTTTTTCTGACCTTGAAGGATTGGAAGCGACGTGCTGGTCCGCATGAAGATTCGCGGAACATGACAGGATTGCTTATGGCCCAGACCGGTGATATTAAGGATGGTTTTATTCTTCCGGTGAATCCTCCTCCAATTGTAGGTCTATCAACGACAGGTGGTTTTCAATTCTATCTACAGGATCATGGCGGTGGCTCTTACCAGAGATTATATGCAATGACCAGGAAGTTGCTACTTGCAGCTAATCAGCATCCGGAGCTTTCGCAGGTAAGAACAACCTTTAACCCTAGCGTGCCGCAATATGATCTTATGGTTAATCGCGTGCAAGCACATGCTATGCAGGTCCCGATAAAAACCATTTATGACACATTATCAGCAACATTTGGTAATATTTACATCAATGATTTCACGCTTCATGGGCGCAATTATCAGGTGAAAATTCAATCTGAAGGGGAATTTAGGCGGACACCCAATGACCTTAGGCAGGTCTTTGTCCGCTCGAATGCAGATAAGATGATTCCTCTGAGTGTATTGGTAACTGCCGCGCGAGTCGTCGGCCCTGACCAACTTGAGCGTTTCAATGCCTTTCCTGCAATCCAGGTACTGGGTTCCCCCGCACCTGGTTATACATCAGGTGATGCAATCCGTGTAATGACTGAAGTCGTCAGAAATGTCTTATCATCTGATTACCAAATCGCCTGGACAGGTTCATCCTATCAGGAGATAACAAATGCTGGGAAAGGTAATACAGCAGTGATTTTTGGAATAATCATGGTGTTTCTTATCCTTGCTGCACAATATGAACACTGGAGCCTGCCACTGGCCGTTATGACAGCTGTGCCGTTTGCTATGGCTGGTGCGTTGATCTTTACTTTATTGCGTGGTCTGAACAATGATATTTACTTGCAGATCGGCCTTGTTACTCTTATAGGCCTTGCTGCTAAAAACGCTATTCTCATTGTTGAATTTTCGGTTCTTGAAAGCAGAAAAGGTAAATCTACAATTGATGCAGCTCTTTCGGCTGCAAGGCTCCGATTTCGTCCAATTATGATGACATCATTGTCTTTTATCCTTGGGACGTTGCCGCTTGTTGTGTCTGCTGGTGCAGGTTCTGCCAGCCGTCATGCTATCGGCACTGGTGTTATTGGCGGTATGCTGGCTGCTACATGTGTTGCCCCTCTTTTTATTCCTATGTTTTATCGATTGATCTATCGCCATAGAAAAAGCTAAAGAGCCACTTTGATCTTATTGACAAAAAGAGGTCATCTCAAAGCAGACATGGAGGTTAAAAATCGGTCATGGCACAAGCAATCATTCATAATCTGAGCAGGAAAGATGATTTTTCCTACCGTCAATTGCCTCACAATATTGAGGCAGAACAGGCTCTCCTGGGCGCATTGCTTGTCAACAATCACGCATTTGACCGAGTGTCCGATTTTCTAAAACCACAGCATTTTTTCGAATCCCTACATGCAAGAATGTACGCGGTGATATCAGATCTTGTTCATATGGGTAAACTTGCCAACCCAGTGACATTGAAATCTTTTATCCCATCTGATGAGAAGATTGGTGATATAACGGTATTCAATTACACAATGCGACTATCCGCTGAGGCTATAACTGTTATCAATGCTGCAGATTATGGTCATATAATATATGATCTTTATATGCGTCGCTCCTTGATTAGTTTGGGTGAAGATATAATTAATACTGCTTATGATGCACCTATTGATCTTGTTCCACGCAAACAGATCGAAAATGCTGAGCAACGTTTGTTTCAACTTGCTGAAACCGGCCAGTACGATGGTGGTTTTGAAAATTTTAGCGAATCCTTGGATAAAGCTGTCAGTATGGCAGGTATAGCACTAAAACGGTCTTCCAAACTGTCGGGTATTCCAACCCATATACATACACTGGACAAGCGCATGGGAGGATTACAGTGTTCTGACCTGATCGTTTTAGCCGGTCGTCCTGGTATGGGGAAAACATCGCTTGCAACCAATATCGCTTTTAACATTGCCATGGCCTGTAAAGCAGAACACAACCCTGGCAACGTAGAGAAAAATGAGGGCGGTGTCGTCGGATTTTTTTCTCTTGAAATGTCCTCTGAGCAATTGGCCACACGAATCATTGCCGAACAGGCTGACATTTCTTCATCTAGAATTCGCCGCGGTGATATCACAGAAGACGATTTTTTCCGGCTGATGCACAAGATACAAAAAATGCAGCAAATTCCACTTTATATCGACCAGACAGGTGGTCTTTCTATCGCTCAACTGACTGCCAGGGCGCGTCGTCTCAAACGCCAACGCAATCTTGATGTGCTGATTATCGATTATGTCCAGCTGATGAATGCTTCATCACAACGTGCATCGGGCAATCGCGTTCAAGAAATTACCGAAATTACAACAGGTCTGAAATCGTTGGCAAAAGAGTTGAACATTCCCATTATTGCCTTATCACAGCTATCCCGCCAGGTTGAAACTCGTGATGACAAGCGACCTCAACTTTCCGATCTACGCGAGTCCGGGTCCATTGAGCAGGATGCGGACGTTGTACTTTTTGTTTACCGAGATGAATACTATATTAAAAACTGTGAGCCCATAATTGGGACGGACGAGCATCTGAAATGGCAGACACGGATGAAGAATGCTTTCGGCAAGGCAGAGGTCATCATTGCCAAGCAGCGCCATGGCCCAACTGGTACAGTCATGCTTTCTTTCCAAGCAGAATTTACACGATTTTCTGATCTGGCAGAAGAAGACTATTTACCAGATCGACACTAAAAAGGTATAGCTACTCCCCATCTATACGGAGTTGATAGATTTAGTGAGACTTCTCATCAGGCCAAAATCATGTTACTTATGTGACACATTTGCTGAATGCTCAATTCTTTTACAATGTTGCCGAAAACATTTCAAAATTTGAAATTAGTGAATGTTTATGATAAAAATATCGTCCACCACACGTTAGTAGAAAAAGCTGTTTCATGGCCCGTGCAAAAATCCAGTATATCTGCCAAAACTGCGGCATAATTCACACTAAATGGATAGGAAAGTGTGATTCCTGTGGAAAATGGAACACGCTTGTCCAGGAAAGCAGCAGTGGAATAGGCGGCGGTCCGAATGATAGAGGTGTTTCCTTTCAAGGGCAGCCTGCAACACTGACGAATTTATCCGGAAAGATAGATGAATCGCCTCGTATCATATCTGGTATGACCGAGCTAGACCGGGTAACTGGCGGTGGCTTTGTCCGCGGTTCTGCTCTTCTTGTGGGCGGAGATCCTGGTATTGGGAAATCAACATTGCTTATGCAGACAGCTGCAGCACTTGCCCGCAAAGGATACTATGTCATCTACGTTTCAGGAGAAGAAGCTGTCGCTCAGATTCGGTTAAGGGCACAACGTCTTGGTGCAGCAGACACGTCTATACAGCTTGCCATTGAAACCAATGTGGAAAATGTTCTTGCAACCCTGGCCCGGGTACAGCATTGTGACCTAGTTATCATTGATTCTATCCAGACGTTGTGGTCAGTCATGGCTGACTCGTCTCCTGGGACAGTAACACAAGTGCGGCTGGGAGCACAGGTGATGGTGCGGTTTGCTAAACAAACAGGTTCGACAATGATCCTTGTCGGCCATGTCACAAAAGATGGGCAGATTGCGGGACCACGTGTTGTCGAACACATGGTTGATGGTGTTTTTTCTTTTGAAAGTGGTGGTGGTCATCATTACCGGATATTGCGTGCGACTAAGAACCGTTTTGGGGCAACCGACGAAATCGGTGTGTTTGAAATGTCAGACTGTGGTCTGCGTGAGGTGTCTAATCCGTCGAGACTTTTTCTAGGAGAACGTCATCAGACTACACCTGGGGCCTCCGTATTTGCCGGAATAGAAGGAACACGACCGGTGCTCGTGGAAATACAAGCACTGGTTGCCACAACCTCTCTTGGCAGCCACCGTCGCGCGGTTGTTGGTTGGGATAGTAATCGCCTCGCAATGATTATAGCAATTTTGGAAGCACGCTGTAACATACTCTTTAGTCAGCATGATGTTTATCTCAATGTCGTAGGCGGGTACCGTATTACAGAACCTGCAGCGGATCTTGCTGTAGCAGCGGCTCTGATCTCATCTTTTAGCAGTCTTGCACTTCCCTTGAATTGTGTTTATTTCGGCGAGGTGAGCCTCTCTGGTGGTCTGAGACCTGTCTCCTACACATGTCAACGTCTGAAGGAGGCAGAAAAACTCGGTTTTAGACAAGCTGTTTTACCTCGTTCAGGTTTGGACAAGATAAACCTGCCTTTGGAACTGAATAAAATGGATGAATTACCTGATGTTGTGGCACAGATCGCTGTCTCAGCCTCACAACGACAGAAAAAAGAAGACACACGCATCGGGTAGAATACGAGGATATAATGCCTATGATGACGCTAGACGGACTTGTGATTCTTGTCACTCTTCTTTCTGCTTTTCTCGCTATGATACGTGGTTTCTCGCGTGAATTGCTTTCCCTCTTTTCATGGATACTGGCAGGGGTGTTTGCCTGCCTTTTCTATAACCCAGTCTTACCACTGCTTGAGCAGTACATCTCCAATAATACAGTTGCACTTATCGCAACAATAAGCTTGCTTTTTCTGGTTGTGCTTATTAGCCTCTCAATCATTACAATGAAAATGTCGGATTTCATTCTTGATAGCCGTATCGGGGCATTGGACCGCACACTGGGTTTTGTATTCGGTATGATGCGTGGATTGTTTATTCTTGCAATTATGGTGCTCTTTCTAAATGGTCTTATAAAAACAACCAATCACCCAAGCTGGATCGCCAATGCAAAAACCAAACCGATGCTGGATACGCTAGGCAATCAAATATGGAGTCTTATCCCCCCAAACCTGCTGCAGCAACTGAATAAGCAAATTTATCCTGAGAATGATATTCACCATTCCGTTCTGCACAACAATCAGTGAACACTCTAGTCACTTTTAAACGAGACGTTAAAGATTCGGATTTTTTGGCAGATGTGTTCCCAGGTCAACGTAAATCATGATCAATTCCAGCACTGATTTCTCTTATTGCCAGCTTGATGATGACACATTGCATGAAGAATGTGGTGTATTTGGCATCTTAGGGCATGCTGAGGCAGCGACTCTGACCGCTCTTGGGCTACATGCGTTACAACATCGTGGACAAGACGCGGCTGGTATTGTTTCCTATGGTCATTCTGCTTTTCATGCTGAAAAGCAGATGGGACTTGTCGGAGATCATTACACGGATCCAGCTACCCTTGCCCGATTACCAGGTGTCATGGCTATCGGTCATGTCCGTTATCCGACAAGTGGTGAAATTGCCTTACGCAATGTACAACCGCTTTTTGCTGAGCTTGAAGTGGGTGGTATTGCTATTGCTCATAACGGTAACTTTACCAATGGCATGACGTTGCGGCGTGAGTTAATTGCAGGAGGAGCTATCTGTCAGTCGACCTCTGATTCTGAAGTTGTTCTACATCTCATTGCCCGTTCACGATATGCTTCTTCTTCTGAGCGTTTTGTTGATGCAATCCAGCAGGTTGAAGGTGGCTATGCTATGCTTGCCCTTACACGAACAAAGCTCATCGCTACAAGGGATCCAATAGGTATCCGACCACTGGTTATGGGAACACTTGATGGCAAACCGATTTTCTGTTCGGAAACTTGTGCTCTTGATATCATCGGGGCTCAATACATCCGTGATGTGGAAAATGGAGAAGTGATTATTTGCGAATTGCAGAAAAACGGTTCGATCGTGACAAAGACAATAAAACCGGTCTCTAAAAAACCTGAACGTCTTTGCCTGTTTGAATATATTTATTTTTCCCGCCCTGATTCCATTGTTGGAAAACGCAGTATTTATACTGTACGAAAAAATATGGGAATGAATCTGGCAATTGAAGCACCTTGCAGAGAAGGAGATGTTGTCGTTTCCGTGCCTGACAGTGGTACACCAGCAGCTATTGGCTATGCACAGGAAAGCAGCATTCCTTTCGAACTCGGGATTATACGAAACCATTATGTAGGTCGGACATTTATTGAACCAACCCAGCATATTCGTGCCCTTGGTGCCAAACTTAAACATTCAGCAAACCGTGCTGTTATTGCAGGGAGACGAGTCATTCTCGTCGATGATTCCATTGTACGAGGAACAACATCGCTTAAAATTGTCAGAATGCTGCGCGATGCTGGAGCGATAGAGGTGCATATCCGGATTGCTAGTCCCATGATTTCTTATCCGGATTTTTATGGCATTGACACACCGAAAGCTGAAAAACTTCTGGCAAATCAACACCCTAATCTGCAATCCATGTGTGATTATATCGGTGCGAATTCTCTTAAATTTCTCTCAATTGATGGACTGTACCGTGCGATAGGAGGTAAACCCCGCGATCACCTGAATCCACAATTTACTGACCATTATTTTACTGGCCACTATCCGACACGCCTTATTGACCAGGAAAGCATTAACAAAAATCACACACTGGCTACTTTGAGAAGCAGTTGTTAATTGCTGTTTGATTGATAACTAACACCTGAACATCTTTGCAGGAAGGGCCAGGGCCACCCGGCCATTCGCGCAGAATAAAATTGGAACGGTATCTATACCTGTTTGTTTCTCCTCCCTGACCTGTAAATATCTTTTAATAAGATATTTTGTGCATGGAAAAAAGACAGCACCCATGCACCGCTGGGTGCGTTCTATTGATTGGACTAGGAGAATTTATGCTTCGTCCTTGGTAGGATCTCTTTCAAACTTGCCCTCAAGTGCTGGCATGGAGACATCGACACTGATTAAATCTTGTTTTTTTTCCTGTTGTTCTGCCTCTTCTATTGAGCGAGCAACATTCATGCTGATACGAACATGTACTTCTGGATGGAGGTTTATCAAAACAATATACATCCCGATGGCTTTTATCGGTTGGTTGAGTGCAATTTGGTTACGCGTAATACTAAAGCCTTCATCCATAACAATATTGACAATATCTCGAGTGGAAACAGAACCGTAAAGGTGTCCCGTATCACCTGCAGAGCGAATGATGGAAAATATTTTCCCGTCAAGTTTGTCCGCAACTTTTTCTGCTTCACTTTTAAGTGCAAGATTTTGAGCCTCAAGTTGTATGCGACAGGTTTCAAAATGCTTTCTGTTGGTTTCCGTTGCACGCAAGGCTTTCTCTTGTGGTAGCAGGAAATTACGAGCATAGCCGTCCTTTACACTGACAATATCGCCCATTTGGCCAAGTTTGGCAATGCGTTCAAGAAGAATGACATCCATGGAAGTTTCCTTTTAAGTGAAATGATCGTCACCTGATGGTTTGATTTTACGATTGCTGGTGGTTGTGAATAAACCAATGATGATAAGTCCTATAGTAATGAGCGGTGTCAGGATCAAGGTAAAGAATCCGCCGTAAATTGCAAAAAGAACAGCCGGACGCCATACGAATCCTCGTGTTGCTTTGTGAATGACAGCAAGGCCGGCAATCATAAAACCGGTACTCAGGGCAGAGACAATAACCGCCATACAAATGGCCAGCGTGGCATTTTTTATAAATGGACTTATCATCCAGTCTACCGCAAAAATAAAAAAGGCTACAGGTGGCATATGCAATGCGGTTGGCCAGTCATCAAGAGGACGCTGAAGATATCCGATTTTGTTTGCAAGCCGCATGGCAAAATAGATAGTCCCAGTATGACACAGAAGGCCGTAAAACGGCAATATTGATGCAATTATAGAAATAAACCGCAAACGGATTGCTTGTTCAATGATCGCCTGATCCTCTACAGAATAGAAATAACTCTCGCGAATGGCGATCATCAGCCGGGTGATAAACTTGTCAATGTATTGTGTGACCTCGACTGATGAAAGGATATATAGCATAACGGCAATTGTAGCGATAGCAATGGTAAGTGCCAGCTGGAACAAAGCCGGAGACAAAGGGTACCAGATCACAACACCTTTCTGCCTATCTATCTGTGCTAGCCCCATAAGCCAGCTCAAAAAAAGAGAGGGTATAAAAAAGAAAAGTGTAATCAGTAATGCTGTGACTGTTGAAAGATTAGGAATCAGAAAAAACGCGGCTATAATTGCGCTCAAGAGACTAACTTTGATCCCATAGCCAAAAGTCATTGTTACAATCGGCAATGATACAAAAAAGCCGAAGAAAAAGACGAAAAATGACATGTTGATGAGGCTAATACATAAGGCGATAGAGAGAACAGCAGATACCGTTGCTGCCAATATACTTGCAGTCAATATTTTTATATTAGGATTCAGTTTCACTCGCTACCCTGTTTCTGCGTCTCTCCCTATACACACTGGAAGCGGTGCATGTGAGTATTTTGCGCTTCTGGAAGGTCAAAACCATCAGTCCTGCCTAAAAAAAGAAATCAGGACTAGTCCAGATTCCTGATTTCTATTTTCTATCACTTACTTCACCGCGTAAGAAAGAAGACCAAGAAACCGCGCTTGTTTAATGGCACGGGCAAGTGCACGTTGCTTTTTTTGGCTCACAGCCGTAATCCTGGAAGGAACAATCTTACCACTCTCTGAAATATAGCGTTGCAGGAGTTTAATGTCCTTGTAATCAATCTTCAATGCATTATTACCAGAGAATGGACAGGTCTTACGACGGCGGTGAAAAGGCCGACGGGTTGGGATCTGATTAATATCAACCATTATTCTTCTCCTCCACCGGGGCTGCTATATCTTGGTCACGCAACCGGCGCGATCGATGCGAGCGCTCATCATTGAAACGCTCTTCACGATCACGACGAGCTAACATAGCTGACGGCGTTTCTTCATGTGCTTCAACTCGTATAGTTAGAAAACGCAACACATCTTCATTGATACGCATCTGACGCTTGACTTCAAAAATGGTATTTGGCGGGGCATTAATATTCATTAATGTATAATATGCCTTCCGGTTCTTTTTAATCCGATAGGATAAGGGTCGCAAACCCCAATTTTCAATACGCCCGACTTGGCCACCACCAGTTTCAATAACACCCTTGTACTGTTCTACAAGCTGCTCGACCTGCTGTGGAGTCATATCCTGCCGGGCAAGAAACACATGTTCATAAAGAGCCATTGTTTTGCCTTTCTCCGGTTTATTGCCATGTAGTTTCTTCGGCGCAGAGCCTTTCCGATTTCTCTGTGCATTTCCTGTGAAGGACGTGAGAAATAAAGGACGCCGAAACCTCCTAGATATTAGAGAGCAGGAGACCCACGGGAGGTTAGGTTTGCAACTGCCATCCTTCGTTCACCCTCCGGCCGAAGCCTTAAGCAAATATGCAGACTTTTAGATGTTTTAAATATACAATGCAATTGTTTTCCAGATTTATAGTTAAGAAGATCGATGATATTTTATCCGTGTTGCAGATAATAGCATTTCTGATGAAAAAAGCATGGTCTTTATGGGATTGAGCACGAAAAAGGAATGTACGAATAGACCTGACCGCAGTGTAGAGCTTTTTTCCCAAAAGGTCTTGCTTAGGGGGCTGTTTGCAAAACGCGGATAAAAAAAACGTCTTGGGAGGGAGTGGAGTGGTAAGTTTTGTAAAAAATTGAGTAAAGCATCCAGAGCTGTGGCAGGCGACGAGCATGTTTTTAAGACAGCCAGAGCGTATGACACTATTAAAATGACACTCTTTTCAGGGGAACTGTATCTCATGGTAATAATCAATAATATCCTTCAACAGATAAAGGATAAGAATATTCGTTTTGTTGATCTGCGCTTCACGGATCTCAAAGGCAAGCTTCATCATATTACCATAGAATCTGGTCTTTTAAATGAAAAAATGTTTTCCGATGGAGTAGTCTTTGATGCTTCTTCCATTTCCGGATGGAAGCCGATCAATGACATGCGGCTGATACCCGATCCTGTAACTGCTCATATAGATCCATTTTTTGCACAAATGACTATGATCATTATATGCAATATCATTGATCCTCTTACAGGCGATCAATACAATCATGATCCGCGTGCGATTGCCTGTAGATGTGAAGCCTATGTCAAGTCGCTTAAGCTTGGTGATACTATTTATATTGGACCAGAAGCAGAGTTCTTTATTTTTGATGATGTACGTTATCAAATTGATCCATACAATACTGGGTTTAAACTGGATTCAAGTGAATTGCCATCAAATGATGAAAGAGAGTACACAATGGGCAATCTTGGTCATCGTCCACGCGTAAAAAAGGGATATGTTCCGGTCCCACCAATTGATTCTTGCCAGGATATACGCTCGGAAATGCTGACAATGCTGAGAACCGTGGGAATTGAGGTTGAGAGGCATCATCACGAAGTTGCTGCTGCTCAGCATGAGATCGGTATCAAATACGATACGCTGGTGCGTCAGGCTGATAAGATACAGGTTTTCAAATATGTCGTGCATCAGGTTGCTAATGCTTATGGAAAAACAGCAACGTTCATGCCAAAACCTGTCTATGGTGACAGTGGTTCAGGCATGCATGTGCATCTCTCCATCTGGAAAGATGATAAACCCATCTTTGCCGGAGATGAGTATGGAGGTCTTTCCGAAATATGTCTCTGCTTTATTGGCGGTATTATTAAACATGCAAAAGCCCTCAACGCATTCACTAATCCTTCAACGAATAGTTACAAGCGCTTGGTTCCTGGATTTGAGGCCCCGGTTCTTCTTGCGTACTCCGCACGCAACCGTTACGCTTCCTGCCGCATTCCACACGGCTTTTCTCCGCATTCTAGGCGAGTAGAGATTCGTTTTCCTGATCTGACAGCTAATCCTTATCTTGCATTCTCTGCACTGGTAATGGCTGGTGTAGATGGTATCAGAAATAGGATTCATCCCGATAAACCAATGGACAAAAATCTTTATGATTTACCACCGACAGAGCTTGAAAACATTCCAACTGTCAGCAGCAGCTTGAAAGAGGCTTTGGCAGCGCTTGACCAAGATCGTACTTTCCTGCAAGAAGGTCGTGTCTTTGATAGCGAAATGATTGATTCTTTCATTCAGCTAAAAATACATGAAAACCTGCGTTATGAAACGATGCCACATCCTGTTGAATTTGATATGTATTACTCAGTATAAGATATGAAGATTTTAGTGACTGCGTCATGATCTTCTTAGAGAGATTATTTTTTCCACGGCTGAATTACACACACGCACACACGTCGTCCGTCCGATTGCCCTGTCTAGTTAGTCTTGTGTTACTTACTTACATGGGCTTACATGGGTGTTAGAAAGATGGTGCGGACGGCGGGACTTGAACCCGCATGATCCAAGAATCGCAGCATTTTAAGTGCTGTGCGTATACCGATTTCGCCACGTCCGCTACGAGTATTTTTTTATAAAAAGAAGAAAAATACAAGGCTAAAAATCATATTCTTCATATAGTGAAGATCCGATCTGTCCTGGATGCAAGGTATTTTTATTCTGATATAAGAAGATATGTTATTCATTTTTGTCACATTGTATACCATACCTTTTCTATAAGGCATAACGCAGAACCTATATTCAAGTCGTTTTAAAGTATTTTCTGGATTGATCTTTCATGCATACACCACGTTGGCTTGCTATCAGCTATAGTTTTATCCTCACACTCGGCGCATTGATCGCTTTGCCTAATTTTTTCACTGCAAGCAATATTGAGAAAATAAGACAATATATTCCTTTTTTTCCAGATACGCGCGTAACACTCGGTCTTGATCTGCGCGGTGGTTCTTCGTTGCAGCTTGAAATTGATGTCGAAGCTATGAAAAGGGAGAGGCTCATCAGTCTTCTTGGCGAGATACGGACCAAGCTGAGAACAGAAAAAATCCGACCGCAATCTGTGCGCATGATCGGAGAGGCTATTGTTGTTGTGATTCCTGATGAGTTCTTACGCCAACAAGCCGTAAAGGCTTTTGATACCTTAATTGCACCAGTTCCCACAGGAGCGTTATCAGCGCTTGTTAATGATCTCGCTATTCTTCAGGATCATGAAAATGGAGAGATACACATCACATTAACAGATAGTGCAGTGAATTATTACATAAGCAGTGCCATTGATCAGAGCCTTAAAATTATCCGTGAACGCATTGACAAGGTTGGTGTTGTCGAACCATCCATTCAAAGGGTTGGAAAAACCCGTATTCAGGTTCAGCTTCCTGGCATACAGAATCCGGAACGGCTGCGTACCTTGCTTGGTACTACGGCAAAAATGACCTTTCATCTCGTGCGTTTGAATGTTGATATCGATAATCCGCCAGGAGAAATTTCCATTTTACCTGGCTATAAAGAGGGTTCAACCGAGCATTATGCTGTTGAGCACAAAATTGCACTTGATGGTGCAGCACTCAAAGATGCCCGTGCCTCTTATGAGCATGATACAAACAGGCCGATGATTTTATTTGAGCTTAATCATCAGGGTGCAAAGGAATTTGCCAAAATTTCGCGAGAAAATATCGGGAGGCCTCTCGCTATTGTCCTTGATGGCAAGGTGTTGACAGCGCCGACAATACAGTCCGTGATCCCCAACGGACGTGGTCAGATCACCGGCCAGTTCACATCTGATGATACGGCAACGCTTGCAGCATTGCTACGTGCCGGTGCATTGCCAGCTCCCCTCAAAGTGGTTGAAGAAAGAAGTATAGGCCCTGATCTTGGCGCGGATGCTATCAAGATGGGTCTTTACACTGGTATTCTCGGCTTCATTCTTGTTGCCGTTTTCATCGTCCTGCTTTATGGGAAATGGGGTCTTATCGCTGATGTTGCACTTGCACTACATACGATATTAACATTTTCAGCCATGAGTTTGCTGGATGCAACACTGACATTACCAGGAATCGCCGGGATCATACTCGGTATTGGGATTGCTGTTGACGCAAATATCCTGATCAATGAATGCATACGGGAAGAAAGCGGAAGCGGTGTTAGTGCACTTGCAGCCCTTGAGCGTGGTTTCAAACGTGCCTTTTCTACGATTGTGGACGCTAATGTCACGATTGTCATGACTATTCTTATTCTTTTGTATTTTGGGACTGGTCCTGTGCGTGGTTTCGCCATAACGATGCTGCTTGGTATCATAATTTCTATGTTCACGGATGTTACAGTCGTGCGTATGATCATGGTTTGGATTGTGCGTCGATGGAAGGTAAAGGTGCTGAATATCCAGCCGCTTTTCTTCTGTCTTCCACAGCGCACTGGATTTAACTTCATGAAAGCACGCTTTATCGGTATAGTTACTTCTGTCATACTGTCTTCTATTTCATGTTTTTTATTTCTCAAGCCGGGACTGAATTACGGCCTTGATTTCAAGGGAGGAATCCAGCTTGAAGTCGCCACAAAAGAAGCGACAAATCTTGCTGCATTGCGCTCACTTTTGAACGGTCTGCAAGTGGGTGAAGTTGTCTTGCAGAACATTGGAAACGATAATACAGTTTTGATTCGTATACAAAATAATCAAGGTGAAGAGGAAGAACAGACAGTCACTGTAGGCCATATCAAGGATTCCATTAAAATTCTTTATCCGGATGCTCACTTCCCACGTATAGACGCAATCGGTCCGAAAATCTCCGATGATCTTGTAAGAGACAGCATCCTCGCTGTTCTCCTTGCTGCCATTGCCATGACTATCTATGTCTGGTGGCGGTTCGAATGGTTTTTTGCGATTGGGACTATTGCAACACTGATTCTTGATACAACGAAGGTTATCGGCATTTTTGTCTTGTTCCAGTTTGATTTTAACCTGACAGCAATTGCTGCACTCATGACGATTATCGGCTATTCCATTAATGATAAGATCGTGGTTTATGACCGTATGCGCCAAAATCTGCGTCGTTTCAGAAAAATGCCCTTGCGCGAAATTATTGATATGTCCATTAATCAGGTTCTGATACGGTGCATGTTCACATCTATGACAACGGTGCTTGCCATGTTACCTATGGCAATTAGAGGAGGCAATGCTGTGCATAATTTCGCGCTGCCGGTTGTTATAGGCGTTTTCCTGGCGACATCGTCATCAATTTTCATTGCGGCTCCAATCCTGCTTTTTCTCGGTAACCAGTGGAGGGAGAGACCGCAGTCAATAAAAATAAGGGAGATGTTTTCAGAAAGGAAATAAGGAAATCTTGAAAAAACGTTTCCAGTCGCCGGTCTCAATTGAGTGACATCAGCGTTTCATGAATTTTTCATCAGGATGGGAGGGGACAACGGTACAAAAAGAGAAAACATTCTATCAATCAATCATACATATGAAATGATTTCCTGAACCCATTAATATACCATCATGAGAAAGTGTTAACCCAAAATGGCACACGAGACCCCTCTTATTACAGCGATTGTCATGGGTCTTTGTCTGGCCTTTTTGTTTGGTGCGATTACCAACCACTTGCGGATTTCACCACTTGTAGGCTATCTCCTTGCAGGCGTTATTGCAGGACCGAATACACCTGGCTTTCATGCGGATCCAGGATTGACAAACCAGTTAGCAGAAATTGGTGTCATTTTACTCATGTTCGGAGTCGGTCTGCATTTTTCCATGAAAGATCTTCTGTCTGTAAGAACCATTGCAGTCCCTGGCGCCATTGTGCAGATGGCCGCGGCAACATTGCTTGGCACATGCCTTGGTCTTGCCATGGGTTGGTCTATTAGCAACGGACTTGTGTTTGGTCTTGCCCTTTCTACAGCAAGCACAGTTGTCTTGCTACGTGCCATGCAGGAAAGGCGCCTAATTGAAACAGAACGCGGCCGTATTGCCGTAGGGTGGCTGATTGTTGAAGATATGGCAATGGTGCTCGCACTTGTATTGTTGCCGACATTGGCAAAACACTCAAGCATCACAGAAACAGTATCATCAAGTTCTGTTGTAGGTTTTTTTGGTCTTGGCACAGCAGGTATTATTGGCCTGGTCATTACAAAAATTGTTCTTTTTGTGGCAGTCATGATGGTTGTTGGCCGCCGTGTAATCCCTTGGTTGCTGAAGATTATTGCACAGACTGGTTCTCGAGAACTTTTCAGCTTATCCGTGTTAGCTATTGCTCTTGGTGTTGCTTTTGGCGCGGCACATCTTTTCGGAGTATCTCTAGCGCTTGGCGCTTTTTTTGCCGGAATGATTATGAGTGAATCCGAATTTAGCCACCGTGCCGCTGAAGAAACGCTACCGCTTCGTGATGCCTTTGCTGTGTTATTTTTTGTCTCAGTTGGCATGCTTTTTGATCCAATAAAACTATTATACGGTTTTGCCCCACTTTTAGCTACACTCTTTATTATCATCTTCGGAAAATCTTTTGCAGCATTTCTGATCGTCCGCGCTTTTCGGCATCCCACGGGAACGGCACTTACTGTTTCAGCAAGTTTAGCGCAGATTGGCGAATTTTCTTTTATTCTAGCAGGGTTTGGCAATGCTCTGGGGGCTTTGAGTGATCAGGCACGTGATCTTATTCTTGGTGGTGCGATTCTGTCTATTCTACTCAATCCGCTTGTGTTTATCATAGCCGATAAGATCAGACAGAAGCTCGAGCGAGCAATTTACGAAGAAAAGATTGACAGTGATGGTGATGTTGTTGAAATTTCCCAGGAAGAGACTGCTAGTGATGAGGTTTTCATCACTAGTAAAATGAATCATACAGTCATCATTGGGTTCAGTTATTTGGGACAGTTAGTTGCCAAAGAACTAGATAAAAATGAAATCCCCATTGTCATTATTGAAGATGTTGGACGTAATGCTGAAAAAGCGCGTAGTGAGAATTTCGAAACGATCACCGGAAATGCGGTCCATGAAGATATATTGACTGCTGCAAATGTTGCACATGCTCATGAACTCGTTCTGACCATGGAAAATTCTTTTGAAGCAGGAAGAATTGTATCGCTCGTAAAACAACAGAACAGCAGCATCCGTATTATCGCACATGCCTTATCAGAGGAAGAAAGCCAATATCTCTCCGATCTTGGTGCTGATATTGTCATGGCAGATGATAGGCAAATTGCCAATGGTATCATTGCTCATTTGCTTGGAACAAAAAATACCATACAGAGACAAAAGACAGGACAAGAAAGACTTGACACGTTTTCTGAGAAAGAAGAGACATCTTTATCATGATAAAAAAATACCTGTGGACGCTTATCGGTATGATTGCCATGCTGGTGTCAATCCGGCTTCTTTATATAAAACTTTGGAATATTTCTTTTTATGATGTTGTCGATCGCTTGGGAGAACTGAACCTAGGGCACTGGATGCTGGCAATTTTTTCTGCTCTTATTTCTTATGCAGCGCTCGCGGGATACGACCGTATTGCCTTGTATCATCTTCACAAAAATATATCGTTGCTTTTTATCACCATTTGCTCATTTACTACCTACGCTCTGTCACATAATATTGGAGCATCGGTCTTTTCAGGCGCAGTGGTGCGCTATCGTGCCTACAGCATGAAAGGCCTTACTGGTCCAGAAATTGCCTTTCTTGTTGGGTTTTGTTCATTTACCTTTGTGCTTAGCACGATTTTACTTTCGGGTCTTGTACTATTGCTTCAGCCGCATTTGATTGTATTGGTGCACAGTGATATCCCCGAAAGTGTTGCGATTCTTATTGGGTGCACCATGCTAAGTTTTGTTGGGCTTTATATTTTTGGAAGCTGGATGCGTATGCATCCACTAAAGATCGGCCCAACATTCCGGCTTGTCTATCCTGGACTGAATGTTGTTGTACAACAGCTTATCATAGGCTCGCTTGAACTGCTAGGTGCTGTCGGTATTATTTATGCTGTTCTCCCTGAAGCAGGCAATCCAGGCTTTATCACTGTTCTTGGTGTTTTTCTTGCATCATTCAGTCTCACACTTTTATCAAATGCCCCCGCGGGAGGCGTCGGTGTGCTTGAAGCACTCTTTATGGCTGGCACACAGCAAATGAATCCAAAAGACGTTATTGCCGCACTGATTGTTTTTCGCCTACTTTACTTGATTGTCCCACTGATAATTTCATTATTCTTTATCGCTGTTTTTGAAATTATACATTGGCAAAGCAGCTGGAATACAGGTGAAAAAACAGATTCACAGCATAGCTGAGAACAGATATTATCTTTTTTTGGAAGCCTGTACTGTTTCTTTTTTTCGTATGATCTCAACACCAATAGATCCCGGTCCAAGATCCAGTTTCTCTACCCGCACCATAACACACCGAACTTGTTTATAACCCAGGATGAATTGTGCGATACGTTCGGCCAATGTTTCAACAAGGGTAATATGACCATGCGAAGCTAATCTACGAATTAAATCAAGGATCAGATCATAGGAAAAAATATAGCGGATATCATCAGTCTTGGAAACACGGATCACATCTACCGCTACATTAAAACGGACCCTCTGTTGAGCATTCTTTTCATGATGATAAGCGCCAATGCACATGGATAGAATAAAATCAGAAACAAGAATACGATCAGTCCTTGAATCTATTATCACTTCTTCATTCATTATGGCTTGCACGGATGGAATAAATGAGCGGATTAACTCTGGGTTATGATGACTTAGCTTCCCCATTTGTGCAAGAGAAAAACCAAGAATGTCAGGATTACAAGGTAAAAGTCGCGGTACATCTGGCACGTCCAGCTCGCCAGCAAGACCGACAATCAGTCCATGACATTTCACATCATGAACAAACTTTTCGGCGCATAGTAAATTTCCAGAGTAGTTTTCCAACATTATACCGTAAAATCCTGCTGCTTTTACTTGTTGCAGCCATAGGTGCTGATTATATTCAGTGTTGGTCAGTAAAATAGTTTTGTGTCTATGGATAAACTGCTCCAGTTTTTCCCACTTTTTTTTATATCCATCTCTGTTTCCTTTTATCCGTAAAATGTCAACAGATGCAAAGGACGGATGATCAGAACAGGACAAAACAAACGGGAGGGACACAGTTAGTGATAACTGGACCTTACCATCTAAGATCTGCATAATTTCCGCAATATCTGAAAGGGTTTGCCGGTTTTTTACCGCAATATCCAGAATATCTGCATCACCCCTGGCTCTGATCACTGCCTCCTTGCCATTACAGATCTTAAGAAGAACTTTTGTCATGGACTGTATCTGCCTCAAAAGACTCTAGACTCTATCCATTAGATATAGAAGATCTTCCTCCACAATGCCACATAACCCGTCAGTGTTATGATCACTTTTAAACGATCAAGCAACTGACTAAAACCGCGTATATCAGTCAGCATGACCTTGAGCGATCAGGCCTTCTCCTTTCATAGCTGCTTCTTTATTCTGATACAGAAAATCTCCGGTAATTGCCTCCAGAATGTCCGCCGGCGTTACAATACCTGCAAATGAGCCATGTTCATCTACGACAATAGCAAGCTGTACCGGCGAATAGCGAAACTGTTCCATCATACGTAAAACATTGGTGTCGTCATGAATAACAAGTGGCTGACGCACTGATTTGTGCCAATCCAGATTTTTACCCTCAGCAAGATCACACAAAAGATCCTTGATAAAAGCGATGCCTATAAATTTATCCACTGTATCGCGAGCTAAAACGACCCAGCTATGCTTGATGGCTTGCAGATCCTTGCAGATTGCTCGTCCGCTTCTGGAAAGATCAAGCCACTCAACCTCATGGCGTGGTGACATAATCGAACGAACTGGACGCTCGGCAAGATCAAGAACGCTCCGGATCATTTTTTTTTCTTCCGGGTGGAATACATCTGCCCCCGCTGTTTGGTCTGTTATTACCTCAACCGTTTTGGATAATGTTTCATCCCCGCGTTTTCCTCTCAGCAAACGTAAAACAACACCAGCTGTGCGTGAACGTATATCATTTTTTGTCATGCGTTTTTCACGCTTGTGACGGCTAATTTGATTGAAGATCTCAATCAGAATCGAAAAGCCGATAGCAGCATACAGATATCCTTTGGGAATATGAAAGCCAAGCCCTTCTACAATAAGGCTAAACCCAATCATCATCAGAAAGCCGAGACAGAGGATAACAATTGTTGGATGTTGATTTATAAATATCATAAGCGATCCTGATGCAAGTATCATTACGCTCATAGCAATGATCACAGCGGCTATCATGACAGCAATATGTTGCACCATACCAACGGCTGTTATAATACTGTCGATAGAGAATACTGCATCTAGCACAATGATCTGGGCAATGACCTGCCAGAATACAGCCCGTGCTGTTCTGTCATTTTCATAAGTATCTTCCACACCTTCAAGCCGTTCGTGAAGTTCCAGCGTGCCTTTTGCAAGGAGAAACGCTCCTCCTGTGATCATGATAATGTCGCGGATTGAAAAGCTAAAGAAAAAAACGGAGAAAAGGGGTTTTGTGAGGCTTGCTGCCCAACTCACCAAACTGAGTACAACAAGACGCATCAGCAGCGCACAGATCAATCCTATCATGCAGGCATGATTTTGTCGTCGTCCAGCTGGGAGTTTTTCCGCAAGAATGGCAATAAAAACAAGGTTATCTATCCCCAGCACGATTTCAAGAAAAATCAATGCTACCAGTCCCATCCAGGCGTTGGGATCAGTAAACCATTCCATGAATTCTCCTACCTTTTCTTTTTATTATATCAAGAGAAAAGAGATTGGTACACTTAATGCACTTTCTAAAAAAAGTACTTCTAGAAAAGTGTCAATGTCACTTTCTGCACGACACAGGCGATGCTAAGATGCTAAATGCTGTTTATTGGGCTTAAATAAGCTCAAGTTACTTATCGCATGCAATTCCCAGAAAAGAGCTTGCACGCAATACAACAGAGGAAAATCATGTTAGGCTATATCTGCCCATTTCTGTTGAAACTTGGAAAAAATAGATATAGCTGTCTGGACAGAAGGTATAACAATCACTATTTAATTTAAAGGTCTCCATTGTTGAACGGGTGATTAGCTCAGTCGGTAGAGCAGCTGACTCTTAATCAGCGGGTCGCAGGTTCGATTCCTGCATCACCCACCACTTGGTGGTGCCCTGTTTCATTTATAGTTCCAATATTTTTTAGCAAGTGGACAGGTTTTTATACTCACTTACACATCAACATTTCCTTCCACGTGGGATAAGATTAGGCAGTAGACGAAACATGCACATGTGCACTATTATACCGTTACAGTGTTTGGATATTGCTCTTTGCTGATCTTTTCCCATATTTGTTTTATAGCGGCGGACACCCATCGTGGAGCATATGATGTAAATAAAGTTAATTAGCAATTTAGTTCCTGAATCTATGAACCTTGTTGAGATTTTTTTATCGACTATTTTTTATAAATGGAGTGTAAATTCATGGCTGTACCTAAACGTAAAACTTCTCCGTCTAAGCGTGGTATGCGGCGGTCAGCTGATTCTCTCAAGAGGCCATGCCATATTGAAGACAAAAGTTCTGGTGAACTGCGTCGTCCTCATCACATTGATCTTAAAACCGGAGTATATCGTGGCCGACAGGTTTTTGTTGTCAAGGATTAGGGATCTAGATATATGTATCTTCAGGAAGATATACTATTAATATCTGGAATATTGATACTCTGCATGGACTGAATCAGTGATGCCTGAACAACAGTTTCAGTTTAGGTGGTATAAAAAATAACTTCTACGCAACAATCCGCGAAATAGGTGTGACCTAATCTTCAGTTTGGACGATCACAGAAAAAATATCTATCTCGTTCTTTTTATTCAGCAGACTACTTCTAATTCTAATGTAAAGCTTTGCAGCGAGGATAGTTGATTGTGGAATGGCAACCGGAAACAATAATGGAGTAATGGTCGGAGGCACTTGAAACCACTGTTGCCGTGTGTTTTGATCAGAACCAAAATCATAAGTCATGCTTAATTGTATGTCGTTTCTACCGACTCCGCGTGCAATAATGCCCATGGTTGTTTTTTTTCCGCGCAGTTGCATCAAAGCATCTGGCCCAATTTCAAGAATAACACAATCATCGATCGTCTTGGTTTGGACACGGATGAAACTCACTTCATTATTGTGAATTTCTGTTATTGCGTCCCCTCTTGTTGCCAGTGCAGTAATGTTTAACGGATCAAAAATTTGTATCCAACTGTTCTTGTCATTGGCGGATATCAGGTTATCTGTATGGGAGTGGGAGAGGCGATCAGAATCTGTTCCGCTGTTATAAAAAAAAAGGATGACAGTAAGTATCCCAATCATAAAAATGACAGACAGCGTATATCTAAGATGCTTCGAGCTTTTGCTTAGGTACTGTGCTTGCTGAGCAGAATGTGTGCCTAGGTTATCTTTTTTTGTTACAGAATCGGCGCTTTTTTCTTCCTCTCCTCGCACAATATCAGGCTGATTATTGCTCTTTTTATGAGCAATACAATATTCTGATTCGATTGCTTTAAGTAAATGGATCAAGTGTAGACGTTTTTTTTCCTTCTCGGAATTTTTCAGCTGAGTTTGGGAAAGAAGCAATCGCTCATGAGCATGCCAGATAGTTTCATAAATTCTTTGGCGCAGCAGCAGATTCGATGAATCAGTCTTTCTAAAGGTGTACCGAATAGTGCGTTCGATATTCTGCAGTGTTAACGTCTTTTTTTCTGTTGTCAATGCTGGCATCCAAGTGTCTTAGAAAAGCCTATCAGCAAAAAATTTATGCTCTTTTTAATTTTTGCAAGCGATTCCATTTTTAACTCCAAATATAATATGTCAGATGTCAGATGTATACTTGTCTTTGTTATACATTTTTATTAAAATCCCAGATCGACTCCTCAAGCCGTATTAGCTCAGTTGGTAGAGCACATCATTCGTAATGATGGGGTCACTGGTTCAAATCCGGTATGCGGCACCATTTTAACGTTTTTAACGTTTTTTCTGCGGATGGTACGGACTGATTTCCAAAAGCTGTTTTTCAGTTCCGTGCAAGTGCTGTAACCGGATCAAGTCGTGATGCATTGGATGCAGGAAGATAGCCAAAGACAAGACCGACGAGTATCGAAAAGATAAAGGCCGTAATAATAGATGGTAAAGAATAAACCAATCTGAAAGGAGCCTGAATAAATTCGAAAAGAGCGCCGACTGAAAGACCAAGCAAAATACCTAATACGCCCCCGATAAAACAGATAAAGACCGCTTCAATCAGAAATTGCTGCAGAATATCATTCCTCCGTGCTCCAATTGCCATGCGTACACCGATTTCGTTGATTCGATCGGATACTGTCACCAGCATGATATTCATAACGCCGATACCGCCGACAAGAAGTGAAATAAGTGCGATAGAGGCAACAAGCAAGGTCAGAACCTGTGTACTCTGCATAACCTCTTTAAGAAATTCCTCACTGTTCCGGATAAAAAAATCTTCTGCTCTGTGACGTGTGATTAGAAGACGCTTGACTGCGTCTTCTGCCCAATGAGAGTCTGTATTCTCAGCCAAGAGTGCAGTAATGAGACGCACAGTTGTATTTCCTAAAAAACGTGTCTGCACTGCAGTATAAGGAAGATAAAGTGATAGGGTTTCACTGCCTGATCCAAATGGTTGCATCTCAATCACACCAGTAATGCGTGCGATCACCTTCCCAAGCAATACAATTTGGCCAACAGGGCTTGCACCATCGGGAAAAAGTATTTTTGCAGATTCTTTTTCAATAACAAGTTCAAGCGAGCGGTTTGTGATGCTGTTTGCATCAAAAAGCTTTCCCTCAACAAGTCTGGCACCATGAGCGGGAAAGAACTGGTCGCCTACACCTGAAACAGATGCATTTGCCTCAATCCTCTTGTGTCTGACCGTCGTGGTGGTTGCAACCATTGGAGTCACTGCAGCAATATAGGGTTGTTGTGCAAGGGCTGTTGCATCTCCTTCAACCAGCGTGGTTACTTTGGCAGCTCGTACATCTGCCATACTTTTCCCCGCAAAAATCGTTAGCGTATTGGTGCCAAGGCGGTTGATATTTGTGAGGATCTGTTTTTGTGTTCCATGACCAAGCGCAACCATCGAAATGACTGCGGCAATACCAATAATAACTCCCAGCATGGTTAAGAATGTGCGCACGCGATGCGCATTCATCGATAAAAAGGCCATACGGCATGCTTCGATCAAGCGCCCAGGAAATGCACGCCAGAAACTGATTTCTTCATGAAAAAATATGTGCTTACTAGGGCTATCCTCATCACTCTTCATGCTTCTGGATCGTGCATTAAAACGATTAGAAAGAATTTTCCCATCGCTGATTTCAACAATCCGACCTGCTCGTTCAGCTATACCCATATCGTGTGTGACGATGATAATCGTATATCCTTCCGCATGCAATTCTTCTAGAATCCGGAGAACTTCTTCACCACTGTTTTTGTCGAGGGCACCTGTTGGTTCATCCGCCAGTATGATCCTGGCATTATTCATCAGAGCCCGCGCAATTGATACACGCTGTTGTTGCCCACCGGAAAGCTGGTGTGGCTTATGGTTGAGCCGATCACCCATACTGAGACGCTCAAGCAACATCTCTGCTCTTTTCTTCCGCGCTGCAGAAGGTCTGTCCGCGTAAACTGCTGGGATCTCTACATTCCCAATGGCAGTCAGTTCATCCAGCAAATGATAACGTTGAAAAATAAAACCGAAATGGTCACGCCTCAACCTGGACAACTGGTCAGCGTCAAGTAAGGTCGTTTCCTGACCTGCTATACGATAATTGCCACTTGACAGCTGGTCTAGACAGCCAAGTATATTCATCAAAGTCGATTTTCCAGAACCAGATACTCCGACAATTGCTACCATCTCTCCCTGCTTAATGGTGAGATCGATACCTCTGAGGACGCTCACCATCGCTTCTCCGGAAGGAAAATGCCGCCAGACGTTAGTGAGTGTGAGAAGATCATTGCTATTATCACGCATGGCTATTTTACCACGGCCTCAGTTGGCGTTGGGGTTTAGTCCTTGTCGCACTGCTGTATCCGGTAATCACAGTGTCGCTTTCATCAAGACCAGATAGAACTTCAGCAACCACCTTGTTGTTAATGCCGATTTTTACCTTTTTCTTAACGATTTTTCCATTGTTCTGTAAAACACGAACCATATAAAAGCCATCACTGCCAGGTTTTGTTATGAGTGCATCTACCGGGAGAAGAAGTGCATTTTGGGCTTGCTCTAGAATGATATGCACTTCCGCTGTCATATAAGTATGCAATGCACCATCTGCATTATCGACATAGAAGGTGCCATTATAATAGATCGCTGATGTAGCAGAACTTGCAATGCAGCCGCTGGAATTGAAGCTTATATCATTGCGAATGGAGGATGGTGCCGGTTCTATTGTCGCTAATTTAGCTTCATAACGCCGGTTAGGATTCCCGAGAACGGTGAAATACAGATCCTGTCCCAGCTTGACTTTTACAATATCAACTTCAGATATTTCTGCTTGTACTGTCATGATGGAAAGATCTCCCAGAATGATAATCGTTGGAGCTGACTGTACAGCGTTAACGTTCTGTCCTTCTTGGACAACGGTTGCTAGAACCGTTCCGTCAAAAGGAGCGGTGATACGTGTATAGCCTAGATTGACTTGTGCAATTTCCACATCAATCTGCGATTGAATTATTTGAGCCTTTAGGGCCTTAACCTGCGCCAAACGGACTTTAACATCAGCCTCAGCATTCTCAATATCCGCCCTTGCTACGGCATGGCTTTTTATCATCGCTCTCTGTCGTGCAAGATTCTGCTGAGCAGCAACAAGCATAGCCTCTTGTTCATCCAGATTAGCATAGCCAACTGCAAGGGCAGCCTCTTTATTTTTTAAATCATTCTGCTGTGTCGTCGGGTCGATTTCCGCAAGCAGATCGCCTTGTTTGACTTGTACGCCAGGAACAACTTTTAGCGAAATAATTCTACCAGTTGTCCTAGCGCCGACTGCTACCAATCGCAGTGGCTTGACAATACCAGTTGCAAGAACACTCTCTTCGAGATGACCTCTTTTGACAGTAGCCGTTATATATTTTTCTTGCTTAGCACTGAAAAAAGATGAATATACCCATAAAAATAGATAGACAGACACGACAGTAGTGATAAGAACTAAAATCCGTTTTTTATCGAGAAAGAACATACTCTACTCAACAGAATCTTTTTGCATCGGAAAAGAGTCTTTACGGTCTTTTCGAGGAGACAAGCGACTGCTGTTTATTTGTAGGACAGCGACAACACTAGCCCATCTTCCGCCAAGAGCTTTCATAAAAAAACACATACTATCTGTCTTGCTGTAATCTACGGTCAATATTTATAAATAAATGTTGCGGGACAGTTCAATTTCTTGTTTGCTGCCTGCCTTCTTTATTTTATTAGCAATGATGCTGTCTTTGTCAAGTGAAAGCTGAAACGCTACGTCCATGCCTGTTGCAATATTCCCCGTCAAGCTTCATATTGACCAACTGTTGCTGTGATGCATAGCTGCGCTCAACTGGGTGGCAGGCTTTGTGAGCAGAACGTTGGACTCAGCTCAGGCAAAGGTCTATCTTTGTTAGGATTTCTACAAGCTTTCCACATCAAGCATCCCGGAGCATCGAATCGGCTATCCTTCTGGCACTTTCTGTTTTCCTGTCCTGTGATCACATATTATCCATTTATATTTTATATAAATATTTGTCAATGTAAGCATGATGTCTCTCTTCAATTTTCTTTCAAGTAGTGGATGTGTACAGTGGCACTATAATGTCCTGAATCATATGTTCACCATTGCTATCAAATGACATTTCTATTGTGACAGGTTCTTTACCTGAAAAGAAAGAGAGATGAATCTTTTTAAATCACTGCAACACGAAGAAAGTGGCAAGTATAAATAAAATGAATAGCATTAATATTAGGCACGTTTTTCTATAAAGATGATGTACATTACATATTAATTCGCTATCTCTAATTCTTGCTAAAAGAAGACAGGAATTTGTACATCTCTAATGTAAGACGAGCAGGGAATATGGATATCACAATACTTTGCAAGGATCACCATTTGCGTCTTACGGGACCACGGTTAATTATCCTGAAAGTGCTTTTAAAATCTAAAGACCATCCCGATGCGGTGGAATTACACCGTCGGGTCACGAAAATTGAGCCGGGTATTTCTCTCGCAACAGTTTATAGAACACTAAAATTGTTTGAGGAAAAAGGGGTTTTGGAAAAACACAGCTTTGGTGATGGTCCAGCTCGTTTCGAACGCGCTGACCAAGAACATCACGATCATCTGATCAATGTGGAAACAGGAGATGTGATTGAATTCCGTTCAAGCGGAATTGAAAAGCTGCAGGAGAAGATTGCCCGCGAATTTGGCTTTTTTATTGTTTCGCATAGACTTGAAATTTATGTCAGGCCACTTAAAGAAGAAATCGACAGACATAAATGCAGTCGTAAGGTATAAAAGGTATAATATAAAGCTTTTTACTTTTGATCTGTTCTCATTGTCTAGAGATCTATACGACCTACAATCTTTTTTTCTTTTCTCACAGTGTGTATAAAAACACATAAAAATATAATCATGATGAAGAGCACAATAGTCGGTGCTGGAGCGCTATCTATAAAGAAAGATAAATAAACACCAGTAAAGGAACCAAAAAGAGCAATCCCTAAAGCAAGAAAGAGCATAGTACTAAATTTTCGACTCAGAAGAAAGGCAATGGCTCCTGGAGAGACTAGTAACGCAACAGAAAGAACAATACCAACAGATTGGAGAGCATTGACGATGGTCAGTGAAATCAGGCTTAGTAATCCATAGTGTAAGAGTTTGATCTGGAGGCCAGCTATACATGCTTGTGTTTGATCAAAAGTATGAAGCAGAAAATCCTTCCATTTGACAATGATAATGCTTGCTGTGACTATGGCAATGATTGCTGTGACCTTTACATCGTGCTGTGACACACCAAGCATATCGCCAAAAAGAATATGACTCAAATGGACAGATGAGCTTATGTTGACATAGAGTACAAGCCCCAGACCGAACATTCCAGAAAAGACAATACCCATGGCGGTGTCCTGTTTGATACGGCTGTTATTTTTTAGAAAGCCGGTTGCGATGGCGCTGAATAGCCCAGTACTAAAAGCCCCGATACTGTAAGGCAGACCAATGATGTAGGAAAGCACTACGCCCGGGAACACAGCATGAGAGATAGCGTCACCTATAAGGGACCAACCTTTTAGGACAAGGAAGCAAGATAAAAGTGCCATAGGCACAGCTACTAGGACAGATACAGCCAGTGCATTTATCATGAAATTAAATTGGAATGGTAAAAAAAGCAGATTCATGAAGGTCATGACCTATCCCGCACGTTGTCGATATGTTGTCAGCATGCCATGCTTTGGTGCGCAGAAAAAGGCAATCAGAAAAATTACTGTCTGTAACAGAACGATGATGCCACCGGTTGCACCATTAAGGAAATAACTAACGTAAGCGCCAATAAAATTGGTAATTGTTCCAACAATCATGGCAATAACCAATAGCCGTGAAAACCTGTCTGTCAGCAGATAAGCTGTTGCGCCAGGTGTGATTACCATACAGATCACTAGAAAGGCACCAACCGTTTGTAATGCTGAAATTGTGGCTACCGACAGCAATGTGAAAAACGTTATTTTCAGGATGTTTGTATGAAGACCAATCGAGCGAGCATGATTTTCATCGAAAAAAACAACAAGCAGGTCTTTCCATTTAATAATGAGGATACTGAGTGAAACCGTACTTGCAATTGCAAGCTGTAGCATATCAGAGGGTGTTATGGTGAGAAGATTGCCAAGAAAAATGGTTTGAATATTCACTGATGCAGGCGACAGTGAAATGATGAAGAGACCAAGCCCAAAGAAGGATGAAAAAATGAGACCGATAATAACATCCTCTCTCAATTTCGTACGTTGGCTAAAGAAGAGCATCGCTGCTGCAGCAAATCCTCCAGAGAAAAAGGCGCCAACAGAGAAGGGTAGGCCAAGCATATAGGAACCGGCAACGCCAGGCACGATCGCATGTGAAAGCGCATCGCCAATAAGTGACCAGCCTTTAAGCATTAGATAGCATGAAAGAAATGCGCAGACTCCCCCAACAAGGGCAGAAATCCACATGGCGTTAAGCATGTAATTATAGGTAAAAGGCTCTAATAGGATATTAATCACTGATGACACCCGTGTTGATTGTCTAGATCATTGTTCATTCTTCTTTACATTCAAGGCAAAGTGACGAAAAATACCACCAAAGGCTTTTTCTAGATTTTCCTGCGTCAATATTTCGTCCGTCGGACCGGATGCTAGTACTGTACCCTTGACAAGAATAGTACGATCACAAAATTCTGGGATAGAACAGAGGTTATGGGTTGATACCATTATTACACGGCCTTGATCACGTAGTTCGCGTAGAAGCAAGATAATCTGATCTTCTGTTTTGATATCAACACCGGTAAATGGTTCATCAAGAAGAATGACATAGCTGTTTTGTGCCAGCGCTCTAGCCAGGAAAACGCGTTTTTTCTGACCGCCAGAAAGCTCACCAATCTGATGTTTACGACAAGCGGTCAGATCAACACGGGCTAGACTGTCCGCGACGGCATCATAATCGGCACGCCGCGGAATGCGCATCATGCCCATATGACTATAGCGCCCCATCATCACCACATCTTCTACCAGTACTGGAAAATTCCAGTCTACCTCTTCTGCTTGCGGTATATAGGCGATAAGGTTCCTACGCAGCGCCTGTTTGATTGACAGACCTAGCACGCGAATGTCTCCTTTGGCGAGACGTACAAATCCAATGATTGCCTTGAGTAATGTTGACTTGCCAGAACCGTTTACTCCAACGAGCGCAGCAATTGTACCTGCCGGAATCTGAAAACTTGCTTCTTTCAGTGCAGTGTGACCGTTTTGATATATAACATCAATATTCTCGACAAAAATTCCCTCCATACTGGGAATCGGAAGATGCTCCTTATATTGATATGTTTGCACATTCATCCAGATAAACCTTTTTGAAATCAATGTTATGTCCTGTCTATTCTGTCCGAATTGTATCGCATTAGGGACTTGGCAATGGCGCATGAGGTGACTTGCAAAAGATCAAGATAGGTCGGAACTGGACCATCTTCTTTACTCAGTGAGTCAACATATAAAACACCACCGTACTGAGCACCGGTTTCACGCGCCACCTGCTTGGCAGGTTTAGAAGAAATTGTGCTTTCAGAAAAGATAACAGCAATATTGTGTTTGCGTATTGTGTCAATGACTTTGCGAACCTGCTGCGGCGTACCCTGTTGATCAGCATTTATAGGCCAAATATAAAGTTCCCGCAAGCCAAGATCACGTGCGAGATAAGAAAAGGCACCTTCGCTTGATACTAACCAGCGCTGCTTCTCTGGAACAACCGCGAGTTTTTCCCGCATGGGAGTAAGAATGGATCTAATTTTTTTCTTATAAGATTCAGCGTTAGCTTGATAGGTCTTTGCATTGACAGCATCATATTGCACAAAGGCATCACGAATATTGTCAACATAGAGTATGCCTGATGCAGGCGATATCCAGGCATGTGGGTTAGGTTTGCCTTTGTAGGGTCCTTCAGTGATATTTATTGGCTGGATCCCTGTTGAAACTACTATTCCCTGTACATTTTTCAAATGCTGGAAAAATTTCTCAAACCAAAGTTCAAGTCCAAGCCCATTCCATAAAATTAACTGGGCTCCTTGTGCTCTCTGGATATCACCTGGTGTAGGTTGATAGGTATGAATTTCCGCGCCAGGCTTGGTAATGGATTCAACAATAGCAGCATCTCCAGCAATATTTCTAGCAATATCAGCAATGACAGTGAATGTCGTAACCACCTTGAATTTCTCATGGCCTTCTGCTGGCATGATCGGAAGAGCAGTGGCAAACCCCATACCCAGCATGATAAAAAGAATCGACAGTTTTTTTCTGGCAAGCATCTCTGAACTCCATGCCGTCATGGCAGTGAGAATGATTCTTCTAATGCAACTAAGAACTATTCGCAATAAAAAATGAAATGACATCTAACAGAAATTCCGCTACATAAAAAGTGCAGATACAGAGCATAGAGATTGAACTCTACAGATCAATATATTCCATGATACATATCCAACTCCAACATCCTATCATTTACATACAGTATCACAGAATCATATCTTTAAAATAACGATAAAAATCTTAGACACTTTGACACGTTTTCATCTCAAAATTTTGAGAGAAATAATAGATAATTGACGGCAGATCCGAAAATGTCTGCGCTATAGCTTCTTTATTTTCATGCATGCCAGCTATGCATTTTTATTGATTGCTTAAATTGAATATTAGCACGTATAAGAAGCTTGCTGGGTTCAACTTCCTCCCAGAGCGAGCCTAGCGGTGGATACGGCATTCCCTCCTCCCAAGCCGTATTCGGAATTGAAGGCCGTGCATTTCCTCCCGCGCGGCCTTTTCTTTATCTTTATCTTTCGTTGGCAATAAGCTCAATAACGGTTTTACGTATTTTTGTTGTGTTGTCATGTCAGTTATTCCCACTGTATATTTCATCTCTCTCTCAGAGAGAGAGGAATAAGAACCATTCCACAAGAGAAAACAAAGTGTATGTGAAAATTTTCAAGGAATAATCAGCGTGCCAGCGCCTTTTTCTGTAAAGAGTTCAAGCAAAACAGAATGGGCAGTTTTTCCATTTAGAATCACAACACCTTCAACGCCGCGCCGAATTGCTTCGGCACATGTTTCAATTTTAGGGATCATTCCACCTGAAATGGTGCCATTTCTGATCAGGTCTCGGGCCTCAGTAACAGTCAGCTCCTTGAGTAATAGACCACTTTTATCAAGGACACCAGCAACGTTAGTCAGAAATAATAGACGTTTCGCTGCCAATGCCCCAGCAATTGCTCCAGCAAATGTGTCTGCATTAATGTTGTAGGTGTGGCCATCACGGCCTGGAGCAATCGGCGCGATAACCGGAATCATCTCCGAACGAGCAAGAAGATCAAGCAATGTACAATCAACCTCGACTGGCTCACCAACAAAACCGAGTTCAAGTATTCGTTCTATGTTTGAAATTGGATCAATAACGGTTTTACGTTTTTTTTTCGCAAAAACCATATTGCCATCCTTGCCGCACAGACCGATGGCCCATTTGCCTTCAGCGTTGATCATTGCAACAATTTCTTTATTGATGGAGCCGGCAAGAACCATTTCAACAATTTCAACCGTTTTTGCGTCAGTAACGCGCAACCCACCTTCGAAGCGCGATTCCAGCCCGATTTTTTGCAGCATGGTAGCAATTTGTGGTCCACCACCATGAACAACAATCGGATTGATACCCGATTGTTTCAGCAATGCTATATCACGTGCAAACGCACGGCCAAGGTCTGGATCTCCCATAGCATGCCCGCCGTATTTCACAACAACTGTCTTGTTTTCATAGCGCTGCATATATGGCAGCGCGGCTGAAAGAAGTCGTGCTTGTTTTGCATGAATATCCGTTTTTACATCACCGGTGTCAGCCATGGATTGCTCTCCTCAACATCTTTTCACATTCTGTCTAACCTAGAGCGGAAGAATCCGGAAACAGTTTTGGATCATACGTCTCGAAAAGCACACCGAAATCACTATTCATTTTATCCCATCTCTATGGAGAGCATAGGCATAAGGAAGGTTCCAATAACTTAACCGGCGACACAGCCTTGCTGTAACCTAACGACTATGTCGAGTGGAACGCATCTCAGTTAATCATCACACGCGACAGCGATATGATTGCTATTAGCCTTCTTTCTTCGGTAGCCATGCCAGTGCCGATATCATATTAACAACCTTGCCTATGACAACAATTGCCGGTGCAACAACCCTTTCTTCTGAAGAAACCTGCGTAGCATGAAACAGTTTTGTTGTCACTACACGCTGGTTTTCCGTGGTGGCATTGGAAATAAAGGCAACCGGATCATGAGGATCACGCCCAGCAGCTAGCAATGCTTCTACAATTTCTCCAATATGTTTCATCGCCATGTAAAAGACCAGGACTCCAGCTCCTCGAGCAATCGCCTTCCAATCGAGATTGTTCGGCAACTGACCACTGGTATCGTGGCCAGTAATGAAAGTGACACTCTGATTATAAAAACGACTTGTTACAGGAATCCCTGCATAAGCAGGGCCAGCAATTCCCGCTGTGATTCCTGGGATTATCCGAAAAGGAATCTGTGCCCGTGCTAGTGCCAGTGCCTCATCACCTCCCCGCCCAAAAACAAATGGGTCACCTCCCTTCAAGCGCAACACCCGCCGATTATCACGGGCAAGCGTAATCAGACGGCCGGTAATCTCATACTGTTGCGGCGACAATATACCACCGCGTTTCCCATAAAATTCAAGGACTGCGCCCGTTTTTGCACAATACAGACATGATCTATCAACCAAGGCATCATACAGAATGATATCGGCCTGTCTTATTGCGTTAAGAGCATGTAGAGTTAATAGCCCGGGATCACCTGGGCCTGCTCCGGCGAGCCACACCTCTCCCTGTGGGAAAATTGGTAAAGGGACGCGCTGAGAATAGATTCTATCTATCATGTATCGCCCGCTTTCTCTGGCTTACAAGCATCATTCATGTTTACGCAGATGACTTGCAGTCAGTTATCACCCTGTCTATTGTAAATCAATCCACTATAAAATATTTACCAAGCGCAGATACATAATAGGAATATTTACCAAGCGCAGATACATAATAGGATCGATGAAAAAACAGTATAAAAAAAATGGTCATGCGCTGGTTGGACAACAGGGGACAGTCAGAACTGAGAATGTTCCCCCAAAAAATTGTAATAGATAAAACAGAAGATGGGAAAATCAGCAACGCTGATCATACTATTCATTCCATAAACCAGGGCTTAAACCCAAACTCTCTGTCCTTTTATCCCAGCCGCTCCTTTGCGGGCCAGAGCATCTGCCCGCTCATTTTCTATGAGACCCACATGTCCTTTGATCCAATACCACTTGACCTGATGGCGGAAACAGGCAGCATCTAGCTGCTGCCAAAGCTCTACATTGCTCACCGTTTTCCCAGCAGCAGTGCGCCATCCATTCCTTTTCCATCTGGCAATCCATCTAGAAATACCACCGCATACATAGATGGAATCCGTATAGAGATCAACTTGGCATGGCTCCTTCAGGATATTAAGAGCATGAATCGCTGCCATTAGTTCCATCCGATTATTAGTAGTCTCTATCTCTCCACCATAAATTTCACGTTGACGTCCGTTCCAAATAAGCAATCCTCCCCATCCACCTGGTCCCGGATTTCCAGAACAGGAACCATCCGTATATATACTAATTTTTTTCATGATGCTTCAGTGGAGATATCTCTGCTTATACCTAACTCTGATACTGTTCTAATCTGCTGAAAGAAGCGTATTTTTCGCAAATATTCCCGTGGATCCTTTTTCACGACAAGTCTATCATCAGGGATATAAAACCAATCATATAACCGGGTCATAAAAAAACGCATCGCAGCACCTCGGGCTAGCAAAGGTAATGTCACAAGCTCACTTTCATTAAGAAAACGCTCATTGCAATAGGCCGAAAGCAGAGCCTGACTTTTCGTCAGGTTATAGGATAAATCCTTTTCAAAACACCAAGCGTTTAGGCAAATCGCAACGTCATAGGCAAATGCATCGGAACAGGAAAAATAAAAGTCAATCAGACCAGAGACTTGTTCTCCAAGAAAAAAAACGTTGTCAGGGAACAGATCAGCATGAATGATACCTGTTGGTAGATTTGTAGGCCACATGTCTTCGAGAAAATCAAGTTCCTTATCAATCTCTATTTTCAGACCGCCTGAAAATTCATTGGCCCTTGTCCGGCAAGCGTTCCAAAGAAAACGCACATCGGCTAAGGAAAGGGAATTCTGCCTTTTTATTGGAAAACCGGCACTCGCCAAATGTATCTTGGCAAGCATTTTGCCCACACCACGACAGTGCACAACAGCAGGTTTACGCATCCACATACCGTCAAGAAAGGTCATAATAGTAGCTGGACGCCCAGCCAACGATCCAACGAATGTGCCATCTTGACGCCTGACTGGGCGGGGGCAGGTAATACCCTTTTCTGCTAGAAATTGCATCAAGCCAAGAAAAAATGGTAGATCACTCTCACTTACACGCTTTTCGTAAAGGGTGAGGATATAGAACCCATCTTGCACCTGCAGTAGGAAATTTGAATTCTCAACACCCTCAGCTATTCCTTTATAAGATAATAAAGGAGCAAGATTGTAATAAGAAAGAAAATCCTCAATTTCATTCTCATTAACATCGGTATAAACAGCCATCAAAGATTCCGTTCTCTATGCCCATGCCCATTGATGAAGGCCATATCATTACTGGTCAGTATAACATCACGCAACCCACGATTCACAGGAAATGTTTCACATTCCTGCATTGTTTCTGCCAGTTCAATAAAAATATCATAACGCTTACCAAAAGCCTCAATAATTTCGGAAACGATGATTTCAGGCGCTGAAGCTCCAGCTGATAGACCAACCACACGGAGATCCCCAAGATCATTCCAGTTAATTTCATTCACCTGCTGAATAAGAACAGCATGGACCGCACCTGCCCTTTTAGCAACTTCCACCAAGCGTTGGGAATTAGAAGAATTAGAAGCACCTACAATCAAGAAAAGATCACTGCCCGGTGCAGCCATCCTGACCGCATCCTGCCGGTTTGTCGTAGCGTAACAGATTGATTCCGATGCTGGCGCCTCAATGAGTGGGAAACGCTGTTTGAGTATCCGTATAATAGCATCTGTATCTTCAACAGAAAGCGTTGTCTGGGTGACGAAACCCAATCTTGCCGAGTTCTGTGGTTGGTAACGCTTGGCATCTCCGACTGATTCAATCAATGTCACGGCACTTGCCTTAAGCTGTCCCATCGTGCCAAGGACCTCAGGATGTCCTGCGTGTCCGATAAGGATGACATGGGATCCTCTACGAAAATGCCGGATAGCTTGCTTGTGAACTTTTGAGACTAAAGGACATGTTGCATCAAAATAGAATAGATTTCTGTTCTTGGCCTCTTCCAACACATATCTTGGAATACCATGGGCAGAAAAAATAACAGGCCTTTCCTGGTGTTCATGAGGAATTTCATTGAGTTCTTCAACAAACACAGCTCCACGGTTTGCAAGACCCAATACCACATAGCGGTTATGTACAATTTCATGGCGCACGTAAACAGGTGCGCCATATTTTTTCAGTGCAGCAATAACAATACGAATAGCACGATCAACACCGGCACACATCCCCCTTGGCCTGCATAGGCGTATCGTTAACGGTGGTTTTGCAGATATCACTTGACCCTCTAGTGGAATTGCCACACACCAAGTTTAGCATAAGTTGAAATATAAAGAATCAATACAAACAGAAAAAGAGCAATTGCTAAGCCAGCAGCACGATTACGCGCTGCAGAGTTCCGTTGTTCCTGAGGTAATGGCAAGCGGCATTTTGGTCCTTGCATTTTTTATACTCCATAGCTCTAGCTACCATAGCCATCTAGAAACTAGTAAACGGGTTACCAGCGATTCTATCAACAGCACAGCGAAAAGTGCTGTCAGATAAAAAAGTGAAAAGTAAAACAGCTTTTTAGCAGCAAAGGCTATTTTTACACGGCTTTGCGCACACTGCAGCCGCCGAGAATATATAATAAAAATTACACCAAGAACAATAGAGGAAACACCATAGCCAGCACTGGCAAACCCCATACAGCAAGGAAAAATACCAACAACTGTCATAATGATAGCGTAAGCCATAATTTGAGTTCTAGTGGATTTCTCACCAAGCACATTCGGCATCATTGGGATCCCAGCAGTTTCATAATCCATTTTTGTGAATAACGACAACGCCCAGAAATGTGGTGGTGTCCATAGAAAAATAATAAGAAAAAGAACTATACTTTCAAGGTTGACCGTACCTGCCGAGGCAGACCAGCCAATCATAGGTGGAAAAGCACCAGCAGCACCTCCAATGACAATATTGTGTGGCGTTGCACGTTTGAGCCACATCGTGTAGATAACAGCATAGAAAAAGATAGTAAAAGCAAGTAAGGCTGCTGCTAACCAGTTGATGAAAATACCCATAATCAAAACGGACAAGCTAGACAGAACAAGCCCGAAGGTCAGACACTGCTCACGTGTAATTAACCCCGCAGGAATTGGACGCCGTCTGGTGCGCTTCATAAGCGCATCAATATCAGCATCATACCACATATTAAGCGCACCTGAAGCACCACCACCTACAGCGATACACAGAACGGCTAATACTGCCAACATGGGGTTCATATGGCCAGGAGCGATGACAAGTCCGACAACGGCAGTAAATACAACAAGTAACATAACCCGTGGCTTAAGCAGCACCACATAGTCATTTGTGCGGGCTTGTAACAATCTGCCTTCTGCTTGCATTATTATGCTCAATCACTTTTATCAGTCATCATAGTTTCTGCTGTATTGCGATGTCTCTCCGGCTCATGTTATTTCAGCCATCCTGACAGCTCTCCCACAGATTTCTTTCCATTTACTGCTTTTTTACGAATAAATACTTCAGCAAGACCGTAAAAATACCGATTGAGAAAACCGCAAGTGCGATACCAATACGTATCCTTAACGATTCTGTAAAAACTGTATCGAAGAAGGAACATCGACTGAAGGAGGTGTTATCCCGAAAGGGAATCGGCAGAAAAAGCATATTAATAGCAATAAAGCTCATCCAGAAATGCATCTGTCCTGTACTATTACGAACCTGAATTTCAGATATTTTTTGAAACCAGAAATACCAACCAGAAAAAATGGAAAAAACAGCACCAAATAGTGCAGTATAGTAAAAACGGAAAACAAATACCCGTGTCAAACTTGAACAGGCATGAACTGGAGCATGAAAGGCCGATAGTATCCCGGCTAAAAATATGAATATAAAACCACCAGCCCATAGCATGGGTGTCTGCAAATAAACTTGGATTTTTCTTATAGTAAGAAACCAGAAGCCTATAATAAAAGCAGCCAGGCCAGTCACCGGCAGCAGAGCATAATGCAAAGAACTGAGCAGATCAGCTGTTCTAGCAGCATTAAAAAGATTTTGTTCCCATAAAACAAGATCGGTTAAACCGATCAGCGCCATGCCTATAAGAACACCTTTTTCACCAAAAAGCCGTCTTCCAGTAAAACTCCTAATGACATGAATAATCATGCCAAAAACTGGAAGCAGCAGAACATACATTCCAGGATAGCTGAAGAAAAAAAGCACAACCTGTAATCGAGGAAGATCATGCAATATTTCATCTTGTAACTGTAAATTTTTTTGACTTAGAAAAAGTGTACCGGCTCCTAGTACAACTGGCATATACATAAGCATGAAAAATGCAGCAATCAGGATTAACCACACGAAAGGGGATAGCCGTGAGGAGGGCACCGTGTCTGAAGTAATAATTGTCACAATAAAATTAATCGCTGAAAAAACAAAAGACAATGTTATCATATGAAGAGCTATTATCAACCACACGGTGTGTACAAGATGACTGTCCTTTGTAAAAGGAAAAGGCGTTGCAAGAAAAGTAAAAAATGACAGCATAAAAAGCAGAAAGCTAATCTGATTGCACCAGGGAAAAGCAAGATCTTTTTCTCCAGTCATCAGAGGAATAAGCCAACTACCAAATCCACAAAACAGCATCGGCACAATCACGAAGAACAGCATAAAGAGTCCATAAAGTAGATTGACAAAAACCGGATCCAGTCCATCCATTTGGATATAGACGGATAAAAAAGTTCCAATCACGCCGACTAAGATGGGAAAAATAAAATAGAGCGTTCCAACAGTTTTGGCGGACCACAACAGTCTTACAAGTGTCACAGTCTCTTCTCCCTATTGGAATGCTGACTAGTATTTTTTATGGAACTCATATTTCAAATATCTACCGACTATCACAAAAAAGACCATTTCTTCTATGTACGCCCTCCTGTCTGCCCGCCTTTAAATTAAAGGACTGATAGATGGATGACACATGTGCAGAGTCCAAATAGCAATCTTTTCTTTTACAAACTTCTCTTTTATAACTGCTTTAGGCATAAAGATTATTGTATGTAAAACATAAAATCTCCTCTGGAGGGACGGGACCATTCGCCCACGGTATCTGGCACGCCAAACATCATGTGCGAGCTTACACAGCCCGTGACAGGACAGACATTTCATTTCGTGTTTCCTTCTTAACTTAGAGTTATTGTCCCTATCCGCGTGGAATTTGCACATGGCATTGGCATCAAGATAGATAAAAATCTAGGAACCCTGCCTTACCTGTCTTGGTGGAAACTGTGTCGCCGAGGCACAAATATATGCGTAATTTTATGGAAAATCCGCCTTTCATCTTCACTACACCAGAAGATGTCAAAGCAGGCTAGAATGCTTTGCATTGCATTATAGTTATAGTATTGTATTTAAAATTTTACCTGACAGAAAAACATGTCAACTATTAAAATAGTAGCTAATCTACTATCTATCACCACAAAATGATTGAATGGGATTCACAAAGATATGAAATCATTGATTGATCAATTTGATGTGTCCTCTGAAACCGTACAGCGTGTGGTCAGAGAGGCGCTTGCCGATGCAGATGATGGTGAACTCTACCTTGAATGTAGTGAAAAAGAAGCCCTTGTCTTTGACAACGGACGCCTGAGTACAGCGTCCTTTGATCAGGATTGTGGTTTTGGCCTGCGTGTTGTTGCTGATGAGGCAACAGGGTATGCCCATGCGAGCGAACTATCCGCTTCTGCACTGAAACGAGCTAGTGATTTAGCATCGGCAGTAACAAAAGGTCGGAGTGGGTCCTATTCCATGACACCAAGAAAAACGAATCAACGAGTTTATAATGATGTCAATCCGCTTTCTTTCCCATCATTTGAGCAGAAAGTGACACTTCTACAAAAAATTGATACTTATCTACGGGGAAAAGATGAAAAAGTCCGCCAGGTGACCGTATCTCTTTCGGGATCAATACAGCAAATAGAAATACTGCGCGCCGCTGGACAAATCATCCGCGATACAAGGCCGATGATCCGGCTTAGCATATCCGTCGTAGTAGGGCAAGGCATACGCTTGGAAAACGGCTTTTATGGATGTGGTGGACGTAAGGATTTTAAAACCCTGATCATAGAAAAAAATTGGCAGGATGCTGCAAATAAAGCATTGCGGCAGGCTTTGATAAATCTAGAGGCTGAAGCGACACCAGCCGGTAATTTTGATATTGTTCTAGCTAATGGTTGGCCAGGTGTTATGCTGCATGAAGCTGTTGGTCATGGATTAGAGGGAGACTTTAATCGTAAAAAGACATCCGTCTTTGCAGGTATGATGGGTAAAATGGTTGCAGCAAAGGGTGTGACTATTGTTGATGATGGTACTATTCCAGAACGACGCGGTTCACTCTGCATTGATGATGAAGGAACCCCCTCAGGGAGAAATCTCCTAATAGAGGATGGAAAACTTGTTGGTTATATACAAGACAGGCTAAACGCTCGTCTTATGGGAATGCGACCTACCGGAAACGGTCGACGTGAATCCTATGCTTCAGTGCCTATCCCTCGCATGACCAATACGATGATGCTTGGCGGTGATAAGATGCCAGAAGAGATTATAGCTTCTGTAAAAAATGGTATTTACTGTGTTGCATTTGGTGGTGGCCAGGTTGATATTACATCTGGTAAATTCGTTTTTGAATGCACAGAAGCTTCCCGAATCGAAAATGGCAAGATCACAGCACCGATCAAAGGGGCTACTCTGATAGGGAATGGACCTGATGCTATGCGCCGTATTACAATGATCGGAAACGATCCCAGTCTGGATGACGGAATCGGTATGTGTGGTAAGGCTGGTCAAAGTGTTCCTGTCGGTGTCGGACAACCACATCTGCGCATGAATGCCATGACCATAGGAGGCACAAAAACCTAAAAGCATAATTCGTTTACCAATTCTTGTCCGTGTGAGCAGAAAGAAGAATGTGTGAATCCTGTACATCACCGTTCTGCAATTCTACTCCCCGCGCGGTCTAAAAATCTTAGAACGCATAAGCAGATTAAGCAGAAATTTTACTGTATAATCAGTATTTATCACTGTTTTTTCTGAACAAAAAAAACAGAGGCGTGCGATTTCTCTGCGGCAATGCTCTAGAGCATTACATTCAGCTGAGCTGCTAAGGTCATTTTCATAGCTTTATCAGCTTCTCAGCTATAAATATGTTAGCTTGTTCAAGCTAATGACAAATGAGGTTCAATCTTTATGCTATTTTCGATCCAACCTTTTATGCAAAACGCGTGTGCCTTAATGTTCTCCGCTCTTTTTTTTGCATTTCAACCAGGAGCTGTAGCTGTAGCTAAAGCACAAGTGCAAAATTATAGCGTACAGGATATCATTGATTCTGGTCACCATTTTTTCGGTGCCACCTCTGGTGGTCTTGCAAGTGTGGTTAGACATATCTTTAAAAAATATGGATGGCCTGACGCTTATCTTTTAGGGGAAGAAGGATCAGGAGCTGTTTTCGGTGGTTTAACTTATGGAGAAGGTCTTCTTTATACAAAACATACAGGCAACTATAAAATCTTTTGGCAGGGACCATCAATTGGCTGGGACATGGGTGGACATGGGTCACGCGTTATGATGCTGGTGTACCATCTTAATGGTGTGAATAATATATGGGGCCGCTATGGGGGGGTCTCTGGTTCAGCCTATTTTGTTGGGGGTATCGGGTTTCACGTTCTTCAGCGCGGTAATTTGCTGCTTGTTCCTATCCGCACTGGTATTGGTGCGCGCCTTGGTATAAGTATCGGTTACCTGAAATTCACCAAAAAACCTACATGGAATCCATTCTGAAAAATAAGCTTCCACTTTCCACTGTCCACTGTGATCTATGATGACTGTTCAGTTCATTTTGTTTTTTATTCTTGGTATTGTCACAACAGCATTTATCGTGATATTACTTTGCCCTGCTGTATGGCGCTATGCTTTGTTTCTCTCCTATAAAGCAATAAGGGAAACAGGGATCCCACCATCACTGCAAGAAGGTGAGGATGCTCATCGTTCTTTACGTGTACAATATGCCATTGAGCTTTGTCGATTGGAAGAAAAACTAAAAGCGGAGCAGGATGCTCATGCGAGATGCAGGATTTCTCTTGATGCGGCGAGAGAACGCGTTCATGCTCTTTCAGAGCTTGAGCGATCATATACAACATTGCAGAATAAGTTAGAAAGAAATAGTCAGCTTCTTGGGGATTTACAAAAAAAATCGTCTCAAGAACAACAATACAAAAGCATCCAATTAAAAAGTAAGAACAGGCATAGCACACTGACAAGAAAGGCCAAAGTGGATAAAAAAGTGCTCAGAGCATTGCGCAATGACATCAAGAGCATGGCTGCGATGATTGCAGCTCAAGTGGCAGAAAATGATGAACCAACATCCCCAATCAACAGGTTGACCAACTATTTTGGCGATGAGAAAAGTCTTGCCACTTTAATTCGCCATTTCATTCAAAAGAAAAAATTAAAACGGAATGGCTAAAACCATGCACACACACACTCTCACTCTCACTCTATTCAAGCTCTATACTTGACTTGATTCTTTGGCCTCCGCCGTCATGGACTCCACAGAAAAAGATTCTCGCGGGTCTAACAATAAAAGATCCAACTGTTGGCTTGGTGCACGGTTCACCATCAATCTGCCAGCGATCCGCTAATCTAGCTTTTGGCTTCATAACTTATGCAGTTTTGAAAACTTGGTTGCGGGGGCAGGATTTGAACCTACGACCTTCAGG
>QENC01000003.1 GCA_003331005.1 Candidatus Tokpelaia sp. JSC085
TTTTCCTTTCAGTCCTTTGTCTGACGAGCCTTCCGGCGAGGAGGAAAGAGAAGACGTCCTTCGTCTTGACACTTACTGAACAGAATAGGCTATTGTTTTAGTCACCCGTAGGGCCGGAACAAAGTGGAGGACGGCAGAGCCGTTGATAAAAACAGAGCCTATGCTATTTGCTATTTCTTTCTACGATCGGAAGGTGGGTTCGAAACGTTCTCAAAAACGTTTTCGGATACACCGAAGTGCACAAGCTCTATTGTTGAATAGTCTTTTTTGAAGTATACTAAAATTTATTTATTAAGCAACAGGACCTGTCAGGCTCCGTCCATCCCTTTACAGGCTGGGGAATGGATAATATTGAACATAGATAGTAGGAAGATATGGTATGGTTGCTAGAAAGAATCCAGAAGGTGGACGTCCTACCTCTTTTAAACCTGAGTATGTAGAATTAGTAAAATGTTATTGTGAGATTGGTCTTACGGATCAAGAAATTTGTGAAGTGTTATGTATTTCTCTGCCTACCTTTTATAGGTGGCAGCATTCGAATCCAGATTTCAAAGACGCTATTAGGGTAGGTAAAGGACAAGCTGATACTCGTGTAGAGAGAACAATATATAATCAGGCTGTTGGCTTTTATTATACCGAAGATGTTCTTGTGAAATTAAGGGGAGATGATGGCAAAGACTTTTATGAAACTGTTCAGGTGAAAAAGTATAAGCAGCCGGATACGAAAGCTATGCAGTTTTGGCTTAAAAATAGGAAGAAAGCTGAGTGGAGAGAGCAATATAATCATACAGTCTCGGATATGGAAGGAAATGAAATTAATCCTCTTAAGATTAATATTATGACTCCGACCCGTCATGAAGATCGCGTGGTTAAGCCAGCATACGTTGAACCTAGTACAGAAGCTAAAAAAGAAGAATTGCCGGCTATTGGAGAAATTTTAAAAGTTGCGATGATTTTGCAGAGAGAAGCTCCACATCTTGTACAAGATCTATCTCAGCTAGATGAACCTGAATTAAAAATATGGTATGATCAGAACAAAGAAAAGATTAAGTCTGTTCTCGGTAAGAAGTAAATATGGCTGCAGAGTTTGAGATAGAACAAGAAGAGTCTCGATTGGATACATCTGCTCCAGTTTCTTCTGATCTCACTTCAGACAGTGAATTTATGAAGTTTAAGCGGTGGTATCATCAGGATATTGATAATGTTCTTCGTTGGCGTAAAGAAGCTAGGGAAGATTTTCGTTTCTATAACGGTCATCAGTGGGAGAGTGATGATATAACTCTTTTACAGGAGCAGAATAGAGCGCCGATCTCTATAAACAAAATTGCTCCTTTGGTTAATGCTGTCGTTGGATCGGAAATAAATAATAGAAGAGTTGTTCGTTATATTCCTCGTGAAGTTGGTGATAGTGCAGCTAATGAACTGTTGACTGCGGCTGGAGATTGGTTCCGGGATGAAGCTGATGCAGAAGATGAAGAAAGTGATGCTTTTTCTGATAATGTTATTTGCGGTATGGGTTGGACAAATACGAGATTGGATTACATTAGGGATCCAGATGGTTTTCCAGTTGTTGAACGGTTAGATCCTTTGAAAATGGCTTGGGATTGCAAAGCGTGTAAACCAAATCTTACAGATGCTAATCGCTTCTGGTTTATTGACGATAAACCGCTTGATGAAGCGATGAGAATGTTTCCTAACGTGGATCGTGATGTACTCTGTGCTGACTGGGCTATTGAAAGCTCATATTTTACTGGTGATGATTTGAATAGTGGAGGAATGATTTATGATCAAACCCGTGCTCGGTTCTATCTTGGAGGTCAAGAGGATTTTGTAACGGATGGCGCTTTTTCTGAATTCTATGTTAGAATTGTAGAACTTCGTTATTATGAACTGGAAAGCTATTATCGGGTTGAATCGCCAAAAATTCACAATCCGGATTTTTTTAATTCTCTTACTTCTGAAGCATCTGTCGTTTTAGCTCAACTGTTTTTGAATAAATCTGAGCCGATGGTCAGTTTATCGGTCAAGGAGTATAATCGTCTTAAAAAGATCTATCCTCCAATACAAGAAACTAGTGAACGTATGCAGCGTAAAGTTGCCAAACGTGCTTTCCTCGGCAAGAAAATTCTAGAAAAGACAGGTCTTGATGTGCCTAAAAACTCTCTTGGCTGGGAAGCTATGACGGGATACTTTGATAAAACTCAGAAAAGGTATTATGGCATTGTACGATCGACAAAAGATCCACAGAAATGGTCTAATAAATTCTTTAGTCAGACTATCTTCCTTCTTAATAGTCAAGCCAAGGGCGGTATTATGGCAGAAAGACAGGCATTTGAAGATACAAGGGAAGCTGAACTAAGTTGGACGAGATCAGACGCTATTACTTGGGTTAACTCTGGTCAATTAGAAGCTATTCGACCAAAGCCTGTTGCTGCATTTCCTTCGGGTTTTTTTCAACTGTTTGCTACAACAGCAGATGCAATAAATACTGTTACAGGTATATCACCTGAATTTATAGGAACAAGAGAAGTTAATCAACCAGGTATTCTGGAAAGTCAACGTCGTCAATCAACTTTAAATCTTCTTGCTGGATTGTTCAATTCACTTAGAAAATACCGTAAGCGGCAGGGTTTGATTATTCTTTATCTCATCCAAAATCGTATTCCAAATGGTCGATTGATCAGAATTATCGGTGAAGGAAAAGTTAAATACGTTCCATTCGTTCGTGAAGATCTTGCTAATGCTGACTATGATATTATCATTGACGATGCTCCAACATCACCAAATGAGAAAGAACGGACTTTTGCAGTCATCAAAGAAATGATGCCGCTATTACAAGGGTTCCTTTCTCCAGATACTATATTGGAAATATTGCGGTATTCGCCTCTTCCTGTTACTTTAGTTGAGAAGCTTCAACAAGCATATGCCAATCAGATCCAGCAGCAGCATGATTCTCCGGATCCAAAAATCCAAGAGATTGAAGCTAAAACTCAAATGCTTCGTACTAATGCAGAAATTAATCAGCATAAAGCTCATCTAGATCTTCAGCTGAAACAGCTTGACTTGATGGTCAGGCAAAATAAAGCTAAGTTAGAAGCTGCTACAGCAGCTCAGAAAGCTCAATTAGAGACAGATCGTCTTGTTTTAGAAGGAGAGAAAGCAAGACTTGAAGCGTTACGACAATTAACAAGTGGGTCTTAAGAAGGAGATACACATAATGTCTGACGATTTGACTTTAGAAGAACAGGCATATTTTGATTCTGGAGGAGTAACAGATTTTCCTACAAAGGATTCCAACTTTGATCTTACATTTGATGATTCTTCTAGAAAAAAAGAGGCAGGTGTCTATGAAGAGACTCATAATCGTATGGCACCTCTTGCTGATCTTCAAGAAGAACGTGCAAGAGCGAAAGAGTATCGGGAGCAAGTTCATAAGATTCAGAGTGAAAAGGATCAGCTCCTTGGTGAAATGCGAGCATATATTCAAGCAATGCAGACTCAGAATGTATCACCTGCACCTGAATTAACGGAGGATAGCGGTGATCTTATTGGGTATTTGAAACAGGAAGTTCAAAAAGCTAAACAGGCGACAGAAGAACTCAAGCAATTCAAGGCACAACAAGAAGCTGCTCGTCAGCAGCAAGAATTTGAAACAGCAGTTGGTAATGCTTGGATGAATTCAGTAGAAAAAACGAAAGATATTCATCCCGACATTGATAATGCTGCACATCATGTCTTAAATCAGCGCACTGCGATGTTGAAGTCTTTTGGACTAAACGACAAACAAATAGAAGATACAATCCGGCAGGAATTTATTGGAGTTGTTGTTCAATCTAATAGACAAGGAAGAAATCCAGCTGATGTTGTGTATGATATGGCTTTAGCCACTGGATATACCTCTAAGAATAGAGAGAGTATAAATAGTCTTCGTCAAGGTCTTTCCTCTTCTAAATCTTTATCGTCTACAGGTGGTTTTTCTTTTACTGGAGCTACTAATAAAGATATGGCAGCGCAGGTTGCTAATTTATCTGAATCTGAATTTGAACAGTGGATGGAAAAAAATCCTAATCACTTTAGAAGATTATTTGGTAGTGACTATTGACAAATATATAATAGTGACTTCTATATATATAGAAGTTGATAGTTAACACTAGTGTCATATCAACTGCGTTTAGCTATCAGAACGCAATAGTTTTCTGAACGTCTACCAAGCGGTAAGTTGGCCCACGCTATCCTCCTGCGAAATTGGATGAAATGACCCCTTTAATTTTAAGGAGATTATAAAAAATGGCTGAAACCATTTATCCTGTAGGCCATCCTTTAGCAGTAAAGCTTTGGTCGAAAAAGTTGAGCGTTGAATCGCTCAAAGCGATGCGTCTTAGTCCACTTATTGGACGAGGTGAGAACAGTATTATACAGCTTAAAGACGAAACGTCAAATACAGCAGGTGGTGAGATTACATATGGTCTTGATTACCAACTTCAGGGTCCTGGTGTTACAGGTCGTGAAACTCTTGAAGGTAATGAAGAATCTTTGCAGGATGGTTCTGATAGACTCATAATTAATGAATTAGCTCAGGCTGTTCGTATTCCTAATGGACAAACAATTGATGCGCAGCGTGTTCCTTTTGATCTTCGTGCTCGTGCAAATGCACGTATTCGTGATTGGTATCAAGACAGATTAGCAACTGCTTTCTTTTTGCATGTATGCGGATATAATGGGCATACGATAACTCACTTGGGTCGTCAAGCACAGTTGACAAAGCCACAGTATTGGTTGTTTAATAAACCAACACCTCCTAGCAGTGAACGTTGGATTATCGCGGGTGGAAGAGCTAATGAACAGTCTCTGACAGAAGAAGATACCTTTGATATACGTTACATTGATCATCTGAAGGAAATAGCTATTCTTGCTAATCCTAGGATCAATCCAATTCGGGTTAATGGCGATGATATGTATGTCCTGTATCTACACCCAACACAGGTGACAGCTCTTCGGACAAAGACAGAAACTGGTCAATGGTTAGATATAACTAAATTTGCAGATATGGGTAAGGGACGTGAGACGGATATCGCTAAAGGTGCCCTAGGTTATTACAATGGAGTTATTATACGTTCTGATGAATTTGTCACTTCTGGTGTAAATTCAACAAATGGAAATGAGATTCCAAATGTAAAACGTGCTATTCTTCTTGGGGCACAGGCTGCTGTTATTGCCTTTGGACGTAAACAACGTGATACTGATCGTTTCTTCATCACAGAAGAATTGTTTGATTACAAGCGCTCTTTGGGTGTTTCTGTTCAGTCTGTTCTCGGCATTAAGAAAACGCAATTCACTTATCAGTGTCCTTTTGATAGTGGAGAATCGCCTCAGCGGCAAGACTATGGTTGTTTGGTTCTGTCAACATGGGCTGCTCGATCAACTGGTGTTTTGCCTCCAAAACCGAGTACAAGAGGTATATTCAGTATAACTGGTGAAAATGGCATTAGTGCAAAAGTTTCTGGAGACACAGCAACCATTGGAATTACAGCTGGCGGAGTCGGTACAACTCAGCTTGGTTCAAACGCCGTAACTGATGTTAAAGTTTCCTCTAACGCAGCTATTGCAGTTAGTAAGCTTGCAAAGGGTTCATATGGTTCAAAAACGTATCTTCAGAGTAACGGTACTGAAAACACTTGGGGATCTATTTCTAATACACATATCGATAGTAAAAAGGAATTATAAAAATGGCTGAAGTACCTGCTCCTATTTTTGGCCGCACTTTACATGAGGAACAGACCACATTCTTTCGCGCAGATGTTTTTGGAAAAGACGCTGAACGCATTACTTTTCTAGGACGTGTTTGCAGGAACATGATTTTGGTCCGTGGATTTGTTCTGCTTGGAGAATCTTTTAGTGCCGGCACTTTATCAGTTTTTGCTGGTGATACCGCTCTTGTTAAAGATCTTTCGTTGACTGGACGTGCTCCTACTTATACCGATATGAATATATCAGGTGCTCATGTTTCTAATATGTGGAATTACAGTTGTGATGAATATGATCTATCGATTGTTCGTAACACTGCAAATACTACAACTTCTGGACGTGTATCTATTGTAATTGAAGCTATCGATCCTCGTTAAATATTTTATTTTAATGATAATGAAAGTAACAAGTAGCAGTCAAAACAATACCTTTCTTCGTTTAAAACCGAATACTTTTACTTCCATATGTTCTGTTATTGCTGATGAAGCGAATGATGATATGGGAAATTATACTGCTCAAATAGAATTCAGTGTTTTGGAAGCTATTCGTTTTTGTGAACGTGATCATTATTGGTTTAATGAAACACGAGACATGATTTTCCAAACTATAGATAAACAGCCTGTTTATCAGGCCAGTACTGTTCCAGTTTTGAAAAATATCATTAGAATTACAGATGCTTTTTGCTATGACGGTGCAGGTGTTAACCGTAAATTAGTCCGAATAGATCCAGCTGACAAGGATAGTGTTCCATCATATGGCATACCAGCTTCTTATTCTTATTTAGATAAGACAATTCGTCTTTTTCCAATACCTTCTGGAGGACCTTATCAGATCCGCTTGATCGTTTCTCCTTTACGCTTGAAATCAATAGAAAATCCAAATGAATTATACCCTTGGTTTGAAGAAGCATGTGACATGATCAAGGCTAGAGCAAAATATCTCCTATATAAAAACTATATTAAAGATGCTGACCTTGCTGCTGAAGCAAACAACGACTTTATAGAACAGAGGAATGTTCTTAGAGCAGAAACATCAAAACGTCTTGCAACTGGTAGGATCAAAGCTACAAGGAGCTATTAACAGATGGGTATGATTCCTATTGCGGATTACAGGCCTGATGTATCAGATTTTCTGAATCAATATAGTGATGATGTTACGAATGTTTTCCCTGCATTAGGATGTGTCATACCAGCAAAAAACTTTGCTCCTATGAATCTTTCTCTTCCAATACACGAAGTTCCTCTAGGTGCGATTGCAGTTCGTCATAGATCTGGAATTAGTTTTACTATTTTTCTAGGCACTGAAACAAAGATCTTTGCTCTGTCTAGTCTTGCAACTGGATGGATAGATGTCACTAAGCCAGACACAGTTTATAATGCTTCAGTTGAAAATCCATGGAGTTTTGCTGCATGGGGACAGCAAGTCATAATAACAAATGGAAATGATCCGCCACAGACCATGTTAGTTACAGATGACCACATGAGAGATTTAGGGGAGAAACCTATTCTCGAAGGAGAAACACCGTATACTGTTAAAGCGCCATTAGGATCCATTGTTAAAATATGGGGTAATTTTGTTGCTATCATGGGTCTTCAAGACGGCAGTTTAGTGGATACAAGTGGAAAAGAGCCAGTTGTTCTCTTAAATTATAATTCCGGAATGATCATTTGGTCCGGGTTGAATGATCCAGACCGTTGGAATGTTGGTGATCCAGAATATTTTTCTGATTGGCAAGAATTCTTCGATGGTGGAAATGTTCACACGAGTTCGGAAACATCAAACCCCATTATTTTTCTAGACACAGCAATCTACTACGGCACTTTTATGCCTGGATCAGTTGAAATATTCAGGTTTCAAAAGGTGCAGGAAAAAAGAGGTGCTCGGAATCCAATTTCAGTTGCGTCTAGAGGTGAACAGATTTTCTATGCTGATGCCGGTGGATTCTTTATGATTACAGCTGAAGCTGGTTTTCCAGTAATAGAAGCTATTGGGTTTGAGAAAGTGGACAGGACTTATTTTCAAGATCTTTCTAGTATTGATTTAGATACTATAAAAGGAGTTATAGATCCTTTTTATAATAGAGTCTATTGGGGAATAGATTCTAATTCTAATGGTATTTATGATATGATACTAAGTTTTGATTGGCTTCTTAAGAAGTGGACAGTTTTAGAATTAGATACGCCAATTTATGATTTTGTTCAAATTTATACTTTCGGAGTCTCACTTGAAGAAATGGATGCATTTGAAACAAAAGGTACAGATCAAGAAACAGGACAGTTTTCGGATAAAGCTGATCTTGATAGATTACCTTATTCTCTCGATGCTCGTATTTGGAAAGCCAGTTCTCCAGTACTTATGGGTATCATGAGAGGAATTTCTGGTAGATTAGAAATTGGAGCTTTTCACGGACAAAATATGGAAGCTCGAGTTACGACATATGAAGTAGGAGAAACAGGTCAGAATTTTTTTCGGTTGGGAAAGATAAGGATTATTTCAGATGCGAATGAAATTTATCTATCTGCTGGAAGAAGAAACACTCTTCGGCTAAGGGGAAATATTCACTGGACATCTGAATCTACACCCTCTGATAGAAATGATAATGTCTATATTCGATCTCGAGCAAAATTCCATCGATTTAAAGTAAGAATTCCTGCCAATACTGATTGGACTTATCTTGATGGAGTTGATGTTGAACTCATACCATCTGGTAGGTTTTAATGTATCAAGTGATACCTGCCATTTCTCTTCCATGGGAACGAGTGAAAGGTTATATTCCTGATTTAATTGAGTCTTTCAAAAAGATCGTCGATCGGTTTCCTGAAGATACAACGATGGAAAGTCTCATCAAAAGAATTACACAAGGAGCTAATCAACTCTGGTTCATTCTCAATAAACAAGATAATGAATTCATAGCGTTTGTTCTTTTAGAGTTGGATATAGCTGAAAACGGCAAGAAAAGGATCACACTTCTCGATCTTGCAGGTAAAGGTGGAATTAAACTGGTAGAATATCTCTACATTCTAGAAGACTATGCAAGAAGTATTGGTGCAGAAGACTTCACAATCTTAGGAAGAAAAGGATGGGAGAGAGGGTTAAAACAGAAAGGATATGATATCGTCTTCGTTAAGTATAGAAAACATTTATGATACCCATTATGGATTCTTGTCCTTTCTGTGTGAAAAGAGAAACATCCGATCTCGTTCTTCTAGAGTTTGAATGTCAACCTTGACCTTTTTAGGTGCAAGCAAACGATCATATTTCTGACATCCTCCTACATTCCCTGTGTACTTTGTGTATTCTATGATATCATCAGCATTTACAATTAGATCAATTTTGCAATAGGCATTGTATGATTGAACCAGTGGTCCGTATGTTTGAACATGAAGAGGACTTGTGTCTCCCCCATAAATAGTTGTTGTGTGCATATTTGGCGCTAAGTACTGTCTCAGTTCATTGATTTCCCAGGAGAAAACACGCTTTCCTGCAATATGACTTTCTGAATCTGGAAAACCTAATATATTAAAGGCATATTGATATGGCTGGCCTTGTAAAGTGCTCAAACCTTTATCTATGTATTTGATAGACTGACACCCAGCAAGAAAAATGCAAATTAATAATACAAAATTTCTTGTCATTGACTGCTCTTACGGTTTTAGATCAATTGCTTATGGTCTTGTTTAGAAAATGCATGAATGTTGAAACCAGAATTTATCGAGTCTCGTCTCCCAAGTATTCATTAAAAGCTCGTCCTCCTATGTTTGCCTGACGAAGTGAACCGTTGTTTCTTCCAGAAGACAGTTTACGAATACGTTTCAATTCTCTCGATATTATATCTGTTCGTTCTCCGGATCCCAAAGAAAGGAGATCAGCATTCCTGATTTGCCGTGCATTATACGGAGCACGAATAGCGCTAGCATACACTCTTCTAAGAAGGCGCGTGAAAGTATTTGGAAGTTCTTTAGGACTTGTAAAGTCTTCCCTCTGCCGTGCTTGTCTCCTGGCTGTTTGAGATCCTCCGAGGATTTGATTTTGAACACGTTTAAAGGCTTCTTCGCGTTTCAGTGTATCTAATAACCGAATTGCATCTTCATCGCCTAGAATAATACGTAGTTTTTTAACAGCATAAGGTGTCTGAAAATAACCTATGAGCGCTTCATCTTCTTTACTGGAAGATCCTGCACGGTTTCTCAACTCTTGCCGCGTACGAGCCTGTAAGGCCTCTTTTTCTGCATAACTCATTTTTGCAACTTGATTACGAAGTTTCTCCGGCGTAACATTGTTATCAAAAATAAGTTTTGCTGTTCCTTGAGACTTATCAGGTCTTTGCATTCCAGCAGCGTCTAGAATTTTACTTTGTTCAGCATAAATTCTTTGAGCGTCTTTAAACTCAGGCGATAATTCTTCCGCTTTAGAACGAAGTTGATTTCTGATCTGAGTCAATGCACGGGCTTCATTATTACGACCAGCCAGTTTTGCCACACTAATGTCATCACCAAGCTCTTGCATTCTCAGATGAAGATCACGAACAGTTATTCCACCGTTATTTAAGTGTTCCTGAAGATTAAGCCTTAAAGTATCAGCTTTCTGATCAACTGATTTCATTGCTGGTGTCTGCAATATTTTCAGGAATTCACTGTCAATTGGAACAACTGCATCTTGTGCAGCTTCATAAAGAGGCGCTGTTTCCGCAGCACGTCTTGCTTGAATTTCACGAATGTACTCTTCATAATTTCTTGGCTGACCAACAACTTCATTTACACGGTCGTAAATACGCTGTGGTGCTTCACTGGAACGTTGAGTAAGCTCTCTAGTTAATATATTCTCAGCTTCAGGAAGACCAGAAACAGCCGCATCTTCAGCACGTGCAGTCAATCTTGGATCAAGATCAAGAACACGTGTTCCTGGTCCTTTATCAGCTAGAGCTTCGCTGATATTGCCTATTCCAGCTTCATCTAGTTCACGACCGAAATGTTTTGCTGCAGTATAAGAAACACCTTGATCTTTTAATTTTTTCATTGCGGCTCTGCCGGTCTTAGATAAATGCGTTGCAGCATATCCACCGAGAGGACGTAATAATTCAATACCATAGTGGAGTGCTGGACCTCCTACACTGCCAAGAACTGTGCCATATAATGCATCGCTTTTCGTTTGGCCGGTTGATCGACCAATAGCATCTAATCCTCCAAAGGCTGCCCCTGTGGCAGCAACTTTCGGTAGCGTTAAAGCGCCACGGGCTAAGGGACCTCCAACTGGTATAAATGCACTACCGATACCACCAGCAATATTTCCAGTTGTAGTAGCAATAGGATGTTCCAGTGCAGCATTGTCTAATAAATCACGTTCTAGATTTCTTTGCCGGTTATAAATTTCAGATGTTTCATCCCAATTTGGGCTATTTCCAGTTACATATTTTGCAATATTGGAAATAGCAGAAGGAGCTGCAGCGATCCCTCCTCTTAATTCATCTGAGAATCCAAAGGATGCTCCCTGCAAAGCTCCGTGACCAAAAGCACCTAATGTTGATGGCTTTTGATCTGCAAGCTGTTGCTCACGTTCTGATCCTTTCCGTGCATATTTCTCTTCTAAATAATCATATATATCTTTGACAAAAGCCTGTTGCTTATCTTCTTGAAGATCAAAGAATTTTTCATCAACAAGTATTTTATACTTCTTATTTATTAAGATTTTACGTTGCGCCATTATAATTCTTCCCAACCTAGATAATTAGGTCTAGTGGGTATGCCATTTGGATTTATTACTCTTGTTGAAGTAGGTATTTCTTCTCTAGAAGGAAATGATTTTTTCAAATAACTTTCGATTACATTAAAAGATTTATTAAGTTCTGCAACACTCATGTCTTCAGATAAAGCAGCAATCTGATTAGCAAGACCTTGATACTCTACATTGCTAAGATTTCCGAATCCAGAAGCACCATTTGTAGAACCTGCCTTTGCACTCTCCAACATATCAGAAGCGATTAATCCCTGCAGACTAGAAATCATCGTTCTGGCATCGACACGATCAGAAGGATGCAAGAATCCAAAAAGTTTGGCTTTATTAGAGCCACCAACTGCTCCACTTTCCTTGAACAAGGTTCTCAATCTATAAAGAGTTTCAAGTCCATATTGAGCGCGTCCAGCGTGATTTATTTCTTTGTTCTGTTCAGCTTCCTCTTGGATATGAATTGCACGATCAACAGGACCACCTTTTATAGGTTCCAAATTTCCTTTAGAGGTATAACCGTATCCTGATGGAGGCGTAAATATTGGATTCCTGATCCTATAAGCTTCCGCTTCAGTTTTATCTATAGCAGCTTTAAGTTGACGTTGTTTTAATTCCGGATCAATACCACCAATTTTCTGTATAATGATTTGCCTTGACAGAGCCGGATCACTAGCAATCGTTTTTGCATCTTGTTCCGAATATCCTTGACCAATTAAATAGTCAACAGTTTGATTCCTCTTATTCCGTTCATCTACTTTTTCTGACAAATATCGAGAACCCATTGCTAAACTTTCACTTGGAGTTTTTCCTTGTCCAAGACCAACAAGATAGTCCTGAATTCTAGAAGAGATATCGCTCTTTAAATAACGTTGAAGTAAATTGGGCTGAGAAACAGATTCTGTACTAGGATTCACCGGAGATATAGGTTTATACTCTGGAATACTTGCATCCTGTTGTTCTTTATGCTCTTGACCTAATTTTATTGATGCCAAATATTGATCTAAAGGATTAGGATACTCTAGTCCAGGTCCTTTCCAACGATCATCTTCACGAACTGGCCCAGCATAGGCAATTCTAGTATCATGATCATTATCATTTGTAGAATAACGAAACAGACTTTTCAGAATATTATCCAGTGTAGTCATTTTTGTGAACAACCTTTATCCCTTAGACTTCATACCAACACCTTTCGACGCTGCTGCAGAGCCAGCAGGAGGATACATAATCCCTGCAACACCAGAAACAATGTTTGCAATATCACCTAAAGGATTGCCGCTATCTTTGGTCCTAGAAGATCCAAGTTGTTTCCCAGTAGAAGTCCCAGAACCTTCTGTAGCTCCTATGGTCCCTTGCTGGATAGCATTTTGCCAGCGCTGTAGTTCACTCCACTGATTGTTTTGTTGATTCCATTTGTCCTGCACTGATGAACCCTGTATAGCATTTTCCCAAGCGTTTCCTTGACCAGAAAGACGATTCCCAGTTGCTTGATCTATCTGCTGATTTGCGTGCAATTGAGCTGCACGATCTTTATTATATTGATCTTGAACAGTTTGAGATGCAATGTTTCCAAGTTCTCTCCCAGCAACTGCTTGATTGGCGCCACTGCCTGAGCGACCAGCACCTGCAAACATAGAATTTATCTTCCCAGATGCCATCCCAAGAGCATTCTGCAAATTCTTCTGAAATTCAGGATTATTGATTCCCAATTCAGCTCCACTTGCAACTCCCCTAAGATTACTCTCGCTAGACCAAGGATTCTGCCATTGTCCAGGCATACCATTTAACCCACCAATAGCATCTTGTGTCCCTTGACTTAGTTCAGGACGACCTTGTCCCTTACGTTCTTTATAGATACGACGTGCTTCATCAAGCGAACCTTGGAAATCTGGAAGTGCCCAACTAGGAGGACCGGAAGCCGAATGCCATTCTCCTGAATTATCGCTACTACTTTTTGTTCTTTTACTACTTCCACCCATTTTAATCTGCCTTCTTGTTCTGAAAATTGGTTAGTGAGATATGGAGATCATACTGAAAAGCCATGCTGTCGCGTCAATTAGTGGGCCAAGTGCTTCCGGGTTCAAGATTATAATTATAAAAAAGAGAGCAGCTTCAGCGGATTTCCTATTTTTATATTGACATTCTACCCAGCATTCAGCTATGTATTCCTATAGCTCTTTAGGCTCAGACATAAACATTCTTTTGAATTCTTCCCAATAGGATGTTTTTCTAGGTGATGTTTTTACCTCGTGACCATTGTGTTCTCTTTTGTGTTCTCTTTGTATCTCGTCTTCAATTTCCTTGATATTGCTGCCAAAACCAGCATCAGTGAATGGAGAACGCGCATCTCTCCCAGAATCGTCTTCAGGGATCTCTTCCTCGCTAAGCTTTTTCCATGAAGTAGACATCTCAGGATCTTTTGTATACGCTTTCCAACCACCTTCAAAGGGGTCCTGCTCATTTATATTATTTGAAGGCTTTGAATTTACAGGGAATAAATATGTTTCGGACAAACTATTCTTATTATTCTTAATTTTATTATATATTATTCCATCGGAATTTACACTATCCGATTTATCCAGATCAAGAGAAAGCCTTTCACTATTAATTTTAGCAACATCGTAGATAATGTAATCTTTACTAATGATTTGTGATTTTTTATTTCTGTTGACAATATGTTCAAGATAACCTATATTACGTAATTCCTTCAAAAGACGATAGGTTTTATCGCGTCCAAGATTACCTTGTTTTTGGAGATCTCTTATCTGAATTTTCCAATTATTAGGTTTTGATAACAAATAGCATAGGACCCCTCTTGCTTCAAAAGATAACCGATGATCTTCAACAAGACTATTTGGAACAACGACATAGTTAGAAGTCCATTTCTGGGTGATCTTTGTCATTTGTAGCTCCTTTTTCTAGATGAAAATGCCGTTTCTAATCACTGAATATGCCATATCAGTAAATACATTTACTTTTGTGATATCTCCATTGCGCTGTTTTGCTATTGCAATTTCCATTGTGTTTTGTGTAGCGACATCAGCGTGTTCAAAACACCCTGTTTCTTTGTATCTTTCTCGTGAGAGATAATAGTCTTCTCGATAAAGGAACAAGATTGTATCTGCATCTTGTTCAATAGCGCCAGAATCCCGTAAATCAGCAAGCTGAGGCCTTTTATCCACACGGGTTTCTAATTGACGATTTAGCTGAGATAACAGTATAATAGCTATGTTATATTCACGTGCCATTGATTTTAAACCTGCGGTAATTTCAGCAATCTCATTTGTCCTGTTACCCAAGTAGCGATTGCTAGATCTAATAAGACCAAGGTGATCAATGATCAATAGATTCAGTGGAACTTTCTGTTCCTTAAAATTCGTTATCATACTTTCTAGCTTGATACGAATGTCAGTTATCGTCAGTCCTGATTGATCATCGATCATAATCGGAAGTGCTGAAGTACAATCACAGGACCTTTTTATGGATTGCAAATCATCATCAGAAATCTGTCCATTTATGATATCAAAATAGGGAACTTTAACATCCCAGTCATAAGCAAGATCAGATGCCATCCGAGCTGCAAGTTTGGTTCTATCCATCTCAAGTGAGATAATACCAACACCTGTCCCACCTTTTGCAGCAGCAATAGCAATAGAAGTGGCAAAAGTCGTCTTACCCATACTTGGACGTGCCCCAACCAAAGTCAGGTCTCTTTTTTGAATGCCACCAGTTTTTCTATTTAAATCAAGAAGACCCCAAGTGATGCCTGTTAATCTATTTTTATTATTTTTAGCATCTTCTGCATGCAATAAGGCTTCATTCAGAGCATTTGTTATATTATCTCTGGTCTTACGCTTTGCTTCATGACGGCATTCTGATAGAATGGACTCTACATCACTATTAAATGTGGAAACGAGTTCTTCAAGATTGACAAATGGTCTTTTTGTTTTCTTTACGAAATCTTCGGCTTTTTCAGATAACTTTATCCTTGCCCATTGTGTAAGAACAGCGTGTGCACGCTCTTTTATTCCAGATACTCCAGTGAGTGCATTCGCTAACGTCATATTCATATACTCCATATAATCCTTACCATATTCGTGTTTTAGCTTAACATTATCTTCAACAGAAAACTGTTTTGCAATTAAAGGAACATTCAATGTGTTATAGCAATCAAAGCAGTCTATACAGCCTTTGTAGATTGCTTGATGGACAGGATGTATGAAATGGGTCTCTTTAATTATTGAACGTATCTCTGTATAACAGACAGGATTGGAGAGACATGATCCCAATAAATCCTGCTCGGCTTCAGAAACATAATTCTGATCTCTTTCGTATGACATTATCATGTTCTTCTTCATCTTTTCAACCTTTTTGAAAGTGATGATGATATGGACGCGCTAACGTCTGTGTTGGTGGAGTTGACGCCAATCTGTTCCCCTGCTGCAGCTTCGATAAATGGTTGCAAACTTTCTGTTTTTAATTCACTTAAATATTAAAAATATTCTTATTTTTGTTAAATAATAGGCGTCACTTGTGCTGATTTGCAATTTATGCATGAAAGTGTAATATGCGTCAAGCGCTTTTTGTGCTGATTTAGTACATTGAGGTTATATTGAGGTTATTATGAATAAAAAACTACGGAAACATCGTATTCCCATCATGATGTCAGATGACGAATTGACATCTGTTGATGATTGGCGTTTCAATAATCGTGTTGCTACACGCTCTGAAGCTATCAGAAGATTATGCCAACTTGGGCTAGCGCTAAAGGTAGAATAAGATAAAAAGTCAGTTCATTCAGTCATGCGCTGTGGTATGCATGTGTATCAACGGCTAAGCCATGACCCTTTTCCTGTACCATATTGTTGATACATATATCTTTTTCTGTCTTTTTGTTCTTGAGGTTCACTATAAGTGATTGCCATTAATCCAAAGGCATCAGCAGAGTGACTGCTCCAATCATGAGCAGGACCAAGACCAATACCACGATGTTCGTCCCTTTTTTCATGATACGCGCCCAGAGCTTCCAAACCTGCTTTAGTCGTTTGTTCGTTAAACCATATAGAAGGAAATATACGCCGTATTGCTTCGATACGTTGAGCAGCAGCTCCAGTTCCTTGATTTTTAATCACTGTGACTTTAAAGCCTGCAGAACGAAGGGCAGCTTCATATGATGTAGAATAGACCTTGTCGCCTGCTGCACCATCATGCGGAAGAACCATGTAAGCATGGTCATATCCTTTGTCTCTGAGCCAATTTACATGTTCAGATAAAGGTTGACCTTGTGCTTCATAATAGTTAAGAACGCGAATCTCTCTTCCAATCAATTGGCAGATCCAAATTGCGGTTGCATCGGCTTGTGCACCTGTCCCACCAATATCCCAAAACGCTTGGATTTTTATTAATGGATCAGCCGATATATTTCCGATCCGTCCTTCTTTTCGTGCACTATGAATATACTGCGTAAAGTATGCACCTGCATAAGCTGTGACAAAGTCACCTTCCCAAACATGTGCATACTGTTCAGGACGTTTGTTTAAATCTTCTATTCTTGATTCTTCAAGAGAATGTGGAAACCAAGGATTATCTTTCCAATTCACTTGAACAATTTTACAATTGTTAGGTGTATTTTCTCTAAATCTAATATGTGTCGCACTTTTCTTCCTTTCAGGATTCCAAGTCACCCATATTTCTGAATGTTCTTCACGTACGGTTGGAATGATTTTATCCCAAGCAGTTTCTGTCACTGTTTCAGCTTCATCGATCCAAAGAATATGAATTTGAGATTTAGACTTGATTGAATCAAGATTTCTCTGTATACCAACGAAGTCAAATTCTATTTTTCCTTGAACCCATTTACTTTTTGCTGTTCTGATAAACTTCTCTCCAACATCGTAGTTAGATGAAAGAAATTTCTCATCGGCAATGGCTCTTTTTATTTCAGACATAGAAGATTCATTAAGGGAAGACATGAACTGTCTTGCACAAACTATTAATCCTTTCTTTCCTTCTCGAGCTAACTGATATCCCCTAATAGCAGCCATCTTTGCAAAAGAAAAACTCTTTCCTGAACCACGACCTCCATATGCACAGCGATATTTAGCTTTACCGGAGAAAACTTCTACAATCTTCTCTGATAATTGGATTGTTATAGTCGCTTCCATTTTCAACTTCTAACAATACGATCAATTATTGCCATAAGAGTCTTCACTTGTTCTTTTTTCTCTCTACCGTTTGGTGTATCTTGAGCAGCTTCATCAAGAAAACTCTTTAAACGAGTAAAAAAGTCCGTATTTCCAAAACACTCTTGGATCTTATTTTGGAAATACTGTTCATCTAAAACACTCTCAAATAGCCTAAATAAATTTGTGTGTGCAACTTGACGGCCATTATAAACAACGAGACTGACCTTTTTACTGTCGGAAACGCCTAACATAGGTACAATATTATTGGTCAAATACGTATTCCATAAAAAGCAGTTTGATTAACTGGTCGTGTTTCCTTTTCACCTTCATTCGCTATTGTTAAGGTATGGGTGTGAATTCCTGAATCTAAAGTTTTATGATCAACTGTCTCCCCGGGTTCATGTAGAAGATAGCGACCAGGTGCTGCATAAAAAAGACGAGTTTGTTCAAACCCAGGATATTCGTGATTGTGTAAACCGCTTTCTGCTATTTCACTTCCAATGTGATTATGCTCTTTAAAAGAATCAGTCTGTTGCTTACCAAAAGTCCTGTCTGGATCTAATCCCTTGCCATCATCGAAACCCCGAAGAAAAGATCCTCTTAGATCTGGCAAATTAAAAGTTGTTTTACCATCCCCTAGTCCCCAAATGCGCCCTCTGTCTAACGCAATGAATAACCGATTATAATCGTCTCTAGAAACTTCCGAGCCATCACAATACAAATGAGTATCAGGAATTAATCCTGGAGCAGCAAAAGCCATAAGAGACCCAGTTGGGACTTCTACGTAAGGATTCGGAGGAGTCGGATTAAGAAGCATAAATGCACCTGCATCTTTGTCCATTGAGGAATTATAGACAAACATATAAATTCCATCTGGATAGATTTCTCCACCAACTAATTGAGTAACACCAATAGCAACATTACTTTTGTAAACATTTTTTGCTTCTAAATTGAAAACACCAAGAGTTGTTGGACCGGTATTTGCAGATTCTGCTCTAGCAATAACCATCAGGCCTGGGACATAAGTGGATACAGGACTGGATAGATTTACTCGGAGAATATTTCCTGATCCAGCAGACATCAGCATGTGTAGTCCAGTCAAGTCGTTCATAAACTGCCGCATACGAGTCATCATCATACGTGCAGAATTATTCACTGTAGACGGTGGCTGTCCTTCTCTCCAATTAATACTAAGATCAGCAGTTTGGTTTGAGAGAGGATTTAAACTCCAATCATAAATAGATGGCATACTTCGATTCCGTTGCAAACATTATGTTCGTGCATGGTAGCGCCACTTTTTATCTCCTTGTCTAGTGCAAAGAATGTGCTTTGTCAATACCCTTTTTAAAGACCAAAGAAGCAGATTTTTATGGTTCATGTGGGTTTCTACCTAAAATATCTAAACACGTCACAGTGAGCAAATTTTACGGCTTAAAACAGATTTATATTCTATATAATCCAGGTCCAGGTCCTGAATTCCCAGCATGTGGAAAACAAATACATATAATAAATACTCATTTAAATAATTCAGTAAATATTAATCAAAATATTTACTGAATATTTAAATAAATATATAAAACATAGTCGGTGTATCCGAAAACGTTTTTGAGAACGTTTCGAACCCACCTTCCGATCGTAGAAAGAAATAGCAAATAGCATAGGCTCTGTTTTTATCAACGGCTCTGCCGTCCTCCACTTTGTTCCGGCCCTACGGGTGACTAAAACAATAGCCTATTCTGTTCAGTAAGTGTCAAGACGAAGGACGTCTTCTCTTTCCTCCTCGCCGGAAGGCTCGTCAGACAAAGGACTGAAAGGAAAAAGAACATTTGCGTTGACTTCTGTATTAAGAAGTGATATTATTTATGTATGGAAGATGAGTGCTCTATCAGAGAGTCTTAGATTAGCTATGAATGAATTGCAGGTAGATATGGTTGAATCGTTATGCACTTGATGGAAACATGACAAGAGTGCTGCAGACTTTATGGGGAATGTTCTAGGAAAAGAAATTTCAGCGTGCCATATGGCTTATGGGCTTATGATTCAGCTGCTGAGAACTCTCCAAAGAGACGCCTAATGTAATGTTATACCATAAAGAGAGTGTCTTTTCCTTTCAGTCCTTTGTCTGACGAGCCTTCCGGCGAGGAGGAAAGAGAAGACGTCCTTCGTCTTGACACTTACTGAACAGAATAGGCTATTGTTTTAGTCACCCGTAGGGCCGGAACAAAGTGGAGGACGGCAGAGCCGTTGATAAAAACAGAGCCTATGCTATTTGCTATTTCTTTCTACGATCGGAAGGTGGGTTCGAAACGTTCTCAAAAACGTTTTCGGATACACCGA